>NZ_JBXAQU010000020.1:0-177589 GCF_058807535.1 Bradyrhizobium sp. GW821-FHT12B03
GGCGGAAACTCTCGACCAATTGCTACGAGTGAGCGATACACAGGGTGTTGCGACGAGTGATTGAATCCGCCCTGGATGCCCCGGTCAAGCCGGGGCATGACAGCGGAGCAAGGGGCTCCGCCGCAGCGTTCGGAGACATGGCTGACAGAGTGCCTGCACCCCACCGCCCCAAACAGCACTGACATTCGCCCAAATCGGCACTACCTAATCCCCCAGATGCCCTTTTCCTCCTCCCCCTTCGCTTCCGAGCGCGCGCTGTCCGGTCGCGTACCTGGCGCCGGCGTCACTGCGGTGCTCGGGCCGACCAACACCGGCAAGACCCATCTCGCCATCGAGCGGATGCTCGCGCATCCCTCGGGGCTGATCGGGCTGCCGCTGCGCCTGCTCGCGCGCGAGGTCTACAACAAGATCGCCGCCAGGGTCGGCAGCGAGGCGGTCGCGCTGGTGACCGGCGAGGAGAAGATCAAGCCGAAGAATCCGCGCTACTGGGTCTCCACGGTCGAGGCGATGCCGAGGGATCTCGACGTCTCCTTCCTCGCCGTCGACGAGGTCCAGATCGCCTCCGACCTCGAACGCGGCCACGTCTTCACCGACCGCATCCTCAACCGCCGCGGCCGCGACGAGACGCTGCTGCTGGGCGCAGCCACGATGCGCCCGATCATCGAGCGCCTGTTGCCCGGCGTGTCCATGATCACGCGTCCCAGGCTGTCGCAGCTCGAATTCGCCGGCGACCGCAAGATCACGCGCCAGCCGCGCCGCACCGCCATCGTCGCGTTCTCGGCCGATGAGGTCTACGCCATCGCCGAGCTGATCCGCCGCCAGCATGGTGGCGCCGCTGTCGTGCTCGGCTCGCTCAGCCCGCGCACGCGCAATGCGCAGGTCGAGATGTTCCAGAACGGCGACGTCGATTATCTCGTCGCCACCGACGCCGTCGGCATGGGCCTCAATCTCGACGTCGATCACGTCGCGTTCGCCTCCGACCGCAAGTTCGACGGCTATCAGTTCCGCAGGCTGACGCCGTCCGAATTCGCGCAGATCGCCGGCCGCGCCGGACGGGCCACGCGCAACGGAACTTTCGGCACCACCGGCCGCTGCGCGCCGTTCGAGCCCGAGCTCGTCAACGCGCTCCAGAACCACACCTTCGATCATGTGAAGATGCTGCAATGGCGCAATTCGAAGCTGGATTTCTCCTCGCTCGGCGCGCTCCAGGTGTCACTGAACCAGTCGCCCGGCCATGAGGCGCTGACGCGCGCGCCGATCGCCGAGGACATGCGCGTGCTCGACCATGCCGCCCGCGACGCCGATGTGCGCGATACCGCACATGGCAAGGCCGCCGTGGAGCGGCTATGGGAGGCCTGCCAGGTCCCGGACTACCGAAAACTGTCGCCGGCCGCCCATGCCGAGCTCGTGACCACGCTGTACGGCTTCCTGATGCAGAAGGGATGCATTCCCGACTCCTGGTTTGCCGCCCAGGTCGACCAGTCCGACCGCATCGACGGCGATATCGACACGCTGTCGGCCCGGATCGCGCAGATTCGCACCTGGACCTTCGTCGCCAACCGTCCGGACTGGCTGAAAGACCCCGAACGCTGGCAGGGGATCGCCCGCGAGGTCGAAAATAAATTATCGGATGCGCTCCATGAACGCTTGACTGAGCGTTTCGTTGATCGCCGGACCAGTGTATTGATGCGCCGCCTGCGGGAGAACACGAGCTTGAATACTGAAATCGGCAAGACCGGCGAAGTCATCGTCGAAGGCCATGTCATCGGCCGTCTCGATGGCTTCACCTTTGCACCGGATGCGGCGGAAGCCGGCTCCGATGCGAAAGCCTTGCAGGCTGCGGCCCAAGCGGTGCTCGCCGGCGAGATCAATGCGCGCGCCGAAAAACTGGGCAATGCGCCGGACGAGCAGTTCGTGCTGACCTCGGAAGGCACGATCCGCTGGACCGGCGATGCTGTGGCGCGACTGTCTGCCGCAGAGGACGCGCTGCATCCGCGCATCCGCATCATCTCGGACGAGCGTCTGACGGGTGCGCCCCGTGAGAAGGTCCAGGCGCGCCTCGACCTCTGGCTCAAGACGCATATCGAAAAGCTGCTCGGGCCGATGTTCGAGCTGTCGAAGGCCGAGGACGTCACCGGCATTGCCCGCGGCATCGCCTATCAGCTGGTCGAGGCGCTCGGCGTGCTGGAGCGTCCCAAGATCGCCAACGAGCTGAAGGATCTCGACCAGCCCTCGCGCGCCACCTTGCGCAAATACGGCGTCCGCTTCGGCGCCTATCACCTCTATTTCCCCGGCCTGCTCAAGCCCGCCGCGCGCGCGATCGCCGCGCTGCTGTGGGCGCTGAAGCAGGACAATGTCGATCTGTCCTCGCTCTCGGGCGCGCAGCATCTGGCCTCTTCGGGCCGCACCTCGTTCCCGGTCGACAAGGCTCTGCCGCGCGATGCCTATCGCGTGCTCGGCTACAAGCAGGCCGGCGAGCGGGCCGTGCGCGTCGACATCCTGGAGCGCCTTGCCGATCTGATCCGTCCGGCGCTGGCCTGGCGCGAGAACGCGCCCGGCGAAAAGCCCGCCGGTGCGTTCGACGGCCGCGGCTTCGTCGTGACGCAGGCGATGACCTCGCTCACGGGTTCGGCGGGCGAGGATTTCGCCTCGGTGCTGCGTGCGCTCGGCTATCGCATGGAGAAGCGTGCGCCGCTGCCGCCGAAGCCTGTGGCGGTCGCTGCTGAAGCATCCTCCGGCGCAGAGGCTCCCGCCGAGCCGCCTGCGACCGAAACGCCTGCGACCGAAACGCCGGTCGAGGGCGCCGCCGCCGCGGACACGCCGATCGAAGCCGCTGCAGACGCCGTCACCGTCGAAGACGCGCCGGGCATGGAGCAGCACGACGAGCCCGCGCACGACGAGCCGGCGCTCGAAGCATCGGCCGAGGCTCCCGTCACGCCCGAAGATGCTCCCGGCATCGCGCCGCCGACGGAGGAAGCAGCTACTCCTGCGGAGGCTGCCGGCCTTGAGGCCGCGCCTGCCGAAGCCGCCGCGGTCGAGGCGGCTGCATCGCCCGATGCCGCCGCGCCAGTCGAGGCCGCGGCCGTCCCCGCCGAGCCGGAGCTCGTCGAGGTCTGGCGTCCCGGCGGCCGCCACGAGGATCGCAAGCCGCGCCACGAGCGTCATCGCCACCAGCGTCACCACAACCAGCGCCCGCAAGCCGGTGCCGAGGCCGGCGCTGCGCCTGCGGAAGGCGAGGCCGCGCAGTCAGCCGACGGCGAGAAGCGCGGTGAGCGTCATCGCCATGGCGGCCATCGCAGGGACGGGGCGAAGGATTTCCGCAAGCCGCGTGAAGGTGGCGAGGGCGGTGAGCGCCGCGACGACAAGAACCGCAGCTTCCAGGGTCGGGATCAGGGCAAGGATCGCGACAAGGATCGCGATCGCAACAAGGGCAAGTTCGGCGGCGATCGCGACAAGGGCCGCGACAATCGCGGCCGCGACCGCGACAAGGGCCGCGATCGTCAGGGCGGGCCGTCGCTGCGTCCCTACGCCTCGAGCGCGAACCCGCGCGAGCGCGATCGTCCGGTCGACCCCAATTCGCCCTTCGCAAAGCTCGCTGCACTGAAGGAGCAGCTCGCGGGGCGCAAGGAATAGCGTTTTCAAGCGACGTGTGGAGCGGTTCGCGTGAAGAAAACGCGTCAGATGGAGTAGCCCACGACCGAGCGGCAGCGCATCGACAAATGGCTGTGGCACGCGCGGGTGGTGAAGGCGCGCACCTCCGCGGCCGAGCTCGTTGTAACAGGCCACGTGCGCGTCAACGGCGCACGCGAGACATCGCCGGGCCACGCGATCAAGGTCGGCGACGTCTTGACCGTCGCGCTCGATCGCACCGTGCGTGTCCTGAAAGTCGTTGCCTTCAGCGAGCGCCGCGGCGATGCCGCCTCGGCCCGCGTGCTCTACGAGGAGCTCGGCGAAGGAAAGCGCAATTAATTGCGCTTTAAATTCATTTCTTGGCCGGTCAAACGCGCAAAGCCGTCATGATCGGCCGTTCCCGACCTTGCAGCGCCGGGCCATCCGCGCTACGCAAGCCGCGACTTTTAAAAGAGCTTTTCGGAGCGTTGGATGACTTACGTCGTCACTGAAAACTGCATCAAGTGCAAGTACACCGACTGCGTCGAGGTCTGCCCGGTCGATTGTTTCTACGAGGGCGACAACATGCTCGTCATCCACCCGGACGAGTGCATCGACTGCGGCGTGTGCGAGCCGGAATGCCCCGCCGACGCCATCAAGCCGGACACGGAACCGGGCCTGGAAAAATGGCTCTCGGTCAATGCCGACTACGCCAAGAGCTGGCCGAACATCACCCAGAAGAAAGAATCACCCGCCGACGCCAAGGAATTCGACGGCCAGGAAGGCAAGTTCGAGAAATATTTTTCTCCGAACCCCGGCTCCGGAGACTAATCCGGGCCTAAACTTAACCCTAATACCTTCGTTACCGCTGAAAACCAGCCCTCAAGACCCCTAAATCATTGATTTTTGCGGGAAATGTGCTATATTGGGCACATTAAGCCGAACCCTCGTCAGCCCAGTTGGCCCCGCCGGGTTCCCGTGAAACCAAATGTCGAACAGGGGCGTGGCAGTTTCCGCGCGCAGGCTGTGTCACAGAAAACGCGTAAAAAGAGTACTTCAGCGAGGGCTTCCCATAAGGAGGCCAAAAAAGTCGCCGCGGCCAGCCGTAGCGCATCCAAGGGTCGGACCGCGACAAAGGCGCCGGCTGCAAAGTCCTCGAAGAACAAAAGAAGCGCAATGCCTCACAAGACTGCCAAGCCGGCCGCGAAAGCGACCGTTTCGAAGCCTGCTGCTGCCAAGGCTCCCGCTGCCAAGCCCGCTGCGCCGAAGGCCCCTGTTGCTGCTGCTCCTGCCAAGGCTCCTGTCGCTGCCAAGCCGGCCGTGAAGCCGGCGGCTGCTGCGCCGAAGGTCGAGGAAAAGAAGGTCGTGACCCAGCGCCAGGGCTTTAAGGCCAACGAATTCGTCGTCTATCCCGCTCACGGCGTTGGCCAGATCCTGGCCATCGAGGAGCAGGAGATCGCCGGCGCGAAGCTCGAGCTGTTCGTCATCAACTTCATCAAGGATAAGATGACGCTCCGCGTGCCGACCGCCAAGGTCGCCAATGTCGGCATGCGCAAGCTGTCCGAGCCCGCGCTGGTCAAGAAGGCGCTGGAGACCCTCAAGGGCCGCGCCCGCGTCAAGCGCACCATGTGGTCGCGCCGCGCCCAGGAGTACGAAGCGAAGATCAATTCGGGCGACATCGTCGCGATCGCGGAAGTCGTGCGCGATCTCTATCGCTCGGAGTCGCAGCCCGAGCAGTCGTACAGCGAACGCCAGCTCTATGAAGCGGCGCTCGACCGTCTGTCCCGCGAGATCGCGGTGGTGCAGCACTCGACCGAGACCGAAGCGGTCAAGGAAATCGAGGCCCAGCTCGCCAAGAGCCCGCGCCGCAACGCCAAGGCGGAAGCCGCCGAGGGCGAGGCGGATGCCGAGGGCGATACCGACGATACCGATGGCGACGACACCACCGTCGCCGACGAGGCCGCGTAAGCGCCCCTCGCATCGATTGCAACAGATCAAAAGCCCGGCCGTAAGGCCGGGCTTTTTGTTTGGACGAATGGCTGTGCTCGTCGGCGATGTGTCACGCGCTTCGTGACGAGCCAATCCGGGTCTTGCGGCCTTCGTCATCGGCTCCGGCTGCAACCGCCGACCACCAATCGCCCAATGCGTCGATCAACGGCACGAGCCTGTGACCTGCGGAGGTCAGGTCGTACTCGACCCGCAGCGGATATCCGTCGAACTCGGTGCGGGTCACGACGCCGGCGTCCTCCAGCTTGCGAAGTTCGAGGGCGAGCATTCGGTGCGAGATGGTCGGATTGTCCCGGCGCAGGTCGCTGAAGCGCTTGGTGCCCTGCTTCAAATAGTAGATCAGAAGCGTCGGCCAGCGACCGCTCAGAATCTGCATCACTTCCTCGATAGGGCATCTCGAGACGAGATCTTTCATCGGACACTCCAGGTTACAAAAAAGTTCGTAATTTACTTGGTGCGGCGACTGACTAGGGTCCGCAGCAACGCTGCGCAGCGTGATCATCAGAAATCACGGAGAATGAATCATGGACCCGATCCTAATCTACGGCTTCCCGATGGGAAGCTCCATGGGACTCGTTGCGGCTCTCGAATGGCTGGGCAGGCCATATCGACTGTGTCGCGTCGATATGATGGGCGAGATGCGAGACCCGTCATATGCGAAGATCAATCCACGACACGAGACGCCCGCGTTCATCACGGAACAAGGCGCAGTGCTGACGGAAACGATGGCGATCACCGGTTGGCTCGAATCCAGGGACTTCGAACGGCGCATCAGCTTCGATCCGGTATCGCCGCAAGCCGATCGCATGCATCGGCTCATGGCGTTCGTGAATACCGGCTTTACGGCAGCCTTCGCGCCGCTCTGGGCCGCAATGGAAGGGGAAGCAATGACGCCCGCCATGAAGTCGGCTCTGCGGGACTTTGGTACGGTGAAGGTGATCGAGCGCCACGACAAGCTCGAAGGACTGATCGAAGCGACGCCCTTCCTGCTCGGCGACAGGCCGACACTGGCTGACGCGCTGCTGACAGGCGTGGCACGCTGGCTTGACTTCCACGCAGTCGCGGAGCGGCGCCGCTGGCCGAAGCTGGCGGCCTTGCGGGAACGCCTCGAAGCTGACCCCGCCGTGGTCTACGCAACTGCTCTGGAGAACGGGGAGGTCAGTCGGGGAGCGGGATTCTGCACGGGCCATCCCGCGCTAGCCGAAATCATCGCTCGGTTCGGCCAATAGGCGCCACGAGGAAGAGAGGAGGGATCGCGATCCGCTCCTCCTACTTCACCGGCCGCTTCTCGAGCTTCCTCGCCAACGTGCGCCGGTGCATCCCCAGCCGCCGTGCCGCTTCCGAGATGTTGAAGTCGGTCTCGATCAGGGTCTGGTGGATGCGTTCCCATTCCAGCGTCTTGATCGAGGTCGGCCGCGCATCGAGCGCGACTTCGGCATTGCCTTCGGCCTTGTTGAAGGCGGCCTCGATGTCGTCGGTGTTCGAGGGCTTTGCGAGATAGTGGCAGGCCCCCAGCTTGATCGCCTCGACGGCGGTGGAGATGCTGGCAAAGCCGGTCAGCACCACGATCAGCATCTCCGGATCATGCGTGTGCAGCAGCTCGACGCAGGTGAGCCCAGAGGCGCCGCCGAGCTTGAGGTCGACCACGGCATGGCCGAAGGATCGCTCCTCCAGCACTTTCCGCACCTCCTCGATCGAGGCGGCCAGCACGACCTCGTAGCCGCGGCGCTCGAAGGAGCGCTTCAGCGTGCGCGCAAAGCCTTCGTCGTCCTCGACGACGATGAGCGAACGGTCAGGCGTCAAAGCTGCCTCCGATCGCGAGCGTTGCGAGCGGTAGCGTCAGGCGGACGGTGGCGCCGCGCTTCCTGTGGTTCTCGGCGGTCACGCTGCCGCCCAGCTTGCGCACGACGTTGACAACCAGGAAGAGGCCGAGCCCGCCGCCGGCGCGGCCCTTGCTCGAGTGATAGGGTTTTCCGAGCTGCGCCAGCATCTCCGGCGCAAAGCCGGGGCCGCGGTCAGAGATCGACAGAACGAGATTATCGCCCTCGCGCTCGGCCAGGAGCTCGACCCAATCGCGCGAGACCTCATAGGCGTTGTCGAGCACGTTGAAGATCACCTGCTTCAGCGCCACGTCGGAGACGATCGCGACGTCCTCGCCGAACGTGTTGACGAAATAGAGCGTGCGCGCCGAACGGGCGTTGCGCCACTCCTCGACCAGCGCGGTGACGAAGGCCGTCACCGTGGTCGGCGAAGAGCCTTCGCCGCGCGCTTCGCCCGCCGACACCAGGATTCCTGTCACGATCGACTTGCAGCGTTGCAGCGAGGTCTCCATCTCCGAAAGATCCT
This sequence comes from Bradyrhizobium sp. GW821-FHT12B03, assembly GCF_058807535.1. Taxonomy (NCBI): domain Bacteria; kingdom Pseudomonadati; phylum Pseudomonadota; class Alphaproteobacteria; order Hyphomicrobiales; family Nitrobacteraceae; genus Bradyrhizobium; species Bradyrhizobium sp. GW821-FHT12B03. The sequence continues at coordinate 7,963 of NZ_JBXAQU010000020.1, forward strand.
CGGCGAGCTCCTGATCGGCGGCGAGCTCGGGCATGCGGCGCCAGTCGCTGAGGATCACCGAGAGCGAGGCCAGCGGGGTGCCGAGCTCGTGCGCGGCGCCGGAGGCCAGCAGGCCCATGCGGACGATGTGGTCCTGCTCGGCCGCATGCTGGCGCAGCGCCGCCAGATGCGCGTCGCGCTCGCGCAGGTTCCTGTTGATGCGGGTCACGAACACGACCAGCAGCACGGCATTGAGCACGAAGCCCAGGAGCATGCCTGTTACGGTGAGGCTGTAGGTCTCGCTGATCGGGTTCGGCGGCAGGTCGAGCGGCCGGTAGGCCAGCGTCAGCCAGACGAAGCTGGCGCAGGTCAGCGCGACCAGCGACCAGGTCGAGCGCGAATCGAGCAGCACCGCGCCCAGCGTCACCTGGAGCAGGAACAGCGAGGTGAAGGGATTGGTCGCGCCGCCGCTGAGATAGAGCTGCGCGGTCAGTGCCGCGACGTCGAGCATCAAGGCGACCAGCAGCTCGTTGTTGGAGATCGCGGCGCGGTGGCGCACCCAGACCAGGCTGGAGACGTTGAGCAGGACCAGCGCGCCGATCACCGCACCCATCCGCTCCAGCGGCAGGGGGATGCCCAGCCAGAAATGCACGCCACCGATGGTGACGATCTGGCCGACCACCGCGGTCCAGCGCAGCTGGATCAGCAGCGCCATGTTCTTGCGGTTGGTCTCGTCGTCGGTCGGCGCCGCGCCGATCAGCTCGCTGCGCGCGTCCGCCTGCGATTGCAGTGTGACGGCGAGCTCGCCAAGCCCTTTGGTAAGCCCTTGGGGAGTCGTTCTTCCGCCGTCAGGCTTGTTCGACGATCGTTCCAGCATCTGATCCCGTCCTGCGGGCGGGAGCATCGGAGCTGCCGACCGGTTCGTGGACGAAGCGCTTGCGGCGGAACAGCCCGCCGCCGAATGTGACGAAAAGCCTGCCGGCCAGCATGAAAGCCAGGGCAAACCACGTCAGCGCGTAGATCAGGTGGTTATTGGGAAAGCGGATCACGGTCAATCCGCCGATCGGGCCTTCGGTCGGGCCTTGGGCGGTTTGTGATCCGGCGTCGGCATCGACGAAAAAGGGCGCGACGTTCCGGAGGCCTTGGGCCGCTGCGATCGCGGCGACATCCCGCGAGTACCAGCGGTTGTGCTGGGGAACGTTGTTCCGGAGGAAGCCGCCTTTCGGCTCCGTGATGCGCAAGAGGCCGGTGATCGCGACCTCGCCGTCGGGATTGCCGTTTCGGCGCGTCGATGCGTTGCGCCGCTCGGACGGCACGAAGCCGCGGTTGACCAGGATCAGCGTGCCGTCGTCGCGTTTAAGCGGCGTCAGCACCCAATAGCCGGGGCCTTCCTCGGTGACGGCCTGAACCAGCGTCTCACGGTCATGCAGGAAGCGGCCGGTGACGGTGACGTGCCTGTATTCGTCGTTTGCGGCGGAGATGGCGGGCCACGACGCGGGCGAGGGGATCGGCTGGGCCGGGGCATGGACGCGCTGCTCGACGCGGTCGATCAACGCCAGCTTCCAGGCGCGGCGTTCGATCTGCCAGACGCCGAGCGCGATCAGAACGGCAAAGGCCGCGAGCGAGAGGGCCGTGAGCCACAAGGGCGGGCGCGCAGCCTTGTGGCGCGCCTCGCCTGTCTTGCCTGTCACGGTCCGGGTCTCGCTCACGCCAGAGCCTCGCTCACTTCATTCCGCTCATCTGGTGGATCGGCATCATGTTGCTGTTGAGGTGGTTCATCACCCACAGCGAACCGGACAGCGCGATCACCACCATGACGATGGTGAAGATCAGCGCCATCATGGTCCAGCCATTCTCGGACTTGGCGTTCATGTGCAGGAAGTAGACCATGTGCACGACGATCTGCACGACCGCGAAGGCCATGATGACCAGTGCGGTGATCTGCTTGCTCGGCAGCGTGCCGCTCATCACCAGCCAGAACGGGATCGCGGTCAGCACGACCGAGAGCACGAAGCCGAGCATGTAGCCCGAGAACGTGCTGTGGGCGTGGCCGTCGTCGTGATGATGGTCGTGCGCGCCAGCTGCGTGGGTATCGGTGTTCATCGCAGAACTCCCAGGAGATAGACGAAGGTGAAGACGCCGATCCAGACCACGTCGAGGAAGTGCCAGAACATCGACAGGCACATCAGGCGGCGGCGATTGGCCTCGATCAGGCCGAACTTCCAGACCTGCACCATCAGGGTCACCAGCCAGATCAGGCCGCAACTGACGTGCAGGCCGTGGGTACCGACCAGGGTGAAGAAGGCGGACAGGAAGGCGCTGCGCTGTGGGGTGGCGCCTTCGTGGATCATGTGGGCGAACTCGGTGAGCTCGATGCCGATGAAGGCGAGACCGAACAGGCCGGTGATAGCCAGCCACATCTGCGTCTGGGCGACCTTGTTCTGCTGCATCGTCAGCATGGCAAAGCCATAGGTGATCGAGGACAGCAGCAGCATCGAGGTGTTCACCGCGACGAGGTCGAGGTCGAACAGGTCCTTCGGCGCGGGCCCGGCGGCGTAATTGGCGCCGAGCACGCCGAACGCGGCGAACAGCATCGCGAAGATGAGACAGTCGCTCATCAGGTAGATCCAGAAGCCCAGCGAGGTGCTGTAGCCTTCCGGATGCGGATGCTCGTCGGCGACGTAGAAGACCGGCTCGCCGGTTTGCGAGGGATTGACAGCGACAGTCATTTACTTGGCTCCGGCGAGCAGTTTGGTGCGCGCGTCCTCTGTCCGGATGACGTCGTCAGCCGGAATGTCGAAGTCGCGGTGATAGTTGAAGGTGTGACCGATCCCGACGGCGAGCATCGCGATGAAGCTCGCAGCCGCCAGCCACCAGATGTACCAGATCAGGCCGAAACCCATCGCGGTGGCGAAGCCGGCGAGGATGATGCCGGTGCCGGTGCTGGAGGGCATGTGGATCGGCTTGAACCCGGTGAGCGGACGCTGGTAGCCGCGCTTCTTCATGTCCCACCACGCGTCATTGTCGTGAACGACGGGGGTGAACGCGAAGTTGTAGTCCGGCGGCGGCGAGGAGGTCGCCCATTCCAGCGTGCGCGCATCCCAGGGGTCGCCGGTGACGTCCTTGAGCTGCTCGCGCTTGAGGAAAGAGACCGCGAACTGCATCAGCATGCTGAGGATGCCAATGAAGACGAAGACGGCGCCGATCGCGGCGATGACGAACCAGATCTGCAAGCTCGGATCGTCGAACACGCGCAGGCGGCGGGTCACGCCCATCAGGCCGAGCACATAGAGCGGCATGAAAGCGAGGTAGAAGCCGGTGACCCAAAACCAGAACGACATCTTGCCCCAGAACGGATCGAGCTTGAAGCCGAACGCCTTCGGGAACCAGTAGTTGATGCCGGCGAACGCGCCGAACACCACGCCGCCGATGATCACGTTGTGGAAGTGTGCGATCAGGAACAGGCTGTTGTGCAGCACGAAGTCGGCCGGCGGTACCGCGAGCAGCACGCCGGTCATGCCGCCGATCACGAAGGTCAGCATGAAGGCGATCGTCCACATCATCGGCAGCTCGAAGCGGATACGGCCGCGATACATCGTGAACAGCCAGTTGAACATCTTCGCGCCCGTCGGGATCGAGATGATCATCGTGGTGATGCCGAAGAACGAGTTGACGCTGGCGCCCGACCCCATCGTGAAGAAGTGGTGCAGCCAGACCAGGTACGACAGGATGGTGATGACCACCGTGGCGTAGACCATCGAGGTGTAGCCGAACAGCCGCTTGCCGGAGAAGGTCGAGGTCACTTCCGAGAAGACGCCGAAGGCGGGGAGAACCAGGATGTAGACCTCGGGATGGCCCCAGATCCAGATCAGGTTCACGTACATCATCGGGCTGCCGCCGAAATCGTTCGTGAAGAAGTTGGTGCCGACGTAACGATCGAGCGAGAGCAGCGCGAGTACGACGGTCAGAACGGGGAAGGAGGCGACGATCAGGATGTTGGTGCAGAGCGAGGTCCAGGTGAACACCGGCATCCGCATCATGGTCATGCCGGGGCACCGCAGCTTGACGATGGTACAGATCAGGTTGATGCCGGACAGCGTCGTTCCGACGCCTGCGACCTGAAGCGCCCATATGTAATAGTCGACGCCGACGTCTGGACTGTAGCCGATGTTTGATAGCGGCGGATAAGCCAGCCAGCCGGTGCGGGCGAATTCGCCGATGAACAGCGAAGCCATCACCAGCACCGCGCCGCCGACCGTCATCCAGAAGCTGAAATTATTCAGGAACGGGAACGACACGTCGCGCGCGCCGATCTGGAGCGGCACGACATAGTTCATCAGGCCGGTGACAAACGGCATCGCCACGAAGAAGATCATGATCACGCCGTGGGCGGTGAAGACCTGGTCGTAGTGATGAGCGGGGAGGAAGCCTTCGGAGCCGCTGAACGCGAGCGCCTGCTGCGCGCGCATCATGAGGGCGTCTGCGAAGCCGCGCAGCAGCATCACGATGCCGAGGATCATGTACATGATGCCGATGCGCTTGTGGTCCACCGTGGTGAACCATTCACGCCACAGATAGCCCCAAAGGCGGAAATAGGTGAGGCCGGCGAGCAGCGTGGCGCCGCCGAGTGCGACCATCACGAAGGTGCCGACGAGGATCGGCTCATGCAGCGGCAGCGATTCGATGCCGAGCCGGCCGAAGATGAGCTTGAGAAGATCAGGAGACATTGCTGGATCTCTTTAGGAGTCTGACTTCGGACGTTGTCCGAGGAAGAAGGACGAGGACTTCAGCGGCGTGAAGGTCGGCCGCTTCAGGCCGGCGCCGATGAGCGGCGCGGTGTCGGTGGGAGCCTTGATCGACGCGGTGGTCGCGGCGCCTTGCGGCGCATCCGGCGTGCAGATGCCGGCGACGAAGGTCGGCTCGGGCCCGAGCGGGCTGCCGCGGCGGGCGTATTTGTCGTAGGCCAGCGGCAGCGTGTTGTTCAGGCCCTCATGGCCGCGGCCGCCCTTGGCGTCGATCGCCATCATCTCGCTCTGGCACATCTTGCCGGTCTCGACGCACATGTTGAGGATCAGGCGGTAGAGATCGGAATCGACGGTGCCGTAGCGCCGCACCGGCTCGTTTTCGCTGGGCTTTTCGAGCTGGAGATATTCGGCGCGGCCGAGCGAGCCGCCGGCTGATTTGGCGCTGGCGATCCAGGCGTCGAAGCCCTTGTCGTCGAGGCCCTGGAAGTTGAAGTGCATGCCGGAGAAGCCGGCGCCGCTATAGTTCGCCGAAAAACCCTTGAAGGTGCCGGCGTGGTTCACCACCGCGTGGAGCTTCGTCTCCATGCCCGGCATCGCGTAGATCTGACCGGCCAGCGCGGGGATGTAGAACGAGTTCATCACCGAGGACGCCGTGATACGGAAGTTGATCGGACGATCGACGGGAGCGGCGAGGTCGTTGACGGTGGCGATGCCGTAGTCCGGATAGATGAAGAGCCACTTCCAGTCGAGCGCGACGACGTCGACCTCGAGCGGGGCCTTGGACTGGTCCACGGCGCGGTCGGCATGGATGCGGCCGAGGGTGCGATAGGGGTCGAGCAGATGCGTGCCCATCCAGGTCAGCGCGCCCAGGCAGATGATGATCAGCAGCGGCGCCGACCAGATCACCAGCTCGAGCTTGGTCGAGTGATCCCATTCCGGCTCGTAGCGGGCCGTGGTGTTGGACTGGCGGTAACGCCAGGCGAACAGCACCGTCAGCGCCATCACGGGGACGACGATCAGGAGCATCAGCACGGTGGAGATGATGACGAGGTCGCGCTGCTGGGTAGCGATATCGCCGGCTGGCGCCAGCACGACGTAGTTGCAGCCACTGAGCGCAACTGCCAGGGGTAGCAGCGCCAGGATCTTGAGACGGGACACGGGCCGAGCCTTTGAGAATGAGTTTCCTTTGCGGGGCCAACGGGTAGCTGCGGCGCAGCAATCCGGACATTGGACAATTTGTCCAATGTTGCAGTGCGGAATGTTGGGTCAGACAGGCCCGGATTGCCTGGCGCCCCGCCGGGCGGTCGGCTTTGGTTTTCAGGACGTTAAGGGCGCACGAATGGCGACGGCACAGACCCCCGCAATGGCAGACCTCCACTCGGGCGAGCACGGCCACGACCAGGCCAGTCCCGGCGAGATCGCCATCGGCGTCATCATCGGCCGCACCTCGGAATTCTTCGACTTCTTCGTCTACGCGATCGCCTCGGTGATCGTGTTCCCGCGCCTGGTGTTCCCGTTCACGAGCGAGCTGACCGGCACCCTTTATTCCTTCATGATCTTCGCGCTGGCCTTCATCGCGCGGCCGATCGGCACCGTCATTTTCATGACGGTCGACCGCGAGTACGGCAAAACGGCCAAGCTGGTCTCGGCGCTGTTCCTGCTCGGCACCGCCACCGTGGCGCTCGCCTTCCTGCCCGGCTATCACGACATCGGTGTTGCGGCGATCTGGCTGCTGGCGCTGGCGCGTATCGCGCAGGGTCTGGCCTGGGGCGGAGCCTGGGACGGCATGGCTTCGCTGCTGGCGCTGAATGCGCCGCCCTCCCAGCGCGGCTGGTACGCGATGGTGCCGCAGCTCGGGGCGCCGCTCGGGCTGATCGTGGCGAGCGCGCTGTTCGCCTATTTCGCCGGTAACCTCTCCGCCGATGATTTCTTCGACTGGGGCTGGCGCTATCCGTTCTTCGTCGCCTTCGCCATCAACGTCGTGGCGCTGTTCGCGCGCCTGCGCATGGTGACGACCGAGGAATATGCCACGCTGTTCGAGACCCGCGAATTGCAGCCCGCGCGCATCTCCGAGACGGTCGCGCGCGAAGGCCAGAACATCATGCTCGGTGCGTTCGCGCCGCTGGCGAGCTTTGCGCTGTTCCACATGGTCACGGTGTTTCCGCTGTCCTGGGTGTTCCTGTTCACCCGCGAAAGCCCGGTGCGATTCCTGATCATCGAGATCGTTGCCGCCGTATTCGGTGTCGCCGCGATCGTGGCCTCCGGCATCATCGCCGACCGGGTCGGCCGCAAGTCGCTCTTGATGGGATCGGCGATCGCGATCGCGATCTACAGCGGTTTCGCGCCGCAACTGCTCGACGCCGGCGCGTTCGGCGAGACCATCTACATGGTGATCGGCTTCATCCTGCTCGGTCTCTCGTTCGGCCAGTCCTCGGGCGCGATCGCCTCGAACTTCCGGCAGGCGTACCGCTACACGGCTTCGGCGCTGACCTCGGACATGGCCTGGCTGTTCGGTGCCGGTTTCGCTCCGCTGGTCGCGCTGCTGCTTGCGACCAATCTCGGCGTCATCGCCTCGGGTGCCTATCTGCTCTCGGGCGCGTTCTGGACGCTGCTCGCGCTCTGGCTCAGCGGCCAGCGCGAAGCCGGCGATATGGACGCGGGCGGTTAGTTAGGGCTCATCTGCAGCCACAAATGAGATGTCGTCCCGGCGAAGGCCGGGACCCATAACCCCAGGGCGGGGTTATGGGTCGAGCTGGCAACCACGAGTCTTCGCCAAAGCACTGCGTGTGGTTATGGGTCCCGGCCTTCGCCGGGACGACGATGGAATTTGAAGAGCTAGCGCGCCTCAATCCGCCACGATCTTCACGCGGTCCCGCACCTTCACCTGCGCGTTGCGATCGAGGCCGTTGAGCACGCGGAAGCGCTCGGCGGGATGATCGACCCCGGCCATGCGGTGGGAGAGCGATTCCACGGTGTCGCCGGGCTGCACGGTGATGACCTTGATGCGCAGCGGGCGCGCGGCCTGGATCTCGTCGAGGGTCAGGCGGCGGAATGAATTGACGGTCTCGCGCGCGTTGCGGTCGCTCTCGGTCGACTTCTGCCGTGCCGCGAAGATGAAGCGGTAGACGTCGCTGCCGAAACGCAGCGCATAGACCTTGAACTGCCACTGGTCGCCCTTGGCGGTGGCGGATGCCGCCGGGAAACCGTTGATGGTGAGGTCTTCCGTGGACGCCTTCTCGACGCCCTCCATCCAGCCCGAATTCAGGTAATCGCCGAGCGACTGCTCGGCCGGCACCCGCACCACGTCGAAGCGCATCGCCTGCGAGCCGCCGTCGCGCACGCCGATCACCGCCTGCGCGGTGTTGTCGAGGGTGAAATTGTCCGGCGCCTGGAAGGTGAAGCCGAGTTTCGGATGCAGGAATCGGCGGCCGCGGACGAAACCTTCGCTCGGGTCTTCGCCATAGACGAGATTGTCGATCGCGGCGAGATAGGTCTCGCGGTCGCGCTCGCCGCCTTCCGGAGCGACGTATTGCCGGGCGATGGTCTGCGCGTTCTGCACACGCTCGGGCGTTGCCGGATGCGACGAGGTGAAGTCCTGCGCGCGCGGATCGAGCGAAGTCTTGCCGGCCTTCAGCTCGGCATTGCGCTCCATCGCAGAAAGAAACCGTGCGGCACCATAAGGGTCGAAATGCGCCTTGGCGGAGATGCCGACGCCGATGCCGTCGGCCTCGAATTCCTGGTTGCGCGAAAAGCTCGCCATGGTGAGCTTGGTCTTGGCGAGCGCGAGCGCGGTGAGATCGGGGTCGTTGCTCATGTCGGTGACGACGCGGGTGACGATCGCGGCCTGGCGCGCCTGGTCCTCGCGCATCGCGGCGTGCTTGGACAGCACATGCGCCATCTCGTGGCTGAGCACGGAGGACAATTCCGACGTGTCGCTGGCGAGCGCAAGCAGGCCGCGCGTCACATAGAGCTGGCCGTTCGGCAGCGCAAAGGCGTTCACGGCGCCGGAATTGAGAATCGTGACCCGGTAGCCCTGGTCGGGCCGGTCGGAGGCCGCGACGAGCCGGTCAACGGTCTTGGTGACCAGCGATTCGAGCCTGGGGTCGTCATAGGTGCCGCCATAGCTCGCCAGGATGCGCTCGTGCTCCTTTTCGGTGGCGGGGGTCTGCGCGACGGCCGGCTTCGGCTTGGGCATCGCGACAGTCGCCGGCACCGCTGCGGTCTGGAACCGGTTCATGTCGCCGCAGCCGGCGAGAGCCGTGCCCAGCACGAGGCATAGCGCGGCCGGCGCAGCCCGGAGGCGGCGGCCTTCACCCTTCCTGTGCTGTTCTAGCACCCCATTCACGTCGCTTGACCCGTGCCCGGCCCGTTTAAGGCCTTACCCCTGTCGGCTCGTTTGCACTCACCAGCTCGATCTGCCCCACCCTGAGCACATCGATACGCGGCCCCGTATTCCCCTCGACCCAGCCCCGAACTCGAATACGCCGATTTTCCAGGGACTTAAGGGCCATCCCGGCGTTTTCGAACGCCGGTAACGCGCGCCTTGAAATAGTCACGGCAAAGCCGCGTGTCCAGTTCCGTCCGAAGTTGAGGTAGGTCATTGCCCCAGCTTGCCGGACCGACAGGACTTTGCCCTCGACCACCATAAAGCGCCCGATCCCCGCCAAAATATCGTCCGGACTTTCCGCGTTTTTTATGGCCGACGGGTCAGCCCAATTGCCCTTTTTTTGGCGCCGCGCCTCGGCCTCCGACGACATCAGGGCCGCCGCACAGTCCTTGTCGGCGATCTCGGCGGAGACGATGGCCTCGCCCTGGGCCAGCAACATCGCCTGCACCGGGGTGTCGCTCTCGCCGATGAAGAGCAGCCCGCCCTGGCGCCCATAGCGGTCGGGCGTGTCGTCAGCGCTCCGCAGCGTGACGTCGCGGCCGACGAGCAGCGAGCCCAGCGCCTGCTTCGTCGTCGCGGTCGGTTCGATTCCGGTGAGGCGGATCTCGCGGCCGTCATCCAGGCGGACGCTGCGGGCATCGACGATCGCGGCGACGCGGCCATCGCCCTGCGACTCGAACTGGCACGGTGCCGCGAACGCGGTGTGGTCTGCTACGAAGAGGATTGCGGCGATGAGGTGAAGCAGTCGCGTCACGTTGCCCGGAGAGGTTGCGTTGCGCCTCGATCTTAACTCAAACGACGCCAACCACGAAAGGGCCTCGCAGGGTGGGCAAAGCGACTTGTCCGCCGTAGCTCGAAGAGCGAAGGCGGAAGCGTGCCCACGTCATTGCCAATCGCGAGGGCCGTGGGCACGGCGCGAAGAGCGCGCCTTTGCCCACCCTGCGGCAGAGAGTGTGGAGCTTCGCTGTTGCCCCACGCAATGACGCGGAAACATTTTGCGTCATTCCACCATTCCGTTTTGCGGAAAACACGCTGCCATTGCAAGACGCGTATCGCGCCTCGCGCTTGCTGCCCCCTCGTGCATGCGGCATGATTGTGGCAATAGCGACTGCCAAGAGCAATAACCAAGCCGCCATCAGAGCACGGCGCGATAAGGGAGGTCTTTTTCGATGAAGAGAATTTTGCCGGGCATTTTTGCCGCCGCGTTGGCCCTGAGTGCGAGCGCCGTGCAGGCCGAGGACAAGCCACCGCTGAAGATCGGTGGCATCCTCGACATGTCGAGCCTCTATGCCGACATCACCGGTCCCGGCAGCGAGACCGCAGCCAAGATGGCCGTCGAAGACTTCGGCGGCGAGGTGCTGGGACGCAAGATCCAGGTGCTGGCGGCCGACCATCAAAACAAGGCCGACCTCTCTGGCAATATCGCCCGCGACATGCTCGACAACCAAGGCGTCGAGATGATCTACGACGTCGCGGCCTCCGCGACGGCGCTTGCGGCCGGCGAGATCGCAAAGGCGCGCAACAAGATCATCATGTTCAACGGCCCCGGCTCGATCCGTCTCACCAACGAGGCCTGCGGTCCCTACACCGTGCACTACGTGTTCGACACCTACGGCCAGGCCAATGTGACCGGTCTTGCGGCGGTGAAATCGGGCCTCGACACCTGGTTCTTCCTCACCGCCGACTATGCCTTCGGCCAGGACCTGGAGAAGGACACCAGCGCCGTCGTCACCAAGACCGGCGGCAAGGTGCTCGGCAGCGTGCGCCATCCGCTCAACACGTCGGATTTCTCGTCCTTCCTGCTCCAGGCCCAGGCTTCCAAGGCCAAGGTGATCGGCCTTGCCAACGCCGGCGGCGACACCGTCAACGCCATCAAGCAGGCGGCCGAGTTCGGGATCATGAAGGGCGGCCAGAAGGTCTCGCCGCTGCTCGCTTTCGTCACCGACATCGACTCGATCGGGCTGGAGACGGCGCAGGGCCTGCTGCTGGCGGAAGCCTTCTACTGGGACCTCAACGATGACACACGCGCATTCTCCAAGCGCTTCACCGAGCGCATGAAGCGGCCGCCGACCTCGGCGCAGGCCGGCGTCTATTCGTCCGTGACGCATTACCTGAAAGCCGTGAAGGCGGCGGGCACGACGGATTCAGCCGCGGTCATCAAGCTGATGAAGGAGACGCCGATCAACGATTTCTTCGCCAAGAACGGCAAGATCCGCGAGGACGGCCGCATGATCCACGACATGTACCTGTTCGAGGTGAAGAAGCCGTCGGAGTCCAAGGGCCGCTGGGACGACTACAAGCTGCTAGCCACCGTCCCCGGCAGCGAAGCGTTCCAGTCACTGGAGCAGTCGCGCTGTCCGTTGGTGAAGAAGTGACGGCGTGACGTAAGTCACGACGTCATTGCGAGGAGCCCGCGACAAAATTGCAAAGCAATTTTGCGCTGGCGACGAAGCAACCCAGACCGCATCCGCGGAAACATTTCTGGATTGCTTCGCTTCGCTCGCAATGACGGCGTCGTGAGAGTTTGGCCGAACAACAACAAGGGAGACCTCCCATGAACGACATGGTCCTGCAAAAGCTCGAAGGCGGGCTGCTCACCATCACGATGAACCGCCCGGAGCGGAAGAACGCGCTCAACCCGGACATGGTGCGGGGGCTGGTCGAGGCGGCGCGGCGCGCGGCTGACGATCCGGAGGTGCGCGCGGTGCTGTTCAAGGGCGCGGGCGGCTCCTTCTGTGTCGGCGGCGACGTCAAGTCGATGGCGGAGGGCCGCGCGCCGCTGCCGTTCGAGCAGAAGCTTGCGAATTTGCGCCGCGGCATGGAGGTCTCGCGCATCCTGCACCAGATGCCGAAACCCGTGGTGGCGCAGCTCGACGGCGCCGCGGCCGGCGCCGGCCTCTCGATGGCGCTGTCCTGCGACCTGCGCGTCGCCTCCGAATCCTGCAAGATCACCACCGCCTTTGCCAAGGTCGGCTTCTCCGGCGATTACGGCGGCACCTATTTCCTCACCCAGCTGCTCGGCAGCGCGCGCGCACGCGAGCTCTATCTGACCTCACCGGTGCTCACGGCGAAGGAGGCGCATGCCATCGGCATGGTGACCAGGGTCGTGCCCGACGCCGAGATCGACACCGCCGCCCACGAGCTCGCGCTGTCGCTGGCGCAGGGTCCCTCGATCGCGCTCGGCTTCATCAAGCGCAACATCAACAATGCCGAGCATCTTGCGCTGGAGGATTGCTTCGACGGCGAGGCGATCCATCACACCCGCTGTGGCGACACCGAGGACCACAAGGAGGCCGCAAAGGCCTTCGTCGAGAAGCGCAAGCCGACCTTCAAGGGCGCATGACCATGGCGCCCTACATGCGCCTGCGCCAGATCTGCCTGGTCGCGCCGCAGCTCTCGCCCGTCATCTCCGATATCGCGGAGATCATGGGCCTCGCCGTCTGCTACCGCGACGGCAATGTCGCGAAATACGGCCTGGAGAATGCGCTGCTCCCGGTCGATACGATCCTGCTGGAGGTGGTCGCACCGTTCAAGGGCGGCACCACCGCCGGCCGCTTCATCGAGAAGACCGGCGGCCGTGGCGGCTATATGGCGATCTTCTGCTGCAACGATCCGGACGAGCGCGGCCGTAACGCCAATGCGATGGGCGTGCGCACCGCGAACGTGATCGACCACGCGCCCTATCACGGTGTGCAGCTCCATCCGCGCGACTGCCGCGCCGCCTTCATCGAGTTCAACCACACCGACGGCAGCGACGACATTCTGGGGCCGTATCCGCCGGCGGGACCGGACTGGCAAGAGTTCATCCGCAAGGATGTGACGCAGGCGCTGACGGCGGTGGAGATGCAGGGCCCGGATCCGCGAGGGCTTGCGGAGCATTGGGGGAAGATCATCGGTGTTGCGCCGAGTGACGAGGCCGAACTGAAGCTGCCCAACGCGAGCTTCCGGTTCGTCAAGGGAGCGAGCGAGATCATGAGCGCGCTGGAGTTCCGGGTCGCCGATGTTGCTGCCGTGCTGCATGCGGCGAGGGCGAAGGGGCACGCGGTGGCGGGCAACGAGTTCCTGCTGGGCGGAGTGACGTTCCGGGTGAGTTGATCCCCTAACCGTTCTCCATCACCCTGAGGTGCTCGCCTCTTCGGCGAGCCCCGAAGGGCGACGGCCATCGGCCGGGCCGTTCATCCTTCGAGGCTCCCGATGGGGCGCTCCGCGCCCCATCACTCGCACCTCAGGATGACGGGTCGAGCGGGTGCCGAACGGCTCTACGAAGAAGGGAAACTCCTCATGCCGCATCCGCTCGACAGCTTCTTCGCACCCGCCAGCATCGCGCTGATCGGCGCCTCGCGCGACCACGAGAAGATCCCGGGACGGCTCTTGTCGATGCTGCGCAAGAACGACTATCCCGGAAAGATCTATCCGGTGAACCCGAACTACGCCGAGATCGACGGGCTTGCCTGCTACAAATCAATTGCCGAGATCGACGCTGCCGTTGATCTCGCCGTCATCGTCATTCCCGCCCGCGCCGTGCTGCCCGCGCTCGAGCAGTGCGCCGCCGCCGGCGTCAAGAACGCCGTCATCATCTCCTCCGGCTTTGCCGAGGAGGGCGGCGACAGCGCGGCGGTGCAGGACGCGATCGCGGCGCTGGCCAAGCGCACGGGGATGCGGATCTCCGGTCCGAACGCCGAGGGTTTCCTCAGCCAGGCGCAGCGCGTGGCGGCGACGTTCAGTCCGGCCGTCGACGTCAAGCCCGGTGCGGTGCCGCTGATCGCCACGACGAAGCAGATCGGCATCGTCGCGCAGAGCGGCGGCATCGGCTTTGCGTATTATCACCGCGCCAGGGCGCTGGGCGTTGCCGTGAGCTACGTTGTCAGTGCCGGCAATGAATCCGATCTCGGCGCCGGCGAATTCCTGGACTACCTGGTGCAGGATGCATCGACCGACGTGATCCTGCTGTTCATCGAAGGCATCCGTGACGTCGACGAGTTTCTCGCGGCGGCGCGGCGGGCAGCCGACATCAAGAAACCGGTCATCGTCACGAAAGTCGGCCGCTCCGGCGCGGGTCAGCGCGCCGCGGCCTCGCACACTGCGAGCATGGCCGGCTGGTCGGCGGCCTATGATGCGGTGTTCGCGAAGTACGGATTTATTGTCTCCAACGATCTCGACGAGGCGCTGACGATCGCGGCGGTGCTGGTCAGCAACCCGTTGCCGAAGGGCGATCGCGTCGCCGTCGTCACCGTGTCCGGCGGCGCCGGCATCTGGGGAGCCGATGCCGTGGCCCTGCAAGGCTTGCAGGTGCCGGAATTGTCCGAGCCAATCCAGGCTGGGATCAAGGCGCTGATGCCGTCCTACGGCACTGCGCGCAACCCGATCGACGTCACCGCGCAAGGCGTGACCTCGGGCGGTCTCCAGAAGAGCGTCGACCTGCTCACGGCCTCCGATGAGGTCGATGCGATCCTGGTCGTGCTGTCGCTGTCGAGCGAGGTGCGCAGGCCGTTCAACGAGGCCGAGCTGACGCCGGTGCTGGCGGCGCGGCACAAGCCGGTGGTGTTCTATTCGTACACGGTGCCGTCAGACTTCGCGCGACGCGAGCTTGCCAAGTCCGGCGTCGTCGTGCTCTCGGGCCTCACGCATGCCGGCGTTGCCCTGCGGCAGATCGTCGACTACGCGCAGTTCAGGCTGCCAAAGCCCGCGGACGACGCGCGGCTGCCGTCACGCGATCTCTCCGCGCATCTGACCTCGCCGGTCCTGTCAGAGGCCGACAGCAAGGCTTTGCTGCGCGCCGCCGGCATCACATTGCCGGACGAAGTGCTGGTGAAGGACAAGGCCGAGATCGATGACGCGGTCGCCCGCGTCGGCTTTCCGCTGGTGATGAAGGTCCAGTCGCCCGATATCGCGCACAAGAGCGAGGTCGGCGGCGTCCGCGTCAACATCACCACCAAGGGAGAGGTGTTTCTGGCGTTCGAGGCGTTGATCAACAACGCGCGCAAACACCGTCCGGAGGCCGTGATCCAGGGCGTGCTGGTCGGCCCGATGGCGAAGAAGGGCGTCGAGATCATCGTGGGTACGATGACGGACAAGACCTTTGGCCCGATGGTGATGGTCGGACTCGGTGGGATCACCACGGAACTGTTCCGCGACGTCGTCTATCGTCCGGCACCGGTGAGTGCGGAAGAGGCGGGCACCATGCTGGCGAGCCTGAAGGCGGCGCCGCTGCTGAACGGATTCCGCGGAGCAGCGAAGGCGGATGTTGCCGCGCTATCGCAATTGATCGCCGACATCTCCGTGCTCGCCGCGCGGCACGCGAGGGAGATCGCGGAGATCGAGCTCAATCCGGTGCTGGTGCACGCCGAGGGCCGGGGCGTGACGATCGTGGATGCGTTGGTGGTGGGGCGGAGGTAGGTAGTCAAATGACCGGTGTCGTCCCGGCGAAGGCCGGGACCCATAACCACAAGCAGTGGTTTGGCGAAGACTCGTGGTGACCAGCCTCGCGCTACGATTTCTCCCTGGGGTCATGGGTCCCGGCCTGCGCCGGGACGACAGGAGAATTTGTGGTGGCGCTTGAGTGACACGGCGCGCCGCAATCATCGCCCCTTGAAATTCGCCGGGCGGCGTTCTTCCGTCGCCTTGACGCCTTCCTTGAAATCTTCCGTCGCGCGCAGCCGCGTCTGCTCGGCGAGCTCGTGATTGGTCGCGGCCATCACGCGGTCGGCGAGGCCATTGCGCATCGTCGCGCGCGTCGACAGCAGGCCGAGCGGAGAGCATTCGGCGATCTCGCCGGCGAGCTTCATCGCGGCGGCCTTCACCTGGTCCTGCGGCACCAGCTCGTTGGCGAGCCCCCACTTCACCGCCTCTTCGCCGGTGACGCGGCGGCTGGTGTAGAACATCAGCTCGGCGTTGTTCTTGCCGATCAGCTCCGGCAGCGTCGTCGTCAGGCCGAAGCCGGGATGGAAGCCCAGCTTGGTGAAGTTCGCGGAGAAGCGCGCTTCGGGGCAGGTGACACGGAAGTCGGCCGACACAGCAAGACCAAGGCCACCGCCGATGGCCGCGCCCTGCACGGCGGCGACGATCGGCTTCTTGGCGCGGAAGATGCGCACGGCCTGGATGTAGAGGTGGTTGATCGGCCCGAGATTGTCGGCCGGATCGCCCTTCTTCTCGGCCTCGCGAGCCTCCTGCGCCTGCCGTGCCGGATCGCCGAAATTGGCGCCGGCGCAGAACGCCTTGCCTTGCGCCGAGAGAACGGACGCCCGGATCTCGATGTCGCGGTCGAACTCGTCGAGCGCGTCCGCGATCTGGTTGATCAGCGAAATGTCGAAGAAGTTGAGCGGCGGGCGGCGGATCTCGATGGTGCCGACGTGGCCGACTTTCTCGACGCCGATGTCTTTGTAGGTGGTCATGATGTCCTCGATTGAATTAGCGCAAGCCCAGCCCGCGGGCGATGATGCCGCGGAGCACCTCGGTGGTGCCGCCCTGGATGGTGAGTTTCGGTGCGGTCTTGATGGCGAAGTCGAGCTGCCGCTCCAGCGTCTCGCGGTTGGTCGCGGTCTCCTCGACGAAGGCGGCAAGGTCGCGCACGCGATGCGGCAGCTGCTGCTCCCAGACCGTGCCGATGTCCTTGACGATGGACGCCTCCACCACGGGCTCCTTGCCGGCTTGCAGCATGCCTGCAACGGAGACCGACATGCGCCGCATGGTGTGGAGCTGCGCCACCAGACGGCCGATGCCTTCGGCGCTGCGCGTATCCGGATTGGGACCGACCGCGCGGACCAGCTCGGTCAGCACGTAATAGGTTTCGAGGAAGCGCTCGGGACCGGAACGCTCATAGGCGAGCTCCGATGTCGCCTGCTTCCAGGCGCCGTCGACCTCGCCGAGCACATGATCGTCAGGCACGAAGAAGTCGGTGAAGACGACCTCGTTGAACTCATACTGGCCGGTGATCTGCCCGATCGGGTTCACCTGGATGCCCGGCTGTTTCATCTTGACCAGGAATTGCGTCAGGCCGTGACGGCGATTTTCCTTGGTCGGCGGCGAGGTGCGGAAAATCGCGATCATGTAGTCGGCGATATGCGCCGACGAGGTCCAGATTTTTGTGCCGTTGACGAGGTAGCCGCCATCGGTCTTGGTCGCGCGCGTCTTCGCGGCGAACAGGTCGGAGCCGGAGTTCGGCTCGCTCATGCCGATCGCAAAGCAGATCTCGCCGCGGCAGATCCGCGGCAGGATCTCCATCTTGATGTGCTCGGGCGCATATTTGATCAGCACCGGCCCGCTCTGGCGGTCGGCGACGAAGAAGCGCCGCGTCGGCGCATTGGCCACGCGCATCTCCTCGGTCACCACATAGCGTTCGAGGAAGGATCGCTCCTGACCGCCATATTTCTTCGGCCAGGTCATGCCGAGCCAGCCCTTGGCGCCGACCCGGCGGGAAAATTCCGGCGCGTCGGTGTCCTCGCGGTTGGGTTTGTGCGGATCGAAAGTGCCGGCGGCGATTTCCTCGGCGAGGAACGCGCGTACTTCCTTGCGCAATTGCTCGCACTTCTCGGGCAGGCGGATCGGATCGAAACGAAGGGCAGCGGTCATGAATTTCGTCTCCCGATCAGCGCGACGCCACGAGCGGCCACAATTCGTCGGCGCCGCGTGTGGCGACCAGCTTGCCGAGCTCGACGGCCCAATGGCTTTCCGAACCGAAATCGTCGCGCCAGGCCAGCGCCCGCAGCGAAAAGCGGTGCAGGATGTGCTCGTTGGTGAAGCCGATCGCGCCGTGCACCTGGTGCGCGATGGCGCCGCCTTTTTCGGCAGCTTCGGCGCAACGGATCTTTGCAGAGGCGGCTTCGAGATAGACCTCGTCGTCGAACGACTTTGCATTCGCGATCGCATCGGCCGCGGATGTCGCGGCCGCCAGTGCTGCGGCGGATTCGCCGGCGAGGCGCGCGAGATTGTGCTGCACTGCCTGGAATTTCGAGATCTTCTTCTCGAAGGCGACGCGCTCGTTGGAGTAGCGCACGGAGATGTCGAGCATCGATTCCAGCGCGCCCGCGATCTGAAGGCTGCGCGCGACGCCGCCCATCAGCATCATCGTGGTCTGGTCGAGACCCTTCGGCGCCGGCTTGATCGTGGTGGGCTGGACCTTGTCCAGCGTGATGGTGTCGCTGTGGTCGTAGCCGACATTGAGCCCGGATTCGATCCGGCCCTTGCTGGCATCGACCAGTGCGATCACGACGCCGTCCTTGCCTTGCGCCAGCACGGCGAAATGCTTCGCAGCCTTGGCAAAGGGCACGCCGCGGCAGCGGCCGGAGAGTGCGCCGTCGGCATCGAGCGTGATGCGATCCTTCGGGTTCGCCGGGACGACCGTCATCTCGCCGTCGGGCGAGGCGATCCTGGCCTGCGCCAGCAGCCAGCCCGCCAGCATGGTCTCGGCGAGGGGAACCGCGACCGCGAAGCGGCCGGCGGCGTTGAGCAGTGCAAAGCCGTCGGCAAGGCTCGCGCCGGAGCCGCCGAGATCATCCGGCACCCAGGACAGCGGCAAGCCGGCCTCGGTCAGCGCCTGCCATAGCGGCGCCTGCCACGAACCCTTCTTGTCGTTGTTGATGGTTTGCGGATCGGCGAGATCGGCGAAGATTTTTTCCGCGGTCTCGACGACGATATTGTCACTCTCCGCCACAGCGCTCCCCGGGTTTTGCCATTGGCGCGTCCCGCCAGGTCAAGCCGGCGCGCGGTCTCT
Source organism: Bradyrhizobium sp. GW821-FHT12B03 (assembly GCF_058807535.1). Taxonomy (NCBI): domain Bacteria; kingdom Pseudomonadati; phylum Pseudomonadota; class Alphaproteobacteria; order Hyphomicrobiales; family Nitrobacteraceae; genus Bradyrhizobium; species Bradyrhizobium sp. GW821-FHT12B03. Next base: position 26,783 of record NZ_JBXAQU010000020.1, read on the forward strand.
TCTTGCGCCGGATGATCTGAAAAAGCCATGGCCCTGACAAGCGTTGATCGCAAGCCCATCTGCGGCACCGGCATGGGGGCAAAAGCTGGGCAAGAACCGGTCTGGACTAATTCCGCTTAGCGGAGTTTGCTCGATTTGCAGGGCGCGGCAAACTCGCTAAACAGGGCGCCAGCAATTCAATAATTGGGAAGGAAATCCGGATGGCCAAGGACAGTCTGTGCGCAATCGTGACGGGGTCGGCATCCGGCCTGGGCGCCGCCACCGCGGAAATTCTCGCACGGAGCGGGGCGCGGCTCGTCATCAACTATTCGTCGAGCCAGAAGGAAGCCGAGGCGACCGCGGAAGTTTGCCGCAAGGCCGGCGCGGCGGAAGTGCTGGTGGCGCAGGGCGACGTCTCGAAGGATGACGATTGCCGCAAGATCGTTGCGGCGGCCAGCGGCTGGGGCCGGCTCGATATCCTCGTCAATAATGCCGGTACGACCAAGCACGTTGCCCATGCCGATCTCGACGGATTGTCGGCGGAAGATTTCCAGCGCCTCTATGGCGTCAACACGATCGGCCCGTTCCAGATGGTGCGCGCGGCGCGCAGCCTGCTGGAAGCCGGCGCGAAGGCCTCAGAGCGGCCGTCCGCGGTGGTGAACGTGTCCTCGGTCGCGGGCATCAGCGGCGTCGGCTCGTCGATCGCCTATGCCGCGAGCAAGGGCGCGCTGAACACGATGACGCTGTCGCTGTCGCGCGCACTGGCGCCGCTGATCCGCGTCAACACGGTGTGTCCCGGCTATATCGACACGCCCTGGTTCACCAAGGGCCGCGGCGAGGCCGGCGCCAAGCAGGTGCGCGACAGCGTCGTGGCGAAGGTGCCGCTCAAGGTCGCATCATCCGCCGACGACATCGCGCAGCTCGTCTGCTTTCTGGCAATGCCGGCCTCCAGCAACATGACCGGCGAGGTCGTGCGGATGGATGCGGGGATGCATTTGATTACGTGATCTCCGACGTGCTCTCTCCACGTCATGGCCGGGCTTGACCCGGCCATCCACGTGTTGCTGCGTGAACCGAAAGACGTGGATGCCCGGGTCAAGCCCGGGCATGACGATGTGGAGGCAGCCTGCCTCTATCAGATAGCCTGTGGCTATCCCTTGATCACGCCGCTCGCCACCAGCCGGTGCCAGATGAACAGCACCACCACGGCGCCGATGGTGGCCATGATGAAGCCGGCGCCCTGGTCGGGGCTGTAGTGCCCGATCGCCTGGCCGACGAAGGTCGCCAGAAACGCACCGGCGATCCCGAGGATGGTGGTGAGGATGAAGCCGCTCGGATTGTTCGGCCCCGGCGCGAGCCAACGCGCGATGAGGCCGGCGATGAAGCCGACGACGATGATCCACAACAGGCCGCCCATGCTCATGACAATGCTTCCCTTCCCGAGAACGCGCAGATCAATCTTCGCTTAAATTCTGCCCGAGAGCTCGTTCTCGGTCGGCAGCCGTCCGTCCGGCGTCAGATGGTCGATCACCTGCGGCAGATATTGGCTGAGGCCGGAGAGCAAGTCCTCGCGCGACAGGCCGCTCTGGGCGGACAGGCTCTCGATCTGGTCGGCGCCGAGTGCGCTTGCGAGATCGCCGGGGGCGATCGGCTTGTTCTCGCCCTTGCCGACCCAGGTGTTCGCGGTCTCGCCGTGGCCGCCCTGCTGGAGCTGGTTGAGGAGATCGCCGAGGCCGCCGCTGAGCACGCTGCCGGCCGCGCCGCCCGCGAGCAGGCCGCCGAGGCCGCCCTTGAGCAGGTCGCTGAGACCGCCGCTCCCGCCGGGAAGTGCGCTGCTGCCCGTATTCACGGGCGTCGGAGGCGGCAGCGGTGAGCGCTGCTGCGGGGCAGGCGCCGCGCCGGGCTGGCCGGCCGTCAAATGCTTGAAGGCCTTCCACCCAAGCAGGGCAATGATCGCCATGGTCATCGGCGACATGCCGCCGGAGGATTGTGCAGAACTCGGCGTGCTCGGGCCGCGAGGGCCGTTCTGCATGCCGTTGAGGACGTCGAGTAGACCCATGGTGCTCTCCTTTGGCGTTCTCGTTCGGCGAGCTCCGCCGCTGACAAGCCCCCGGGGAAGAAACATATGGGGCTCGCATGACGGTTACAAGGCGGATGCGGCGTAGCCGCGGGGCCCCTGGCTCTGCTATCGAAGGCCGGCCATTCAGGGAGTCGGGGTCAGGTGGTTGCGGATCGATCGATCGTGGTGGCCGGCGCGGGCGCCATCGGCTGTTTCGTCGGCGGCACGCTGGCGGCTGCCGGCCGTCGCGTCGCGCTGCTGGTGCGGCCGCGGGTCAAGACCGAGATCGAGCGGTTCGGCCTGCGGCTGACCGATTTCGACGGCTCCGAGAAGAAGCTCGGGGCCGGCCAGCTCGCGCTGTCGGAAGATCCCGCGATCTTCCACAGCGCCGGCATCGTTCTGGTGACGGTGAAAAGCGCCGACACCGCCGATGTCGCGGACCAGATCGCGCAGCACGCGCCGCAGGACGCCGTCATCGTGTCGCTGCAGAACGGCATCGGCAATGTCGCGGTGCTGCGCGAGCGTCTCGGCGGCCGGCGCGTGCTCGCCGGCATGGTGCCCTTCAACGTGATCGCGATGGGTGAGGGGCGCTTCCACCGTTCGACCTCGGGCGACATCCATGTCGGCGAGGATGCCGAGAGCACGGCCGCGACACTCTCGGTGCCCGGGCTTTCGATGCGCGCGAGCCGCGACATCACCGGCGTGCAATGGGGCAAGCTGATCATCAACCTGAACAACGCGCTCAGCGCTCTCTCCGACATGCCGCTCGCCGCGCAGCTGGCAAATCGCGACTGGCGAAAATTGTTCGCCGACCAGATGGCGGAGGGGCTGGCCGCGATGACGGCCGCCGGCATCAATCCGGTCTCCGCGACACCGATCCCGATGAACTGGACGCCGGCATTGCTGAGATTGCCCGACATGATCTTCAACGCGATCCTGGGACGGACCATGAAGATCGATCCCGAGGCGCGCTCCTCGATGTGGCAGGACCTGAAGCAGGGCCGCAAGACCGAGATCGACTATCTCCAGGGCGCGGTCATCGCGCTTGCCGAGCAGAACAATGTCGCCGTGCCGCTGATGCGCCGCATTGTTGCGCTGATCAAGCAGGCTGAACTTGCCGGCAGCGGCCCGCCCGGGCTGTCGCCGCAGCAGATTCGCGGGTAGCGCCCGAGCGTGGGCCGCGTGACCGGAGGAGCAACGATGGGACGTTTCGTTATGATCGGGCTCGCGCTGGCCGCGCTCTGCACCGTGTCCACGTTCGCGCAAGCCCGGCCGCCGACCGTCATGAACTCGCCCGGCTATGACCGGCGATTGCAGGAGAGCAGGTCGCAATTGGGCAGTTCCCCTTCGACCGCGCCCGCGAATGCGCCGGTCGCGACTCCCAAGCGCAATAAGAAGAAGCATCCGAACTGACGCCGCACCCTCCGCTGTCGTCCCGGCCTTCGCCGGGACGACGACGGAGCGTGTGGCGGCGGCGGACTACAAATCGCGTGATTCTAGATTCGCCCGGCAACGCCCGCGATGACGAACCTGAAGCTCACCCCTTCTTCGCCGGCTTGCTCGGCGTCGGGTTGAACAGCTTCTTCAAATCGTTCAGGCTTTCCGACAGGCGCGGCCATTCGCAAGAGAACGAGCCCTTGGTGCATGCGCCCTTTGGTCGTTGGCCGACGCTCTGTTGCACCTTCGGTCGCTCGACCGGCACCGGCACGCGCGCGGTCTCGGTTCGCAGCGCGACCTGCTGCAGCTGCTGGACCTGTTGTTCCTGCTGCTCGCGCTGCTGACGCGCGGTGGCCTGGGCCGCTTCATTGCTGCGGCGCTGATTGGCGAGATAGGCGGTGTAGGCTTCGTCGATCTTCTTCTGCTCGTCCGGCGTCGGGTTAGGACCTGCGATGTCGAAGGTGCGGTCCTGGAGGAAGTCGTAATAGGAATAGCCGCCGCCCGGCTTGCGCCGACCCGCGAACTTCGCGTTGCAATCGGCGAGTGCGGATGTCTTTTCGGTCTTGGTCGCGGCCTTCTCGGCGGCGTCGGCGCATTCCTCGAAGTCGACAGGCGCGCGCTTCCACCATTGGGCCTGGGCATGCGCCAGCGTCAGCAGAAAAAATCCTGCTGCGGCAACGAGAAGCGCCGCACGACGCGATGCAACCACGGACGACATTCTACGAGAGCATTCCTTGCAAGACTCAACCCGAACTGAGTCGGGCCAATTTTTGCCTCTTTATAGCCGGCTTGTCACCCGTGGAACCCGGGAATTTCATGGCTGCGATGCTGACATTTTTTGCTTGACGTGGCGCGGGAGTCACAGCCGCGCGGGACAGATGCGCTTAGAGTTTTATCGATCTGAATTCCGAGGGACATGTCCACCATGAGAGCGTTGGCCCATCTCGCCGCAATCGCGTTGGTGCTGACGGTTGGCCGTGCCTTCGCGGCGGACGAAAATGCGCCCAATCGCAAGCCGGTAAGGGCGATCGCGGACGCGCGGCTCCCGGTCGGCGGCCAGGGAATGCTGCCGCTCTATCTGTCCAGCGACTGGTCGATGCCGCTGCCGGCAATCTCGCGCGCCGTCATCGTGCTGCACGGACGTCTGCGCAATGCCGACGAGTACTATATTTCGGCCAACACCGCGCAGGTCGCCGCCGGCGACTATGGCAGGAGCGCGCTCATGATCGTGCCGCAGTTCTTGGCGGAAATCGACGTCGAAGCGCACAAGCTGCCTGCGGACGTGCTGCGCTGGTCGCTGGAAGGATGGGAGGGCGGTGCTGCCGCGCTGGGGCCGAATCCGGTGTCCTCGTTCGAGGCGCTCGATGCGATCCTCGCCAAACTCTCCGACCGGCGCATCTTCCCGAACCTGAAGCAAGTCGTGGTGTCAGGCCATTCCGGCGGAGGGCAGGTCGCGCAGCGCTATGCGATCGCCGGCAAGGGCGAGGTGGCGCTGTCGCGCCAGCACATCGAGGTCCGCTATGTCGTCGCCAACCCCTCGTCCTATGCCTATTTCAGCGCCGACCGGCCGGTGCCCGCAATTGCCGCATCCTGTCCGGGCTACAACAACTGGAAATACGGCATGGGCGAGCGGCCGCCCTATCTCGCCGACGCGACGCCGGCGGCGCTCGAACAGCGCTATGTCGAGCGCGAGGTGATCTATCTGCTTGGCACGCTCGACACCAACCCGAAGCATTCCGCGCTGGACAAGAGCTGCATGGCAGAGGCGCAGGGGCCCTATCGTTACGCCCGCGGCCACGCTTACGTGGATGCGATGGCCAAGCGCGATCACGGCACGCCCAATCACCGGGTCTGGGACGTTCCCGGCGTCGGCCATGACGGCGACAAGATGCTGACCTCGAAATGCGGGCTCGCGGCCCTGTTCGATATTCCGGGCTGCGGCGCGGAGCGCTGACGCCGCTGCCTTGAAGCTCCGGCTCTGGCTGTTACACTTCGCACCGCGAGCGCCTCACCCCGAGACGCCGCCAAGAAGACGAAGTGGAAACGCCTGATGCTGCTGCCCCTGTCCGACGTGCCGCGCTGGTACGCCGAGCGCAAACCCCAAGGCACGATCGCCGTCCAGCATGGGCAGGATACGCTGACCTGGGACGAGCTCGAACACGGCGCCAACCGGCGCGCGCGGGCGTTCGCCGCCAAGGGTGTCAAGCCCGGCGATTTCGTCGCGATCGGATTACCCAACGGCAATGCGTTCTTCGAGACGTCCTTCGCGGTGTGGAAGTGCGGGGCGACACCGACCTCGCTGTCGTGGCGGCTGCCGCGCGGTGAGGCCGCCGCGGTGCTCGACATCCTCAAGCCCGCGCTGGTGGTCGGCGGCGAGGCCGACTGGAACGCGCCGAACCGTTTGCCGGCGGATTTCGTGCCGGAGGGGTTTTCGGACGCGCCGCTCGATCCGCCGGTGGCACGCTACTGGAAGGCCATGACCTCAGGCGGCTCGACCGGCCGGCCCAAGGTGATCCTCGATCATCAGCCGGCGGTGATCGACACTGTCGCCGCGCCGCCGCTCAATATCCCCTTCGGCGTCTCGCTGCTCAATCCCGGTCCGCTCTACCACAATGCGCCGTTCATCGTGTCGCATTATGCGCTGTTCACCGGCGGCAAGCTCACCGGCCTCGTCAAGTTCGACGCCGAGGAGACGCTGCGGCTGATCGAACGCGAGCGCGTGCAATGGGTCAATTTCGTGCCGACCATGATGCACCGGATCTGGGCGCTGCCGGAGCACGTGCGCAAGGCCTACGACGTGTCGAGCCTGCAGACGGTGTTTCACATGGCAGCTCCCATGCCGCCCTGGCTGAAGGAGAACTGGATCGCCTGGCTCGGACCCGAGCGCGTCTGGGAGCTCTATGGCGGCACCGAGCGGCAGGGCTCCTGCATCATATCCGGCACCGAATGGCTGACCCACAAGGGCTCGGTCGGCAAGATCGGCGAGATGGCGCGCCTGCGCATCGTCGGCGAGGACGGCAACGACGTTGCGCCGGGCGAGACCGGCGAGATCTATTTCCTCAACAATGACGGCAAGGATGCCACCTATCACTATCTCGGCGCCGAGCCGAAGCGCCGCACCGACGGCTGGGAATCGCTCGGCGATATCGGCCGGCTGGATGCGGAAGGCTATCTCTATCTCGGTGACCGCCTCGCCGACATGGTGCTGCGCGGCGGTGCCAACATCTATCCGGCCGAGGTCGAGGCCGCTGTCTCCGAATGCCCCGGCGTGCGGTCCTGCGTGGTGGTAGGATTGCCCGATCCGGAATTGGGCCAGCGCGTGCATGCCATCATCGAGCCGGAGCCGGGTGCGGACGGCCAGGCCATCGCCGACGGCATGGCGGACTTCCTGAAGGACAGGCTCAGCCGCTACAAGCACCCCGAGAGTTTCGAGATCGTCGGCGCCCCGCCGCGCGATGATTCCGGAAAAGTTCGTCGCACGCTGTTGCGCGACGAGCGCGCGGCGTGGATGAAGGAAGGGCGCGCCTTCCGGATTTGGCCGGCGAAGGCGCGGGCGCATGCCGAGTAATTTGCCGAAGGAATCCAGGACATGACCATCACCATCGCTGCGAACAGCGTGCCGAAGCCGCCGGCCGATATCATCGCGGGCTTTCGTGGCGCGCCGACTTCGGTCATCTCGGATAATCTCGCCCGGCTGCCGGGCGCGGTGGGGCTGAAACCCTATCATCGCGGCGGCAAGCTGGTGGGCACGGCCTTCACGGTGCGCACCCGTCCGGGCGACAATCTCGCCATCCATCGCGCGCTCGAGCTGGTCGGTCCCGGCGACGTCATCGTGGTCGACGGCGGTGGCGACGAGACACGGGCGCTGGTCGGTGAGATCATGAAGAACATCGCACAGTGGCGCAAAGCCGAAGGCTATGTGATCGACGGCGCGATCCGCGATGTCGCGGCGTTCGCCGGCGATGATTTTCCCTGCTATGCCCGCGCGGTGATCCATCGCGGCCCCTACAAGAACGGTCCCGGCGAGATCAACGTCCCTGTGACGATCGGCGGCAGCGTGGTCTCGCCCGGCGACATCGTGGTCGGCGATGAGGACGGCGTCGTGTCGTTTCCCGCCGCTGGCGCGGCTGCACTGCTGGAAGCCGTGCGCGCCCAGGTCGCGCGCGAAGAGGAGACGCTGAAGGCGATCCGCGAGGGCCGCTACCAGGGCTCCTACGGCAAATCCTGATCAGACGAGAACGAAGGGGAGGACTGCGTGAGCCAGAAGGAAGAATTTCACAATATCGACAATCCCGACGACGGGCTGTTCCGCGAGCTCGCGGCGGGGGTAACCACGCGCATCTTCTCCGGCGAGCAGGCGATGCTGTCGGTGGTGACGCTGGCCCCGCACGCCCAGGGCACGCTGCATCATCATCCCGAGGAGCAATGGGGCGTGCTGCTCGACGGCTCCGCCATCCGCGTCCAGGGCGATGAGGAAATTGCCGTTAAGAAAGGCGATTTCTGGCGCACGCCCGGCAATGTGCCGCACACCATGCGTGCCGGCCCCGACGGGGCCCGCGTGCTGGACATTTTCAGTCCACCACGGCCAGAATACAAAAAGGCGGGATCGGGCTTCGGCACGACCTGACAGGCGCCAAAGAGCAAAAGCCAGGCGCAAGAACAAACAGGGAGGGAGACCATGACGATCACACGACGGGCGCTGCTGGCCGCGCCCGCCATCCTCGCGATGGCACCGGCAAGCGCGCAGGCCGGCAAGATTACGCTGGTGGTGCCGTTCCCGCCGGGCGGCTCGACCGACGCGATGGCGCGGTTGCTCCAGAGCAACCTGCAAACCAAGCTTGGTCGCATCGTCGTGGTCGAGAACAAATCGGGCGCCGCTGGCGCGCTCGGCGCGGCGCAGGTCGCCAAGAGCCCGGCGGACGGTTCGACGTTCCTGGTGACCTTCGATTCCCACGCGGTGATCCCGTCCATCCTCGACAAGCCGCCGGTCGACGTCGAGCGCGAGCTGATGCCGGTGCTGCTGATCGGCACCGCGCCTTACGTGATCGCGGCCGGCGCCGGCCGTCCCTACAAGAGCTTTGCCGACGTGGTCGCGGCCTGCAAGGCCACCCCCGGCGCGGTGAAATACGCCTCCGTCGGCATCGGCACGCTCGGCCATCTCGCCATGACCGTGCTCGGCAACAAGGCCGGCGTCGAGATCATGCACGTGCCCTATCGCGGCGGCGGCCCTGCGATGAACGACGTGCTCGGCGGCCATGTCGATCTGATCGCGGGATCGGCGGCGCTGGTCGCAGCCCAGCTCGGCACCAACATGCTGCGTCCGATCCTGCAGCTCGGCCGCGAGCGGCTGCCGGCCTTGCCGGATACGCAGACCGCGATCGAGGCGGGCTTTCCGGACTTCGAGACGCTGGCCTGGTGGGGCATCTTCGCGCCCGCGGGCACGCCGCCCGACATCGTCGCCGCCATGACGACGGCGTCCAGGGAGATCCTGAGCGAGCCCGCGACCGCCGCCCAGCTCAAGGAGACCCAGCACATGACGCTGCTGCTTCAGGACGGTCCCGCCTTCAAGACCTTCTTCGACAAGCAGGTCGCCACTTGGGGCAAGGTGGTGAAGGACAACAATATCAAGGCGTAAGCTTGCCTGCTGACGTCTGCATTGATTGAGGCGAGGGCTTCCGATTCGGCCCTCGCTTTGATATGTACACCTCCAGGCAACCCGCCTTACCGGCGGGTTCCGCGGTCCCGTAGCTCAGCCGGATAGAGCGGCGGTTTCCTAAACCGTAGGTCGCATGTTCGAGTCATGCCGGGATCGCCATTTTCCGAGAGTTTGCGCGACACCATGGGCGCGCAGCTCTGGTACCCCTCCAAGCGGTTTTCTATCGTGACGTGTGCCGCCAGCCGGCTAGACTACGGCGGGGCGTAGGGGACCTTTGCATGGCGGATTTATGGTTCTACGCGGATGGCGGGCAGCAGCGCGGCCCGGTGACGATTTCGGAGCTCCTTCCGCTGTTGGTTGGCATCGCAGATTTGCGAGGCGTGTTGGTACGGCGGCAGGACTTCGAGGACTGGAAACCGGTCGAGGAGGTGCGTGAGATCGCGGAACAGCTCCCTCGATCGCCGCCGTATCCGGCACCGCCACCGGTCGCCGCCATTCAGGAGCCCGCCGTCCTCGCCGAAGACGCCGCTGCCCTCAAGGAAGTTCAGCCGGAGATGGCCGGCATCAGCGGTTGGCTCGCGCTTCTCGCGTTCGGCCAGGTGATGGGCATCCTGCGCCTGGTCTTCAACGTCGGACAATATTTGCAGTCGATCAGTGACGACATCTGGACTTACTTTCCGACGGTCATCTGGAGCGAGATGCTGATAAATGCCGCCATGATTGGCTTCGCGATCTGGACGACGGTGCTCCTGTTCACACATTCCCACAAGTTTCCCGCCTTCTTCATCGTGCAAATGATCTGTGCGGTGCTGATGCCGCTTGTCGATCTCCTCTGCGTCGCAACGTTTTTTTCCGCCGCCCTGAACCGTCCTTTCAGCGATTTTTTCATCGTCGAACCTCGACTGGTTGGACAAACGGTTGTCGGTGCGATCAGTGCCACGGTCTGGATAACGTACGTCCTTCGCTCCGGCAGAGTCGCGAATACGTTCACGAAGTAGGCCCGCTTTACGACGCGCCTGGCGGAGCCGCCGGTTCTCCCGATTTCTTCGCCCGTCAAGTGCCCAATAAAAAAAGATTGGCACGGCTTTACGCGACAGCCGGCTTGCGAAGGAGAACCCGTACCCACATCTCCGCTCCCGCAATTCTGGGGTGTGGCCTTGGTTAACCAGGCCGCCCAGTTGCGAATTGTGGAGATGAACTATGGACCTCACTGGTTTCAATGGCGCCTGGCTGATTCAGCCGGCGCTGTGGGCCGCGGCTGCGATCGCGCTCGTTATCCTGCTGCGCCTGGCCAATATCTTTCGTTACATCCCGAACAACCAGGTCGGCATCGTCGAGAAGCTCTGGTCGACGCGGGGATCGATCGACGGCGGCTTCATCGCGCTGAACGGTGAAGCCGGTTACGAGCCGGAAGTGTTGCGCGGCGGCCTGCACGTGTTCTTTCCGTTCATGTACCGGATCCACAAATCGGATCTCGTCACGGTCGGACAGGGCAAGATCGCCTATGTGTTCGCGCGCGACGGCGCACCGCTCGGCGCGTCGCAGGTGCTCGGCGCCAACGACACTGAGGACAGGGCGGATTTCCAGGACGTGCGGCGATTCCTGCTCGGCGGCGGACAGAAGGGCCCGCAGCGCAAAATCCTGCGCGAAGGCACCTATGCGATCAACACGACGCAGTTCGCGATCATCACCGATGATCGCGTCTATGGCCACGCCCTGAGCGAGCAGGAGCGCGGCGTGCTCGACGCCATGCAGCTCACCATCGCCGAGCGCTGGGGTTTTGCGCCCGTCGTGCTCGCGGCCGATCACGACCTCGTCGGCATCGTCACCGTGCATGACGGCCCGTCATTGCCGTCAGGCGAGATCATCGCGCCCGAGGTCGGCACCGATCTGCGCGACGACGAGATCTTTCACAACAATTTCCAGGAGCCCGAGAAATTCCTGGCCGCAGGCGGCTATCGCGGCCGTCAGTTGCAGGTCGTCGTCGAGGGCACCTGGTACATCAACCGCCTGTTCGCGACCGTCGAGGCGGTGCCGAAGACCGTGATCCCGGTCGGCAATGTCGGCGTCGTCATCTTCTACACCGGCCCGCACTCTGGCGACGTGTCGGGTGAGCAATATCGCCACGGCGAGCTGGTCCTCAACGGCGGCCGCGGCGTCTGGAAGGACCCGCTCCTGCCCGGCAAATACGCGTTCAACACCTATGCCGGCAAGATCGAGATCATCCCGACCGTCAACTTCATCCTGAAATGGGTGCGCGGTGAGGTCGGCGCGATGAAGCTGGACGAGAACCTGTCGGAGATCTCGCTGATCACCAGGGATGCGTTCGAGCCGACCCTGCCGCTCTCGGTGGTGATGCACATCGACTACAAGAAGGCGCCGATGATCATCCAGCGCTTCGGCGACGTGAAGAAGCTGGTCGAGCAGACGCTCGACCCGATGGTGAGCGCGTTCTTCAAGAACATCGCGCAGAAGATGACCTTGATCGAGCTGCTCCAGAACCGGGCCTCGATCCAGGAGGAATCGGCGGCGCAGATGAAGGCGAAGTTCGAAAGCTATTCGCTCGACCTTCAGGAGGTCCTGATCGGCACGCCGCGGGCTGCGAGCGGCGACCACACCATCGAGAACATCCTGATCCAGCTCCGCTCGCGCCAGATCGCGCGCGAACAGATCGAGACCTACCAGGAGCAGGAAAAGGCCGCCGTGCAGGAGCGTACGCTCAACGAAGCCAAAGCAACCGCGGCGGCGCAATCGGCGCTGACGCAGTCGCTCATCCAGATCAAGGTGAACGAGAACGAAGGCGCCGCGGCACTCGCCCGCGCCCAGAAGGACGCCGAGACAAGAAAGGTGACGGCGGCCGCGGTCGGCGAGCAGTCGCGGCTCGAGGGCCAGGGTGAGGCCGATCGCGTGCTTGCCGTGGGCACCGCCAACGCTCAATCGACCAAGCTCTCGGTCGATGCCTATGGCGGGCCCGAGTTCAGGCTGGCCGAGCAGAACTTTGCGAAATTCGCGGAAGCGCTCACCAAGATCAACCAGCCGCTGGTGCCGCAATTCCTGATGTCCGGCGGACAGGGACAGGAGAGCGGCAATTCGGGCCTGATCCCGACCGCGATGCTGAGCTCGATGTTCGGCCGCATGATGCCCGATGCGCTGGAGCGGCTGAAGGACGAGGCGCCGCGCGCGGATCGAAAGTCCAACGGGCACTGACCGCGCCCGATTTGCTTCGGCGGCGCGAAAATTGCTAACAGGGGTGACCGGGCTGGAAGTCCACCTTCCAGCCCGGTCTGTTCCCGCCTCTCACAATGCCCCAGCGATATCCGGAGATAATGATGCCTTTCGACTTGATCCTGCGTGGAGGGCGGGTCGTTGACCCCTCCCAGAAGCTCGACGCCGTGACCGATGTCGCCTTTTCAGGCGGCAAGGTCGCCGCGATCGGCACCGGGCTCAAGGCGGATGCAGGCACTGACGTGCGCGATGTTTCGAAATACATCGTGACGCCGGGGCTGATCGATCTGCATACCCATGTCTATTGGGGCGGCACCTCGCTCGGCATCGATGCCGAGGAATTCTGCCGCCTCTCCGGCGTCACCACGGCGGTCGATACCGGCAGCGCCGGGCCCGGCAATTTCGCCGGTTTCCGCAAGCATGTGATCGAGCCGAGCCAGGTCCGCATTCTCGCGTACTTGCACGTCTCGCATGCCGGCATCTTCGGCTTCTCGCACCGGATCATGGTCGGCGAGAGCGAGGAGCTGCGGCTGATGAATCCGATCGAGGCGGCCAAGGTGGCCGATGCCAACCGCGATCTCATCGTCGGCATCAAGGTGCGTGTGGGCTTGCATTCCTCGGGCACCTCGGGGGTCGTGCCGCTCGACATCGCGCTCGAGGTCGCCAACGAGGTTGGCATGCCCCTGATGGCGCATATCGACCATCCGCCGCCGAGCTATGAGGACGTGCTGGCGCGCCTGCGTCCCGGCGACGTGCTGACCCACGCGTTCCGTCCCTTCCCGAACACGCCGGCGACCGCGCAGGGCACGGTCAAGAAGGCGGTGCTGGACGCGCGCGAGCGCGGCGTTCTGTTCGACATCGGCCACGGCAAGGGCTCGTTCGCCTTCAAGACCGCGCGCGCGATGCTCGCCAACGGCTTCTACCCGGACACCATCTCCTCCGACATCCATCAGCTCTGCATCGATGGCCCGGCCTTCGACCAGGTGACGACCATGTCGAAATTCCTGTGCATGGGCATGGAGCTGTCCGACGTGGTCGCCGCCTCGACGGTGAACGCGGCGATGGCACTGCGCCGCCCCGAACTCGGCAGCCTCAAGCCGGGCAGCGTCGGCGATGCCACGCTTGTTACGGTCAAGCAGGGCCAGTTCGACTATGAGGACGTCGTTGGCGAACACCTGATCGGCGACCGCAAGATCGTCTCCGAGGGCGTCGTCATCGGCGGCCGCTGGTGGCATCCGAATTGACGCAGCGCTAGCTCTGCTCGCGATAAAATTGCAGCAACCGCGCGCCCTCCGGTGAGAGCCAGTCGGGCGCGCCGGCGATATAGCCTTCGACGCGGCCGCCCGTTCCGACCAGGTAGGTGATGGGCATGCCGACGAGCGGGAACATCGCGGCGGATGCTTCCGCCGCCGTACCATAGGCATCGACATAGCAGGCGAGGTTTTGCACGGCGAGGCCGCCGAGGAATGCGCGGATCTTGCGCAGGTCCTTCGTGTCGGTGCAGATCGCGACGACGTCGAGCCGGTCCGGCCGCGATCCCGCGAGGCTTGCGAGGACAGGCAGATCGAGCTTGCAGGCCGCGCACCAGGTCGCCCAGAAATTGACGAGCGTGATCCGGCCCGGCCGCGCCGTCAGCACAATGTCTTTGCCATGCTGGTCCTGAAGCTTGAGCTGGGGCATCAGCGCGCGTGGCCGCACCACCGTAAACTGGCTGCGGCCAGCCTCGAACACCGGCGGCCAGGCCGGATCGCCGCCCTGCGCGCGGCTTGCGCGCGGAGGGACAAGCATCGCCGGCGCCGCCATCAGCAGCGCGCGCCTGGACAGCATCGTGCCAGGCGCATCAGTTTTCTCACGCATGGATATAGGCCCAGCCCTTCAATTGCAGATCGACCACGCGGCCGATTCCGAACGGGACGAGGCTGGCGCCTGATATCAGCGGAATCGTGACCTGCTCCTTGGCTTCGGCGATCGCCTTTGACGAGGCGCACATGCTGTAGGTGAGATTGGGCAACGACTGCCGCAGCGTCGCGAGCGGCTCGACCAGCGGGGTCTTGTCGGCCCGGAAGACGTCGATGCCCTTGCCGTTGGCGACGACCTCGATCAGCAACCGCGCGCCCCTGTCGGCAAAATGCTTGGAGAGGTTGGCCGAGTAGCTGATCGCATGTCCCATGACATAGGGCTCGTTGCTATCGATCAGGATCACGACGCCGTCGGCGAGGCGGTCCTCCCTGGCGGCGGCGCCGCCGCCGGCCGTGAGGATCGCGGTGCCTGCGAGCAGGCCTCTCCGGGACCATCCATTGGCTGAGATCATGGCGACGGCGCTCCCGCCGATCAGAATTGGCGCGGCGCGATCGGGGCTTTCCGGCCGCGTCCCCACAATACGAACAGGCTGAGCGCCAGCAGGACGACATTGAGCGGCGTGACCTCGGCCTCGCCGCGCGAGAGGTGGAAGGTGAGCGCAATCACCTGCAGCACCGAGCAGCCGAGCGCGGCGAGCACCGTCAGCCGTGGCAGGATCCGCGTCAGGGCCGGCAGCAGGATGCCGATGCCGCCGGCGAGATCGACCAGCGCGATGGATCGGACGAACGTCTCGGAATACTGCCCGGTCCACGGCATCATCGCGGCCAGCTGCGGAATCGGCGTCGTCAGCTTGACGAACCCCGCCGAGATGAAGACGAAGGCGAGGACAACCTGCGCAGCCCAGAGGCCGATGCGAAGGGCGCGGCCGGGTGTGGCGGTCTCGAGGGTGGTGGCGGACATGGTGGTTTCTCCTGGATATGAGGGTTGCCACCATTTGATGGTTTCTCCGTTTTTGATCATTATATGTTTCGGGATAAGTTCATTTCCTGGATGTTGATGATTTCATGGATTCGCTGGTCAGCATGAGGGTGTTTTGCCTGGTCGCGGAGCTGAAGAGCTTTGCGACCGCGGCGCAGCGCCTGCGCATCTCGCCCGCCATGGCGAGCAAGCACGTCATGCAGCTCGAGAAGCGTCTGGGCACGCGGCTGCTCAACCGCACCAGCCGGCGCGTCAGCCTGAGCGAAAGCGGTGCGCTCTATTTCGAGCAGGCGCGGCAGATGCTGGATTCGCTCGACGAGGTCGAGGCCGCCGTCAGCAATGCGACTGTCGTTCCGCGCGGCACGCTGCGGCTGACCGCGCCGGTGTGGATGGCGAACACGATGTTCGCGGGCGTGCTGGCGGATTACCAGGCCCGCTATCCCGAGGTGTGCCTGGATGTCGATCTCAGCGGACGGATGGTCAATCTGGTCGAGGAGGGTTTTGACCTCGCCTTGCGCGCGACCGGCGCGCCCGACGAGGCGCTGATCGCGCGTCCCATCACCAAGGTTGCGTTCCATATGGTCGGCGCGCCCGCTTATCTCGATCGCGCGGGACGCCCGACGAAGCCAGCCGACCTCGCCGGCCAGGCCCTGCTGCACTATGCGCTCTATCCGGGCGAGAGCTTCTCTTTCGCGGGGGAGCACGGCACCGAAACCGTCAAGCTCAATCCGGTGCTGCGCAGCGGCAACGAAACGCTGCTGCACATGGCTGCCTTGGAAGGCATGGGCCTCGCCTTCCTGCCGAAATGGCTGGTCGCCGAAGACATCGCCGCTGGGCGTCTCGCGCATGTCCTGCCCGACGACATCAGCTTCGAAGGGCGCCTGTTCGCGGTCTATCCGAGCCGCAAATATCTCTCCGCGAAGGTGCGGACCTTCATCGACTTCGTCGCCGCCGACAAGCGGATGAGGTAGCGCCTTACGGCACCGCGAGATCAGCAGCGTGGAGGCCGTCAGTCGCGTCCTGCTTCCATGATCGCCCTGGCGAGGCGCGCCGGGTCGGAGAAGCACAGTTCGTGGCTCCCCGGCACCTGCACGAGGCGGAACAGGCCGAGCTTCTCCGACAGCCGCGGATGCCAGGGATAGCCGTGCGGCAGCGCGGTGTCCTCGGTGCAGTTGATATAGGACTTTGCCAGCGGCATCTCGGCCGGATTGGTCTTCAGCGCGATCTTGTCGCTGAAGGTCGCGAGCGGATGCGGATTGAGGATGTCATAGGCGCGCTGCGCCAGTTCGAGATCGGCGTCGTTGATGAAGGCCTCACGCCAGATCGGGAAGGGGAGCACCACCGAGCCGTCGCCGCGCTCGGCCGCGATCATGTCGAACAGCCCAACATAGTGCGGCGGCACCATGTCGTTGAGCGACTCGCCATTGTTGGGCACGAAGGCGTTCCAGTAGACGAGGCGGCGAATGCGCTCGGGGACGAGGTCGGCAACGCCGGTGATGACCATGCCGCCATAGGAGTGACCGAGCAGGATCACGTCCGTCAGATTGGTCTCGGCGAGATAGTCGGCGATGGACTGGATCGCTTCCTTCAGCCCCGTCGTCCTGGCATCGCCCGGGCGGTTGCCCTTGATGGTCGGGAGGTGGACCTGATGGCCGGCGGCCCGGATCGGCGCTGCGACCGGCTCGAGCTCGGCACCGGTGTGCCAGGCGCCGTGAACGAGAACGTAGGTCGACATATTGTAGCTCCCTCGGAAGGCTGGTTAGATCGGCGGGGCGACGGCCTTGCCGACTGGACGTCGGTCTTTGTCGTTGTTGCCGCCATATTGAACCGGCCGGGATGCCACGCGCTTGTCTGGCGCTGCACCGGATTGGTCTCGGAGCGAACTGATGGAGCAGGTCAATTCCCCAAGCCGGCCGCGGCACGTCGTCTGGAACACCGCGGCGACGCGGCCGGACGAGCAGTTTTCCTATTACCGCGAGGCGATCTGCCAGGCATTCATGAACCTGACGCCGGAATCGGCGACGACGTCGCGCTTCCCGGCCAAGGTGGAGACGATCGGGCTGGGCGCCGGCGCGATCAACCGGGTGATGTTTCCCGAGCACACCGTCAATCGTTCGCGTGCCGATATCGCCGCATCGCGCGACAGCTGCTTCTATCTCAACTTCAAGCTCGCCGGCCGTTGCCGCATGCTCCAGGATGGCCGCGAGGTCAGCCTGTCGCGCGGCCAGGTCGGCATCGTCGACAGCGACCGCGAAGTGACGCTGCTGCACGATCGCGGCCCGACCCTGGAAGTCGCGTCGTTCTGGGTGCCGTCGCGCGCCTTGCGTGACCGGCTGCCGCCGTCGTTCGATTTCAGGGCCGAGCGCGTGTCCGACGATCCTCATGTCGGTCATCTCATCGTCGAGACCGCGCGCTCCCTGAACGCCGGCGCATTGCGGATGACGCAAGAGGACAGCGTTCGGCTGTTCGACGTGCTGCTCGATCTCGTTGCGCTCAGCCTGTCGCGCCGCTCGCGGGCGCAGACGGCGGAAGCTGCAAGTTTTGCGGATGCCACCGTGCTGGCGCTGCGCCGTGCCATCCAGGAGCGGCTGCGCGAGCCGGGGCTGACGGTCGCAGCGGTTGCCGGCGCCGTCGGCATCAGCGAGCGTTACGTCCACAAGCTGTTCGAGCGCTCCGGCACGACGTTTTCGGACTACGTGATGGACCGCCGGCTGGTCGGCGCAGCTGCGGACCTGAAGGATCCGGCGCTCTGCGGCCGCGCGATCGGCGCCATCGCGTTCGACTGGGGTTTTTCGGACCTCTCCCACTTCACCCGGCGCTTCAAGCAGCACTTCGGCTGCCGGCCGCGCGACTGGCGTGCACGGTGAGGGAGGTTGGGCGGAACGGGCTTGTGGCAACACCGTTGCTCCGCCGTCGCCGGGACGACAGCGCTTTTGTCGGAACGATACTGCCTCAAACGCCCTTCGCCTGAGGTGAACCAGCGCTACAGCGACCGCGCGATCAGCAGCTTCATGATCTCGTTGGTGCCGCCATAGATCTTCTGGATCCGGGAATCGATGAAGATGCGCGAGATCGGATACTCCTGCATGTAGCCGTAGCCGCCGAACAGCTGGAGGCATTCGTCGGCGGTCTGCACCTGCTTGTCCGAGCACCAGTATTTCGCCATCGAGGCCGTGACGGTGTCGAGATCGCCGGCGACGAGCCGCTCGATGCACCAGTCGACGAAGACGCGCGCGATCATCGCCTCGGTCTTGCGTTCGGCGAGCGTGAAGGCGGTGTTCTGGAAATCCATCAGCGGCTTGCCGAATGCTTTCCGCTCCTTGGTGTATTCTGTGGTGAGTTTTACGGCGCGCTCCATCGAGGCGACGGCGCCGACCGCGAGCGCAAGGCGTTCCTGCGGCAATTGCTGCATCAGCTGGACAAAGCCCTGGCCTTCCTCCTTGCCGAGCAAATTTTCCGGCGGCACCGTGACGTTGTCGAAGAACAGCTCCGACGTGTCGGAGGCGTGCAGGCCGATCTTGTCGAGGTTGCGCCCGCGCTTGTAGCCGTCCGCGCCCGCGGTCTCGACGACGAGCAACGAAATGCCTTTCGCGCCTTGCTCGCCCGTGCGCGCGACCACGACGACGAGATCGGCAGCCTGGCCGTTGGTGATGAACGTCTTCTGGCCGTTGATGACGTAGGAATTGCCCTGCTTCTTTGCGGTGGTCTTGACGGCTTGCAGGTCCGAGCCGGTGCCGGGCTCGGTCATGGCGATGGCGCCGACCATCTCGCCAGAGGCCATCTTCGGCAGCCAGCGCTTCTTCTGCTCCTCCGAGCCGTAATTGAGGATGTAGTGGGCGACGATGGCGCTGTGCACGGAGACGCCGGTCGTCAGTTCCGGCACCGTGCTCTCGAGATCGTCCAGCACGGCGGCGTCGTAGGCGAAGGTCGCGCCGAGCCCGCCATATTCCTCCGGCACGCTCGCCAGCAGTGCGCCCATCTCGCCGAGCCCGCGCCAGGCAAATCGGTCGACCATCTTCTGCTCGCGCCATTTTTCGGCATGCGGGGCCAGGTCCTTGGCAAGATACTTCCGGAACTGGTCACGAAAGACGTCGAGCTCTTCGGTCATCCAGGAGGAGCGGTAGGACATGATCACCTCGGTTGATGCAGCGTTCCGGTTTGGTAGGCCAGCGGGCGGCGGCAATTATTGTGTTTTCAGGCTGCACCGGTGACGCTACCAAGGCGGCCGTAACAGCGTCTGGCGGGATGGTTGATTGTGGCTGTCAAAACTCAAGAGCTCAAGTTCGACATCGAGCGTATCGGCACGGTCTCCGCGATCCTGATGCAGCCGGCCAAGGCGCGCGCCTGCTACGTGCTGGCGCATGGCGCCGGTACCGACATGCGGCATGCGTCTATGGACAAGATTGCAGTGGGCCTCGCGGATCGCGGCATTGCGACGCTCCGCTTCAATTTTCCCTACATGGAAAACAAGCTGGGCCGTCCTGACCAGCCGGCGGTCGCGCATGCCGCCATTCGTGCTGCGGCCGCGGAGGCAGCGCGGCTCTGCCCCGGATTGAAGCTCGTCGCCGGTGGCAAGTCGTTTGGCGGGCGCATGACCTCGCAGGCGCAGTCGAAGGCGCCGCTACCTGGTGTCAAAGGGCTCGCTTTCCTCGGCTTTCCCCTGCACGCCGACAAGAAGCCGTCGACGGAGCGCGCCGAGCACCTCGCTCATGTCGAGATCCCGATGCTGTTCCTGCAAGGGACGCGCGACGGGCTTGCCGATCTCGGCCTTCTCAAGCCCGTGATCGGTGGGCTCGGGGCCAAGGCGACGCTGCACGAGGTCGCCGGCGGTGATCATTCCTTTGCGGTGCTGAAAAAGTCCGGCCGGACCAACGATGAGGCGCTCACCGAGGTGCTCGACACGCTCGCGGCCTGGATCGACCAACTCGGCTCAAGCTCACGCTGAATAAAGCCCCTTGTCGCGCGCCTTCTGGATCGCGAGTGCCGCGATCAGGTCGAGCGTCGGCGTCGACAGGCCGCCGGCGCGCGCGAAAGCGGCGGGCGCCTTCACCAGCACGTCGATCTCCATGGCGCGGCCGAGCTCGTAATCCTGCAGCAGCGACGGCTTGTGGTTGGGGGCGGGGCCGCTACGGGTCACGCGCTTGACCTCGGGGATGAAGTGCTGCGCGATGTCGTTGGCCTCGTTCAGCATGCGCGGAATGACCTCGGCGAACGCAGGGTCGTCGCGCACGCCGCGCGCGGTCTGGCCGGTCAGCAGGCACAGCACCGACAGCGACATGTTGGTCAGCAGCTTTGACCAGATCGCCTCGCGGATCTCGGCCACCGGCGGCGATTCCAGCCGCGCGTCGTTCAGGACGCCGCGGAGCTTGGTGATGCGCTCGCAATTGCGGTCGTCGCATTCGCCGATCAGGAGACGGTTGCGGTCCGGGGTGAGGTTCTGCACCACCCCGGGTGCGATCACCTCGTTGGAGGAGAAGACGACGCCGCCGACGATTCGCTCCTTGGGGATGCAGGCGCGCAGGCGGCCGCCGGGATCGAGGAAGGAAATGTCCGGCGGGGTGGGGTGTCGCGGCGGCAGGCCGATGCCGTACCACCAGGGAATGCCGTTCTGCGCGAACACGATGGCGGTGTCGTCCTGCAGCAATGGCTTGAGGCTGGAGACCAGCCCGGTCAGCGCGGTCGCCTTCAAGGTGCTGATGACGACGTCCTGCGGGCCTAGCTGGGCGGGATCGCCAGAGGCGTTCACCTTGGCGGAGACCTCGGAATCGCCGACGCGCAGCTTCAGGCCATTGGCACGCGCCGCCTCCAGATGCGCCCCCCGCATCACGCACGAGACGTCATGACCGGCGCGTGCCAGCCTGACCGCGATGTGGCTGCCGACGGCGCCCGCGCCGAAAATGCAGATGCGCATAGATGTCCTGTCCCTGATCCCTTGATGCCATCAGGCGACAGCATGACACAAGCCGCCATGCGATGGACGCGGCCGCCCCACGCTGGAAAGATATGGATCGGGATGCGTTGCCTCGGCCATAGTGCGCGCCAAGCAAACGACCGGAGGATCGCCGATGACTGCCAGCCCCGTCCTGTGGACCCTCGATACGCGTGGGGTTGCGACCGTCACGTTGAACCGGCCGGAGGTCAACAATGCCTATGACGGCGCGCTGATCGCGGGCGTCCTTGCCGCCATGGACGATCTGGCTAGGAAGCCGAACCTGCGCGTCGTCGTGCTCAAGGGCAATGGCAAGCATTTCCAGGCCGGCGCCGACCTCAAATGGATCAACGGCGTGCGGCCGCAATCGGCCGAGGCGAATGAGGCGGCGTCCCGGGCGACCTTCGAAGCCGTGCAGCGGCTCAACACCTTGCCGATCCCGACGGTGGCGCTGGTGCAGGGCGGTTGCTTCGGTGGTGGCACCGGCGTGATCTCGGGCTGCGATGTCGTGATCGCCGCGGACAACGCCCTGTTCTCGATCACGGAGGTGCGCTGGGGCCTGACGGCGGCGATCATCATCCCGCAGCTCTGCGATGCCATTGGCGTCCGGCAAGTCCGCCGTTACGCGCTGACCGGCGAGCGTTTTGGCGCCGAGGACGCCCGCCGCATCGGCCTCGTCCACGAAGTCGTACCGCTCGCCGAACTGGAGGCCGCAGGCAGCAAGGTGGTCGAGCAACTGCTCGCCAACGGGCCGGAGGCGATGGCCGAGACCAAGCGCCTCGCGCTGGAGAGCTCGTTCGGCGGGATGGCGGTGGACGATGCGGCCTATACGCGGCTCGTCCAGCTGCATTCGCTCAAGCGCCAGAGCGCGGAAGCGGCAGAAGGGCTGGCCTCGTTCGCCGAGAAGCGGGCGGGGAATTGGGGCGGCGGGAAAGGCTGAGCGTTCGTCGCTCAGCAGCCGCGGCAGATGTTGTTGATGCTGCGATAGACGGCGTCGTCGTCTTGCCGCATCTGCCGCAGCGTTTCGAGCGTTTTGCTCTCGCTCGCCGGCGAGGCGGGCTTGCGCTTCGCCGCGAGCTCGTCCTCCTGCCGCTTGTAGCAGGCCTCGCGATCGGGCTTGGCCTGGATGAAGCGGCAGTTCTGCTCCACCGCTGCGGCGGAAGTGGCGGAGATCGCGAGAACGATCAGGGTGGCGAGAGCGAATTTCACGGGCATCGAATCCATTTCTTGAGCCATGTTGCTTGTCGTCGCCCGGCTTGACCGGGCGACCCAGTACGCTGCGGCTTCTCCGTATATGTTTGACGCCTCTGGAATACTGGATCGCCCGCCTTCGCGGGCGATGACGGCGAAATTTGGTGGCCCTTCTCTCAGGTCCGCCAGTCGAGAGCAACTGCGATCTTGCGACGACCGTGCGACGCGGCTCATAGCGACGACGCGAGTGACGTTTTGAGCAAAGTGAGCAGCGCCTGCACCGCGGCTGCGTTCCTCCGCCTCTCCGGAATCGCGGCCTTCACCCACAATTCCGGAATCGGAAAGTCGCGCAGCACCGGCTTGAGTGTGCCGTCGCGCAAGGCATCCGCGACGAGATAATGCGAGATCAGCGCGATGCCGTTGCCGGCGATCGCGCTGCGCACCAGCACATGGCCCTCGTTGCAGGACAGCAGCGGACTGACCTGGATGCTGATGCGGCCGCGCGGCCCGTCGAAAATCCACTCCGGTCCCGTCGGCAGAAAGCTGAGGCAGCGATGATCGACGAGATCGCGCGGATGTTTTGGTGTGCCGTGCTTCTTCAAATAGGCAGGCGAGGCGCAGAGCAGCCGCTTCAGCGTGCACAAGGGCTCGTCGACGACGCCGCCAAAGGAATGCGGGAAGGCGCCGATGGCGATGTCAAAGCCTTCGGTGACGGGGTCGACCGGACGATCGACCAGCACGATATCGAGCTTGAGCCGCGGGTTCTGCGTCTGGAAGGCGGTGAAGGCATCCGCGAGCCGCGCCACGGTGAGCGAGGTCGGGGCCTTGATGCGGAGGTGATCGACGAGATCGTGGCCCTTCTCGCCCATGCGCGACAGCAGGTCGGTGGCGTCGGTCACGACGCCGCGCGTGCGATGCACGTAGCGCTGGCCGGCCTCGGTCAGGCGCAATTGCCGCGTCGAGCGGTGAAACAGCGGCGTGCCGATCCGCGCCTCCAGTTGCGTGACGCGCTTGGCCACCACCGAGGTCGAGACGCCGAGTTTTCGCGCGGCGGCGGAGAAGCCGGCCGCGTCGGCGGTCGCGAGGAACGCCTGAAGGTTGACCAGGATGTCCATTTCGATCTTTCGCGATTCGAGAAAGCTGATCGCCCATTTTGGCGGATTGTAGCCCGGTCCGCGTTAATTCATAGTCGGGCTCAAGCAAAGGATTTTCAGGGACAGGACGCGCCATGCGGGCCACGACGATCGAAGAACCAGCACGCCAGGTGCCGCTCTATGGCGAATATGAAGTCGTCGTGCTCGGCGGCGGCCCGGCCGGCATTATCGCGGCGGCCTCAGCTGCGCGGGCGGGACGGAAGACGCTGCTGATCGAGCGTTACGGCTTCCTCGGCGGCATGGGCACCGCTGCCGGCGTCACCAATTTCTGCGGCCTCCACGGCAATGTTTACGGGCAAGCCCACCGGCTGGTGCAGGGCATGGCGTCCGAGCTCCTGGCGCGGATCGATCTGCTCAACGGCCTCAACACCCCGCATCTGATCCTCGGCAAGGTCTTCGCCCAGGCCTACGACACCGCGGCCTACAAGATCGCGGCCGACCAACTCCTTGCAAGCCACAAGGTCAACATTCTCTTCCACGCGCTCGGCGCCGGCGTCGTGATGGGCGATAACCGCCGCATCGACGCGCTGATGGTCGAGACCAAGGCCGGCCGGCAGGCGGTGCGCTCGGAGATTTTTATCGATTGTTCCGGCGACGGCGATCTTGCCGTTTGGGCGGGCGCGCCGTTCGAGTTCGGCGACGAACACGGCCATCCCATGTATCCGTCGATGATGTTGCGCCTGAACAACATCGACCCCGAGCGGGCGGGTGAGGCCTGGCGCACCATCCCGCAATTGATGGAGAAGGCGCTTGCCGCCGGCACCCACACATTCCCGCGCAAGAGCGCCATCGTGCGGCCGCAGAAGTCCGGCATCGAATGGCGGGTGAATTTCACCCAGGTCGCGCGCGCGGACGGCCACGCCATCAACGGCATCGAGCCTGACGATCTCACCCGCGGCGAGATCGAGGGCCGCAAGCAGGCGCTCGCGGCGTTCGAATTCCTGCGCACCGTGCCCGGCTTTGAAAAATCCTACATCGTCGATCTGCCGCCGCAGCTCGGCATCCGCGAGACCCGCCGCATCACGGGCGGCTACCAGCTCAGCGGCGAGGACGTGCTCGGCTGCGCCTCGTTCGAGGACTCCATCGGCGTCAACGGCTGGCCGATCGAGGCTCATGTTCCCGGCGATGTCGTCTTCACATTTCCGCCGATCCCGGAATCGCGCGGCTATAACGAGCTGCCCTACCGGATGCTGGTGCCCGAAGGCGTCGACAATCTGCTGGTCGCCGGCCGCTGCGCCTCCATGACCCATGAGGGCCAGTCGGCGGCGCGCGTCTCCGGTGCCTGCTTCGTGATGGGCGAGGCCGCCGGTTCCGCCGCCGCGCTGGCGCTCTCCGGAAACCGGATCCCCCGCGAAATCCCCATTGAAAAGTTGCAGGAAACGTTGAAACAACAGGGCGCCTTCATCGGGCGGGACCAGCCCGTTCCGGAGGGCCTGTAACGGATTGCAAGAACGACCAAGAGAAGCACTGGAGGAAACGGGATGATGGGGATTGCGCGGCTCGCACTTGCGGGCTTGGTTGCGACCTTGGCGATGGGCACGGCCCGGGCCGAGGATGCGGTGAAGGCCAAGATCGGCGTGCTCCGCCTGTCCTCCTCCGCGCCCGTCTTCATCGCTCAGGACAAGGGCTATTTCCGCGAGGCCGGCCTCGACGTCGAGCTGAAATTCTTCGATGCGGCGCAGCCGATCGCGGTCGCCACCACCTCGGGCGATGTCGATTTCGGCGTCACCGCCTTCACCGCGGGCCTCTACAATCTCGCCGGCAAGGGCGTGCTGAAGGTGATCGGCGGCATGAGCCGCGAGAAGGCCGGCTATCCCCTGATCGGCTATTTCGCCAGCAACAACGCCTATGCCGCCGGCCTGAAGACGCCAAAGGATCTCGCGGGCAAGCGCGTCGCCGTCACGCAGGTCGGCTCCTCCTTCCACTATTCGCTCGGCCTGCTCGCCGACAAATACGGCTTCAAGCTCGCCGACGTGAAGATCGTGCCGCTGCAATCGCTCTCGAATGCGGCGGCCGCGCTCAAGGGCGAAACCGTCGATGCGGCACTGCTGCCGATTTCCACTGCGCGAAAACTGATGGACGAGGGCGGCGCGAAATTCCTCGGCTGGGTCGGCGACGAGACGCCCTGGCAGCTGGGCGCAGTGTTCGCCGCGCCGAAGACGCTGACCAACAAGGCGCTGGTGACGAAATTTCTCGGCGTGCTCGCGAAGGCCGACCGAGAATATCACGATGTCATCCTCGCCGCGATGAAGGACGGCGTGGCGCCGATCAACGACAAGACGAAACCGCTCCTGGAGATCATCGCCAAGTATACCAACCTGCCGGTCGAGCAGGTGGTCGGCAATTGCGCCTATATCGATCCCGACGGCAAGCTGGATGTGAAGAACGTCGACAACCAGATCAAATGGCTGCAGGAGCAGGGTTTTGCCGACAAGGGTTTTGACGCGGAGGCGATCATCGCTAAGGATTTTGTGAAGGCGGATTGATGTTGCGCGCCCTAGTCCATCCCCGTCACCCCGAGGTGCCTGTCTTGCGGCTTGCCGCAAGGCAGGCCTCGAAGGGCGCACGGCCCGAATGCGGTGCGGCCGCCGCTGTTGCCAGGCCTCCAGTGTCGTCCCGGCGAAGGCCGGGACCCATACGCCGAGTGGGAGCCGTGGCGCAAAGCGGTCATTGCCTGTCTTCGCCAAATTCAGTTCGGTGGTTATGGGTCCCGGCCTTCGCCGGGACGACACTGAGGCCGTGAGATGGACCTGATCGCCAGCCACATCACCCACCGCTTCGGCGATCTCGCCGTGCTCGACGATGTCTCCTTCACCGTCGGCGCCGGTGAGGTGGTGGCGATCGTGGGGCCTTCCGGCTGCGGCAAGAGCACGCTGCTGTCGATCCTCGGCGGACTGTTGCAGCCGACCTCCGGCGCGCCCGAGCTCCGGGGCTCGCCGCCGGCGGACAGCCTCAATCCGCTGACCTTCGTATTCCAGGACTTTGCGCTGCTGCCCTGGGCGACGGTGGAGGAGAATGTCGAATTCCCGCTGCTGCACACCCAGCTTTCGGCCGTGCAGCGACGCGCGCTGGTCGAGGACGCCTTGCGCCGCACGACGCTGACTGATTTCCGTACAGCCTATCCGAAACAGCTTTCCGGCGGCATGCGCCAGCGCGTCGGCATTTCGCGCGCGCTGGCGGTCAGGCCCGCCATCCTGTTGATGGACGAGCCGCTGTCGGCGCTGGATTCGCAGACCCGCGAATTGCTGATGGAGGATTTCGTTCGCCTGCTCGCCGATGGCGGCATGGGCGCGGTTTACGTCACCCATAATCTCGAAGAGGCGGCGCGGCTCGCCGACCGCATCGTTGTGCTGTCGCGCAGGCCCGGCCGCATCCGCGAGGTCGTGACCGTGCCTATGACGCGCGCGGCGCGCGGGGAGGCTGAAGCGCGCGAAAAACTGCTGGCGCTGCAGAATCAGATCTGGTCGCTGATTCGCCACGAGGCGATCGATGCCGAGCGCGAGGTCCAGCATGCTTGATCGCGCAGCGACGGAGATGCCTGCGAAGGACGAGACGACGCGGCGCGTCCGCTTTCGCGGCGCCGGCTTCGTGCCTGCGTCGAGCCGGTTCGGCGGCTGGATCGCGCTCGCCCTCGTCATCGCGCTCTGGCAAGCGGCCGGCAGCGCCGGTCTCGTCAACCCGCTGTTCCTGCCGGCGCCGTTGGCGATCGTGCGCGCGATCTACCAGCTCGCCGTCTCCGGGGCGCTCTGGCAGCATCTGTCGGCTTCGCTGCTGCGCATCGGCGTCGGCTGGCTCTTGGGAACGGCGGCCGGCGTCGCGGTCGGCTTCGCCATCGGCCTGTCGCGGCTCGCGCGCAGCGTCGGAATCACCTTCATCTCGGCGCTGTTTCCGATTCCGAAGATCGCGCTGCTGCCGCTGTTGATCCTCTGGCTCGGCATCGGCGAGGAGCCGAAGATCGCGACCATTGCGCTCGGCGTGTTCTTCTCGACCGCGATCTCGGTCTATAGCGGCGTCGATGCGGTGCCGCGCAACCTCATCCGCATGGCGCAGAGCTTCAACGTTCCGTTCGCGACCATCGTCCGCAAGGTGATCTGGCCCGGCGCGCTGCCCGCAATCCTCGCCGGCTTCCGCATTACGGCCTCGGTGGCGCTGTTGCTCGTCGTCAGTGCCGAGATGATCGGCGCGCAATACGGCATCGGCGCGTTCGTGCTCCAGGCCGGCAATCTGATGCAGACCGATCAGCTGCTCGCGGGCGTGGTGATTTTGTCGGTGTTTGGATTGGCGGTGGGGAAGGTGATCAATCTGCTGGAGATCAGACTGCTGCACTGGCGGTAGGCATACTCCGTCATTGCGAGCGCAGCGAAGCAATCCAGACTGCCTCCGTGGAAAGACTCTGGATTGCTTCGCTGCGCTCGCAATGACGATGTGGAGGTAGGTGCGCTCCACAATCCAGGTCGTCATGCCCGGGCTTGTCCCGGGCATCCACGCCTTTCCTCAGGCGCGGCGGCACGTGGATGGCCGGGTCAAGCCCGGCCATGACGGAGGATAGAGCCCCGCCTCACGCGTTCCCGCGATCCTCGCGAAACAGATCCAGCTTCTGCTGCACCGGGCGGTCCGAGAAGCTGAACAGCACGGCGTCGTCCTCGGCTTCGTGCGTCACCCACTGCCAGCTCGGCACCACGAACAGGTCGCGGGGGCCCCATTCGAACACGGCATCGCCGATCCGGCTGCGTCCCTTACCCTCGATCGGACAGAACACCGTCGCGTCGGTTGATCGATAACGCGCGGTCTTGAAGCCCTTGGGCAAGAGCTGGATGAAGGTGCCGATGGTCGGCATCGCGAAGTCGCCGGTCTCGGGGTTGCTGAACTTCAGCTTCAGTCCGTGGCAGGCGTCCCATTCCTGGCGCGTCTTCGCCTTTTCCAGCGCCTCACGCGTGTGGGCATAGGGATAGCTGAAGATCGGCGAGGTCTTCGAGCTCCGCTTCACGTCGACCGGCAAGAGATTGTGGCCATAGCGCGCAAAGCTGTCGCCGGCCGGCTTGGTGATCCTCTGCTGATCCTCTTTCGAGCCCTCCGCGAAGGAGCAGTCGAAGAACTGCACCAGCGGGATGTCGAGCCCGTCGAGCCAGAACATCGGCTCGTCGGTCTCGTTGGAGTGATCGTGCCAGGTCATCGACGGCGTGATGATGAAATCACCGGGCTCCATCGCGGTGCGCTCGCCGTCGACAGCGGTGTGGGCGCCCTTGCCTTCGAGCACGAAGCGCAGCGCCGACTGGCTGTGGCGGTGCGCGGGCGCGACGTCGCCGGGCACCACCATCTGGACGCCGGCATAGAGCGAGGTCGTGATCTTGGACTGGCCGCGCAGGCCCGGATTCTCCAGCACCAGCACGCGCCGCTCGGCTTCCTTGGCGGTGATCAGCTTGCCGGCTTCGGTCATGTAGTCGCGGATGATTTCGAATTTCCAGAGATGCGGCCGGCAGGCGCTCTTCGGCTCCGGCGTGATCAGATCGCCCATCACCGTCCACAGCGCGGTGAGATTTTCGCCGTCGATCTTCCTGTAGAACGCCTCGCGTTCCGGCGTCTTGGTCACGGCTTCCATGGCGCGCCTCCTGTGGGTCTCGTTGAGATTGACAGCATACTGACAATCTTTGTAGCGTCAACGTAGAAGGTCCTGGACGAGCAAGAAACCGAGAGGGAGGTTTTGATGAAGCTGCACGGCTATTTCCGCTCCAGCGCCGCCTACCGGGTGCGGATCGCGCTGAATCTGAAGGGCCTCGGCGCCGAGCACCTGCCGCATCATCTTCGCAAGGGCGAGCAATGCGCGCCCGCCTATCTCGCCATCAATCCGCAAGGGCTGGTGCCGGCGCTGGAGAACGATGGCGGTGCGGTGCTGACCCAATCGGTCGCGATCATCGAATGGCTCGACGAAACCCACCCCAATCCGCCGCTGCTGCCGAACGATCCGCTGCGCCGCGCCAAGGTGCGGGCGTTTGCGCTGGCGATCGCCTGCGACACCCATCCGGTGCAGAACCTGAAGGTGCTGGCGCGCCTGCGCGAGCTCGGCCTTGCGGAAGAGAAGGTCCAGGACTGGGCCGCCTGGGTCAACCGCGAGGGACTGTCGGCCTGCGAAACGCTGATCAAGGACGAGAAGGGGCCGTTCTGCTTCGGCGATGCGCCGACGCTGGCCGATCTCTGCCTCGTGCCGCAGCTCGCCAATGCACGCCGGTTCGGCGTCGATGTCGCCGCCTATCCGCGCCTGCTGACGGCGGAGGCCGCCGCGAAGGCGTTGCCGGCCTTCGCCAATGCGGCACCGGAGAAGCAGCCCGATGCCGAGTAAGCCTGCTCCTCCGATCACGATGGACGCGGTCTATGCCGCGCCGGGCTATCTGTTCCGGCGCATGCAGCAGATCGCGGTCTCGATCTTCATGGAGGAGTGCAAGGCGTTCGACCTGACGCCGGTGCAGTATGGGGCGCTGATCGCGATCCACACCCATCCCGGCATCGATGCGACGCGGCTGTCGGCGGTGATCGCGTTCGACCGCTCCACGCTCGGCAGCGTGATCGAACGGCTTCAGGCCAAGGACTATGTCGAGCGCAAGCCCGCACCCGAGGACAAGCGGATCAAGCTGCTCTATCTGACGAAATCAGGTGCCGCGATCCTGCGCGAGATCATCCCCGCCGTCGAGCGCGCCCAGGCGCGCATGCTGGAGCCGCTGAAACCGGCCGACCGCAAGGCGCTGATGGGGCTGCTGGTGCAGCTCGTCGATCTCAACAACGAAGTCTCGCGCGTGCCGCTGCGGGCCGAGGACGCGCTGGAGCATCTGGGGAAGGCGGGGTGAGGGGGCGATTTGCCTCGATGGCAGCTAAAAACTCCGCCGTCGTCCCGGCGCAGGCCGGGACCCATAATCACCGAATTTGGTTTGGCGAAGACAGGCAATGACCATCTCGCGCAACAACTGCGGCTGCGGCGTATGGGTCCCGGCCTGCGCCGGGACGACACCGAGAGTGTGGCGGCTCTGTCGTCCTCACATCCTGAGAAATCTCGAAGGGTGGGCAAAGGCGCCCTTGCGCCGTGCCCACCATCTCTCTCGATGGACCAAAAGCCGTGGGCACGCTTCCGCCTTCGCTCTTCGAGTTACGGCGGACAAGTCGCTTTGCCCACCCTACGATTGCTGAATGTGTGGCAGCGCCTTCTCACATCCTGAGCAACGCCTGCCGGTCGATCTTCCCCGTGCCCGTCTTCGGCAACTCGTCGATGAAGATCACCTCGCGCGGATATTTGTACGGCAGCAGCTTGCCCTTCACGTAATCCTGCAGCCGCCGCGTTGCCTCGCTCTGGTCGTCGGCACGGCTGTTCATCACCACCACGGCCTTCAGCGTCATGCGACGGTCGGGCAGCTCGGCGGCGAACACCGCGCATTCGCGGATGTCGGGGTGATCGGCAAGGCACAGCTCGACCTCGAGCGGATAGACCCATTGGCCTGAGATCTTGATGAGATCGTCGGCGCGGCCGCGGAAGAAGTGGAAACCGTCGGCATCGCGCACGAAGCGGTCGCCGGTGTAGATCCAGCCGCCCTCGCGGATGGTCTCGGCGGATTTGTCCGGCCGATTCCAGTACAGCGGCGTGTTGGAATCGCCGCGCACCCAGAGGATGCCTTCCTCGTCGTCGCCGACCTCGCGACCGTCCTTGTCGCGCAGCGCGACCTCGTAGCCGGGTACGCGCAGGCCCGCGGCGCCGAGCTTCTTCCGTTCGGGGCGGTTGGAGAGATAGATGTGCAGCACCTCGGTCGAGCCGAGGCCTTCGACGATTTCGAGCCCCGTCAGCGTCTTCCAGCCGTTGAAGACCTCGGCCGAGAGCACCTCGGCTGCGGAGAGCGCCATGCGCAGCGACGAGAAGTTCGTCTGCTGCGCGCCCTCGGCCTTGGTCAGCGAGGTGTAGAGCGTCGGCAGGCCGAAGAAGACCGTCGGGCCGTACTGCTCGATCGCGGCGAAGATCGTGGCCGGCTTCGGCTGCCCCGGCAGCAGCAGCGTCGCCGCGCCGACCGAAAACGGGAAGGTGACGGAGTTGCCGAACCCGTAAGCGAAGAAGATCTTCGGCACCGAGAAGCAGATGTCGTCGGGCGTCAGCTTCAGCACGTTCT
This sequence comes from Bradyrhizobium sp. GW821-FHT12B03, assembly GCF_058807535.1. Taxonomy (NCBI): domain Bacteria; kingdom Pseudomonadati; phylum Pseudomonadota; class Alphaproteobacteria; order Hyphomicrobiales; family Nitrobacteraceae; genus Bradyrhizobium; species Bradyrhizobium sp. GW821-FHT12B03. Next base: position 58,332 of record NZ_JBXAQU010000020.1, read on the forward strand.
GCGCAAAGGCCATCTCGCTATAGGCCATGTCGTGCTGGAGATGCACGATGCCCTTGGGCCGGCCGGTCGAGCCGGAGGAGTACATCCAGAACGCCATCTCGTTGCGATGTGTGTCCGCTTCCACCAGCTCGGCCGGGAATTGGGCGAGCCAGCTTGCCGCTGGCACCGCCGTTGGTGCCGCGTGATCGCCGACCACGCCGTTGACGACGATCAGCGCATGCAGGCTCGTGTCCTTGCAGGCCTCCACATTGAAGCGCGCGCAGAACTCGGCCTCGGCGACGGCAACGGTCGCGCCGGAATCGGCGAGATAGAATTGCAGGAGATCCGGCGGCGTCAGCGTGTTGATCAGCAGCGGCACGAAACCGGCACGCACCGCGCCGAAGAAGGCGGCCGGGTAGGTCGGCGTGTCGTCGAGGAACAGCAGCACGCGGTCGCCGCGCTTCAGGCCGAGCGAGGCAAAACCGTTGCCCCAGCGGCAGGCTTCCGCGCAGAGCTCGGCATAGCTGCGCGTGCCCGCCGGACCAATGAGCGCGAGCTTGTCGCCGCGCCCCTTGCCGAGATTGTCGAACAGCACGCGGCTGGCGTTGTAGATGTCGGGAACGGCAAAGCCGATCTCGCGCGCGCCCGGGCTGTCCGCGGGCACCTGGTCGCGAATCTCGTTGCTCATGCCGCATCCCCGCCGTTCACGTTCCCGCCGTTCTTGGCGGCCTCGTAGCGCGCCATGAAAGCTGGCGACATATGGCGCAGGCGGGAATCATCGATGCGGCCGGAGCGCGTGATGTAGCTGTAGGCGAAATCCATCAGATCGAGCTGCATGTGCTGGGCAAAGTGCTCGTACCAGAAGGCGCTGGTCCGCGCGGCGTTGACGAGCTTCTGCACCACCGGTTTTCGCGCAGCCTGATAGCGATGCAATGCGGTCGACAGATGCGCGTCCGATTCCAGCGCCTTGACCAGCGCGATGGCGTCCTCGATCGCCAGCCGGGTGCCCGAGCCGATCGAGAAATGCGCCGAGTGCAGGGCGTCGCCCATCAGCACCATATTCTTGAACGACCAGTGCTCGTTCCAGACCCACGGAAAATTGCGCCAGACCGATTTGTTGGAGACGAGGCAATGCCCGCCGAGCGTGTCGGCAAACACCTCCTCGCAGACGCCCTTGGACTGCTCGGCGTCCTTGTAGGCGAAGCCATAGGCCTGCCACGTCGCGTGGTCGCATTCGACCAGGAAGGTGCTCATGGTCGGCGAATAGCGATAGTGATGGGCGTTGAAGGCGCCGCGGTCGGTCTTCACGAAGGTCTGCGACAGCGTGTCGAAGCGCTTCGAGGTGCCGTACCAGACGAATTTGTTGGAAGAGTAGGACAGCGAGGTGCCGAAATCGCCCTCGAAGGCGCGACGCACCAGCGAGTTCAGGCCGTCGGCGGCGACGATCAGGTCGTGGCCGCCGAGCTGGTCGATTCCGTGAATCTGCGTGTCGAAGCGCGGCGTGACGCCGACATCGAGCGCGCGCTGCTGAAGGAACTGCAAGAGCTCGAGCCGCCCGATCGAGGAGAAGCCGACCCCGTCGATGGCGACGCTGTCGCCATGAAGGTTCAGCGTGATGTTCTCCCAGCTCTCCATATGGGGGGCGATCGCGTCGACCGTCTCGGGGTCGTCGGTGCGCAGGAATTCCAGGGCCTGGTCGGAAAATACCACGCCAAAGCCCCAGGTCGCGTCGGCCGGGTTCTGTTCGAACAGGTCGACTTGATCCTCGGGGTGACGCTTCTTCCAGAGATAGGCGAAGTAGAGCCCGCCGGGCCCCCCGCCAATCACGGCGATCCGCAACGTCTGCCTCCCTAATTGACAGTATACTTACTATCTAGGGGTAGACTAATGTGCTCCGGCGTCCGGCGCCAGCGGAATTATTGGCTGGGCATGGCACGCCGAAACCCGCTTCCGGTCACACGTTTTGCGCGTGTCCGAAAACCGTCAGGCGCGAATCATAGCCAAACCGCGCTGGCTTGGCCACCCGGGGGTCAGACGCAACGCTTCACGTAGACCCCGTTCACCAGCACCCTGGTACAGCGGACCGCCGGAACCGGCTTGCGGACCACGACGGCCGCGTTCGGCCCGGCGCAGCCGGCGCGATAGACGCCGCGAGCGCAGACCACCGCATTGGCGTCGGAGGCCTCGAAGGTCATGGTCGCCCCGAAGGCGAGCAGCGCAGAAGCAACGAGCAGCAATGAACGCATGTTGTCCTCCCGGTCTTGTCGTGATCGAAATCGATTGTCGGTCAAGGTTCGCGATTGGAGTTGCCGGCGTACGAAATGTTCCTTACGCGCACCGCCTGTCGTTGCGGGCCTTCGTGCCCGTACTACCGTGCCGCAAACGGGGCGAGCACGTCCTTGCACGCCGGCGACAGCGAGGCGGCATTGCCGGCGATGCACTGCACGATGCGGCCGCCACCGGGTGCCACGCCGGCGCACAGCGTGCGGATGTCGGCGCCGCAAGCGGATCGGACGATGAACAGCTCTTCGCGCGGCCGCAACGGGCGCAGAACGATCACGGCAGGTGCGGCCGCCGGTGCTGCCGCCGCCGCGGGAGCTGCACCCGCAGGCGCTGCCGTTGTTGCCGCGCCGCCGCCCGCCGCGACGCTCAGTGCCTTCTCGCAGGCGGGGGAAACCTTGGCCCTGTTCTTCTCCAGGCATTCGAGCGCGGGCGCGCCGCCCGGCGGCACGCTGGCGCAGACCTTGGGATAATCGGCGCGGCACGCGCTCTTGACCGCAGCAACCTGCGCGCTGCTCGGCTGCTTGGCGGCAGCGGCCTTGGGCGCCGGCGCGGCCGCGGGCTTTTCAGCGGGAGCCGATTCAGCCTTCGGCGCCGGCTCCGCAGCTTTGGGCGCAGCTTCGCTCTTCGGTGCGGCGGGAGCGGCTTCGGTCTTTGGCGCCGCGGCCGGCTCGACCGCGCGAACCGCGGTCTGGCATCCCGACGACAGGCTGGACATGTTCTTCGCCAGGCATTGATAGGCTTCCACGCCGCCGGGCGTGACGCTCGAGCAGTGCGCCATGAAGTCCGAGCGGCAAGCGGACCGGATCGCGCTCTTCTGCGCGTCGGTCGGCGCCTGCGCGAAGGCGCCTGTTGCAGTTGCGAAGAATGCGGCCGCCAGCAACGCCGCGCGCGTTGATGCATGTTTCAACGTGTTGAACATTTGAGTGAATCCTGCCCTGTCGGTAACGCGGTTGCTTTATTTAAAATGATACAAGCGCAATCGTCGCGCGTGATGCCTCGCGCGCGGTATATCTTTGGCCGCTTTGGCTTCTACCGCAAGTAGATTATGCCGACGCGATTGCGACGCAGCTCGATCATGATCCGGACCCGAGGGGCCGCGTTAGCGCAAAGCGCAGCGGTCTTCCCTCGCGACAAGCGCGGAACGCGGTTGCGCGGAGATCATGCCCGGACAATGCGTCCTCAGAGCTTGACCATGCGCTTTCCGCGGTTCTCGCCGGCAAGCAATCCGATCAGCGCTTTCGGCGTGCTGGCGAGGCCGTCGATGATGTCCTCCTGCACCTTCAGCTTGCCGGACTTGACCCAGGCCTGGAGGTCGGCGAGCGCGCGCTGGCTGTCCTTCATGTAGTCCATCACGATGAAGCCCTGCATGACCAGCCGCTTCACCACGATCAGGCCGGGCACGCCGCGCGGGCCGTGCGCGGCAGGCGCGCCGTCATATTGCGAGATTGCGCCGCAGCATGCGATGCGGCCGTAATTGTTCATCTGCGGCAGGCAGGCTTCCAGAATGTCGCCGCCGACATTGTCGAAATAGACGTCGATGCCTTTGGGCGCGGCCGCGCGCAGGGCCTTGAACACCGCGCCGTCCTTGTAGTCGACGGCGGCATCGAAGCCGAGCTCGGAGGTCAGCCAGTTGCACTTGTCGGCGCCGCCGGCGATGCCGATCACGCGACATCCCCTGAGCTTGGCGATCTGCCCGACGATCGAGCCGACCGAGCCGGCCGCTGCCGAGACCACGACGGTCTCACCCTCTTTCGGCTTGCCGACCTCCAGCAAGCCGAAATAGGCGGTGAGGCCGGCAATGCCGAACACACTGAGCAGATGCGTCATCGGCTCGAGCTTCGGCATCTTGGTGAGATGCCTTGTCGGCACCGCGGCGAACTCCTGCCAGCCGGTGTCGCCGAACACGATGTCGCCGGCCGCCAACTCCGGCGCCTTCGAGCTGACGACCTCGGCAATCGCTCCGCCGGCCATCACGCTGTTCGCCTCCACGGCCGAACGATAGGTCGCGCCGTGCATCCAGGCGCGGTTGGCCGCGTCGAGCGAGATGTAGCGGACGCGCAGCAGGGCCTCGCCGTCCTTCGGCTCCGGCATCGCGCCATCGATCATCTTGAAATGTTCGGGGCCGAGCTTGCCGCTGGGCTTTTCCACCAGAAGAATCTGGCGATTGATGTTGCCGCTCATGGCGTTTCCCTCTTCGTTTGTTTGACGATTATTGATGCAGCCGCCGCAAAGAAAACGTGCAAGCCGCATTCGTTGTGCGCTGCATGAAGGCTAGATGGCGAGGGGCAGTTTCACAACGGGAACATCCGGCCAACGCGGGCGACTCGCCAAGCGTGTTGCACACTCGTCATATCTGCGACATCATGAAGCGCCGGTGTACGTGGGGGTAAGCGATGTCGAACAGGTTTACGCAATACATCTTGGGCGCGATGGTGCTGGGCATCGTCATGGGCTCGGCGATCTACAACTTTCTGCCCGATACGCGCGCCGACTGGGCCTCGTCGATCAACCTGATCGCCATGATGTTCTTGCGCCTGATCAAGATGATCATTGCGCCGCTGGTGTTTGCGACCCTGGTCGGCGGCATCGCCCATATGGGCTCGGGCTCCAAGCTCGGCCGCATCTTCGCCAAGACCATGGGTTGGTTCATCAGCGCCTCCTTCGTGTCGCTGCTGCTCGGCCTGGTCATGGTCAATCTGCTTCAGCCCGGCGCCAATTTCCCCGGCACGCTGCCTGCGGCAGGCCAGTCGACCGGCTTGCCGGTCTCGGCCTTCTCGATCGAGAAATTCCTGACCCATCTGATCCCGACCTCGATCGCGGACGCGATGGCGCAGAACGAGATCCTCCAGATCGTGATCTTCGCCGTGTTCTTCTCGGTGGCGATGGGCGCGATGCCCGAGCGCTCCAAGCCGATCCTGGCGCTGATCGACGACATCGGCCACATCATGTTGAAGGTCACGAGCTACGTGATGCTGTTCGCGCCGCTCGCGGTGTGGGCCGCCATCACCGCAACGGTGGCCAAGAACGGCCTGCTGGTGCTCTGGAAGCTCGTCGTCTTCATGGGCGGCTTCTACCTCTCGCTGGCGCTGCTGTGGACCATCCTGGTAATCGTCGGCTTCATCGTGATCGGGCCGCGCTACAGCCATCTGCTGAAGCTGGTCCGCGAGCCGCTGATGATCGCGTTCTCGACCGCGAGCTCGGAGGCGGCCTATCCGAAGACGCTGGAGGCGCTCAACCGCTTCGGCGCCTCGTCGCGCATCTCGAGCTTCGTGCTGCCGCTCGGCTATTCCTTCAATCTCGACGGCACGATGATGTACTGCACCTTCGCGGCCGTCTTCATCGCGCAGAGCTATCACATCGACATGCCGCTCGGCACGCAGCTGGCGATGCTGGCGACGCTGATGATCACCTCGAAGGGCGTCGCCGGCGTGCCGCGCGCCTCCCTCGTCGTGATTGCCTCGACGCTGGCGCAGTTCAACATTCCCGAGGCGGGCCTCCTGATGATCATGGGCATCGACACCTTCCTCGACATGGGCCGCAGCGCCACCAACGTGATCGGCAACACGCTGGCGACCTCGGTCGTGGCGAAGTGGGAAGGCGAGCTCGGATCCGAGCACGAGCTTGGACCCGGCGAGGCCGTGCCTGACGACATGGTGCCGGGAGAAGTGCCCGCCATGGCCGGCCATGGTTAGGAGCACATCATGGGCCAGACACTGACGAAGTCAGTGATCGGCGGCGCCCTGTGGCTCGCGGCATCGTTGCTTGCGACCACGGCGTCCGCCCAGACCGGCGGTGAAGGGCTCAGCCCGACGCTGTCGGCGATCAAGAAGGCGCATGTCGTGCGGCTCGGCTATCGCGAGAGCTCGCCGCCGTTTTCCTTCCTCGACCAGTCGGGCCGGCCGATCGGCTACAGCCTCGAGCTGTGCGAGGCCGTCGTCGAGGAGATCGGCGTCGAGGTCGACGATCCCAATCTGAAGATCGACTACGTCAAGGTCACCTCGGACGACCGCATCGACGCCGTGCTTCAGAACAAGATCGATCTGGAATGCGGCTCGACCACGGCCAATGCCGAGCGCGGCAAGCGCGTCGCCTTTTCGCCGCTGATGTTCGTCGCCGGCACCAAGCTGATGGTGCCGAAGGCCTCGAGCGTCCAGTCGCTGACTGACCTGAAGGGCAAGACCATCGTGGTGACGAAAGGCACCACCAACGAGCAGGCGATCCAGGCGGCGGACAAGAAGTTCGCGTTGGGGCTGAACATCGCTGTTGGTGCCGATCACGAGCAGTCGTACCAGTTGCTGGTCGACGGCAAGGCGGACGCGTTCGCGACCGACGACATCCTGCTCTTCGGCCTGATCGCGCGCCACAAGGCGCAGGACAAGTACCGCGTCACCGGCGACTATCTGTCCTACGACCCCTACGGCATCATGTTCCGCAAGGGCGAGCCGCAATTGTCGGCCGTGGTCGAACGCACCTTCCGCAAGCTCGGCTCCAACCGCGACCTTGTCCCGCTCTACAACAAATGGTTCACCGCCAGGCTTCCGACCGGCGAACGGCTCAACGTGCCGATCTCGCTGCAACTGGAAGAAGCGTTCAAGGCGATGGACGATTCGGCGAGCGCGAACAATTGACTCTTACCCTCCCCTGGAGGGGGAGGGTCGATCGCGCGAAGCGCGAGCGGGGTGGGGTGATCTCTCCACACGGGCACTGTTTCGGTGGAGAGACTGTCACCCCACCCCGTCTCTCATCGCTGACGCGTTGCGAGCCGACCCTCCCCCTCCAGGGTAGGGCAATCGCATATGGATTTAACGGGGATCGCGGGCTTGCTCCGCCTCGCCCGCTTGCTTGCGGGAGAGGCTGACGCGCTCGCAGAGCGCGGCGGGTGAGGGCTCTCACCACTTGGGGATTCCCTCCGCAACTCTCGACAATCCCATTGCGGAGACAGCCCTCTCCCCAACCCTCCCCGCAGGCGGGGGAGGGAGCTCACTGCCGATGCCGCCACACCGTGCACGCCATCAGCGATTGCCTGCCCTCCAGGGGAGGGTGGGTACCTGTGCCGTGGCTATTATTCCTTGTCGCTCTCCCCAAACACCCGGTCCAGCGCCGCATCATACGTCGCCTGCACCAGCTCCGGATAGAGCTTCCCGAGCGTCTCCATCATCACGCCGGAATTGATCTCGAGCACACGCCAGGTGCCGCCCACGCGGACCACGTCGATCGAGGCAAAGGCGATGCCGATGGCGCTCGCGGCATCGATCGCGAGCGTCACGCAGGCCGCGCGGGCCTCGCCGTCCTCCAGCAGCACCGGCTTTGCACCGGCATCGAGATTGTGCCGCCAATCCGAGCCGCGCTGCTTGCTGTAGACGACGAGAGGCACATCATCGAGCAGGATCACGCGGACCTCGTCCTCGATCGCGAGGTAGGGCGAGATCACGAGCCCTGCGCTCATCGAAAAGACCTCGGCAGCCGCGTGGTCGAGCTCCGCCTCCATCGTCACCTTGAACACCGCGCGCCCCGAGGTGCCCTCGTTCGGCTTCACGACTACGCCTTGCGGATTCTGCGCGAGCAGGGCCAGCATCGCGTCACGCCAGGCAGGGCCGACGATTTGCGCACCCAGCTTCGGATTGAGGAAGAGATGATGGGGAATGCAGGGCACGCCTTGAAGCGTCAGCGCCTCGGCGGTCGCCGATTTGTCGTTGGCGAGGCGATGCGCGATCGCGCTGTTGAGGCCGATGTCGTAGCCGAACGCGAAGCGGCGCGCCTCGCCCCGGCGCATCGCGATCAGCCAGCCGCCCGAACGGACATCCACGGCAATGCCATGCCGGGCGCAATAGCGCCTGATCGCCTGGACGAAGATGCGTTCGCTGCTGGCCATGTGTCTCGATCGTTCCTGTCGCCAAAAGCCGCAAAAATGCGGGAATCGGCGCCAGACCGGGGTGAAAATCAGAGCTATTCTTAATGAAATTCTCGCGAGCGCGACGGAAATTAAGTGCTGCGATTGAGCCCCTCGGGGAAAAGAAATTGCCCTCGATGCAGTCAGGACAGCAGATCCGTTAATGCTGCGGCCAATTCCGCCGCAAATGCCGGTTTGATCGGCATCAATTGCATCCGAAACGAGGTTGATTATTGGTCTCAATGGCGTAGATCACTCACGCGAAATCCTCCGCCATGGCAATGGTGTCCGCCCCGCTTTCAGGGGCCGGGCAACGCTTTTGCCCTAAAACCGCAATTATTCGGAATATCGAAAATCATGAGCGCGTTTTACCGAGAGAAGGTTCTTTCCGTCCAGCACTGGACCGACACGCTGTTCAGCTTCCGCGCCACGCGCGATACCGGCTTCCGCTTCCAGAACGGCCAGTTCGCCATGATCGGCCTCGAGGTCGACGGCCGTCCGCTGCTGCGCGCCTACAGCATGGCGAGCGCCAACCACGAGGAAGAGCTCGAGTTCTTCTCGATCAAGGTTCAGGACGGTCCGCTGACGTCGCGCCTCCAGAAGATCAAGGAAGGCGACACCATCCTGGTCGGCCGCAAGGCGACCGGCACGCTGATCACCGACAACCTCATTCCCGGCAAGCGGCTGATGCTGCTCTCGACCGGAACGGGCCTTGCGCCGTTCGCGAGCCTGATCAAGGACCCCGAGGTCTACGAGCAGTTCGAGACCATCGTGCTGGTGCATGGCTGCCGCCAGGTCTCCGAGCTCGCCTATGGCGAGAAGCTCGTCGCCAATCTGCGCGAGGACGAGCTGTTCGGCGAACTGCTCGCGGACAAGCTCGTCTATTATCCGACCGTGACCCGCGAACCGTTCAGGAATCGCGGCCGCATCACCGACCTCATCAACTCCGAGCAGATCTTCAACGACATCGGCCAGGGCCCGCTCGACATCGCAACCGACCGCGTCATGATGTGCGGCAGCCCGGCGATGCTGGAAGAGCTGAAGGTGATGTTCGAAGGCCGCGACTTCGTCGAGGGAAGCGGCAACAGGCCCGGTCATTTCGTGATCGAGAAGGCGTTCGTCGAGCGCTGAGCGCCGCTCGTTGTCTCGGTGTCGTCCTGGCCTGGTGCGCAATTGCGCACGGGAGCCAGGACCCATAACCACCGAGTCAAGTTTGGCGAAGGCTGGTCGTTGTCAGTCTTCGCGCAACCCCGTTTTGGGGTCATGGGTCCTGGCCTTCGGCGGCCTTCGCCAGGACGACGGCGGTGGGTAAAGCACCGTTGCCCGGCTACCCGCCCCCGTTCCTGCTCCTCTGTTGCACTGCAGCAGCCCGTCCTCTCGGCGGATTGATTTCCCTCGGCGGAATTCGCTAGCCTGAAACAAGGGCCGCGTCATATCCGTATGACAGGCGCAGGCGTATCGTACCGCCTCAAGCTGGCGAGAGGATCGGAATCGTGGCCGACGACGACAAGACGCAGGAATCGCCCAAACTCGCATCGCCCAATCCCGCATCGCCCAAGCGCCTGGCGCTGGCGGACGAGGGGATCATGGAGACCCTGCTGATTCCATTCTCGCCGCGCTTCATCGTGTTGACGATCTGCGCGGTCGTCACCGCGCTGCTGATCGGCATCGGCATCGCCGACCGCAAGATCTTCGACATCCTGCTGATCCCGATCCTGATCTTCGGTGCCCTGACGCTGCTCGGCGTCCGCGACCTGCTCCAGAAGAGCCACGCGGTGCTGCGCAACTACCCGATCTCGGCGCACATCCGTTTCCTGCTCGAAGAGATCCGCCCGGAGATGCGGCAGTATTTCTTCGAGAGCGAGAAGGACGGCATGCCGTTCTCGCGCGACATCCGTGCGGTGGTCTATCAGCGCGCCAAGATGCAGCTCGACAAGCGTCCGTTCGGCACCCAGGAGGACGTCTACCGCGAGGGCTACGAATGGATGCATCACTCGGTGTCGCCGAAGACGCATGCCGAGGAGAAGTTTCGCATCACCATCGGCGGACCCGACTGCAAGAAGCCTTACTCGGCCTCGGTGTTCAACATCTCGGCGATGAGCTTCGGCGCACTCAGCCCGAACGCGGTGCGGGCGCTCAATGCCGGCGCGAAGAAGGGCGGCTTCGCCCATGACACCGGCGAGGGCGGCTTCAGCCCCTATCACCGCGAGATGGGCGGCGACATCATCTGGGAGATCGGCTCGGGTTATTTCGGCTGCCGCCATCTCGACGGCAGTTTCGACCCCGAGGCGTTCGCGCGCGTCGCCGGCGAAGACCAGATCAAGATGGTCGAGCTCAAGATCAGCCAGGGCGCCAAGCCCGGACATGGCGGCGTGCTGCCGGCCGCAAAGGTCTCGGAGGAGATCTCGAAGATCCGCGGCGTTGCCATGGGTGAGGACTGCATCTCCCCGGCCTCGCACCGCGCCTTCTCGACGCCTGTTGGCATGATGCAGTTCGTCGCGGAGATGCGCCGTCTCTCCGGCGGCAAGCCGGCCGGCTTCAAGCTGTGCATCGGTCACCCCTGGGAATTTCTGGCGATCTGCAAGGCGATGCTTCAGACCGGCATCTATCCGGATTTCATCGTCGTCGACGGCAACGAAGGCGGCACCGGCGCAGCCCCGCTGGAGTTCATGGATCATCTGGGCATGCCGATGCGCGAGGGCGTCAATTTCGTCCACAATGCGCTGATCGGCATCAACGCGCGCGACCGCATCAAGCTCGGCGCGTCCGGCAAGATCGCCACCGCCTTCGACATGGCGCGGGCGATGGCGATCGGCGCCGACTGGTGCAATTCGGCGCGCGGCTTCATGTTCTCGCTCGGCTGCATCCAGTCGCTGAGCTGCCATACCGACCGCTGCCCGACCGGGGTCGCGACGCAGGACCCGACGCGTGCGCGTGCGCTCTACGTGCCGCTCAAGATCGACCGCGTGCACAATTATCATCTCGCCACGCTGCACTCGCTGACCGAGCTGATCGCCGCGGCCGGCCTCGAACATCCCCAGCAGCTGCGCCCGATCCACTTCAGCCAGCGGACGTCGACGACCCAGGTGCAATCCTTCGCCCAGCTTTATCCGGCGCTGCGTCCGGGTGAACTGCTCGAAGGCACCGAGGACCCGCGCTTCCGCGACGCCTGGCGGATGGCGCGGGCGGAGACGTTCGAGCCGGCGCTGTGAGGCGTCGGGCCGGTTGCCTGATGCGGCCGCGCGAGGCGACAAAATTTGTCGCGGGGGGGAGCGGGGGCTTAACGTCTGATTCAACTTTGAGTGTAAATTCGTCCCATGGACGAGCGACGCAACAAGGCCAGACATCGCGTGCTGAAGGCCGGAACGATCGAGTTCGGCGGCGGCGCGATCGACTGCACCGTTCGCAATTTCTCGGATACCGGCGCAGCCCTCGACGTCACCAGCCCGGTCGGCATCCCCGAACACTTCACCCTGTTCATCCAGGCTGACGGAACGCATCTGTCGTGCACCGTGGTCTGGCGCAAGGAAAAGCGGATCGGGGTGAAGTTCGGGTGAGGGGCTGGGTTTGGCCTGAGCGCGCGCTCCAATTTCAGCTGTCGTCCCGGCGCAGGCCGGGACCCATAATCCCAGGATTGAATTTGGCGAAGACTGGCTAACTCAGATATCGCGCTACAACTACTCCCTGTGGCTATGGGTCCCGACCTGCGCCGGGACGACGAGAGCAACTCACGCCGCCGCCTGCTCGCCTCTCCGGGTCGCCAGAATCTTGTCGATCCTCCTGCCGTCGAGGTCGATCACCTCGATGTGCCAGCTGCCGAGGTCGAAGGCGTCGCCGACGTCGGGCAGTACGTTGAATTGTTGCAGCACCAGGCCCGCCACCGTGTTGAAGCGGTGGTGCGGCGGCAGCTCGATCCCGAGCAGCTCGCCGAATTCGTCGACCGGCATCCAGCCGGCGACCAGCAGCGATTCGTCCGCGCGCTTGACGTAAGCCGGCTCCGGCGGGCCCTCCTCGGAATGGAACGCCCCGACGATCGATTCCAGGATGTCGGCTGCGGTGACCACGCCCTCGAAGGCGCCGTACTCGTCATAGACGAAACCGACATGGACCGGCGCGGCCCGCAGGATCGCGAGCACATCGCGGGCATCCGCCGAGGCGGGAATGCTGGGCGCTTCGCGGACGAGTGCCCGCAGATCGGGCGTGCGTTCGTTCATGTACGCGACCAGCAGGTCCTTGGCCTGGAGCACGCCGATCGGCTTGTCGCGATCGCCGTCCGACGCCGGAAAGCGCGAATGCGGGCTCTTAGCGATGATCTCCTGGATGGCTTGCGGGGCGTCGTTCAGGTCGATCTCGTCGACCTCCGTGCGCGGCGTCATGACGGCGCCGACCGGCCGGTCGCCGAGCCGCATCACGCCGGCGATCATCTCCTTCTCGCCGGGCTCGAGCACGCCGGCGTTCTCGGCTTCGCTGACGAGGTGATGGATCTCGTCCTCCGAGACCTTCTCCTCGGCCTTGCCGCTGCGGCCGAGCAGCGTGAGGATCAGCTTGCCGGAGAGATCGAGCAGGAAGACCAGCGGCAGCGATATCTTGGCGAGCAGGTGCATCGCTGGCGCCACCTTGACCGCGATGCTCTCGGGGTCGCGCAGCGCCACCTGCTTCGGCACCAGCTCGCCGACGATCAGGGTGGCGTAGGTGATGAGCGTGACGACGATGCCGACGCCGACGATGTCGGCAATGCCGGCGGAAAGACCGAGCTCGGCCAGCCATTGCGTCAGCCGCTGCCCGAGCGTCGCGCCCGAGAACGCGCCCGAGAGCACGCCGACCAGCGTGATGCCGATCTGAACCGTCGAGAGGAATTTGCCGGGATCGGCGGCAAGCCGCAGCGCCCGCTCCGCGCCGCGCACGCCCTTGGCGGCGAGCAGCGACAGCCGGGCCGGGCGGGACGAGACCACGGCCAGCTCGGACATCGAGAGCAGGCCGTTGATGACGATCAGGACGACGACGACGACGAGTTCGACCGAGAGCATTGATGTTCCGGAGGTAAGCGAGTGCGGCACGGTTGGCGGTGCACGCACTGATATAGGTATTCCGGGACGAAATTGCCGGCAATTCTGTCGCATCCTCACCGCGAGGGAACCTCGGGGGTGATGCGCTGCGGAAGGCCCCGCGACGGCATGTCACCCCGCGGAACTACGGGCGCGCCGTTGTTTAACGGGCCCTTAGTGGCGGCTCGCTAGGTTCTCGGCATTTGCAGAAATGTATTCGGGGACCAAGATGCGGATCGGAAAGCTCTTCGCGCTGTCGATGCTGACGGTGACGGTTTTTGCAGTCATCCTCGGCGCCGAGGTGCTGATACCCCAGGCGCGTATCTTCACGAACCGATCCGATGCGATCAAGACCGTCGACGCTTTCGGTGCGACCCTGATGGTCAGCCAGCACGTCGCCGGCCTTCGCGCCCCCTACATTGGAGTGATCTTCCAGGAAGCCGTTGCGACGCAGGCCCAGATCGACGCTGCCGCGAAGGCCGCGAAAGCCGCCGAGACCGCTTTCGAGGGTGCCAAGCGGGCCATCATGGTGCTGGATGACGGCGGGGCGATGGCCGAGAATCTCGACCGTGCCGCACGGCGGCTGAAGGAGATCCACACTGCGGCAGATCGCGCGATGAGCGTTCCGCTGGCGGCCCGCGACAGCACCGCGATCAAGGGCTTCCTGCCTGGCGTTGCCGAGGTGCTCGGCAATATCGAACCGGTCATGAACCGGCTCGAAGCGAAGGTCATCAATGCCGATTCCTCGCTTGCGGCGTTGCTGAGCCTGGCGCGGACGGCGCAGGATCTGCGTGTTGCGGCCGGTAGCCGCGCGGCCACGCTGTCGCCGCCGCTGACCGCGCGCCGGCCATTGACGGTGGCCGAAGCGTCGCTGATGGATCGCATGCAGGGACGCGTCGAGGCGGACCGCGAGCGCATCGAGGCCGGCATCGACCAGCTCGGAAATCCGCCGCGGATCGCCGCTGCGTACAAGGCGGCGACGGATTCCTACTTCGGAAAAGCCGCGCCGGTGATCGATAAAGAGATGCCCGCCGCGCGCGGTGACGGCAAATACGCCATCGGCGCCGACGATCTGGCCAATGTCATCGTGCCGGCGATCCAGATGTTCTACGGCGTGCGCGACGCCGCGCTGGCCGAAGCTGCCGAGCGCGCCGCGGCTGCGCGTGACGGCGCGCTGGCGATGCTGGCGCTTGCGGGCGTCGCGGTGCTGGCGCTGCTCGGCACGCTCGCCGGCGTGACCATGATGCTGCGCAGCCGCGTGGTGACGCCGCTCGCGAGGCTCGCCGACGTGATCGGCACGCTCGCCGCCGGACAGCATGAGGTCGAGATCCCCGCGACCGGCCGCGATGACGAGATCGGCCAGGTGGCGGGCTCGCTGCGGCACTTCAAGGATTCGCTCGTCGCCAAGAAGGCGGCCGATGAGGCGGCCGCGGTCGAAGCCGAGGCGAAGCTGCGTCGCAGCCAGCGCATGGACCAGATCGCGCGTGACTTCGAGGCCATGATCGGCGAGGTCATCAACACCGTCGCGTCGGCCTCTTCGGAGCTGGAGACGTCGGCGGGAACGCTGTCGAGCACGGCCGAGCAATCGGAAAGGGTCACCGCCACGGTCGCGGCCGCGTCCGAACAGGCCTCCACCAACGTGCAGACCGTCGCCGCGGCGGCGGAGGAGATGGCCTCCTCGGTCGACGAGATCAGCCGGCAGGTCCAGGACTCCGCGCGCGTCGCCGGCGAAGCGGTGCAGCAGGCGGGGCGAACCAACGACCATGTCGGCGAGCTGGCCAAGGCCGCCGGCCGGATCGGCGACGTCGTCGAGCTCATCAGCCAGATCGCGGGCCAGACCAATCTTCTGGCGCTCAATGCCACCATCGAGGCGGCGCGCGCCGGTGAGGCCGGACGCGGCTTCGCGGTCGTCGCCTCCGAGGTCAAGGCGCTGGCCGAGCAGACCGCCAAGGCGACCGGCGAGATCAGCCAGCAGATCTCAGGGATCCAGGCGGCGACGGAGGATTCGGTCGGCGCCATCAAGGCGATCGGCGATACCATCACCCGCATGTCCGAGATCGCGTCCGCGATCGCCTCGGCGGTCGAGGAGCAGGGCGCGGCAACGCGCGAGATTTCCCGCAACGTGCAGCAGGCGGCGCGCGGCACCCAGCAGGTCTCCGCCAGCATCGTCGACGTGCAGCACGGCGCCAGCCAGACCGGTTCGGCATCCTCCCATGTGCTCGCGGCGGCCAAATCGCTGTCGGGCGAGAGCACCCGTCTCAAGGTCGAGGTCGGCAAATTCCTGGATGCGATCCGGGCCGCTTAGGTGCCCATTGTGGAGAGGACGCGCTTCTCCTAGACTTGCATCACGGGGGTGCCGCAGCCTCCCCGTGAAGTGGTGATCCCACGCAAGCGCTGCTCGCTGACGTATGGAGCGAGCAATGGACGGGATCGCAATCGAGCTTCCGCTTTTCCTGTTGGCCACCTTCGCCGGTGCGTTCGTCGCCGGCCTCTCCGGCTTTGCCTTCGGCCTCGTCGCGGCATCGCTGTGGCTCTACGTGCTGACGCCGCTTCAGAGCGCCAGCCTGATCGTCGGCTTCGGCCTCCTGGTGCAGGGCTACTCGGTCTGGAAGCTGCGCGGCGCGCTCGACTGGCGCCGGCTGTGGCCCTTCATCGTCGGTGCCGTCGCCGGCGTGCCGGCTGGCGTGTCGCTCTTGACCTGGGCCGATCCGGGCAGTGTCCGCATCGCAGTCGGAGCGATCCTGGTCGTCTACAGCCTCTACGCGTTCCTGCGGCCGAAGCTTGAGGTCGCGACCATCGTGTCGCCGGCCGCCGACATGGCGGTCGGTTTCGTCAACGGCCTGCTCGGCGGACTGACCGGCCTTGCCGGCATCGTCATCACCATCTGGTGCAATCTGCGCGGCCTGCCGAAGGACGTCCAGCGCGCAACCTTCCAGCCGGTCGCCGTCGTGGTGTTCGCCGTGACGGCGCTTCTGCTGGGCGCCAGGGGAGCGCTCACGCTGGAGACGGTGAAGCTGTTCGTGCTCGGCCTGCCGTTCCTGTTTGCCGGCACCTGGCTCGGGCTGAAGCTGTTCGGCCGGATCGACGAGGCTGCATTCCGCAAGATCGTGCTGGCGCTGCTGTTCGTCTCCGGCGTCGCGCTGCTGTTCTGAGTCGCGCTCACCCAAATTATGGCAGGCGGAAATCAGGCGCTTTCGCCCGGATTCTCCAGGCTGAACGTTTCGGACTGCTCGTCATAGGCGAACAGCTCGGCGTAGCGTCCCCAGGACACGACCGTCTTCAGCGTCTCGTCTGCGTAGTCCTCGGACATGTAGTCCTCGAGCTCGTTGCGGAATCGGGTTGCGGGCGCGGTGTGCGAAGGACGCTCGTCCAGCACGCGTCGGATCAGTCCCATCACCGGTACGTAGGTGACGAGATGCTCGGCGAACAGCTTCTTGCGTGCGTCGGTCTCGATATTGGCAAAGCGCTTTCCCGCGTCCGTGAGCATCAGGTCGCCTTCGCTGAGCTGCGCAAAGCGCAGGAGCTGGAGGGAATCGCCGAGATGAATGATCTCGTCGGCTTCAAACTGGAGCTGGCTTGCGAGCACGGGCAGGTCGGCGTGTCCATGATAGGGCGGCGCGGCCAGTGTCTCGATCAGGCCCGAAAGAACGTTGGATGAGACGTGGTGCAGGACCATGCCGACGCCGGTGCCGGGAATGCCCTCTACCGAAGCTGCTCGCGGCTCGGCGCGCTGGGTCATACGCGCATAAATATTGTCGACGAGCTGCCGGAAATACGGATCGAGCCGATTGCGCGGATGCTTCAGGTCGACCTTGATCTCGGTCGCAACCCGGCCCGGATTGGACGAGAACACCAGGATGCGATCGCACATCAGGACCGCTTCCTCGATGTTATGCGTCACCATGAGGATCGACTTGATCGGCAAGCGGCCTTCGATCCAGAGATCGATTAGATCGGTGCGCAACGTCTCTGCCGTAAGCACGTCGAGCGCAGAGAAGGGTTCGTCCATCAAGAGCAGGTCCGGATGCACGACCAGCGCACGGGCGAAGCCGACACGCTGGCGCATGCCGCCGGAAAGCTCTTTTGGATAGGCCGATTCGAATCCGTCGAGGCCGATCAGGTCGATCGCGGCCAGCGCGCGCTTGCGCCGCTCGGCGGCATCGACTCCGAGCGCCTCCAGCCCCAGCTCGACGTTCTGCAACACCGTCAGCCAGGGAAACAACGCGAACGACTGGAACACCATGGCGACGCCGTTCGGCGGGCCGATGATGGTTTCGCCGCGGCATGTCGCGCTGCCCGATGAGGGCGCCATAAGGCCGGCGATGATCCGAAGCAGCGTGGACTTGCCGGAGCCGGAGCGGCCCAGCAGGCCGACGATCTCGCCGGAATGGATGGTGAGGTCGACCTTTTCGAGCACCAGCAGCTGCTCGCCGCTGCCCTTCGGAAACGACCGGCAGACGTTGCGGATGTCGACGAGGGCGGATGACTTTACCTGGTCAAGCATGATTGTCCCTCCTTATCAGCCGAGACGCAGGCGGCGCTCGCCGAAGGCATAGAGCGGCCGCCAGAGCAGGCGATTGAACAGCGTCACCATCACGCACATCGTGGCGATACCAAGCACGACCCGCGGAAAGTCGCCGGCCTCCGTCGCAGAGGCGATATAGGCTCCCAATCCGGTGGCCTGCAAATGCGTTTCGCCCCAGCTTGCGACCTCCGCGACGATCGATGCGTTCCACGAGCCGCCGGACGCCGTGATCGCGCCGGTGATGTAATAGGGGAAGATGCCGGGCAGGATCACCTTGAACCACCAGCGCCATCCCCCGAGATGGAAGCTGCCGGCGGCTTCGCGCAGATCGGTCGGGAACGCGCTCGCGCCCGCGATCACGTTGAACAGGATGTACCACTGCGTACCCAGGATCATCAGCGGGCTCAGCCAGATATTGGCGCTGAGCCCATAGTGGACGATGATGAAGACGAAGACGGGGAAGGCGAGATTGGCAGGGAAGGCCGCCAGGAACTGCGCCAGCGGCTGCACGCGCTCGGCGAGCTTCGGCCGAAGCCCGATCCAGACGCCGATCGGCACCCAGATCAGCGTGGCGATGCTGATCAGCACGACGACGCGCAGCAGGGTGATCAGCCCGTCGCGGATCGCGATGGCGACGTCGGACAGGTCGAGGCTGGCCGAGAGGTAGCGATAGGTCAGCCAGGCGGCATAGCCGGTGCCAGCGAGGATCACGGCGATCCAGAGCGCGTCGACGAGGCGCGACGGGCGGCCCTTGCCGCGTCCCGCGGGAGACAGCTTCGGCAGCGGGATGCGCAAATTCGAGACCATCCTGTTTACCGCGGCGAAGGGACGCGTGACGGCGCGCAGCGCGCGGGTGCGGCGGAACAGGTCGAGCATCCAGGAGGTCGGCGCCTCGCCCGAAGCGGTCTGCTCGAAGCGGAATTTGTCGGCCCAGGCGACGATGGGGCGGAACAGCAATTGGTCATAGGCGATGATGACGAACAGCATCGCCAGGATCGCGTAGAAGATCGCCCCCAGGTTCTGCTGCTGGATCGCCATCGCAACATAGGAGCCGATGCCCGGCAGCGTCACCGTGGTGTTGCCGACGGTGATCGCTTCGGAGGCCACCACGAAGAACCAGCCGCCCGACATCGACATCATCGCGTTCCAGATCAGGCCCGGCATCGCGAACGGCACGTCGAGGCGCCAGAAGCGTTGCCAGCCGGAGAGGTGGAAGCTCTGTGTGGCTTCCTCCAGATCCTTCGGCACGTTGCGGATCGACTGGTACATGCTGAAGGTCATGTTCCAGGCCTGGCTGGTGAAGATCGCGAACACCGAAGCAAGCTCCGCGCCCATCACCTGGCCGGGAAACAGGTTCATGAAGAACACGACCGTGAAGGTCAGAAAGCCCAGGATCGGCACCGATTGCAGGATGTCGAGCAGCGGGACCATCACCATCTCGGCACGCCGGCTCTTGGCCGCGATCGCCGCATAGGCGAACGTGAAGATGGTGGAGCAGACGATCGCGAGCAGCATCCGCAGCGTCGTGCGCAGCGCATAGAGCGGCAGGTTCGACGGGTCGAGCGACACCGGCGTCAGCTCGAGCTCCGACAGCGGCGCCGTGGTCTGCTCGCCGCCATAGACGATCAGTACCATGGCGCCGACCACCAGGATCAGTGCGGCGATGTCCCAGACATTGGGGCGTAGCGCCTGCCCGATCGCGGCGCTACGTAGATCTCTCGGCTTCATGGGGCCCGCCCTTGGGCTGGAATTTTGGGCTAGAACTCTGCGTGCAGGCGGCCCGAGAAGATCGAGACCGGCCCACGGTCGGCGTTATAGGCCGGGTTTGTGATCAATTGATAGTCGGCGGTGAGGGTGACGTTCTTGATCACCGAGTAGGCGTAGTAGGCCTCGAGGATGCGTTCGTTGCGATAGTTGAGCTGGCCGTCGCCGATCAGGAGACCGGTGCCGCCGGCCGCCAGGAAATCGCGATGTGCGGCCGACAGGCCGTTGATGGCGCCGCCGATGCCGATCGTGTCGTCCGGCCGGCCCCAGCGGCTGCCCTTGATCGATACGCCGCCTGAAACGCTGCGGTCGATGTCGGTGAAGGAGAGAATCTGGTTCTGACCGTCGTTCCAGCTCGCGCGGGCGAACAGTCCGACGTCGGTCACGAGCTGCTGTTCGAGATTGACGTAGAAACCGTATTTGGAGCGGCTGCGCTGGTTCGCGATGGTGATGTCGTTGATGTCGAGCGCGGGATTGGCTGCAGCCAGTGCGACGACTTCACGATAATTCGCAGTGTGGCCTTCGTTGGCGAAGACGCCGACCCGCAGCTTGCCCGGCTGCTCGAAGATCGAATGGCGCTCCTCGAACTCGATCACCGCGCCGCCGGTCTTGTAGACCAGCGTATCGCTGTTGGGCGCATCGGGGACCTGGAACAGGCCGCCACGGACCGCCCAGTCCTTGCGATTGAGCTCGACCACGGCGCCGCGGGTGTAACCCGGCAGATCGGCCGGGAAGTCGTAAGCGCCGGACGACCACATCGCCCAGTTCATGAAGTCGGCGCGCGGGTCCTTTGCGTAGGAGTTGCCGTCGAAGAAATCGCCGACGGCGAAACGGCCGATGATCAGCGTGACGCGGTCGATGTCGCGCTTGCCCGCCAGCTGGTTCGGCGCGTCCGGCACGTCCTCCTGCTCGCCGCCGAGGCCGAAGGTCTGCTTGAAATAGTAGCGCTGCGCACGGATTTTCGGGAATGGCGCACCGGCCTTCTGCGCCTCGCCATTGGAGAAGCCGGCAAGGCCCAGCGTGCCGTTGATGCCGAAGCCCTGCGCCAGCTCGGGATTGAAATAGAATTCGCCGCCGTCCCACAGCCGCGCGCCCAGGAAGGCCGTGGTCGTCCACGTCGCCTGGAACTGGCCTCCGCCTGGCAAGCTCTGCGGACTCGCATAAGGCGAATGGATCGGCCCGTAGCCCTGCGGCAGCACGGTCGTCTGCGCGTGAACATTCCAGTCGCTGGACTCCGGCAGTTTGGTCTTGCCGTTGACCGGCGCCATCCAGGGCGTGTCGCCAAACTGGTAGTTCAGGCCTAGCTTGAACAGGTGAACGCGCGGTTCGACATCGACACTGGCGAGGCCAAAGCTGCTGAGGTCGTAGGTCCGGCGCGACAGCGCGACGTAATCGTATTCGGCCTTCGCGGTCCAATTGCCGCTGACGGCGAATTCGAGGCCGAGTCCCGCCGTCCAGCCGGTCTGATACTTTCCGACCGGGAACAGCTCCGACACTCCGTCGGCATCGTTGACGTTGATGTGGGTGTGGCCCCAGGCGAAACCGCCGGTGACGAACGGCATGAAGCGGTCGAAGGCATAACCGATACGGCCGCGCACGGTGCCGACATAGTCGAGCGTGGTGTTGAAGGGCGCCGGCGACCGTTCATGCGCGACGATGTCGCGTGCACCGGTGAACGTGGAGTCCGCTTCGATGCCGAGCACGACACGGTTGGCGAGCTGGCGATTGTAGCCGAGCTGGTAGCCGCCGCTGAACCCGGTGGCGCTGGGCGGCAGGATCACGCCTTGCAGCGGCAGTGAATTGGTGCCCGGCCCAAAGCTCGCATCGCCGTAGCCGAAATGGCCGCCGACATAGAAGCCGGTCCAGTCATAGACCGTCTTCGCGGCGCGCGCCTTGAGTGGCAGGTCGGCCGCCAAGCTCGCGGCGGGAAAAGCCAGCACGCCCGAGGCAATCGCCGCGGCCGTCCGCAAATACCTGTAACGGTGACTTCTCAACGTCAAAACGCACGCCCCCAAAACGCGAATGTGTCCCATCCGCCGCAACCGACATCCCTGCCGATTCGCAGCGGCCCTGTCACCAGGTTCCGGCTGTCCACGCCATTGGCCGAGATGACCTCGATCCGACGCGAATTCTTCCCAAGTTCCTGTGCCTGTTGCGAACCTTATTGCGATTAATTCGCAATAGCAACTAGTGCGGATTGCCGCAGGTGCTGGTTCGCACCGCTGTGTGACGCGCCTGCAACAAATTCCCGGTGCCTAAAAATGGGTGACCCCGCCCGGGGGGACAGTCGGGCGGGGTCGGGGGCACGACACGGGGTGGATGAGGCGCCCGTGTCGGACGCAGGATCCACGTGAGATCGGCCTCAGGTAGTCAAATCAGTAACAGCTGCGAACGCGGCCAACGTACTGGCCGAAGGCGTTGTACTGGGCGACCCAGCCGCAGCGGTGATAGCCGTAATAAGGATCGTTGCTGGCGGCGATCGCGGTGCCGACGACGGCGGCGGTGGCGATGCCGGCACCGACACCCAGGACCCAGCCGGGCTGCTTGGCTTCGGCCGAGGAGGTGGTGGTGACGACGCTGCCGGCGATGGCGAGGGTCGCGAGAGCTGCGGCGGCAATCCTGGTCTTGATCGACATGTGAAACTCCATCCGGGTTGAGGCGGTCCGTTGTGGTCCGCGTGGCCAGTTGGACGGAGGTTGCCCGCATCCGGTTCGAAGACCGCGGATACGGCCTCGGAGCGAGGCTCTTTCCCCAATGATTTCAGTGGGGTGGCGGCTAGCCGAGAGGCCCTTTGGCGAGCCTGGTCACGTCGAAGTTATCGACCTCGGCAAGCAGCTCGCAGAAGGCGCGCGCCCCCTGATCCAGCAATTGCTCGCCTTTTTCAGGCACGGCCAGCGTCGCATTGCCGATGGCGCCGCTGGGGTTGAGATCCTGCGCCTGCCAGGCGAATGGCGCAGGCCGCTGCGTCGACAGCCAGCGATATTGTTGCTCCATCGCGACGCTGCTCGCGGGAAAATCCGCGATCGCATCCTTGCGCAGCTGGTCGGGATAGCGCGCCAGCATGATCGAGGTTTCGATCGCGCCGCCATGAATGCCGTGGCGCACCTCCTCGGCCGGGAACAATTTGTCCGCGCCTGATAGCCGCGACCACGATGTCGTCACCACGAAGAGTTTTTGATGCGCGCGCAGATCCTGCGCGACCAGCATCATGGCCGCGCTGTTGCCGCCATGGCTGGTGATGATGACGAGCTTCCTCACGCCGCGACGCGCGATGTCCTCGCCGATCCCTGTCCACCTTTTCAGTGCCACATCGGTCGGCAGCGTCTGCGTGCCCGGATAGTCGATATGCTCGGTGGAAATCCCGACCGGTTCAACGGGGAGGAAACTGGCCGGAACGGTTTCGGACAAGAGCTCGCGCACGCGCGCCAGATAGGCCTCGGCGATCAGGACGTCGGTGGTCACAGGCAGATGCGGGCCGTGCTGCTCGGTCGCCGCCAGCGGCAGCACCGCGATCCAGCGCGCCGCGTCCGCAAGGCCGGCGTCGGGCCAGCGGATCTCGGTCCAGTCGCGGGACGGCGTCATCAAGTCTTCCCTGGAGGTTTCTTTGCCCGAATTTGTCACGTAATTTGGGGTATGGAGGGGACGCGGGCCTGGCCGGCTCGCGTCCCCTGACGTCTTGCGGTTTTATCGCGTTGGACTGGCATCGGCTACAAGCGATCGACGGAGTGCACCCATGAGCCCCTCTCATCTGCGGCGAGCGTTAACGGCAGGCTTGATGGCCGCTTTGGTTTCGGTGCTCCCGGCACGCGCCGAGACGCTGGACAAGGTCATGTTCGGCACCAATTGGGTCGCCGAGGCCGAGCATGGCGGCTTCTTCCAGGCGGTCGCCGACGGCACCTACAAGAAATACGGCCTCGACGTCACCATCGTCCCCGGCGGTCCGAACGAGAACAACCGGATGCTCCTGATCGCCGGCAAGATCGATTTCTTCATGGCCGCGAACACGCTGATGTCGTTCGACGCGGTCGCCAACAACGTCCCCGTCGTCACCATCGCCGCGATCTTCCAGAAGGATCCGCAGGTGATGCTGACGCAGCCGGACGCCAAGGTCGCCAGGATCGAGGACCTCAAGCCGCTGACGCTGTTCGTCTCCAAGGAGGGCATGACCAGCTACTTCCAGTGGCTGAAGTCCGAATACGGTTTCAGCGAGAAGAACGTCCGGCCCTACAATTTCAATCCGCAGCCCTTCATCGCCAATCCCAAGAGCGCGATGCAGGGCTACGTCACCTCCGAGCCCTTCGCGGTCGAGAAGGCGGCCGGCTTCAAGCCGAACGTGCTGCTGCTCGCCGATTACGGCTTCAACACCTATTCGACCCTGATCGAGACGCGCCGCGACATCGTCGAGAAGAAGCCCGATCTGGTGCAGCGCTTCGTCGATGCCTCCATGGTCGGCTGGTACAATTACATCTACCGCGACAATTCCGCCGGCAATGCCATGATCAAGAAGCTCAACCCTGAAATGACTGACGATCTGCTCGCCTATTCCGTCGCCAAGATGAAGGAACATGGCATCGTCGATTCCGGCGAGTCCCTCAAGAACGGCATCGGCGCCATGAGCGACGAGCGCTACACCTCCTTCTTCAACAAGATGGTGAAGGCCGGTGTGGTGAAGGCGGATCTCGACTTCCGCAAATCCTATACGCTGCGCTTCGTCAACAAGGGCGTCGGCGTCGAGCTGCGCCCGACCAAGCCGTAACGGATGTTGAGGTCAAGCCGAGACGTAGCCGCATCGTTCACCTCTCCCCGTTGGGGAGAGGTACAGGTTGCGGCTCGCTCCCACCACATCACAGCCAGCGTTCAATGGTAGAGCGCAAAACCTCGTCCGGGGTCGAGGCCAGCCTGACGGCGCTCGCCGTCAGCCTGCGCGGTGTGACGAAGGTCTATGACAACGGCGTCATGGCGCTCGGCCCGCTCGACCTCGCCGTGCGCAAGGGCGAGTTCATCTCGCTGCTCGGTCCGTCCGGTTGCGGCAAGTCGACCGCGCTGCGCCTGATCGCGGAGCTCAGCACGCCGTCGTCAGGCATCGTGCGGATGGCCCGTCACGAAGGACCGGCACAACCGGGCCACGGCATCGGCTTCGTGTTCCAGGAGCCGACCCTGATGCCCTGGACCAGCGTGCGCGAGAACGTGCGGCTGCCCTTGAAGCTCGCAGGCGTTCCGAAGGCGGCGGCGCGCGCGCGGGTCGACGAAGCGCTGGCCAGCGTCGGGCTTGCCGATTTCGCCGACGCCTATCCGCGCGAGCTCTCCGGCGGCATGAAGATGCGGGTCTCGCTGGCGCGCGCGCTCGTCACCGACCCCGATATCCTCCTGATGGATGAGCCGTTCGCGGCGCTCGACGAGATTACGCGCTTCCGTCTCAACAACGACCTGCTCGCGCTGTGGCGCAGCCTTGGCAAGACCGTCATCTTCGTCACCCATTCGGTGTTCGAATCCGTCTATCTGTCGCAGCGCGTGGTGGTGATGACGGCGCGGCCCGGCCGCATCCAGGCCGATATCCGCATCGAGACGGTCGAGCCGCGCGGCGAGGAGTTCCGCACCTCGGTCGCCTATTCGGATTACTGCCGGCGCGTGTCGGCCGCGCTGGCGCCGTCCTATTCGGGGCAACCGGTGCTATGAGCGCGCAGCCCTCCGCCGCCAAGCCGTCCGGCGCGCACCGTGCGGTGCGCTTCGTGCTTCCCGTCATCGTGCTTGCGGCCGGGCTTCTCGCCTGGGAGCTCGTGGTCCGCATCAGGGAGATCCCGCCTTACGTGCTGCCTGCGCCCTCCGTCATATTCCTGACGCTGATCAAGGACTGGGCGGTGCTGTCACAATCGCTCGCGACCACGCTTCTGACCACGCTCGAAGGATTTGTGGCGGCGAGCGTCGGCGGCATCGCGCTGGCGCTGCTGTTCAACCAGTCGAAATGGGTGGAATATTCGCTGTTCCCCTACGCCGTCGTGCTCCAGGTGACGCCTGTCATCGCGATTGCGCCGCTGCTGCTGATCTATCTGGAGCAGCAGACCGCGGTCGTCGTCTGCGCCTTCATCGTCGCCTTTTTCCCGGTGCTCTCCAACACCACGCTGGGGCTCAATTCGGTCGACCGCAACCTCGCCGGCCTGTTCCAGCTCTATGGCGCATCAAAGCCGCAAACCCTGCGTTTCCTGAAGCTGCCGGCGGCGCTGCCCTATATCCTCGGCGGTCTGCGCATCGCAGGCGGCTTGTCGCTGATCGGCGCCGTCGTGGCCGAGATCGCGGCTGGAACGGCCGGCGCCGGCTCCGGGCTCGCTTACAGGATCGCCGAGTCAGGCTACCGGTTGAACATACCCCGCATGTTCGCCGCGCTGCTGTTGTTGTCGCTGGCCGGGATTGTCATCTATGGGGTGCTGGCGCTAATTTCCCACCTCGTTTTACGGCGCTGGCATGAGAGCGCGCTTGGAAAGGAAAACTGATGTCTACCGGTTCGATTTCGTCCGACAAGATCGACCTTCTGATCTATGGGCCGGCGCGGCCGATCCTCGAAAACGGGTTTTCCGATCATTTCGTCGTGCACAAGGCCGAGACGCGAGGTGACCTCGAGCGGCTGACCCCCGCGATCCGCGAAAAGATCCGCGGCGTGGCTGTGACGGATCACACCGCCCGCGTCGACAAGGATTCATTGGCGCAATTGCCCAAGCTCGAGCTCGTGTCGAGCTTCGGCGTCGGCTACGATCATGTCGATGCCAAATACGCGGCCGAGCGCAACATCATCGTCACCAACACGCCTGATGTGCTGACCGAGGAGGTCGCCGACGTCGCGATGGGCCTTCTGATCTGCACCTTGCGCGAATTCATCAAGGCCGACCGTTACGTGCGTTCCGGTCTCTGGCAGACCCAGAACTACCCGCTGAGCGTCGGCTCGTTGCGCGACCGCAAGGTCGGCATCGTCGGCATGGGCCGGATCGGCCAGGCGATCGCGCGCCGGCTCGATGCCTCGCTGGTGCCTGTCGTCTATCATTCGCGCAATCCGTCCAAGGACGTCTCCTACAAGCACTACCCTGATCTGGTCGAGATGGCGAAGGCGGTGGACACCTTGATGGTGATCGTGCCCGGCGGCGCCAGCACGAACAAGATGGTCAATGCCGAGGTGCTCAAGGCGCTTGGGCCCCGCGGCGTGCTGGTCAACGTCGCGCGCGGCTCGGTGGTCGACGAGGCGGCGCTGGTGCAGGCGCTGAAATCCGGCACCATCCTCGCCGCCGGCCTCGACGTGTTTGCGGCCGAGCCGAACGTGCCGGACGAGCTCAAGACCATGCAGAACGTCGTGCTGCTGCCGCATATCGGTTCGGCCTCGGTGGTGACGCGCAACGCGATGAACCAGCTCGTGGTCGACAATCTCAAGGCCTGGTTCGCCGGCAAGGCGCCGTTGACCCCGGTTGCGGAAACGCCGTTCAAGGGGCGCTGATGACCGTTCTTCGGGTCGTTGCATTCGCCGTCGCGGCCTGCTTGGCCGCGATCGGCGCCGTCACGGCCTACCTGGCCGCGATCGGCATCGCGCATGCGCAGGATGCGACGACCCTGAAGAAGCAGATGCCCGGGCAGTGGGAGCTCTCGACCACCGAGCGCAGCAAGACCTGCGTGGTCACGATGAAGGCCGACGCTGCCGGCCAGGGCTTCAAGCTGGAGCTGGAGCCGGCCTGCAAGACCGCGCTGCCCTTCACCAGGGACATCGTCGCCTGGAGCGTCAGGGGGCTCGACATCGTTCGCTTGCAGGATGCGACCGGTGAATCCGTGATCGACTTCACCGAGGTCGAGGCCGGTATCTTCGAAGGCCTGCGCCAGGGCGAAGGCGTCTACATCCTGCAGGACCTCGCCGCCGCCCGTTCGATGGCCAAGTCGATGGACCAGATGATCGGCGACTGGTCGATGGTGCGCGGCAACGGCCAGCCGGTCTGCGGGCTGACGCTGACCAATACCGAGGCGGGGCCGGACAATTTCCAGGTCTTCCTCAAGCCGAGATGCGACGCGGCCATCGCGCAGTTCAATCCGACGCAATGGCGGCTCGAACGCGGCCAGATCATCCTGATGTCGAAAACAGGCGATGTCTGGCAGTTCGAGGCCGACGACAACGCGCAGTGGCGGCGCGTCCCCGACACCGCCGATCCCCTGATCATGCTGCGTCAGTAGGGAACTTCGCGGGCGACCTCGTCGTTGGCATGGCGGTGGCCGCAGGCGTTGCGGTCTGGTGCGAATTGACTGGAGCGCGGCATGGCCAGACGCGTCCTCGCGATCGGCATCGAACCCGGCAATGCCGATTACAGCGCATTCCCGCAGCTGACGCCGGAGCTCGTGCGCGGGTATATCGAGGCGCAGCTATTGCGCCTGCGCGATCTCGGCTACGAGGTCACGAGCTGCCTGATCGATCTCGACGCGGCCGCGGAAGCCGCAGTGACGGCGGCGTTGCGCGAGGAGAGCTTCGACTGCATCGTGATCGACGCCGGGCTGCGCGAGCCGAAGGAGCATCTGCTGCTGTTCGAGAAGGTGCTCAACCTCGTCCACCGCCTGGCACCGGATGCGGCGATCTGCTTCAACACCACGCCCGCCGACACCGCCGAAGCCGTGCAGCGCTGGGTCGAACCCTGACATGGCGATGTCCGGCGCGTGCATCGCACGCGGCACGGTCTGAGCGGCCGTCGAACAGAGCCTGCGGCGCCGTCGCGGAGCGTGCCGGGTGGCGGCGCCGGCAATTGTCCTTTCCCGAATCCGCTTCCGGCGCTATGACACAGCTCACCACAGGGGAGGGCGAGCAATGTTTCGAGGTCTTCGCATTGGAAGTTTGGGAATCGCGGCCTGTCTGACGGTTGCGATGGCGCTGCCGGTGCATGAGGCGGCGGCCCAGGATGCCGTCGGCGGCGCGATCATCGGCGGTGTCGGCGGAGCGATCCTCGGCGGCGCGCTCGGCGGCGGCCGCGGCGCTGCAATCGGCGCCGTCGTCGGTGCCGGCACGGGCGCCGCGATCGCCTCCGAAGGCGAACGCCGCCGCTCCGGCTACTACGCCTATCAGCGCGGCTGCTACGTGCAGCGCCCGGACGGCTATTATGTCCGGGTCCATCCACGGTATTGCTATTGAGCGATCGGCCGCCGGCGCCACGCAGATGACGCCTGTCTCCTAGATAAACCGCATCCCGCGCAGGCTCGCATGCGCCCGCTCGTGCCGACGATGACGTGATCGTGCACGGCAATCCCCAGCGGCTCGGTGATGTCGATGATCGCTTTCGTCATCTGGATGTCGGCCTGTTGTAAACGGCCTGTGATATTGAAAAGCGTCTTAGAGCGTCACTTGCGAACAGCGCCTGGGAGCGGCAATTGGGGGCTGTAATTGGTGACTGCTCGTGATCACCCCGCCGGCACACGATACCTCGCGGTCGATCATTTTGGAGCACGTCATCACACCTTTGGGCAACGTCAGGCGCTCAACAGGAAATTGACTGATCGCGGCGTCGAAGGCTGCGCGGCCGATGTGATCAAGCAGGAGGCCGCTGCCAATACGGCGTTGATTCGCCGTTTGCTTGACCCACTGCTTGTCCGCTGCGGAAGTGACCGGGCGTTGTCCCAAATCGCCGGCGAAAGCAGCGATTGAAATAGGAAATTGTACTGAAGCCGCTGGCATTGGCGACCTCGCTGACGTTGAGCCGGTCATACCGGCGATCCTGCAACATCGCACGGGCACGCTGAAGCCTGAGTTCGAGCACGCGTTGACTGAAGCTCGGCCCGGATTCGTGTAACAAGTCCTGGACGTATCGTTCGGTTACGCCCATTCGGACGGCGAGCTGTTGTGCGGAGAAGTCTGGATCGGCGAAGCGTGCGCGGATTCCCCTGATGATTTCATGCTGTCGCGCCGCGCGGAGACCGCGCATCGTCGCGAACTCGGCCGCGTCACGTCCTGCGCCCAACGCGAGTGCGACCAGGTCGGTCAAGGTCGTTCCGATATGTGCGAGCAAGTCCGGCTCGTCCTCGGCTTCCTCCCGGCAGGGAAGTATCTCGAGATACCGCTGCAAGTGCCGCAGCGCCGGACTGGTCGGCAGCGGCCTGGCCACCAGGTCTTCGACCCGATCGACAAGCTCGTGCAACCGTCGCTGGTCGATGGCGATGGCGGAAAAGTCCTGCGGGTCGGCGGAACAAAAATTGCCCGGCTCCGTGCAGGTCGCGATCGCTGCGGTTTGCGAGTCGAGCTGTGCCTCGCGCCCCAACTGCGTGAGCGATAGCGGCGCGGGCCTCTGGTTGAAGCAGAGCACGAAATGCGTCGCGCGTGGCGTGCTTCGACCCCGGGTCGTCCACACCATGCGCCCTGCGGTCCCGGAAAACCGCAAGACGTCTACCGGCGTCGAACTGTCCTCGAACCGGCTGCCGCGCAAGCGTTGCGAGAAGGGCCGGTGGGGCAGACCCGAGACCTCGTGCGGGGCATAGACTTCCGCCAGGAAATCCTGCCAGGCGGAAATGCGTGCACGATCGTCGAACTTGTCGGGAAGATCGTCGGAGGAGAAGGCAATGCTTCGCATGATGTCGCCCGCTGTGCGCAAGATCGCACCGTCTCTGCGAAGGGTACTGCAAGTCGCCGGCGAAGTCGAACGCCACAAGGGCCGCCGACTTCGCCCGAGTGCAAGTCTGGTTCGCAACAGGTCAAGAAATTTTCTCAGCGGAGTGCAAGCTGCGTTCGGGTTGAGAGAAACCTTCCGGCAACGCGACGAGTTAACATCTACGCGTTGGTCGAATCCTGGAGCGATCGAAAGCGCCCCAAGATGAGTCGCGCATCGCGCCGTTACAGCTGTTTGGGATCTTGCGCTGCTCGCGGGAGCAGCCGTGAGGTTTGCTGCAAGGCGCGCCGTGCATGAATAGGGGCATGGAAATGAAGAACTATCTGCTTGGTGCTGCGGCGGGCCTTGCGAGCCTTGCCGCAGCGGTTGCTCCCGGTGCAGCCGCTACGCTGGATGACGTCATGGCGCGGCTCGAAAGCCTGCAGCGCGACAACCAAGCTATCCGCCGTGACAACGAAACAATGCGCAACGAACTTTCGGCGCTCCGCCGACAAAATGACACGCGCGCGACACGGCAAGCAATTGTGCCGGCTAGTGCCCCGAGCCGCGCATTGGCATCGGCTGCGTCATCGGCAATGGCCGCCGAATTTCCGGTGAAGGGAGGTTACGTTGAGCCGCCGCGACCGTTCTCCTGGTCCGGTTTCTATTTGGGCGTTCATGGCGGCTATGGCTGGAGCTCCAGCAACTGGAATGGCACCGTTTCACCATTACCGGTCCCGGTCACCACAGATCCACAAAACCCGCGGTCGAATGGTTTCCTCGGCGGCATCCAGGGCGGCGCCGACCATCAATTTGGCAACTGGGTCGTCGGCATCGGCGCTGATCTGTCGCTGATTGACAGCGACGGCAGCGACAGCGGCGCCTTTACTCCGGAGTTTTCGCCTGGCACCACCGCAAAGGCGCGCTCCCAGATAAACTGGCTGGCGACGGTCACAGGCCGGTTCGGCTACGCCTTCGACCGCTCGCTGCTCTACGTCAAGGGCGGCCTGGCCAGTGCCGAATTCAAAGACAGTTACTCGCTCTTCCAGACAACTCCCAGTTTCATCGATCTTGGCACGCAGAGCAGCACACGCGTGGGATGGACGATCGGCGCCGGCTTTGAATATGCCATCCTCAACAGCTGGTCAGCCAAGATCGAGTACAACTATCTTGATTTTGGAAGCAAGGACGAGACCTTCGCCACCACCCTGGGGCTGCTAGGTTTTAATCAGTCCATCGAACACAAGCTCCAGCTCGTAAAGGTTGGCATCAACTACAGGTTCGGTGGCGACGGCCGCTAAGAACCGGCGGCGGACCGCTGTGCGGGTTGACGCTCTCCACCAGGACAGCGGGTGACGGCTCCGTGCTGACGGTAAAGCCGAGCTGCGATCCCGCCATTGCACGGTTGAATTTCACGTGCCGGGGGCTGGATCGCCGCGACCGCGTCTCGCTGCCGGCGCGGGGCGAGGGCTGGCGGTTTGCCGAAAACGGCCACGATAGCCGGCGCCGGCTGCCGGAAAGTGAGCGAACCGATTAGGCTGGCGCGACAGTAGTCAGATCAACCTCAGCGCTTTGAAGCTCGTGTGTCCGTTCCTGCCCACGATGATGTGGTCGTGCACCGCAATCCCCAGCGGCTTGGCGATGTCGATGATCGCCTTGGTCATCTGGATGTCGGCCTGTGACGGCGAGGGATCGCCGCTCGGATGGTTGTGGACCAGGATCAGCGCCGTGGCCGACAGCTCCAGCGCGCGCTTGATCACCTCGCGCGGATAGACCGGGGTGTGGTCGACGGTGCCGGTCTGCTGCACCTCGTCGGCGATCAGCTGGTTGCGCTTGTCGAGGAAGAGCAGGCGGAATTGCTCCTTGTCCGAGAACGCCATGCTGGAGCGGCAATAGTCGATCACCTCGTTCCAGGACGACAGCGCGTTGCGGCCGTTGACCTCGCCCTTGGCGACGCGGTGCGCCGCCGCGGCGATCAGCTTGAGCTGGTGGATCGCGGAGTCGCCGACGCTGTCGACCTCGCGCAGGCGCGCCACTGGCGCGTGCACGACCTCGGCGAACGAGCCGAAGGTCTTGATCAGAAGCTTCGCCAGCGGCTTGGTGTCGCGGCGCGGCAGCGCCGGAAACAGCGCCATCTCCAAGAGCTCGTAGTCGCTGAGCGCATCCGCGCCGGCGCTGTAGAAGCGCTCGCGCAGCCGTTCGCGATGGCCGTGATAGTGCGGCGCGTCCTCCGGCTTGCTCTTGTCGTGGTCGGCTTTGGCGGACATCGGCCGCCAGCATCGCCGGGGGCCGTCGCTTTTGCAACCGTCAATTGCGACGGCAAATTGGGTTCACGCTAGTCGGCGCCCCCTGGACAATCACCCGATCTGTTTCTCGCCGTGCCGCTCCGACAGCGTAAAAATCTCGACGCCGGTGGCGGTCACGCCCACTGAATGCTCGAACTGCGCCGACAGCGAACGGTCGCGGGTGACGGCGGTCCAGCCGTCGGAGAGGATCTTCACATGCGGCTTGCCGAGATTGATCATCGGCTCGATGGTGAAGAACATGCCGGGCTTGAGCTGAACGCCCTCGCCGGGCCGGCCGATATGGATGATGTTCGGCTCGTCGTGGAACATGCGGCCGAGGCCATGGCCGCAGAAATCGCGCACCACGCTCATGCCCTGCGGTTCGACGAAGCTCTGGATGGCGTGGCCGATGTCGCCGGTGGTGGCGCCGGGCTTCACCGCCGCGATGCCGCGCATCAGGGATTCGTAGGTCACCTCGATCAGCCGCTCGGCCTTGCGCGCGATCGGGCCCACCGCATACATCCGGCTGGAATCGCCATACCAGCCGTCGAGGATGAAGGTGACGTCGATGTTGACGATGTCGCCTTCCTTCAGCGGACGGTCGCCGGGCATGCCGTGGCAGACCACGTGGTTGAGCGAGGTGCAGGTCGAGTAGCGATAGCCGCGATACATCAGCGTCGCCGGAAAGGCGCCGTGATCGAATGCGAATTCGCGCACGAACTGGTCGATGCGCTCGGTCGGAACGCCGGGCCCGACGATGTCGGTGAGCTCGTCGAGGCACTTCGCCACCAGCGCGCCCGCCTTGCGCATGCCTGCAAAGGCGCTCGGCCCATGCAGCTTGATCTGTCCGGTCTTGCGCAGGGAGGTATCGGAGGCTTCGACGTAGCTCATGCTGGTAAGGTCTTTGCGGGCTCGATTGTCAGCGGAAAGGCTTGATTTCAGGCCCAATTTAATGATTGCGGGCCTTCATGCAAGCCGAGCATGCATCTTGCGCCCGAAAGCGGGCCTAATTCGGGACTTCTACGGTGGTTTCCACCGGCAGGGCGCCGCCGCGGACACGGATTTCGCGGACGGGATAGGGAACCCGGATCCCCTCGCGCTTGAAGGCGTCCCACAGCGCCAGCATCACGTCGCTTTTGACATTGTCCATGCCGTCGGGGTCGGCGAGCCAGAGGGTCAGCGAGAACTTCATCCCGGCCTCCGCGAACTCGGTCAAAATGCAGTTCGGCGGCTTGCCCTTCTGCGCGCGGGGATGAGCTACGGCCGTCTCGATGGCGAGCTTGCAGACCAGCCTGGGATCGGCGTCGTAATTGGTGCCGAAGGCGATCTTCACCAGCGTGTTCTTGTCGGTATAGGTCCAGTTGACGACCTTCTGCGTCACCAGGTCCTCGTTCGGCACCAGGAACTCGCGGCCGTCGCCGGCGGCGACGGAAATATAACGCGTCTTCATCGCGCTGATGCGCCCGGTGTTGTCGCCGATGGTGACGAGGTCGCCGGGCTTCACCGATTTGTCGGCGAGCAGGATGATGCCCGAGATGAAATTGGCGACGATCTTCTGCAGGCCGATACCGATGCCGACGCCGACCGCGCCGGAGAACACCGCGAGCGCCGAGAGATCGATGCCGACCGCGCCGAGCGCAATGACGATTGCGATGGCCAGAAGCCCGATGCGGATGATCTTGACCAGCAGCACCTGCACCGACGGGGTCAAGTCAGTCGTCGAATTGATCCGGCTCTCGGCGAAATTGCTGGCGATGTTGGTGGCCCACAGCGCGATGAGCAGCAGCGCGCCGGCCTTGATCACCAGGAGCGGGGTCAACCTGAGGCCGCCCAGCACGATCGCGAAGGAGTCGAGCAGTTCGACCGTCGCGTCGAGCTGGCCGAGGATGGAGAGCGCTGCGACGAACCAGGCGGTGATCGACACCAGCTTGACGATGAAGGCGTTGCGCAGCACCGAGGTCACGAGCCGGATCGCGAGCCAGGCGAGGCCCAGCTTGGCGGCGACCATCAAGAGATAGCTGCGGCTCGGCCAGGTCGCGTGATACATCACCACGCGGGAGACGATCACGAACAGGGTGAACACCGCCGTCGAGGCGCTGCTCACCATCACCCGGGCGAAGTGCCGGAGCGGCAGCGGCCAGCGCATCGCCAGCGAGCTCATGTCGACGCGGTTGCGCACGCCGGCTTCCGCGGCATAGGCGATGCCGGCCGCGGCCAGAATGAGGCCGAATTGCAGGTAGAACCAGGGTGAGGAGATTTCCGCCCCGACGCTGCGCGCGGTGGTCTGCACGAACTCCATGAAGTCCTTGAGGTCCATGTCCATCGGGTCGGTCTCGTCGGGAAGCGGGCGGGAGGAATTGATTCGAGGGCGCCGCAGAATCCCACAAAGGGCGCGGCCGGGCCATCGATACACCGTGAAGTGAAGTGCGTTAAGGCCGTAAAATGCTGGCAGATTGCCGCGAGGAGCGAAAATGGGTTGGCGCGCCGGTACAGCGACGATAAGGATGCTGGAGCACATGATTTCGAGAGGGGCAAATCCGTCGGTCGCGGCACGCTTCACCTCGCCCCGCTTGCGGGGAGAGGTCGAAATTCGAGCGCAGCTTGAATTTCGGGTGGGGGGGACTCTCCGCGAGTCCCGCTGTCAACACCCCCGCGGAGGCTCTCCCTCACCCCACCCTCTCAGGGTGAGCTATGCTCATCCCGGCCCCGCAGGCGGGGCGAGGGAAAGTCCGGCCGGTGGCCCCCTGAACTGAATTCGTCGATCTCTCGGAGTAACCCGCAGCACCGCATGGCTTCCCTCGACTCTGTCAGCCTCGCCATATTGCTCGGCGCCGTCCTCGTGATGGCGGGCATTCTGTCGAGCCTGCTTGCGCTGCGCTTCGGCGCGCCCTTGCTGCTCGTCTTCCTCGTGATCGGCATGCTGGCCGGCGATTCCGGCCCCGGGCAGCTCCAGTTCGACGACGTCCGCACCACCTATCTGGTCGGTTCTGTCGCGCTCGCTCTGATCCTGTTCGACGGCGGCCTGAAGACGCGCTTTGCCAGCATCCGCACCGTGCTCGCCCCATCCGTGGTGCTCGCCACCGTCGGCGTGCTCCTGACCGCGCTGGTCACCGCCCCGTTCGCCAAATACGCGCTCGACCTCAACTGGACGGAGGCGCTGCTGGTCGGCGCCGTGGTGGCCTCGACCGACGCCGCCGCGGTGTTCCTGCTGGTGCACACCCAGGGCCTGCGCCTGCGCCCGCGCGTCGGCGCGACGCTGGAAGCCGAATCCGGCACCAACGATCCCTTCGCGATCTTCCTCACCTTGATGCTGGTCGAATACATCTCGCTGGGGTCGAGCTCGGCCGGGCATGTGGCGATGGAGTTCATCCAGGAGACGGTGCTTGGCGCCGTCGTCGGCTTCTTCGGCGGTCGCCTCGTCGTCATCGCACTCAACCGGGTGGCGCTGCCGCAGGGCCTGCATGCGCCGTTCGTGACCACGGGTGCGCTCGTCATCTTCGGCGGCTCGCAGATCATGCACGCCTCCGGGTTCCTTGCGGTCTATCTCGCCGGCATCATCATCGGCAACCGTCCGACCCGCGCGCATAATTCGGTGGTGACCTTCCTCGATGCGGCGACCTGGCTGGCGCAGATCGTGATGTTCGTGCTGCTCGGCCTGCTGGTTTCGCCGAGCCGGCTCGGCTCGAGCGTGCTGCCGGCGGTCGCCGTCGCGCTCGTGCTGATGCTGGTGGCGCGGCCGCTCGCCGTGTTCGTGTGCCTTGCGCCGTTCCGCTTCAACTGGCGCGAGAAGATCTTCATCGCCTGGACCGGCCTGCGCGGGGCCGTCGCGATCTTCCTGGCGTCGATCCCGATGCTGGTCGGCCTGTCCAAGGCCTATCTTTATTTCGACGTCGCCTTCGTCGTCGTCATCATCTCGCTGCTCCTGCAAGGCTGGACGCTGGCGCCGGCCGCACGCAAGCTGCACGTGGCGCTGCCGCGTGCCGAGCGCGGCCCGCGGCGCGTCGAGCTGGATCTGCCCGGCCAGCTCGAGCAGCAACTGGTCGGATATCCGGTGCGGCCCAAGAGCCTGTACTTCCGCCGCGGCCTGATCCCGTCCTGGTCCAAGCCGACGCTGGTGATCCGCAACGAGAACATCCTGACGCCAGTGGAGGCCGATCCGATCGCGCCGGGAGACTACATCTACCTGCTGGCGCCGCCGGAAAAGGCCGAGTCGCTCGATCGCTTCTTCGTCGACATGCAGCCGAGCACCGCGCCTGACCCGCATCTGCTCGGCGATTTCATGGTCTCCGGCGAGCACACGCTGGCCGAGCTCGCCGAGATCTACGGCGTGAAGGTGAGCGAGGACGAGGGCAAGCTGACGCTTGCCGATTATTTCGACGTCCATCTCGACCGCGCGCCGAAAGAGGGCGCCGAGCTTGCGCTGGACGAGATCGTGCTGGTCGCACGCAGCATCTCCGGCGGCCGCGTCAACGTCGTCGGCCTGCGCCTGCCGGAAGACGAGGAGGCGCCGCCGCCATTGACGCGCCGCCAAGCGCTGCGGAAGAAGCTTGCGGATATCTGGACGTCGGTGGCCGGGGTTTAGCGCTCTCTTGCCCTGCCCTGGAGAGGGAGGGTCGATCGCACACAGCGCGAGCGGGGTAGGGTGATCTCTCCGTTCGGGCACTGGTGGATGAGGGGGGACCGTCATCCCAACCCGTCGCACATTTTGCTACGCTATCTCCTTCGTGTCGTCCCGGCGAAGGCCGGGACCCATAACCACAGGAAGCAGTTTGGCGAAGACTCGTGGTTATCTCTGCTTCGCCGGGACTCGCATCGAACGCTCTCGATAGATCACGCGGTATGGGTCCCGGCCTGCGCCGGGACGACGGCGGAGAGTGTTGCGGCAGTGTGGCCTCACGTCAGCACCTTCACCCCGCCGAACGACGTCACGCGCCCCTGCTTCAACATCACGATCTGCGTCGCCAGTTGCCGCAGCTCGGCGACGTCGTGGCTGACATAGACCATGGGGACATTGGCCTCGTCGCGCAGCCGCACCAGATAGGGCAGGATTTCGAGCTTGCGGCCTTCGTCGAGCGCGCCGAGCGGCTCGTCGAGCAGCAACAGGCGCGGCTTTGACAGCAGAGCGCGGCCGAGTGCGACGCGCTGGCGCTCGCCGCCGGAGAGTTTTCCGGGACGGCGGCCCTGCAGCGCGCCGATGTCGAGCAGGTCGACGATGCGCTTGTGCTGGGCCGGATCGGACGGCAGCCGGTTCATCCGCCGTCCGTAGTCGAGATTCTGCGCGACGTTGAGGTGCGGAAACAGCCGCGCATCTTGGAACACATAGCCGATGCGGCGGCGCCAGGCCGGCACGTGGATGCCGGCTGCGGTGTCGTCCACGGTCTCGCCGTCGATCACGATGGTGCCGCGGTCGGGCCGCAACAGTCCTGCGATCATGTTGACCAGCGAGGTCTTGCCGGCGCCCGACGCGCCGAACAGGCCGATGACGCGGCCTTCGCTGGCGAAGGATGCGGACAGCGAGAACTCGCCAAGCTGCTTTTCGATATCGACCCGCAGCATGGTCAATTCCCGTGCAGGCGCGCGGTGGCGCGGCGGGCGAACCATTCGGCGGCGATCAGCGCACCCAGCGCCAGGATCACCGAGACGATCACGAGGCGGCCTGCGGCGGCGTCGCCATCGGGCGTCTGGATCAGCGAATAGATCGCGGAGGAAATCGTCTGGGTCTCGCCGGGAATGTTGGAGACGAAGGTGATGGTCGCGCCGAACTCGCCGATCGCTTTGGCAAAGCCGAGCACCATGCCGGCGAGCACGCCGGGCAGCGCCAGCGGCAGCGTCACGGTGAAGAACACCTTCCACGGTGCCGCGCCGAGCGTCTCGGCGGCCTGCTCGAGCTTGCGGTCGATCGCCTCGATCGACAGCCGCATCGGCCGCACCAGCAGCGGAAACGACATCACGCCGCAGGCGAGCGCCGCGCCGGTCCAGCGGAATGAGAAGACGATGCCGAGATGGTCGGCGAGGAA
This sequence comes from Bradyrhizobium sp. GW821-FHT12B03, assembly GCF_058807535.1. NCBI lineage: Bacteria > Pseudomonadati > Pseudomonadota > Alphaproteobacteria > Hyphomicrobiales > Nitrobacteraceae > Bradyrhizobium > Bradyrhizobium sp. GW821-FHT12B03. The sequence continues at coordinate 96,706 of NZ_JBXAQU010000020.1, forward strand.
GCCGCCGACGAGGCCGCGGCGGCCGAAGCTGAGCAGCAGCAGATAGCCGGTGACGACCGGCGGCAACACCAGGGGCAGATGCACCAGCGCATCGAGCAGCGACTTGCCCCAGAAATCGCGCCGCGCGAGCAGCCATGCCAGCGCAATGCCGAACGGCGTCGCCACCAGCGTTGCGATGAGCGCGACCCTGAGCGAGAGCAGGATCGCCGTCCATTCGGCAGGTGAGATCTCGGACATCAAGTCGTGGGTATCACGTCGCAAAAACTAAGTCGTCGGGCTGATCAGGAACTTGAAGCCGTATTTTTCCAGGATCGCCTTGGCCGCGGTCGAGCGCAGGAAGGCGAGATAGTCGCCGGTCTCGCCCTTCGCGGTCACGGTCGCGGCGACCGGATAGATGATCGCGGGATGCGACTCCGCCGGGAAGGTGCCGATGATCTTCACGCCGGGCTCGACCTTGGCGTCGGTGGAATAGACGATGCCGAGGCCGGCCTCGCCGCGCGCCACCAGCGTCAGCGCGGCGCGCACGCTCTCGGCCATGGCGAATTTCGGCTCCGCGGCCTGCCACGCACCGAGCTTCTCCAATGCAGCCTTCGCATACTTGCCGACCGGTACCGACTTCACGTCGCCGGTCGCGATCTTGCCGTCGCCGGCGAGCTTTGCGAGGTCGAAACCCTGCGCGATCGTGACGTTGTCGATCCTGGAGTCCTTCGGCGCGATCAGCACGATGCTGTTGCCGAGCAGGTTGACTCTGGAAGGCTCGTTGATGGTCTTCTTGGAGACCGCATAGTCCATCCAGTCGGTGTCGGCGGAGACGAACACGTCGGCTGGCGCGCCCTGCTCGATCTGCCTGGCGAGCACCGAGCTTGCGGCATAGCTGACGCTGAACTTGACACCGGTCTTGGCGGTGTAGGCCGCGTCGATCTCGTCGAGCGCGTTCTTCATCGAGGCTGCCGCGAACACGGTGATGGTCTTGTCCTGCGCGGCGGCAGGCGCGAAGGCCGCGAGCAGAACGACGAAGGCGGAAAAAACGACGGAAAGGCGGGACATCGGGAGCGCTCCATGCGCGTATGCGCGCCAATAGCGCACGCAAGACGGCGTTGGTTGAGTCAGGGGTGCGATCGGCGGACGCGCTGTTCCGGTGAGCCCGACGGGACTTACGGTCCTTCGGGATATCGCTGGGCGACCATAACAGGCTGGCGGAACAGGTCAAAGGCGACCTTTGGTCCGACCCTTGGCTACTCGCTGGGAAGGATCGCGATCGAGAGCGAATTCTCTTTGGCGCCGCTGACCTGGACCACGAAAGGCTTTGCCGACAGCTCGTATTTCATGGTCTTGCGGATGCCGTCGCAATCGGTCGCGCCGCTGAAGGCCACGGGCTTGAGGACATGCCCGTCCTGGACCACGTCGACCCAGGCCCCGCTGGACAGGCTGACCGTGTAGAGGCCTGCCTTCGCCGCCTTGATGCTGGTAAAGCCGGCAAAGCTGCCGTCCTTCGGCGCCCGCTCCGGCGGCGAGGGCAGTTTTGCATCCGCGGGCGTGACGAGGCCCAATGTGACGGCTGTTGAGGGCAGGGTCGGCTGTTCGCTCCCCGAAGCGAGCTTGATACGGTCCGGCGCCGTCAGCGCGACACGCTCGCGCTCGATCGGCCATTTGAACTTGTCGCAGCCGCTGGGCTCTTCGGCCGCCAGAGCGGAGGTCGCGCCGAGCGTGAGCGCAGCGAGGAAAATGAGGACGCGCATGTCAAATCTCATCGTTGGCCGCGCCGAGGTGCGGGCTTGCGGACAGGCTTGTTAGAGAGCGGGATGCGCGTCCCGGAATGCCGCGGGCTTACGGCACGGCGGCAGGACAATCCTAGCGCATTTGGGGGGTGGGGACCAACCAACTGGTTCGTCATCCCGGACAAGCCAAATGGCACGATCTCTCCACGCGTCGACCCGGTCGAGTGCGCAATTGCGCACTCGGCCGGGACGACACGACAGAGCCCTACGGCTTCGCATCGCCCGCGTGCAGCACCGCCTTGCAGGCCGCCGGCATCTGGGCCAGCGTCATCGGCGGTTTCGGCTTGGGCGGCTCCGGCGGCGGCTTCGGATGCAGCACGGCGTCGGAGAACCAGTAGGCGAGATCGGCGGGCTTGCAGCCTTCGTCCTCGGATTGCGACGGCTGGCCCTCGCATTCGCTCGAGCCCGCCGGGCAGTGCATGCGGATGTGGAAGTGATAGTCGTGGCCCCACCACGGCCGGATCTTCGACAGCCAGGAGCGGTCGCCCTTGGCCTCGCGGCACAGCGCCTTCTTGATCGCGGCATTGACGAAGATGCGCTGCACCGCCGGCTCCTGCGCGGCGTCGCGCAGCACCAGCACATGGGACGGCGTGAACACCTTCGGATCGATGTCGAGCCGGTCCTGCCGCACCATCATCACCGCGGACATCTCCTCGCGTTCCTCGCGTGAGAGACGATGGTCCGGCATCGGCGTCAGCCAGATGTCGGCATCGAGGCCGATCTGGTGGCTGGCATGGCCCGACAGCGCCGGCCCGCCGCGCGGCTGGGCGATGTCGCCGACCAGGATGCCCGGCCAGCCCGCGTCCTTGTGCGCCCTGGCCGCGAGCCGCTTGATCAGCGCGATCATCGCGGGGTGGCCGAAATTGCGATTGCGCGACAGCCGCATCACCTGCCAATTGTCGCCGTTCAGCGGCATCGGCTCGGCGCCGCCGATGCAGCCCCTGGTGTAGGAGCCGATGACATGCGCCGGCCCTTTCGAGGGCAGCAGCTTTCGCGCGAACAGCTCCTTGGCGCCGATGCTGGGATCGTTGGGGTTGGCGAGCGGCGGCAGCGGCTTCGGGGTCACGCTGCCCTTGTCCTGGGCCAGCGCGCCGCCGGCGGTCAGGAATGTCATGAAAAGCAGGAGAGGGGTGAAGCGGCGGGGACTCATGCTGATCACCTTATAGCCCAACGCAGCGTCAGGGTTAACAATTAGGCTTTCGACCGGCTGCCGCCTCACGCTGTCTTTACAGCGCCGGTCCCGCCCCGACATCATGCGGGCAGGACAAGAGGCTGCGGGGCTTTGGTCATGAACGGGCAATTCGTGCGGCTCGCGATGCGGGCCGCGACTCTGACGCTTGTGCTGGCGGGATGTTGCGTGACGCCGGCGCGGGCCGACCTCAGGGTCGACATCGACAAATCGTCACAGCGCATGTCGGTGCGTGTCGACGGTGCGCCGCGCTACACCTGGCCGGTGTCGACGGGCCGCAGCGGCTACGGCACGCCGAGTGGCACCTTTCATCCGCAGGCGATGATGCGGCGCTATTTCTCGCGCAAATATTACAACGCACCGATGCCGCACGCGATCTTCTTCCACTACGGCTTCGCCATCCACGGCACGACCGACATCTCCCGGCTCGGCGGCCCGGCCTCGCACGGCTGTATCCGGCTGCATCCCGCCCATGCGGCGGCCCTGTTCGCGCTGGTCCAGCGCGAGGGCGCGCGCAACACGACGATCCATATTTCCAATTAGATCATCACAGAATCGCATGATGGCCGGTCGATTCTTAACGGCGCGATAACCGTATCCTGCATTGACCAAAATTCGTGCGCGGCATGAGGAATAACCGCGGTCGGTATGCAATCGTGCGCGATCGCGGAAACGATTCAAGCGAGCGCGCAATTTTGCGCCAGCGCGCCGTCCAATTGCGACGGCGATACCGGCTTGCTGCGCACGCCGAGGTTTTCGCGCCTTGCAAACAGGCACGGAGGCCGGGTGCACGCGCGCTGCAAGGCTCGCGGTCCCGTGGCCAGGCCGGCGAAGATTACATTTTTTTCAGACACTTGCCTCAAGACTTGCCCCAAGGCTTGCTGCAAGACTTGCCCTGAGGCTCTGCGGCCACGGGGCGCGACTGGGACATGTGAAGTTGAGTTTGGGGTCTCGAAAACCAGGAAAGCGAAAGCGCAACGTGCTTGCCGGAGCCGGCCAACGGCCGCGCAAGCCGCGTTTCGCGCGCGCGCCGCATCGGCCCGTCGTACACGACGAACTCGTGCAGAGCCGCGCGGAAGCCGAAGCGGTGATCATCGAGGCGCGCAAATCGCATGAGCGGCTGCGCCAGGCCGTCGACCTGCTGCCGCAGGGCATCGTGATCCTCGACCCCGAAGGCCGCTACGTTCTCTGGAACAAGCAATATTCCGAGATCTACAGCAAGACCGCCGATCTGTTCGCCGAAGGCGCCCGCCTCGAAGACACGCTGCGCGTTGGCGTCGCCCGCGGCGACTATCCGGAAGCCGCAGGCCACGAGGAAGAGTGGATCGCGCAGCGGCTGAAGAAGCTCTATCAGCCCGGCGCGCGTCACGAGCAGACGCTGTCGGACGGCCGCGTCATCCTGATCGAGGAGCGCCGCACCGACGACGGCGGCGTGGTCGGTCTGCGCGTCGACATCACCGAGTTGAAGCAGCGCGAGGCCTCGTTCCGCCTGCTGTTCGACGGCAATCCCGTCCCCATGATCGTCTGCGCGCTGGACGACGAGCGCATCCTCGGCGTCAACGACGCCGCGGTCGCCCATTACGGCTACAGCCGCGCCGAGTTCGAGAGGCTGACGATTCGCAGCCTTCAGGCCTTCGACAGCGAGCCTCCCTGGACCACCGACCGCTCCAGCGAGGAGCAGGCCGCGCGGACCTGGAAGCACGTCAAGGCCGACGGCGCGCTGATCGACCTTGCGATCTATTCGCGCGAACTGACCTATGCCGACCGGCCCGCGGTGCTGCTCGCGCTGATGGACATCACCGAGCGCAAGCGCGCCGAGGCGCGGCTGGCCTTCATGGCCCAGCATGACGGCTTGACCGGCCTGCCGAACCGCAACCTGCTGCGCCAGCAGGTCGACGAGATGCTGCTGCACACGCGCCGCAGCGCCGAGAAGGTCGCGGTGCTGATGCTGGGGCTGGACAATTTCAAGGCGGTCAACGAGACGCTCGGACATGCGATCGGCGACAAGCTCCTGCGCGGCGTCGCCAAGCGGCTGCGCTCGACCCTGCGCGAGGAGGACGCGCTGGCGCGGCTCAACTCGGACGAGTTCGCGATCGTGCAGAGCGGCCTGACGCGCCCCGAGGACGCGGTGATGCTGGCCAAGCGCCTGCTGGAGGCCATCGCCGATCCCTATCTGCTCGACGGCCATTCCGTGGTGATCGGCGCCTCCATCGGCATCGCGATGGCGCCGGGCGACGGCGATGATTCCGAAAAGCTGCTCAAGAGCGCCGACATGGCGCTGTCGCGCGCCAAGAACGACGCGCGCGGCACCTTCGCCTTCTTCGAGGCGGCGCTCCATGCCAAGGCGCAGAGCCGCCGCAAGATCGAGGTCGAGCTGCGCGATGCGATCCAGAACGACGTGCTGCGCCCCTATTACCAGCCGCTGGTCGACCTCTCGAGCGGCCGCATCACCGGCTTCGAGGCGCTGGTGCGCTGGCCGCATGCCGAGCGCGGCATGGTCTCGCCGGCCGAGTTCATTCCGGTCGCGGAGGAAACCGGCCTGATCAATCCGCTCGGCGGCCTGATGCTGCGCCGCGCGTGCCTGGATGCTGCGACCTGGCCCGACGACGTCCGCGTCGCCGTCAATCTGTCGCCGCTCCAGTTTCGCAGCGGCAATCTGCTCTCGATGGTGACCGACGCGCTGAAACATTCCGGCCTGCCGCCGCGCCGGCTCGAGCTCGAGATCACCGAGACGCTGCTGCTGGAGAAGAGCGCCCAGGTGCTGGCGACGCTGCATGCGCTGCGCGCGCTCGGCGTGCGCATCTCGATGGACGATTTCGGCACCGGCTATTCCAGCCTCAGCTATCTCAGAAGCTTCCCCTTCGACAAGATCAAGATCGACCAGTCCTTCGTGCGCGATCTCGGCGCCAACCGCGAGGCCCAGGCGATCATCCGTTCCATCGTCAGCCTCGGCAAGGGCCTCGGCGTCACCATCACCGCCGAGGGCGTCGAGACCGAGGCCGAGCTGAGCTGCCTGCGCGCCGAGGGCTGCGACGAGGGTCAGGGCTTTCTGTTCAGCAAGGCCCGGCCGAACATCGAGATCATCAGCCTGCTCGCCGCCCAGCGCGGCATCGATGGCGCCGACGACGAAGACGCCGCGATGGTGGCGTGAGCTCGCGGCTCGCATTGCGACCCCTTGCGCAAGCCGCGCCCTTTCCGGCCTGCATGGTTCGAGACGCCCGCTTAGGGCGGGCTCCTCACCATGAGGGTCCAACATCTCGCCGCGAACCAAGACCTCATCCTGAGGAGCCCGCCACAAGCGGGCGTCTCGAAGGATGGGCCACGAGTGACCCCGTCATCATTCCGCCTCAGCCCCCCGCCAAAATCGCCTTCCCGACATCCTCATAGTGCGTATCCCGCGCCTGGATCTGCTGCGCGATGGCGTGCATGTCGCGGAAGCGGCGCTCGAACGGGTTGCTGCGGAACACGGCCGTGGCGCCGGCCATGTGGTAGGCCGCGTCGACCACGCGTGCCGACTGGTGAATGGTCCAGGTCGCAGCGAGGCGAACCGCACTGCGATGCGCCGCGCTGAACGTGCCGGTCGCGGACAGGTCGCGCCACATCGCATTGGCGGTTGCATAGAGATAGGCGCGCGCGGCGCGCAAATCGCCCTCGGTGCGGCCGATCAGGCCCTGGACCGCCTGGTTGTCGCGCATGGTGCTCGTCGCCAGCGACGGGTGCTTTGCGCGCGCCAGCGCGATGGCGGCATCCAGCGTGGCGCGCGCCACGCCGAGCGACACCGCGGCAAAACCCAGGCTGAAGGTCGAGCCGGTGCCGATCCTGTAGAGCGGCCCCGTCTCGCGCAATGCGGACGCAACGTCACGCAACGCGGTGAAGCGCTCGGGGACGAAGAGGTCGCTCACCTCATACGAATCCGTGCCGGTGCCGGCGAGCCCGATCGCCTGCCACACGTCGTGCAGCACGGCGCTCGCGACCGGAAACAGGATGGTGCGCACCTCCACCGAGCCGTCGGCGTTCTTGCGCGGCACGCCGTCGCGACCCACGATGCGCACATGCGCGCCCAGCCAGCTCGCCTGCCGCGAGCCCGAGGCAAAGTCCCAGCGCGCGGTGACACGATAGCCGCCCTCGACGCTGCGCGCCTCGTGCGCGATCGCGCCCCAGGCGAGGATGCCGGGGCCTGCGTTGAAGATCTCATGCGCGGTGTCGTGATCGAGCGAGGCCGCGATCATCGCGCAGACGCTGCATTGGCCGAGACACCAGGCGGTGGAGGCATCCGCCTTCGCGATCTCCTCCAGCATCTGCATGAAGGCGTCGATCGGAACCTCCGCGCCTCCGAGGCTTTGCGGGAGGAGGGCGCGATACAGCCCGTTCTCGATCAGCGCGGAAACGACCGCGGGCGTCAGCCGCCGCGTCCGCTCGATCTCGTCGGCCTCGCCCGCAATCAGCGGCGCGATGGCGCGGGCGCGTTCGACCAGGCCAACTCCGGGAGCTGCGTTCATGCGCGTTTCCTCGCCCATTCTTGCTGTGAGCGGTGTAGGGGGGGCGATGGTGGTCCATTTGGTGGAGAGGATCAAGGTGGGGCGAAGCGTCCGAGGCCAAGCGGACTCTCGGGCCGTTGCAGACCTTGGCCGGATGCGTAGACTGGTTCCACCATGCGACAGCACGTCGGTTACGTATCCCTTCTGGTCCGCGACTACGATGAAGCCATTGCTTACTTCATCGAGCGGCTGGGATTTGCGCTGGCTGAGGACACAGACCTCGGCAATGGCAAAAGGTGGGTTCTAATTGCGCCACCGGGCTCTCTGGAAACCCGCATTCTGCTGGCGAAGGCGGTCACGGCGGATCAGGCGCAACGCATCGGGGATCAGACCGGCGGGCGCGTGTTCCTCTTCCTGCACACGGATGATTTCTGGCGCGATTACGAAGCCTATCGCTCGAGAGGCGTATTGTTTCGGGAAGTGCCTCGCGTCGAGCCGTATGGGACCGTCGCGGTCTTTGACGATCTCTATGGCAATCGCTGGGACCTCCTGCAGCCGAAGCCATGAGGTTGGCTCCATCCGGGCTACGGACTAGTCGATGGCGCCGTCGAGCAACCGCTCCATGATGATCGTGCGTTCCTCACCATGATAGCTGTCACGCACGGCAGTGAACCCGAGCTTTGCGTAGAAGCTCTCGGCGGTGATCGACGAGGGCACGGTCAACGCGGCAACGCTCCGCCCGCGCGCCGTCCGCTCGATCTCGGCCATCAACAGCCTGCCGATCCCGCGGGCCTGAACGTCGGGAGCCACGAAGACGGTGCGGACGACGTGTCCGTCGAGGCTCGCCGTGCCGACGACGCGGCCGCCGAGGATGGCGACGAAAACGGTGCGTTTTCCGATCAGCGCCCGCACCGCGTCCGGACTGAAGCTGCTCTCGACCCGTTCGATGATCTCGCCCGTATAGTCCTTTGCATTGGTCTCGCGCAGCGCACGCAGGATGACGCCGCTGATGCCGTCGGCGTCATCCTCCAGCGCGGGCCGGATCGTGCAGTCCATGCGATAACTCCACTTGTCGCGCTATCGAACCCAATGCTACCTTCAGTAGCGCATTCGGGGCCATGCAAGAAGCACGTCATGAAGAAGCCACCCCGCCGCGGCGCGCGCCGCGCTACGGCTGCCGCCAGTGCCGCGCCGTCGATCGGGCCGAAGCTCGCGGACGCGCCGATGAGCGACATCATAGATGCCCTGGCCGCCGGGCGGATCACCGCCACCGCGCTGGCCCAAGCCTATCTCGCGCGCATCGAGGCCTACGATCGCGATGGGCCCATGCTCAATTCCGTCCGCGCGCTCAATCCCGACGCACTCGCGATCGCTGGCAAGCGTGACGGCACGAGGCCGTCGGCCAAGCGGCCGCTGGCCGGCGTGCCGATCCTGGTGAAGGACAACATCGCCACCGGCGACAGGCAGCCGACCACGGCGGGCTCGCTGGCGCTGGAGGGCGCGCGCGCCAAAGGCGATGCCACCATCGTCAAGCTGCTGCGCAAAGCCGGCGCGGTGATCCTCGGCAAGGCGAATCTCACGGAGTTTGCCAACATCCTCGCGATCGAGATGCCCTCGGGCTATTCGTCGCTGGGCGGGCAGGTAAAAAACCCCTATGCACCGGCGTTGATGGACGAGCACGGTAGTCCGGTCGTCACTCCCGGCGGCTCGAGCTCGGGTTCGGCGGTCGCCGTGGCCGCAGGTCTCTGCGCGGCCTCGATCGGCACCGAGACCTCGGGCTCACTGCTGTTTCCTGCCAGTCAGAACGGCCTCGTCACCGTCAAGCCGACGGTCGGGCTGATCAGCCGCGCCGGCATCGTGCCGATCACGCACAGCCAGGACACCGCGGGACCGATGACGCGCACCGTGCGCGACGCGGCACTGCTCCTCAACGTGCTGGCCGCCAGTGACCCGCGCGATCCCGCCACTGAGCAGCAGAAGCGCCCTGACGATTACACCGCTGGCCTCACGCGCGATGCGATGAAGGGCGCGCGCATCGGCGTGCCCAGCGACCCCGCCGATCCCCTCAACGATCCCTATTACGGCAAGCTGCCGCCGGCATCGGCGAAGGTGATGGCGGATGCGATCAAGGTGCTGGAGGACCTCGGCGCCATCATCGTGCGCGCGGCTATGCCGGCGGCCGGTTGGATCGGTGGGCCGGGCACAGGCATGCCCGTGCTCAACCGCAATCCGCTGAGCCCCAACAAGGGCAATCCGACGGGGGCGCCGATCGTCTTCCTCTACGAGCTGAAGTACGGTCTCAATCTCTATCTGAAGGATTGGGCGACCGGCACCGACATCAAGACCTTCGCCGACATCGTCGCCTTCAACGAGGCCAATGCGGAGAGGGCGCTACGTTACGGCCAGGACCTGTTCCTCGCCGCCAACGCGACCCGGGGCGACCTCAGTGAGCGCGAGTACAAATCGGCGCGCGCCATGGACCTGCTCGCCGCCAGGACACGCGGGATGGACGCCTACATGAACGGGCACAAGCTGGATGCGGTGCTGTTCCCGGGCAGCGGAGGCTGCGTGATGCCTGCGAAGGCGGGCTATCCCAGCGTCTCGGTGCCCGGCGGCTTCGTGTCCGGTGTCCGCGACAAGGAGACGCCCGATCATCCGTTCGGCGTCACCTTCGCTGGGCCCGCCTGGAGCGAGCACAAGCTGCTGCGCCTCGCCTACGCCTACGAGCAGGCGTCCAACATGCGCAAGCCGCCGCCCGGTTTGCCGGCGCTCTAAAGCGCGATGAGCTTTTATTGGATCGAAACGCGTGCCTGGAATTCGAATCACCTCTCTCGTAGGGAGAGGTCGGATCGCATCGCTTGATGCAATCCGGGTGAGGGGCTGCGGCGCGACAATCTTCTGAAGTGACGTCAACTTAATGATCGAAGGTCGGCACGTCGGCTTCGTGCGACCATGGTTGCCCGTCGACCCGGCTGAATCCAATGGCTTCCCAGAACCGCGCAGCGCCATCATTGCCTGCGTGGACGGTGACAATGGAGACGGTCCCCGCGGCTTCTTGCAGCAAGGCGTTCGCGATCGCCTGGGCGATCTTGCGCCTTCGATAGTGTCGGTGCACGTAAAGCCGCCGCATCCGCCACGTCGGTCGCGACGTCGGCGCAGGCTCGTTGGTTATCGCGCCGATCCCTGCCAATCTGCCATCCAGATGGCACGTGAATATCGCGTGAAACGTGGCGCGATCGGCTGTGAACTCCGCGGCCAGGCGGGTCATGTGGGCGTGGCCATCTGCCCTGGCGTCGGCCTCGAGCTCGGGAAAACTTGCGGGAAGAGCATCGGCCGTTCGCTCGAGCGACGTCATGGTCATGACCTGTTTCACCGGACCATCGGAAGAGGAGCGATCAATCGAGGTTGCCCAGAACGTCCCGGATGAACGGATCTTTGGCGATCAGGTATTGTTGAAGACCCGCGGTATTTTCACGCTCGAGCCTTAGTTTCAACTCCTGATATCTCGAACGATCTCCGGCATGCTCGCGCAGGCGATCTCGAAATTTCAACATCCGTGTAATCTGTTCGTGACCATCCAGGCACACATGAAGCTTGTGGGTGCGGACACCGTTCATGTCCCGCTTGAAGAAATGGTGGCCCGCGGAAAGGTCGCCGCCACGACGATAGCCGAGGGTCACCAAGGATCGGCTCCAATCTTCCAGCCCGCTATCCGACCGGACCACGGCAAGCACGTCGATTTCCGCCTTCGCGGCCAGTTCGGGCACGGCGGTGCTCCCGACGTGATGAATTCCGATCAATGCCGGACCGAAAACGGGCTTCAGCCGCGCCTCTTCCGCCGCGTATTGCTGCGGCCAGGCCGGATCGTAAGGCGTGATGGGGCTGGTGAGCGGCACGTCTGAACATTAAGCCGAAACAGGAGCGCCGCCTAGTTCGCGCCGCAAGCGGTCGAAGCAGAAATGGGGCGGCTCATTTCGGCCGACGTCGGCTCTGGGGCCGCATGCTGACACCGGCTACCCCCAATGATAGCATGCCTCTCGTCACCGGCCTGCGATGTTGTTCTCATGAACGCACACACAGGAATGCATGAGGAGGCAAGTCCAATGAATGGGGGTACGCTCCGCAGGCCACACGGTTGCCGCGGGCTTTTCCTCACTGTCATTCTCGCCGCCGCGGTCTGGGTGCCTTCAGCCTGCGCGCAGGACGTCCGAAGCTCGCCCGGCGAGCCGGGGCCGGTCTTTTCGGAGAGCGGACCGGATGCCGCGCTCTACGGCGCGGCCGAGGGCTATCCGGTCGGCACGCGGGGGACCACCACCCAGCTCGACAAGCTCGTCGGGGTCTACAGCCATTTCGGCGAGATCTACGCCTCGCGTCCGATCGCGCGCGCGACGGCGCCCTGGCAATTCAAACGCGCGCCGGAGCCGTCGATCGCCTACAGTTTCGGCACGGAACGGCTGGACATCGCGGACTATCTCAAGCGCAACCCGGTGACGGGGCTCCTGATCGCCAGGGACGACACCATCCTGTACGAGCACTATCAATATGCGCGGACCGATCGCGATCGCTTTCTTTCGCAGTCCATGGCCAAGACGCTGGTGGCGATGCTGGTCGGGATCGCGGTCTCGGAAGGGCGGATCAAGTCGATCGACGACCTCGTCTCCAGCTACGTCTCCGGCCTTGCGGAAACGGAATATGGAAACACGTCCATCCGGGCCTTGTTGAACATGTCTTCGGGCGTCGAATTTTCGGAAGTCTACGATGGGAAAGATGACATAGCCCGGCTTGGACGAGCCCTGTTCGTCGGCGAGGCAAAGGATCCGGCCGCCGTCGTCGCGCAATTCAATACAAGAACCGCCCCGCCGGGAACCAGATGGCACTATGCAAGCGTGGAAACCGAGATACTGGGCCTGGTCCTGCGCGCCGCCACCGGCACCCCGGTTGCGGACTATCTCCACGACCGGATCTGGGATGCCATCGGCACCGAAGCGGATGCCTCATGGGCGATCGACGGTAGCGGGCAGGAGATTGCCTTTTGCTGCTTCAACGCGACCTTGCGCGACTATGCGCGCCTGGCCCGGTTGCTCGCACACGACGGCGCCTGGGAAGGTCGTCAGTTGATCCCGCGGCAGTGGCTGTTGGATGCCACGACCGTCAGACCGGAGGATAGCCATCTCGCTCCGCGCGTGGCCACACCCTATTTCGGCTACGGCTATCAGGTGTGGATCCTCCCCGGCGAGCAGCGCAGGTTTGCCCTGCTCGGCATACGCGGTCAGGTCATCCTGGTCGATCCAGCCTCGAAGCTCGTCATGGTGCACACGGCCGTTCGCCAAAAGCCGTCCGAGCCGGGAGCCCTCAGGGAGCCGCTTGCGTTGTGGTTCGCCGTGCTTCAACAGCTCGGGAAATGATGATCCGGCAGCTCCGTGAGCCTCATCACGGCGTACCTGGCTGCCCGCTATCGCATTTTTAGGACAATTGACGGCGCGACCTTGTCGGCATGGACCGGTCCCGATCGTCCTTGGGTAGACCCGCACACGTCAGTGATGTCGTCACCTCGAGCCGTCAAAACCGAACCAGGAGCCATGTTCATGAGGATCACCGTCGAAACCACCGTAGCCGCCCCCATCGATCGGGTCTGGCGTGCCTATACGACGCCTGCCGACATCATGAAGTGGAACGCCGCGTCCGACGACTGGCATACGACCCGGGCGACGGTCGACCTGCGGGAAGGCGGCGTCTTCTCGTCGCGCATGGAGGCCAAGGACGGCAGCATGGGCTTTGACTTCGCGGGCACCTACACGAAGATCGTCGAACGCAAGCGGATCGAATACGCGTTCGGCGATCGAAAGGCCGAAGTCGCGTTCGAGCCCGGCCCGGAGGGCATTGTCGTCCGCGTCGTCTTCGATGGCGAACCGACGCATTCGGTCGAGCAGCAGCAGGGCGGCTGGCAGGCGATCCTCGACAATTTCGCACGATACGTCGAGGCGAAGCAGGAGACGTCGTGAAGCCGGGCGGGGCAGTTCGTAGGATGGGTAGAGCGAAGCGAAACCCATCAAACTTCATCCTCGCAATCGGATCGAGCCAACGAGAATTGCGAGATACCGCGTCCCCCCGTCGGGGTGATGGGTTTCGCTTCGCTCTACCCATCCTGCGAGCTTGTCACCCCTACGAGCTTGTCACTCCGAGCTCGCGCCAAGTGGCGCGCCCCGGAATGATATGGCCCTCAGCTATCCGCTTTCAGCGCGGCCGAAGCGGCCCTACCGTTACGATTTGCTCTCTTGCCCGCTCGTTGACTCGTGCAAACTCTTCCATGACGCGTTTGAACAATCCCGGATCAATGGACGTGATGAGACCATGATCAGGCGCATCCAGATCGGGAAAGTAGTCCTTGTGGATCGGAAGGTATGCCCGGACGCGTATCGATGAAGAACGCGGAGTTGTTCTTGTTCTGGCGCGCCCGGTCCAATGGCACTTGGATGATTCCGATCGGCAGATTGCCACCAAATTTTCTGACTTGAGACGAGGTGTAAACCGCCACCGCGGCCCCATACGCCGGCGACTGGTGTCCCAGCATCCGGGAGGCTTCGATTGCAGAAAAAGCACCGACTATGATCGCCGCATGTCGTGTCCGCGCGGGTATGTCGGGAGTCTCGGCAAAAGGAAAGTAACTCCAGACCATGTCGCCACGTCGGAAAGGCGGAGCCATTCAGGACTCACTGGAAAAGTGAGCGCCTGAATGCGTAGTCCTCATCGCTTTCGTCGGCATCGCGATGAAGCTCATAGTTCTCGAGCGAGAACGGTGGCATCTTGGAAAAATCCTGTACCACCTCGACGTAGTCGAGATGGCGGCGCATGACGTCCTCGACGAGTTCCTTGACGCTCACATTGTCCAGTCGGGCAACTCGCGAGGCCTTGTCGTAAAGCTCATCGTCGAGGTGTACTGTGATGTCGGCCATGACAGATTCCCGGTGAGTGCGGCTGAACTCACCTGATTATATAAATCGCCTTGCAGCAATATGAACGGTGGCAACCAATCCGGTTGCCCGGAGCTGACGGTCGGGCTCTGCGCCACACCCGCGATGATGCCATCCTGCCACTGTTTTGCCCGACGGGTCACGCAAATTTCGGTAAATCAAAAAACCGCAATGCCGACAACGGGCCGGTTACTGTGCATGGGGTTGTTTTCGAGGTTTTAGTTTGCCGGTCCCGGATAGCCGGGCCTGACCAGTCTCGTTACGTCAAACTGGTCCAGTCAGCCCCTCAGCTATCCACCTTCAGCGCGGCAATGAAGGCTTCCTGCGGGATGTCGACCTTGCCGAACTGCCGCATCTTCTTCTTGCCTTCCTTCTGCTTCTCCAGAAGCTTGCGCTTACGCGTGATGTCGCCGCCGTAGCATTTTGCGGTGACGTCCTTGCGCAGTGCGCGCACCGTCTCGCGGGCGATCACCTTGCCGCCGATCGCCGCCTGGATCGGGATCTGGAACATGTGCGGCGGGATCAGCTCCTTCATCTTCTCGACCATGGCGCGGCCGCGCCCCTCGGCGCGGGTGCGGTGGACCAGCATCGAGAGCGCGTCGACCGGCTCGGCATTGACCAGGATCTGCATCTTCACGAGGTCGGCCGGCTTGTAGTCGGTGAGATGATAGTCGAACGAGGCGTAGCCCTTGGAGACCGACTTGAGGCGGTCGTAGAAGTCGAATACCACCTCGTTGAGCGGCAGATCGTATTTCACCATGGCGCGGGCGCCGACGTAAGTCAGCTCCTTCTGGGCGCCGCGGCGGTCCTGGCACAGCTTCAGCACGCTGCCGAGATATTCGTCGGGGGTGAGGATCGTGGCCTCGATCCAGGGCTCCTGGATCTCCGCGATCTTGACCACGTCGGGCATGTCGACGGGATTGTGGATCTCGAGCTCGCTGCCGTCGGTGAGCTTCATCTTGTAGATGACGCTCGGCGCGGTCGCGATCAGGTTGAGATCGAACTCGCGCGACAGCCGCTCCTGGATGATCTCCAGGTGCAACAGCCCGAGGAAGCCGCAGCGGAAGCCGAAGCCGAGCGCCGCGGAGGTCTCCATCTCGAAGGAGAAGCTGGCGTCGTTGAGGCGCAGCTTGCCCATCGCGGCGCGCAGCGTTTCGAAGTCGTCGGCATCGACCGGGAACAGGCCGCAGAACACCACGGGGATGGCCGGCTTGAAGCCCGGCAGCATCTCGGTGACAGGCTTCCTGTCGTCGGTGATGGTGTCGCCGACGCGGGTGTCGGCGACTTCCTTGATCGCGGCGGTGATGAAGCCGATCTCGCCGGGGCCGAGCTCGTCGACCTGCTGCATCTTCGGCGTGAAGAAGCCGACGCGCTCGACGTCGTAGGCGGCGCCCGTGCCCATCATGCGCACGCGGCTTCCCTTCTTCATCACGCCGTCGACGACGCGGATCAGCACGACGACGCCGAGATAGACGTCGTACCAGCTGTCGACCAGCAGCGCCTTCAACGTCGCGTCGCGGTCGCCCTTCGGCGGCGGCAGGCGGGTGACGATGGCTTCGAGCACGTCGGGCACGCCGAGGCCGGTCTTGGCCGAGATCATCACCGCGTCCGAGGCGTCGATGCCGATGACGTCCTCGATCTGCTGCTTGACCTTCTCGGGTTCGGCGGCGGGAAGGTCGACCTTGTTCAGGACCGGGACGATCTCGTGATTGTTGTCGAGCGCCTGGTAGACGTTGGCGAGCGTCTGCGCCTCGACGCCCTGGCTGGCGTCGACCACCAGCAGGGAACCCTCGCAGGCCGCCAGCGACCGCGAGACTTCGTAGGCGAAGTCGACATGGCCGGGCGTGTCCATCAGGTTGAAGATGTAATCCTTGCCGTCCTTGGCGCGGTAGGCGAGGCGCACCGTCTGCGCCTTGATGGTGATGCCGCGCTCGCGCTCGATGTCCATGGAATCGAGCACCTGCTCCTTGCCGGCCATTTCGCGGTCGGTGAGCCCGCCGGTCATCTGGATCAGGCGGTCGGCCAGCGTCGATTTGCCATGGTCGATATGGGCGACGATGGAGAAATTGCGGATGTTGGAAATGGGGACGGTCGTCATGGGCGCGGGATACCACTCACATCCCCGTGCGGCAACCATATTGCTGTATTTTCAGGGCCTTTCTTCACGCCAAGCTGATTCCAAGCGGGGCCAAAACGCGCTACGCAACGGCCCATGTCGACCACCTCTCTTCCCACCGCCCGACCACGCGAAAAAGCCCGGGTGAGCTTCAGCCGCTTCCGGGCCTGGCTGGTGGCCAGCGCGATTCGGCCGGAGGCGCGGCCATGGCTGGTGATCCAGCTCGCCGTCCTGCATGCGGTGCTCTGGACCTTCATCCTGATCAATCTCAAGGCAGCGCAGGACGTTCACATGGACGTCGCGGAAGCCTATGGCTGGGGCCAGAAGTTCCTGTGGGGCTACGGCAAGCATCCGCCGTTGTCGGGCTGGGTCGCCGGCGTCTGGTTCAAGGCGTTTCCGGCGACGGACTGGGCCACCTATGCGCTGGCGATGGCGACGGTCAGCGTCGGTATGGTGATCTGCTGGCTGCTGAGCTTGCGGGTGGTGGACGCGCGGCGCGCGTTCTTGGTCGTGGTGATGATCGCGCTCTACCCGATCTTCAATTTCAAGGGCTTCAAGTACAACCCGGACCTTCTGCAGCTCGTGACCCTGCCGCTGCTCGTGCTCGCCTATCTCAACGCCTTCGAGAAACGAAGCTGGCAGTCCGGCATCTGGTTCGGGCTCGCCGGCGCGCTGGCGCTGATGACCAAATATTGGGTGCTGACCATGATCGGCGCCATCGGCCTTGCCGCGCTGATCCATCCGGACCGCTTGAAATTCCTGCTGTCGCCGGCGCCGTGGGTTGCCATCGTGACGATGGTGGTGGCGATGATCCCGCACATCGTCTGGCTTGCGGGCGTGCATTTCGTGCCACTGACCTATGCCGGCGACACCTACAGCCTCGAGGATTCCGGCCTCGTGCATCAGCTGGTGGCCGGCTATGCCCTGCATAATTTCGCGCTGCTGGCTCTTCCGGTCGCGCTTGCGGCGCTCGCCATGGCGCTGGTGCCGCCGTGGGCCACGCTGCTTCTGCGCGCGCCTTCGCGCATCGTCACGCGCGCCTGGGCGCGCGGTGCCAATTCCGGCGTCAATGTCTCGCAGGCGCTGAATGTCTGGCTCGTCCAGGCCATCGTCGCGGTCGGCCCGCCGCTCGGCGCCCTGGTCTTCAGCATCTACATGAAGACCGATTGGGGCATCTCGCTGTTCTTCCTGGTGCCGCTCGCGCTGGTTGCGATCCCCGTGCTGCGGGTGCAGAGCGCGGCGCTGTTCAACATCACCGCGATCTGGCTCGTGCTCAGCGTTGCCACGCTCATGGCCTCGCCCTGGATCGCGGCGCGCGAGATGGACGCCAATGCCGGCAACACCGCCACCTATGGCGCGCGCTCGGACCTCGCGCGCGAGCTGACGCAGGCCTGGCACGCGCGCTTTGCCTCGCGCTGGGCCGTCGTCGCCGGCACCATGGAATCGATCCAGCCGATGGTGTTCTACAGCCCGGATCATCCGGCCGCGCTCGTGCCGATTGAAGCCTGGGATTCCGGCCTGACCTCGCGCGAGGACGCGAAGAAGTATGGCTTCATCGGCGTGTTCGATCCGACCGACGGCCGCCTGCCGGCGTTCGAGAAATGGATATCGGAGGCCGCACCGAATGCCGAGCGCATCGTGATGACGACGCGCCGCTTCACCCACGGCAAGGCCGGCCCGTCGATGAGCTGGAACATCTACATCGCGCCGCCGGCGAAGTGATAGCGGCGTCGCAGGTCTCGTAGGGTGGGCAAAGCGAAGCGTGCCCACCGCATCCGTTGTGATTGTCGAGATGGTGGGCACGGCGCGATGCGCCTTTGCCCACCCTACGGCACCGAGCGCGTGGCTCAGATCCCTTCCTCGTTGAACTTGCTCTCGACGAGCTCGGTGATCGCCGCGAGCGCGGCTTCCGCTTCGGCGCCGGCAGCCGCGACGGTGATCGTCGTGCCGGGGCCCGCAGCCAGCATCATCAGGCCCATGATCGAGGTGCCGCCGACCGTCTCGCCGCCGCGCGTCACCCACACTTGCGCGTTGAAGCGCTCGACGGCCTGGACGAACTTCGCCGAGGCACGCGCGTGCAGGCCGCGCTTGTTGATGATCAGGAGCTCCTTGGAGATCGCGCCCGCGGGCACGCCCGTCCCGGCTTGCGGCGCGTCGTCGCTCATTTGCCGGCGAGCACGCGGCTGGCGATGGTGACGTATTTGCGGCCCGCTTCCTGGGCCATCGCGATCGCGTCGGGCAGCGCGCGTTCCTCGCGCACCTTCGCAAGCTTCACCAGCATGGGCAGGTTGATGCCCGCGAGCACTTCGACCTTCGGCCGGCTCATGCAGGATATTGCCAGGTTGGACGGCGTGCCGCCGAACATGTCGGTGAGGATCGCAACCCCGTCGCCGGAATCGACGCGGTTAACCGCCTCGATGATGTCGCTTCGGCACAGATCGGAATCGTCTTCAGCGCCGATCGTAATCGCTTCGATTTGCTTTTGTGGGCCCATGACATGTTCAAGCGCTGCCTTGAATTCGTCGGCAAGGCGCCCGTGGGTCACAAGTACTAGACCAATCATCGGAAAACTCCTCGCGGGCGCTTTTGGTGCACCGCACGAACGCGCCACTTTGACCATCCAGAGCCCCTGCGCAAGAGGGGATGTTGCGTATCTCCCTGAACTTAGACGGATGGATGAGGGGAGCTGCGCCGGTCTATTCGGTCGCGATAGTGGGGTTCATATGGTTACCATTTCCCTTCAAACAATCGCCTGGAGGGTTAACGGAAGATGAACTCTTGGTAGAGGTCAAGGCCGCGACAACCAGTGGGAGGGGCGAATAGTCGCGGCTGACAGGGATTCGCGGTATTTCGACACCTAAAACGCTTGTTTTCAGGGATTCGGCCGGCGGCAACCGTTCGGCGTCCGCGGCGTCCAGATCGACCACGAGACCGACGGTCGCATGCTCCACGAAGTCGCAGCGGCGGATTCCGAGGCCCCGGATCTCGATCAGGCCGGCCAGTCTCGGAGCGGGACGGACCTCAATTTCATCGCCGACTGTCGCCAGATGGACACGGTCGTCACCGACCAGAACGGCCCTTTGGACCACGCCGGCGCGGCCCGCCATGATCAAATCGAAGGCAAGGCGCGACTTGCCGGCGCCCGACGGCCCGCGGATCAGCACTGCCAGATTCCCGACCTTGACTGCGGAAGCGTGCACGCTGGGTCCGCCGTCGTTCAAACTGGCTTGGCTCATAGCGCCGGCAGCCTCACCACGAAGCGCGCGCCTGATACCGTCGGGATGCCCTCGTCATCAGGCGGCCCCGCGCGGTTCTCGGCCCAGATGCGCCCGCCATGGGCATCGACGATCTGCTTGGAGATCGACAGGCCGAGGCCGGAGTTCTGGCCAAAGCCCTGATGCGGACGGTCGGTGTAGAAGCGCTCGAAGATGCGATCCAGCGCGTCATCGCGAATGCCGGGGCCGTCGTCGTCGACCACGATCTCGATCTCTCGGCGCACGCGGCGGCAGACGAGGCGCACCTTGCTGCCGGGCTCGGAAAAGGATTGCGCGTTGGAGAGCAGGTTGGAGACCACCTGCCCGAGCCGTGAATCGTGGCCGGTCACGGCGAAATTGTCGGTCGGCCCGCGCCCCTCGAAGCGCGCCTCGACGGCGACGTCGTGGCCGAGCTTGGTTTCGTTGGCGACGGAGACCAGCGTGCCCAGCAGGCGGCGCAGATCGACCGGGATCGCGTCCTGCCGTTGCAGCTCGGCATCGAGCCGGCTGGCGTCGGAGATGTCAGAGATCAGCCGGTCGAGCCGCTTGACGTCGTGCTCGATCACCTCGAGCAGGCGGGCGCGGCTGTTCTCGTTGCGCGCCAGCGGCAACGTCTCGACCGCGGAGCGCAGCGAGGTCAGCGGGTTCTTCAGCTCGTGGGCGACGTCGGCGGCGAACATCTCGATCGCCTCGATGCGGCTGTAGAGCGCATTGGTCATGTCGCGCAGCGCGCCGGACAGATGCCCGATCTCGTCGCGGCGGCGGGTGAAGTCGGGGATCTCGACGCGGGTCTTGATGCGGCGGCGGACGCGCTCGGCGCTGTCGGCGAGCCGGCGCACGGGACCGGCGATGGTGCTGGCGAGCAGCAGCGACAGCATGATCATGACCGCCGCGGCGACGCCGCCGACTTTCAGGATGGCGAGGCGCTCGGCGGTGACCATCTGGTCGATGTCGTCGCCCTGGGTGGACAGCATCAGCGCGCCATGGATGGCGCGCGAGCGCAGCACAGGGACCGCGACCGAGACGATCACCTCGCCGCGGGCATTGACCCGCACCATCGAGCGCTTCTGGCCCTGGAGCGCATCGCCCACTTCCGCATAGCCGTTGCCGTTCTCGGGCCCGAGCTCGCGATAGAGCGGCAGGTCGCCGCGGTTCAGCCAGGTACGCACCGCGACCATGCCGCGCTCGACCATGCCTGGCTTCTCGGCGGACAGCGGCGGCAGGGGGAAGCGCAGCACGTTCTCGAGGTTGCGGCTGTCGAGCAGCAGGCTGCCGTTCGGATCATAGATGCGGGCGCGCGTCTTGGTCGGCGAGATCAGCGTGCGCAGCACCGGCGCGACGCGCTCCGGATTGATCGGAAAATCCAGCGGCGAATAGTCGTCCGACCCGCCATAGGTCTCGCCCGGCTTGAGGTCGAGCAGCCGGTCGGGGTCGATGGTGATGGCGTTGGTCTGCACCGTCGCGGAGGCCGCGATCGCACCGGCGATGATCTCGGCCTGTACCAGCAGGCTCTGCGCGCGCGCGTCGATCAGGCCGGCGCGGAATTGCGACAGATAGAGGATGCTGGCGACCAGCGCGACGAGGCCGGCGAGGTTGAGCGAGACGATGCGGCGGGTCAGGCTCGAGAAGGACAGCGCAAAGAAGAACTGCCCGGCGCGCTTCAGCCAGTTCAGCGGCCGCCAGCCCTGTGCGGCCGGCTTGTCCTCGGCGACGTGCTCCGGAACGCCGTCGGATGCGATATCCTCGGCGCTCTGGTTCTCGTCAGGCTGCGTTCGGTCAAGCAATGCTCACGCCCGCGTTAGGACAGCTCGTGCGAAGGTCCCCGCATCCTAGAGCGATCCCGGTCCCGATGGAACGAGAACCGGCGATGCTCCTGACTTTCGTGGAGGCGCCCTGCCGCCTCAGGCTTCCTTGAAACGGTAGCCGACGCCGTAGAGCGTCTCGATCATCTCGAACTCGTTGTCGACCACCTTGAACTTCTTGCGCAGCCGCTTGATGTGGCTGTCGATGGTGCGGTCGTCGACATAGACCTGGTCGTCATAGGCGGCGTCCATCAGCGCGTTGCGGCTCTTCACCACGCCGGGCCGGGTCGCGAGCGCCTGGAGGATCAGGAATTCGGTGACGGTCAGCGTCACCGGCTCATTCTTCCAGGTGCAGGTATGGCGTTCCGGATCCATGCGCAGAAGGCCGCGGTCGAGCGCCTTGGCGTCGTTCTCCTTCGGTGCGACGGTCGGGTCCTTCGGCGCCGAGCGGCGCAGCACCGCCTTGACGCGCTCGACCAGCAGCCGCTGCGAGAACGGTTTGCGGATGAAGTCGTCGGCGCCCATCTTGAGGCCGAACAGCTCGTCGATCTCTTCGTCCTTGGAGGTCAGGAAGATCACCGGCAGGTCGGATTTCTGCCTGAGACGGCGCAGCGTCTCCATGCCGTCCATGCGCGGCATCTTGATGTCGAGGATGGCGAGGTCGGGTTGGGTGGTGCGGAAACCGTCAAGCGCGGAGGCGCCGTCGGTGTAGGTCATGATGCGGTAGCCTTCGGCTTCCAGCGCGATCGAGACGGATGTGAGAATGTTGCGGTCGTCGTCGACCAAAGCGATTGTGGGCATGAGCCTCTGCTTTCTGCTTTCCGTTTGGGTCGTGGCTTGAAACGGCGAGCAAACCAGTGATGCGCCGCATAGATGGGTGCCGAATTGGCGTTCGAACCTTGTCACCGAGCAATGCAAGCTGGGCTGAAGTGTGACCAAGTTCCACGAAACACGGCAGATTCGCCGCATCTCGACCCATAACCGGACCCCCGTTTAGCCGAAAAAAGACCCTCCTTGCAACCACCTGACCCGAGAAAGCCGATGCAACCGACCCCCGATTTCGCTCCCCAAACGCTCGCCAAATCGCTGCTCAGGCGATCGCGGCAGGGCGCTCTCGCAACGTTGATGGCGGGCTCCGGCGATCCCTATTGTTCCCTGGTCAATCTGGCGAGCCACCCGGATGGCTCGCCCATCCTGCTGATCTCCGGATTGGCCGTGCACACCAGGAACATCCTGGCCGATTCCAGGGTTTCCCTGATGCTGGACGAGCGAGCCGCCGGCGATCCGCTGGAAGGCGCCAGGATCATGCTGTCCGGCCGGGCGGAGCAGGCCGGCGCCGAGACGGATCTGCTCCGGCGGAGGTATCTGAGTGCTCATCCGTCGGCGGAAGCCTTTGTTTCGTTTAAGGACTTCTCGTTCTTCAAAATCCGACCCACCGGAACCCATCTGGTCGCCGGCTTTGGCCGGATCGTCGACCTCAAGCCCGAGCAGTTCCTCACGGACCTGTCTGGTGCAGACGATCTGCTGGCAGCGGAGGAGGGAGCCGTGGAGCACATGAACGCCGACCACCGCGACGCCATGGGCCTCTACGCGACGAAGCTTCTCGGTGCGGCCGCCGGCGACTGGCGCTGCACCGGCTGTGACCCCGAGGGCTTCGACATGCAGGACGGGCAGACCGCGCTGCGGCTCGAGTTTCCGGAGCGGGTGACCGACGGCACGGCGCTGCGCAAGATGCTGGTTCGCCTCGCTGGCGAAGCGCGCACGAAGATGGACCAGGGCGCAACCATTTGAACGTCGCCGCCCGTCGCTGCGACCCAAGTCCGTGATGGTCTCGGGCACGCAGCGAGAGGGTTCATGACGCGTCGTCGTTTGACATTGGCCGCGGGTCTGGCGCTCGCGATCACCACGTCGCTTGCCACGCCCGGTCTCGCCCAGAAGGGCGATCTCGCCGCGCAGGGCGCGCGGATCAATGCGCTCAACCAGGCCGGCAAATATGCGGAAGCGCTGCCCCTGGCGCAGGCCATGGTGGCAAGCCTGGAGAAGGGCAGTGACGGTCGCGAACTCTCCGCCGCGCTCAACAATCTCGGCCAGGTCCATGCCGGCCAGGGCCGCGACGATCTCGCCGAGCCGATCTACAAGCGCGCCATCGCGCTGATGGAAAAGTCGCTCGGCCTCGACACCGCCTTGATCGGGCCCGAGCTCAGCAATCTCGCCGCGCTGTATCAGCGGCAGGGCCGCTTCACCGAAGCCGAGCCGCTGTTCAAGCGCGCTCTCTCCATTCGCGAAAAGGCGCTGTCGCGCGAGCATCCCGATGTCGGTCAGGCCCTCAACAATCTCGCCACGCTCTACGTGAAGCAGGAGCATTTCGCCGAGGCCGAGCCGCTGTTCCAGCGGGCGCTTGCGATCTATCAGAAGGCCGCCGGGCCCGAGCATCCCGCGGTTGCCACGGTCCTGAACAACATCGGCCAGGTCGATCGCGATCTCAACCGCGATGCGGATGCCGAGGCGCCGATCAAGCGATCGCTCTCCATCCGCGAAAAAGTGCTGGGGCCGGATCATCCCGATGTCGCGCGCTCGCTGAACAATCTCGCCGGGCTCTACGAGCACCAGCAGCGCTATGCCGATGCCGAGCCGCTCTACCGCCGCGCTCTTGCCATCCGCGAACGTGCGCTCGGGCCGGATCATCCTGACGTCGTGACCTCGACCAGCAATCTCGCTTACTTCCTTTATCTCTCCGGGCGTACCGCCGAGGCGCTGCCGCTGGCGGAACGGACGCTCCGCAGCACTCGCGCTCAGTTGCGTGTGGTGCTGCCGATCCTGTTTTCCGCGCGGCAGCAGCATCTGATGCCGGACGACAAGGCACTCGACGAAGCGCTGGCCGCGATCCAGCGCGGTACGCAATCGTCCGCAGCGTCTGCCGTGAACAAGCTCGCGGTGCGGCTTGCCGCCGGCAGCGACCGGCTCGCCGAGCTCGTGCGCAAGGACCAGGATCTTTCGGCCGAGGCCGAGGCGCTCGACAAGGCGATCATCACGGCGGTATCGAAGCAATCGGCGCAACGCGACGTCGCGGCCGAACAGCGCAGCCGCGCGCGGATCGCGGCGATCGCGGGCGAGCGCGCCGGCTTGCAGAAGACGCTGGCCGTCGAATTTCCCGACTACGCCTTGCTCTCCAATCCGCTGCCGCTCGCGGTGAAGGACATCCAGGCTCTGCTGTCGGCCGATGAGGCGATGACGATCTATTCCGTCGTCGACAAGCAGAGCTATGTCATCGCGATCACGCGCGAGGGCACCGACTGGAAGGAGATTCCGCTCGGCGCGGACGCGCTGGCGCGGAAAGTGTCGGCGTTCCGCAAGGGGCTCGACGTTGGCAAGGCACACGATGCGTCCGGCAAATCAGGCCTGTTCGACCTCGCGCTCGCCAACGAGTTCTATGTCGCGCTGCTCGGCCCGGTCGAAGCGTTGACGAAGGACAAGCGCGGCCTGCTGGTGGTGCCGTCGGCCGCACTGACCGCACTGCCGTTTCATCTGCTGGTCACCGAGACGCCGCAGGCCGCGATCCCGGACAAGCTCGAAGGCTATCGCAGCGCCGCCTGGCTGTTGCGACGTCAGGCGGTCTCGGTGCTGCCGTCGGTGATCAGCCTGAAATCGCTGCGGGCCTTTGCGCGCAAGGATCAGGGCGTGAAGCCGATGACCGGTTTCGGCGATCCCGTGTTCAACCCTGCAGCCGAAGGGCCGGCCGATCGTCGCGCCGCGAGCGGCAAGGTTGCCGCGCGCAGCATCGCGACGACTGCCTATACCGACTTCTGGCGCGGCGCGGGCGTCGATCGCGCGCGGCTTGCGCAGGCGCTGCCACAGCTGCCTGACACCGCCGACGAGTTGAACGCGGTGGCCAGGGATGTCGGCGCAGGCGAGGTCGACATCCATCTCGGCCGCGATGCCAGCGAAACGACGCTCAAGCGTGCAGCCCTTGCTCAATACAGCATCATCTACTTTGCCACCCACGGTCTCGTTGCCGGCGACGTCAAGGGCGTGGGCGAGCCCTCACTTGCGCTCTCCATTCCCGATCAGCCCTCCGAGCTCGACGACGGACTTCTCACTGCGAGCGAAGTCGCCCAGCTCAAGCTCAATGCGGATTGGGTGGTGCTGTCGGCCTGCAATACCATTGCCGGCGACAAGCCCGGCGCCGAGGCCCTGTCGGGGCTGGCGCGCTCGTTCTTCTATGCGGGTGCCCGCGCGCTTCTGGTCTCGCATTGGGCAGTGGATTCGGAAGCTGCCACCCGCTTGACCACGTCGACTTTCGCTCTGCTCAAAAACGAACCAGAAATCGGCCGTGCCGAGGCATTGCGCCGCGCCATGTTAACGTATCTCGACGATGCCTCGTCGCCGCGCAATGCCTATCCCGCGATGTGGGGACCGTTCGCACTGATCGGCGAGGGTGAGGTACGATAGGCCGCATCGGGGAATTGTGCGTCGCAATAACCCGCGATAACGTCGAAATGCCCATTTGGTTGCGCGATCATTCGTGATTTCTTGATGCGCGTGCTCAGAGCTGACATGCGCGACGTTTGGCGCGGTCCTTGAATAAACCAAATCCTACGGGATCGGCTTGGCAACGCCAGCGTTCATCAGTATTAGGTCGTCCACCCGAGGCCGGACGGCCTGTTATTCACGGTGACTGCGATGGCGCCAAAGCTTGGTCGCGCTATGTGTCGCGGGTTCTAGGAGGATTTTTCGTGCA
The DNA here is from genome assembly GCF_058807535.1 of Bradyrhizobium sp. GW821-FHT12B03. NCBI lineage: Bacteria > Pseudomonadati > Pseudomonadota > Alphaproteobacteria > Hyphomicrobiales > Nitrobacteraceae > Bradyrhizobium > Bradyrhizobium sp. GW821-FHT12B03. Next base: position 123,032 of record NZ_JBXAQU010000020.1, read on the forward strand.
AGAGACGGGCGTGCGCAACGGTGCCTTCGGCGCTGACAAGTTCGGCTTAAAGAATCTCAAGCGGGTTCACTGGAACCTGGGTGCGCCGCAACTCTATCAATACTCGCTCTCCGCGGGCGAGGCGGTGCTGTCTGCCGACGGCGCGCTGTGCGCCGACACCGGCGAGTTCACCGGCCGCAGCCCCAAGGACAAGTTCACGGTGCGTGACGCCGCCACCGACAAGAAGATGTGGTGGGCCGGCAACCAGTCGATCACCGCGGAGCAGTTCGAGACGCTTTATCAGGACTTCCTCAAGCACGCCGAAGGCAAGAGCCTGTTCGCGCAGGATCTCTACGGCGGCGCCGATCCGGCCTACCGGATCAAGACCCGCGTCTTCACCGAGCTCGCCTGGCACTCGCTGTTCATCCGCACGCTGCTGATCCGCCCCGAGGCGATCGAGCTGTCGACTTTCACGCCCGAGCTCACGATCATCGACATGCCGAGCTTCCGCGCCGATCCGAAGCGCCATGGCTGCAAGTCGGAGAACGTCGTCGCGATCGACTTCGCCCGCAAGATCGTGCTGATCGGCGGCTCCTACTATGCCGGCGAGATGAAGAAGTCGGTCTTCACCACGCTGAACTACTATCTGCCCGAGCGCGGCGTGATGCCGATGCATTGCTCGGCCAATGTCGGCGCCAAGGGCGATGCCGCGATCTTCTTCGGCCTCTCGGGCACCGGCAAGACCACGCTGTCGGCCGATCCGAACCGCACGCTGATCGGTGACGACGAGCACGGCTGGGGCCCGAACGGCGTCTTCAATTTCGAAGGCGGCTGCTACGCCAAGTGCATCAAGCTGTCGAAGGAAGCCGAGCCGGAGATCTACGCGGCCTCGACCCGCTTCGGCGCGGTACTCGAGAACTGCGTGCTCGACGAGGACACCCGCGTCGTCGATTTCGACGACGGCTCCAAGACCGAGAACACGCGTTCGGCCTACCCGCTCGACTTCATCCCGAACGCCTCGCGGACCGGCCGCGCGCCACAGCCGAAGAACGTGGTGATGCTCGCCGCCGATGCCTTCGGCGTGCTGCCGCCGATCGCAAAACTCTCGCCGGCACAGGCGATGTACCACTTCCTGTCCGGCTACACCGCCAAGGTCGCGGGCACCGAGCGCGGTCTCGGCAACGAGCCGCAGCCGGAATTCTCGACCTGCTTCGGCTCGCCCTTCCTGCCGCTCGACCCCAGCGTTTACGGCAACATGCTGCGCGACCTGATCGCCCAGCACAATGTCGATTGCTGGCTGGTCAACACGGGGTGGACCGGCGGCAAGTACGGCGTCGGCTCGCGCATGCCGATCAAGGTGACGCGCGCGCTGCTCACCGCCGCGCTCGACGGCTCGCTTCGCAACGTCGAATTCCGCACCGACAAGTATTTCGGCTTCGCGGTCCCGACCGCGCTGCCCGGCGTGCCGAGCGAGATCCTCAATCCGGTCAACACCTGGAAGGACAAGGACGAGTTCGACAAGACCGCGCGTGCACTGGTCGGCATGTTCCAGAAGAACTTCGCCAAGTTCGAAGCCCAGGTCGACGCCGAGGTGCGGGCGGCCGCTCCGGACGTGAAGCTCGCGGCGGAGTGAGATCGCAGCGCTTTAGATTGAAAAGGGCGGCCGCAAGGCCGCCCTTTTTGTTTTGTGGCGCTTGTGAGTACGGGCACAAGCCACACACTCGGTGTCGTCCCGGCGTAGGCCGGGACCCACGGCGTGATTTATCGAGGGAGTGCGGTGCAAGTACCGGCGAAGAAGACGTCACTACAAGTCTTCGCCAAACCCCGCCCTGTGATTATGGGTCCCGGCCTTCGCCGGGACGACGCTGGGGAGAACGCTCACGCCTTGAAATACGCGATCTGCGTCGTCGTCGCGAGCAGCCTTCCGTTCGGCGACCACAGCTCGGCGTTCTGGTCGGCGTAGCTCTTGTGCATGACCTTCGAATCCACGGTCGCCAGCACGCACGTGATGTCCTCGGTGGCGAGCTCTTCGCTGTCGGTGTGGAAATACGTCGTCAGCGACACCGTGCCGAACGGCACCAGCTCGCGCCGGGCGTGGAAGATGCGGCCGAAGAAGGCGTCCGACATCGACATCAGCGACAGCATGTCGAGCTTGCGCGGCGTGCGGTCGCTGATCCAGATCTTTGAGTAAGTGCTGGCAAGCTCGGTCTGCGGCGGGCCGATCCGCATCTCGCCTTCGACGAAGCGGAATTCATACTGGTTGGCCCAGGACGCCGAGATCTTTGGGAATGGCAACGTCTGTTCGAACGGCTTGGCATCCGGATATTGCGCCACCCTGTGCTCCCAGGACGGCCGGCGCTCGGCGAACACGGCGGTGGCGAGCGTTGCGACCTCGCCGCCGCCCTGCGACAGTTCGGCGCTCCAGTGCTGGCTGGAGCGGTTGGCCTTCACCAGCCGCACGTCCAGGTCAAACGCGCCCTTGGCGATCGGCGCGCAGTAATTGACCGTGAGCGCCAGCGGTTCGCCGGCGCGTTGCGGATGCTCGATCAGCGCGCGGAGGATGGTTGCGGCCGTGACGCCGCCGAACGGCCCGACAAAGGCCCAGTAATCGTCGCTGGTGTGCCCCTGCCAGCTGGAATCACCGGCGGTGATGCGGGTGGCGTCGTCGAACGGGTGCGGGAGCTTGGCGTGCATTATTGGCCCTCGATGTCTCCCCGGCCGTCATTGCGAGCGCAGCGAAGCAATCCAGAGTCTTTCCGCGGAGACAGTCTGGATTGCTTCGCTGCGCTCGCAATGACGGTGCTTGGGATGACGATGTCTGCCTTCACCGGCACCGTTCCCAGGGATGATGACGATCATATCATTATCCCCGCGGCGAGGTGCAATAACCTCGCAGGTAACGCCGCTTCCGCGCCGCGGAAAATCAGCCCGCGGCGTCGCGCAAATTCGGCAGCAGCGGCGTGGTCGGGTTCACCGGCACGTTCCAGATCTCCTCGGCGTATTCGCGGATGGTGCGGTCGGACGAGAACCACGCCATGCGGGCGACGTTGAGGATCGAGGCGCGCGTCCAGGCCGGCGCCACCTGCCAACGGGCATCGACGCTGCGCTGTGCCTCGTAATAGGAATCGAAATCGGCGCTGACCATGTAATGGTCGAGATAGCGCAGCGCGTGCGCGATGGATTCGAAGCGGCCGGGATCGCCGGGCGAGAACTCGCCGGCGCCGATCGCGTTGATGGCGCGCTGGAGCTTTGGCGAATTGCGGATCACGTCGGAGGCATCCAGCCCCTGCTTGCGACGGATCATGACGTCGCCGGCCTCCATGCCGAAGATCGCGATGTTCTCCGCGCCGACATGGTCGCGGATCTCGATATTGGCACCGTCGAGCGTGCCGATGGTGAGGGCGCCGTTGAGTGACAGCTTCATGTTGCCGGTGCCGGAAGCCTCCATGCCGGCGGTCGAGATCTGCTCGGACAAATCGGCGGCGGGAATGATCACTTCCGCAAGGCTGACATTGTAGTCGGGCAGGAAGACGACCTTGAGCTTGCCGCCGATCGCGGGATCGTTGTTGACGGCCTCCGCGACGTCGTTGATCAGCTTGATGATCAGTTTGGCGTAGCGGTAGCTCGCTGCCGCCTTGCCGGCGAAGATCTTCACCCGCGGCACCCAGTTGCCGTTGGGATCGTCCTTGATCGACTGGTACAGCGCGACCGTCTCGATGACGTTGAGCAATTGGCGCTTGTATTCGTGGATACGCTTGATCTGTACGTCGAACAGCGCGCCGGGATCGACCTTGATGCCGAGCCGTTCGCCGATCAGCCGCGCCAGCGCCGTCTTGTTGTGGTGCTTGACGGCGCGGAATTTCTTCTGGAATTCGACGTCGCTGGCGCGCGCCTCGATCAGCGAGAGCTGGGTGGGATCGTCGAGCACGGCGTCGCCGCAGGTCTCGCGCAACAGGTCGGTGAGCTTCGGGTTCGCCAGCATCAGCCAGCGACGGAAGGTGATGCCGTTGGTCTTGTTGGTGATGCGGCCGGGATAGAGATGGTTGAGATCGTGGAACACCGTCTCGCGCATCAGGTCGGAATGCATTGCCGAGACGCCGTTGATGCGATGCGAGCCGACGAAGGCGAGCTGGCCCATGCGAACGCGGCGGCCGCTCCTCTCGTCGATCAGCGAGACCGAGGCGCGGAAATCGATGTCACCGGGCGCGCGTGCCTCGGCGAGCGCGAGATGCTGGACGTTGATTCGGTAGATGATCTCGAGATGCCGCGGCAGCAGCCGTTCGAACAGCTCGACCGGCCAGGTCTCCAGCGCCTCTGGCAGCAGCGTGTGATTGGTGTAGGAGAGGGTGGCGACCGTGATTTTCCAGGCCTCGTCCCAGCGGAAATTGTGCAGGTCGATCAGAATCCGCATCAGCTCGGTGACGGCGAGGCTCGGATGGGTGTCGTTGAGCTGGACCGCGACCTTCGACGACAGGCTGCGCAGCTGGCCGTCGGACGACAGGTGCCGCTTGATGAGATCCTGGAGCGAGGCCGAGACGAAGAAATATTCCTGGCGCAGGCGCAGCTCGCGGCCCGCCGGGCTTTCGTCGTTCGGATAGAGGAATTTGCAGATCGCCTCCGCGCGCGACTGCTCGGCGCTGGCGCTGACGTAGTCGCCTTTGTTGAAGGCGTCGAGCTTCAGCGGATCGGGCGAGCGCGCCGACCACAGCCGCAGCGCATTGACGTGCTGGCCGCGCCAGCCGACGATCGGCGTGTCATAGGCGAGCGCCTGCACGGTCTCGGACGGATGCCAGATCGCGCGGTCGCGGCCCTTGTCGTCGACATGCTCGACACCGCCGCCGAAATTGATGTCGTAGATCACCTCGGGCCGCTGCAATTCCCAGGGATTGCCGAAGCCGAGCCATTCGTCCGGATATTCCTGCTGCCAGCCCTGATTGATGATCTGGCGGAACAGGCCGTAATCGTAGCGGATGCCGTAGCCGATCGCGGGGATCGACAGCGTCGCCATGCTCTCCATGAAGCAGGCGGCGAGCCGCCCCAGGCCGCCATTGCCGAGCGCCGCATCCGGCTCGCATTTGCGCAACTCGGGAAGTGAAACCCCGAGATCGCCGAGTGCGACCTCGAAGATCTTCAAGAGCCCCATATTGTTCAGCGCGTCGGTGAAGAGACGGCCGATCAGGAATTCGAGCGAGAGATAATAGACGCGCTTGCGTCCCGCATCGTAGCTGTGCTTCTCGGCCGTGAGCCAGCGATGCACGATGCGGTCGCGCAGCGCCAGCGCCGCGGCCTGGTACCAGTCGTGCCTGGTCGCCATGCCCGCGTCCTTGCCGATGGCAAGGCGCAGCTTCGCCAGGATCGCGCCTTTGATCTCAGCCAGCGCGAGTTCGTCGATGGGCTGACCGGACGCGGGCAAACTGGGCTGGAACGATTGATCTTGCAAAGCCGTCACTTCCTGGTCGACAGAAACACCACTAACTCTACGCGCCTTGCCCCTGCACCGGAACTGTCGCCGGTGCGGCCGTGCACTGCGCTGGCGCAAATTTATGCAAGGAACGGGCCGATTTGGGAACCCGGACGAGCACGGAGAAACGCGGATTTGGTGCTAGAATGGCGGCCAATTCAGCCATCAGTGTGGAGGAGACACCCCATGGGACTGCTGATGCGACTGCTGATCGAAATTGCCGCTGCGGCGCTGCTCGTCGTCTGCATCACCGCCTCGAGCGCTGCGTTTGCCGCTGGCAAATCCGGCCGCAGCGCCGACGGCTTGAGCTGCGGCTTCACCGTCCCGCAAAACGCAACGCCAGCCGCCCGCTGCGCCGCGATCAAGCGCCAATGCGGCGGCAAGTTTTACGCGAATGCGTGCGGGGACAGGTTGATGTCGGCGGTGTGAGGACGATCGCCTGCCACAAAAACAGTGTCGTCCCGGCGAAGGCCGGGACCCATAACCACCGCTGTCAGAGCAGATGCGAGAGATAGCGCCAATCAGGATTTTCTTGCTCGATCAAACGAATCTTCCAATCACGTTGCCACTCCTTCAGCGCCTTCTCGCGCGTAATGGCTTCGGATGGCGAGGCGTAGGTTTCGGCATAGACGAGCCGCGTAACACCATACTTTTTGACAAACTTCGAACCGCGACCCGAGCGGTGCAATGTAAGTCGGTTACTGATGTCGTTGCAGACGCCGATGTATAGCGTGCCGTAGCGCCGGCTCGCGAGGATGTAGACGTAATACACGGCTGGTGCATTCATTGCTGGGCACCCATTTCCGATGATGTCCGACGGCGGTGGTTATGGGTCCCGGCCTTCGCCGGGACGACACTGCAGAAGCATCAGAACAAATTAAGAACACTTTAGCAAGTCTTTGATATATCATTGTGATTCGGCGCGTTGCCGACACAATATCTAGGGTCTGTCCGACTTCACGAGGACTACATGTCCACCATTGCCTTTGACCAGTTTGCCCTCACCCGGATCGCCGATTTCGCGCGCTCGCTGTCGCGGCTGCATCAGGCGGCGCGGCGCCACGCGGTTGATGACGACCAGTTCGACCGCGAGTTCAACGCGGTGTGCCAGTCGATCTGGGGCTACACCATCGACGACATCAGCGACGACCTGTTCTCGGTCGAGGATCACCTGTTTCTCGACACGCTGGACGAAGCGCATGCGCGCATCTTCGCGGCCGAGCAGGGTTATGACCTCGTTGGCGATCAGGGCATGCTGACCGACTGGTGGGGTTTTTGCTGGATGATTTTAGCCGAGAAGCGCGGCTTGCTCACGGCAGAAAATCGTGCCGCCGCCCGCGCGGCGATCGAGGAGAAATATCTGGCGGCGCCGAATGTGATCGGGGTGATTATCGGGAGGTAGTCTCGTGCCCCGGACGCAGCGCAGCGCTTCCCTGGCGATGCGAAGCATCGTCCAGTCAGAGGTGCGCTGCAGAGCCGGGGCCCACTGGCGAGGCATTCTGGGTCCTGGCTCAGCGTCGCGTCATTGCATGCCGCGCCGCGTCCGGGACACGAGACTGAACTAATCCAGCCCAGCCCGCTTCGCGGACTTCCCCTGCGTCTTGGGCACCGTCACGTCAGGCAGCGCCTCACGCACGATCTCGGCCGCCGGAGCATCCGCCGACACCGTCTCCGCGCGCACCGGGGCCACCTTCATCTCGCCGAGGCGGGCGCGAACCTGCGCGGTGAGGCCGGGATAGGAGGCGACCGGCGTGAACTCCGCGGTCTGGTCCATGCCGAGGCGCACGCCGGTATAGGCGACGAGGCCGTCGGTGGTGGCGATCACGTCACCGGCTTTCAGCGACGAATCCAGCGCGAGATCGACCGGGGCGAGGCCGACCGGCTCGCGGCCGTTGCAGGTGCAGTCCGAACGCAGCGCCTTGCGATAGGCGAACGCGTTCTCGCTGTCGGCGTAGCGCTCGCCGGTCTGCGACGCGGCGCCGTCGATCGAGGAGCCGAAATAGACCTTTGTCGTGCTGGCAGGACAGAACGCCTGACACATCTGGGCGGGCGAGGCGAGGCCGCGCATCAGCGGAAAATATTTGCCGTCGCAGCTGCGCACGCAGAACGCCGGGCCCGAGCCGCCGGCCGCCGCCGGGCGTGTCGGCGGCACATATTGCGGGGTTGCGGCATTCTGCTGGCCGGTGAAGGGATCGGCGTAGGAGTTCGCCTGCTGCGGCACTTCGCGCTGCGGCCGCTGCTGCTGCATGCCGCCGAAGAAGAAGTCGAACAGGCCTTCGGCGGAAACCGGGGCGGGCGCTGCAAGCAGCGGTGCTGCCAGGGTGGCGGCCACAAGCATCGCGCGACGCCGCTGGCGCGCATGGGACATGACTGTACGCAACGCTTACTCCACCCGACGCTACTGAACCGGGCCGCGACCAGCGAGGTCTTGGCACATGATTCACCATAGAGCGGGATGGTAAATGAGCGGTTGAGGGAGCAGTTCCTGGCGAACTCTCGTGCCCCGGACGCTGCGCAGCGCGCCGCCCTTCGCGGCGTGATGCGCTGCAGAGCCGGGGCCCATGCTCGCGACAGTCTGGGTCCCGGTTCAGCGTCGCGTCACTTCGTGCCGCGCCGCGTCCGGGACACGAGAGCTGTCTCACGCCTTCAAGAATTCCGACGCCTTGTACAGCGCGCGGAACGGCAGGCCGGCCGCACCGAAGGTGTCGGTCGCGCCTTCCTCGCGGTCGACCATGGTCAGCACCAGCACCACCTCGGCGCCGGTCTCGCGCACGGATTCCACCGCTTTCATCGCCGAGCCGCCCGTCGTGGTGACGTCCTCGACGATCACGACGCGCTTGCCGGCAAGCGTCTCGCCTTTGGGCAGGCCTTCGATCGCGAGCTTGGCACCATGCTCCTTCGGCTTCTTGCGCACGAAGAAGGCCGCGATCGGATGGCCCTTGATCCAGGAGATCTGCGCCAGCGCACCGGCGAGCGGCACCGCCCCCATCTCGAGCCCGCCGATGAAATCGAGATTGTCGTCCTTCAGCGCCTCGTAGGTCAGCTCGGCGAGCAGGGTCGCGCCCTCGGGGTCGAGCATGGTCGGCTTGAGGTTGAAGTAGAAATCGCTCTTGCGGCCCGACGCGAGCGTCACCTCGCCGCGGCCGAAGGAGCGCCGGCGGATGATTTCGAACAGGCGGGCGCGGGAGGCTGATTTCGACACGGCGGTCCCTCGGGAGCGTTTTTGGAAGTGGCGGAATTTATCCGCGACGGCCGCGACATTCCAGAGGGAGCGTCCCCCGTCAACAGGGATCGGCCATCCCGGACCGCCGGTTGTGGGGTCGCAACCTTCTGGAGTAGGTGAGGGCTCGAGCCTCTTGGGGAAGGAAACGACGCATGACCATCGAGCTGCACACCTGGAATACGCCGAATGGCCGCAAGATCTCGGTCGCGCTGGAGGAAATGGGGCTGCCCTACAAGGTGATCCCGGTGAACATCACCAAGGGCGAGCAGATGGCGCCGGAGTTCCTCAAGCTCTCGCCCAACAACAAGATCCCTGCGATCGTCGACCCCGAGGGCCCCGACGGCAAGCCGGTCAGCATCTTCGAGTCCGGCGCGATCCTGCTCTATCTCGGTGAAAAGACCGGCAAATTCCTGCCGAAATCGCTTTCGGCGCGCATTCCCGTCTACGAATGGCTGATGTGGCAGATGGGCGGCTTCGGCCCGATGCCCGGCCAGGTGCACCATTTCATCGCGCTCGAGAACGAGCAGGACCGCGCCTACGGCCTGAAGCGCTACATGGCCGAGACCCGCCGGCTCTACGGCGTGCTGGACCGCCGGCTGGCGGACCACGACTTCGTCGCCGGGGACCTCTCGGTTGCCGATTTTGCCATCCTGGGCTGGGCCTGGCGCCACCCTCGCCACAAGGTTGATCTGGCTGATTTCCCCAACGTCAAGCGCTGGTACGAGGCCCTGATGGCGCGCCCGGCCGTGAAGCGGGGGATGGAGGCGAAGCTGGATTGAGGGGCGCTCTTACCCTCCCCTGGAGGGGGAGGGTCGATCGCGCGAAGCGCGAGCGGGGTGGGGTGAAGGTCTTTCCGCGTCGAACAGTGCCCGTGGGGAGAGATCACCCCACCCCGCTGTGCATTCCGCGTTGCTGCATGCCCAGCGACCCTCCCCCTCCAGGGGAGGGTAAGAGAAAAACTCACACCTTCTTCGCTTCCACCGCCATCCTGACCGCAAGCCCGGCCAGCACCGTGCCCATCAGCCAGCGCTGTATCAGCATCCAGCTCGGCCGGTTCGCCAGGAACAGCGCGATCGATCCGGCGGCGAGCGCGATCATGGCGTTGACGCTGACGCTGATCGCGATCTGGATCGCGCCCAGCACCACCGACTGCGTCAGCACGCTGCCGGCGGCGGGATCGATGAACTGCGGCAGCAGCGCGAGGTACAGCATCGCGATCTTCGGATTGAGCAGGTTGGTGACGAAGCCCATCGCGAACAATTTGCGCGGGCTGTCGATCGCAAGCTGCTTCACCTGGAACGGCGAGCGTCCGCCCGGCTTCACCGCCTGCCAGGCCAGCCACAGCAGATAGCCGGCGCCGGCAAAGCGCAGCGCGTCATAGGCAAAGGGAATGGCGAGCAACAGCGCGGTGATGCCGAACGCCGCGCACAGCATGTAGAACACGAAGCCCAGCGCCACGCCGCCGAGCGAAACGATGCCCGCCGCCGGCCCCTGCGTGATCGAGCGCGAGATCAGGTAGATCATGTTCGGCCCGGGCGTAAGCACGAGGCCGAGAGAGACGAGGGCGAAGCCGAGCAGGGCGGATGTGTGGGGCATGGGTGAACCGGTGCGGAGGATGACCCGGTTCTAATATGCGCCCCGCCGCCGGGCCATCGCACAATTGCTCGGAGGACAATTCGATGCCCGCGTCCCACCTCAGTGTCGTCCCGGCGAAGGCCGGGACCCATACCCCCAGGGAGAAGTGGGGACGCGAGATCGTAGTGGGCAATCTTCGCCTAACGCGGTCCTGTGGTTATGGGTCCCGGCCTTCGCCGGGACGACGAAAGCATCAATGCGCCTCGTCCCAGTTGTTCGCCGCGCGCGCGTCCACATGCAGCGGCACCGACAGGCTCACCGCCGGGAACGGCGCGTCCTGCATGACGTGCTGCACGACGGGCAGCGTCTTCTCGACCTCGGCGTCCGGCACCTCGAAGATCAGCTCGTCGTGCACCTGGAGCAGCATCTGCGCGGAGAGCTTCTTCTCGGCGAGTGCGTCCTCCACGCGCGTCATGGCGCGGCGGATGATGTCGGCGGCGGTGCCCTGGAGCCGCGCGTTGATCGCGGCGCGCTCGTTGAAGGCACGCACCGAGGCGTTCGAGGCCTTGATGTCGGGGTAGTGGCACTTGCGGCCGAACAGCGTGGTGACATAGCCATGTTGCCGGCAGAAGTCGCGCGTCTCGTCCATGTAGGCGCGGATGCCGGGGAAGCGCTCGAAGTATTTCTTGATGTAGGCCGATGCTTCCTCGCGCGCGATGCCGAGCTGGTTGGCGAGGCCGAACGCCGAGATGCCGTAGATGATGCCGAAATTGATCGCCTTGGCGCGGCGGCGGATTTCGCTCGGCATGCCCTTGATCGGCACGCCGAACATTTCGGACGCCGTCATGGCGTGAATGTCGAGCCCGTCCTTGAACGCCTGCTTCAGCACCGGAATGTCGGCGATCTCCGCCAGCAATCGCAGCTCGATCTGCGAATAGTCGGCGGAGACCAGCTTGTGCCCTGATGTCGCGATGAAGGCGCGGCGGATTTTCCGGCCGTCCTCGGTACGAACAGGGATGTTCTGAAGGTTCGGCTCGTTCGACGACAGCCGGCCCGTGGTGGTCGCGGCCAGCGCGTAGGTGGTGTGGACGCGATGGGTCTGCGGATTGACGTATTCAGGCAGCGCGTCGGTGTAAGTCGATTTCAGCTTCGAGACCTGGCGCCATTCCAGAATCTTCTTCGGAAGATCGTGGCCCTGCTCGGCGAGCTCGTCGAGCACCTGCGCGGTGGTGGACCACGCGCCGGTCTTGGTCTTGGTGCCGCCGGAGAGTCCCATCTTGCCGAACAGGATGTCGCCGATCTGCTTGGGGCTGCCGACATTGACCGGCTCGCCCGCGATCTCCTGGATCTCGGCCTCGACGCGGGCCGCGGTCTGGGCGAAGTCGCCGGACAGACGCGACAGCACCTGGCGGTCGATCGAGATGCCGCGTCGCTCCATGCGCGCGAGCACAGAGACCAGCGGCCGCTCCAGCGTCTCGTAGACCGTGGTCATGTGCTCGGCGACGAGGCGCGGCTTCAGCACGCGCCAGACCCGCAGGGCCACGTCGGCGCCTTCTGCCGACAGCGGCGCGGCCTTGTCGATTGGCACCTGGTCAAATGTGATCTTGCCCTTGCCGCTGCCGAGCAGCTCACCCTCCTTCAGCATGGCGTGGCCGAACCAGTGCTCGGCGAGTGAGGCAAGTTCATTCGAACCCCGCCCGGCATCGAGCACGTAGGAGATCAGCTTGGCATCGTCGATGTTGCGCAGCGTGATGCCGTGCTGCGCCAGCATCACGGCGGTGAATTTGACGTCGAAGCCGATCTTGAGGATGCCAGATGATTCCAGCACCGGCCGCAGCGCCTCGATCGCATCCGCGTGCTTGACCTGGTCCGGTGCGAGGCCGGCATCGAACAGGCCGGCGCCGCCGCCGGACTGCTTGTGCGCCAGCGGCACGTAACAGGCATCGTTCGGCGCGAGCGCCAGCGCAACGCCGCAGAGGTCGGCCTGCATCGGATCGATCGAATTTCCCCGAAGCTCGATCGCGACATGGCCGCTATCATGGATGCGGGCGATGAATGCGTTCAACTCGGCGAGCGCCTTGATCGCCTGGTACTTGTCGCGGTCGACCGGAAGCTTGCGCAGCGCCTCTTCGCGCGCGGCTGCGAGCGAGATCGGCGCGCCCTTGATGCTGGCCGATTTGTCGCCCTTGTCGCCGCCCATTGCCGTCGCGGCGGGGGTACCGAAGAGATCGCCTGATGTATCGGACGATTTGGCCTTCGTGGCGCCGTCGGCGGTCTTGCCGCGTGCCTCGCTGCTGTTCGCCGCATCCGCATCGACATTGGCAGGATCGATCTGCGAATAATCGGCGACGCGGCGTGTCAGCGTGGAAAATTCCATCGCCTTCAGGAAGGCGATCAGCTTGCGTGCATCGGGCTCGTGGACCGCGAGATCGTCCAGCGGCACCTCCAGCTTCACCTTGTCGTCGAGCAGCACGAGCTGGCGCGAGATCCGCGCCTTCTCGGCGTTCTCGATCAGCGCCTCGCGCCGTTTCGGCTGCTTGATTTCGGTCGCGCGGAACAGGAGCTGCTCGAGGTCGCCATATTCGACGATCAGCTGCGCCGCGGTCTTGATGCCGATGCCCGGTACGCCCGGCACGTTGTCGGTGGAATCGCCGGCCAGCGCCTGCACCTCGACCACCTTCTCCGGCGGCACGCCGAACTTCTCGATCACCTCGGGGACGCCGATGCGGCGATCCTTCATGGTGTCGTACATCGTGATCTTGTCGTTCACGAGCTGCATCAAATCCTTGTCTGAGGACACGATGGTCGTGGTGGCGCCGCGCTCGCTGGCCTCGCGCGCATAGGTCGCAATGAGATCGTCGGCCTCGAAGCCGCCCTGTTCCAGGCAGGGCAGGTCGAAGGCGCGCACGGCCTCGCGGATCAGCGCGAATTGCGGGATCAGATCGTCAGGCGCCGGCGGCCGGTGCGCCTTGTACTCGGGATAGATCTTGTTGCGGAACGTCACTTCCGACTTGTCGAACACGATGGCGAGATGCGTCGGCCGGTTGTCGGCCGGCATGTCGCGCAGCAGCTTCCACAGCATGTTGCAGAAGCCGAGCACGGCATTGACCTGCAAGCCGTCCGACTTGCGGTTCAGCGGCGGCAGCGCGTGATAGGCGCGGAAAATGTAGCCGGAACCATCGACCAGGAAGATGTGGTCGCCCTTGCCGGCGGCTTTCGCCGCGACGGGTTTGGCAGCAGCTGTCGCAGCAACGGGCTTGGTGTCGGCTTTGGCGGAGGTCTTCGGCGATGTTTTGGGCATGGCCGCAATGTATGAATTTTTGCGAGGTTTGACAGCCTGGGGTGGGGAGTTTTTAGGGCGCTGGCGCAGCTATCCCCCGCTGTCATTCCCCGCGAAAGCGGGGAATCCAGTACGCCGCGGCTTCTCGGCTCAATCACTGGCGTCTCGGCGTACTGGGTCGCCCGGTCAAGCCGGGCGACGACACCGACAGCGTGGCTACTCCGCTGCCTGCAGCACCGCCCCCGCCTTCTTCGGCGCGATCCAGAATGCATCCGGCCGCTCGAACAGGAAATTGGCGCCGAGCCGCAACGCGGCCTGCCAGATCGCGAGCGATCCGAGCACGCCGGCGACGGTCACGATCAGCGACACCGCACCGATGTCTGGAATGATGCCCGTGCGCAGCAGCAGCGTCCGTGTCGCCGCCATCGGCAGGAAGAAGGCGAGATAGATCACGATCGAATGCTCGCCGCAGAAGCGCAGGAAGTTGAGGCGATGCGCGTTCGCAAGCAGCGTGCCCATGGTGATGATGGCGCAGGCACCGGCAAAGCCGAGCACGAGCGACACCATCTTCCATTCGCTCGCGCCAACCGCAACGAGGCCGGCATTGACCAGTGCCCAGGTCCCGAGCGCCGCAACCGCCAGCGCAGGTCGATTGCGCGCGCGATCCGACAGCATGAACACGTACGGCGCGAACAGATAGCCGGAATAAAAATAGACGAAGCGCGCGCAGAACTCGTCGATCGCGGTCCAGCCGGTCGTGATGCGCGCGGTCTCCAGTGCGGCGGCCACCAGCCAGATCGCCAGCGGCGGGATTCGCCGTGTCAGTTTTGTGACGACGAAGAAGATCGGCAGCAGATAGATGAACCACAGCGTGCCGAATGGCTCGATGAAGGATTCCAGGTACAAGAGGCCCGCGTCGCGCCAGCTGGATTCAGCCGCGAGGGCGGGGGCCTTGAAGCCGAACTGGATTGTCACCCAGAGGACATAGAAATAGGCGAAATGCACGACCTTGCGGTCGAGATAGGTTCGCCAGTATCGATCGATCACCAATGGCAGGAACAGGCCCGAAATCAGGAAGAAATCCGGCATCCGGAACGGCTTTGCAAAGGCCACCAGAACATGCATGAAACCAGTTTCGCCGGCAGCGAGCTCGACCCCCAGCACCGAATGCATCATCACGACCATGATGATGCAGATGCCCTTGGCATAATCGACCCAGTCGACACGCGCGGCGGCCGAGGCGTTAACGCCTCCCTGTGCCGCGATGGTGCCTGATGGTGCCATGGTGTCCCGTTTCGAGGCGTGTTCCGCCCGGCTCTGTGCGGGCGTGATGCAGTGTGGGGCCTTGCGGTTTACGATTTCTTTACCGGTTCAAGTCGCGTGCCGGATTTTTGCATGCGGACTGTTCCCTCGCCCCAGGAAAGTGCTAAACCGCCTCGAATTGAGGTTTCGTTAACCAAGCCAAGACAGGGTTTTTCATGCGCATCGCGATGATCGGAACGGGCTATGTGGGACTGGTGTCCGGGGCCTGCTTTGCGGATTTCGGTCACGACGTCACCTGCGTCGACAAGGACGAGAAGAAGATCGCGGCCCTTCATCGCGGCGAGATCCCGATCTATGAGCCGGGCCTCGACGAGCTGGTCGCAAGCAACGTCAAGGCCAAGCGGCTCGACTTCACCACCGACCTGTCGAAGCCGGTGGCGGATGCCGACGCCGTCTTCATCGCGGTCGGAACGCCGTCGCGCCGCGGCGACGGTCACGCCGATCTGTCCTACGTCTACGCCGCCGCGAAAGAGATCGCGCAGTCGCTGTCCGGCTTCACCGTCGTGGTGACCAAGTCCACCGTGCCTGTCGGCACCGGCGACGAGGTCGAGCGCATCATCCGTGAGGCCAACCCCAAGGCCGACGTCGTCGTCGCCTCCAATCCCGAATTCCTGCGCGAGGGCGCGGCGATCCGCGATTTCAAGTTCCCCGATCGCGTCGTGGTCGGCACCTCCGACGAGCGCGGCCGCAAGGTGATGGGCGACATCTATCGTCCGCTGTCGCTGAACCAGGCGCCGCTGATGTTCACGGAACGCCGCACCGCCGAGATGATCAAGTACGCCGCCAACGCGTTCCTCGCGACCAAGATCACCTTCATCAACGAGATCGCGGACCTCTCCGAAAAGGTCGGCGCCAACGTGCAGGAGGTCGCGCGCGGCATTGGCCTGGACAACCGCATCGGCACCAAGTTCCTGCACGCCGGTCCCGGCTTCGGCGGCTCGTGCTTCCCGAAGGACACCAAGGCGCTGATCAAGATCGCGCAGGATTATGACGTGAGCTTGCGCATCGTCGAATCCGTGCTGGCGGTCAATGAGAACCGCAAGCGTGCGATGGCGCGAAAGGTCAGCCAGGCGCTCGGTGGTTCGCTGCGCGGCAAGACCATCGCCGTGCTCGGCCTCACCTTCAAGCCCGACACCGACGACATGCGCGATGCGCCGTCGATTCCGCTCGTCACCGGCCTGATCGACATGGGCGCGAAGGTGAAAGCCTTCGATCCCGTCGGCATGGAGCAGGCCAAGAGCGAGTTGCCGAGCATCATTTATTGCGAGGACGCCTATTCCTGCGCGCAAGGTGCCGATGCGCTGGTCGTCGTCACCGAATGGGTGCAGTTCCGCGGGCTGGATCTCGACCGGCTGAAGGCGACCATGGCCCAGCCCGTCGTCGTCGATCTCCGCAACATTTTTCGCCCCGAAGACATGCGTGCGGCCGGCTTCACCTATGAGAGTATCGGCCGCCCGTCGGCACAGGGCTGATCGCCACACGTTGTTGTCGACCTAAAACCGTCATGGCCGGGCTTGTCCCGGCCATCCACGTCTTGTTCACTGCCAGATGAAAGAACGTGGATGCCCGGGACAAGCCCGGGCATGACGACCGGATCATTTCTTGCCCCGCAGCTTCGACACGCCCCTCCCGATCGATGCCGTGCTCGACGACCTCTCGCGCACGCTGGAGGCGCACAATGCCGCCGTGCTGGTGGCCCCGCCCGGCGCCGGCAAGACCACGCGCGTGCCGCTGGCATTGCTCGATGCGCCCTGGGCCAAGGCTAAGAAGATCATCGTGCTGGAGCCGCGGCGCATCGCGGCGCGGGCCAGCGCCGATCGCATGGCCAAATCGCTCGGCGAGCGCGCCGGCGAGACCGTCGGCTATCGCGTCCGGTTCGGCTCGAAAATATCGCGCGCGACCCGCATCGAGGTCGTGACCGAAGGCATCTTCACCCGCCAGATCATGGACGATCCCGAACTCTCCGGCATTGCCGCCGTCCTGTTCGACGAATTCCACGAGCGCTCGCTTGACGCCGACATGGGCCTGGCGCTGGCGCGGGACGCGCAACTGGGTTTGCGCGAGGATCTCCGCATCCTCGTGATGTCGGCCACGCTCGACGGCGCCCGCGTCGCAAAGCTGCTCGGGGAGGCGCCGGTCGTCGCAAGCGAGGGCCGTGCCTTTCCGGTCGAGACGCGCTATCTCGGCCGCAAGGTGGATGCGCCGGTGGAGCGGCAGATGGCGGAAGCGATCGCGTCTGCCCTTCGCGCCGACAGTGGTTCGGTGCTGGCGTTCCTGCCCGGCGCCGCCGAAATCCGCCGCACCCAGAACTTTCTCAGCGAGCGCGTGCAGGATGCCAGCATCGAGATCGTGCCGCTGTTCGGCGCGCTCGACGCCGCCGTGCAGGATCGCGCCATCGCGCCGGCGCCGAGGGGCACGCGCAAGGTGGTGCTGGCGACCTCGATCGCGGAGACCTCGCTCACCATCGAAGGTGTGCGCATCGTGGTCGATTCCGGCCTTGCCCGTGTGCCGCGTTACGAGCCCGATATCGGCCTGACCCGGCTTGAGACCGTGCGCGTCTCGCGCGCGGCGGCGGACCAGCGCCGTGGCCGCGCCGGCCGCACCGAGCCCGGCATCTGCTACCGGCTCTGGGACGAGCCGCAGACCGCTTCGCTCGCGCCCTACACCCAGCCGGAAATTTTAAGTGCCGACCTGTCCTCGCTGGTGCTCGATCTCGCGCAATGGGGCGTTGCTGACCCTGCGGCGCTGTCGTTCCTCGACCCGCCGCCGCAGCCGGCCTGGAAGGAAGCCAAGAGCCTTCTGTCCGAGCTCAACGCGCTGGACGACGATGGCCGCATCACCGCCGAAGGCAAGAGCCTGCGCGCTTTGGCGCTGCCGCCACGGCTGGCGCGCATGATCGTGGATTCGCATCGCGCAGGCAGCGGCGAAGCCGCCGCCGAGATCGCGGCCATCCTCACCGAGCGCGGGTTGGGGGGCGACAGCGCCGATCTCGAACACCGGCGCGACCAGTTCCGCCGCGATCGTTCGCCGCGCGCGTCGAGTGCGCGCGACCTCGCCCGACGCTGGGCCTCGCAGGTGGCGGCCTCGGAGAAGGCGGGCGAGCCGGATGATCTCTCGACCGGCCTGATGCTCGCCTATGCCTTCCCGGACCGCGTCGCGCGCAATCGCGGCAATGGCAGTTTCGTGCTCGCCAACGGCCGCGGCGCCGCCGTCGAGCAGACCTCCTCGCTCGCCCGCGCACCCTATATCGCGATCGGCGAGATGACGGGCACGGCGGCGAGCGGCCGCATTCTGCTCGCCGCGCAAATCACGCAGGACGAGATCGAGCGGCATTTCGCCGAGCATATCGAAAGTGTCGACGAGATCACCTTTGATCGCGGCGCCATGGCGCTGCGTGCACGGCGCAAGCGCGCCCTGCATGCGATCACACTGTCTGAGGCGACATTGGCTGTGTCGCCCTCGGAGGAGACCGCGCGCATCTTTGCCGATGGGTTGATCGCCGCGGGCCTCGACCGGCTGCCCTGGTCGAAGGCCGCCAAACAATGGCGCGACCGCGTGATGTTCTTGCGTAAGGCCGAGGGCGATAGTTGGCCTGATCTGTCCGACGACGGGTTGATCGCGCGGCGCGACGACTGGCTGGTGCCCGCGCTCTACGACAAGATCGCGCTCAAGGACATCTCGCCCGGCGATCTCTCCGACGCGCTGATGGCGCTGCTGCCGTGGGAGATGCGCGCGCGGCTCGAGCGCGAGGCGCCGACGCATTTCGAAGCGCCGACCGGCACCGTTCTCGCGATCGATTACGAGGCCGAGCAGGGCCCGACCATCGCGGTGCGGCTCCAGGAATTGTTTGGCCTCAACACCCATCCGTCGATCGCAGCCGGCAAGGTGCCGCTGGTGCTGGAGCTGCTGTCGCCGGCGCAGCGTCCGGTGCAGGTGACGCGCGATCTCCCGGGCTTCTGGCGCGGCAGCTACAGTGCGGTACGCTCCGACCTGCGTGGCCGCTACCCGCGCCACCCCTGGCCGGAAGATCCGGCGAATGCCCTGCCGACCCGGCGGGTCAAACCGCGCGGCACCTGAGAAATCACGAACCCGTATTAACCGTCCGCTCATTCTTTTCGTCAAAATGGCAATGGCTCAGCCGCGGCGGCGCTCGCGGACGGTCGTGTCGCGTGGTGAAATCGAGCTTTCCGGCTCGGAAGTGGTGTGATGCGTAACATAATGATCTTCGCGGCCATCATGATCGGTCTCGGCACCTTCATGGCGCAGATGGCGGACAGGATGAGCTCCGCGTCCGCCACGTCAGCGCCGCGCACGACGGTCGCAGTCGCGACGGCGGCGCCGGCCGGTGGCCGCAGCCTCGCCATTGGCCGCGACGGCCGCGGTCATTTCCAGACCGAGGGCCGCATCGAAGGCCAGCGCATCGGCTTCATGGTCGACACCGGCGCCTCCGTGGTTGCGCTGAACGAGACCTCGGCCGCCCGCTTTGGCCTGCGTCCCTCGCGCAGCGAGTACAACGCCACCGTCTCCACCGCCAACGGCACCATCAAGGCCGCCCGCACCCGCATCGCCATGCTGGAGGTCGGCGGCCTCATCGTGCGCGACGTCGATGCCATGGTGCTGCCGGACGAGGCGCTGTCCGAAAACCTGCTCGGCCTCTCCTTCCTGTCCCGCTTGAAGCGCTTCGAGTACGCCAACGGCCAGATGGTGCTGGAGCAGTAAGGGTCTCCCAAGGGCCCCTGCGACCGTATATTTCAAAAAGCGTCTCCGTTGCGATCGTTCTCGCGGCCAGATTTCCCCGTTACCAAACTGCCGCAATTATCATCCATAAGGCGCCAATCCCGCCTTCCGCTGCGGCCCGGCATTCGCTAAGGCTGCATCAATTCCCGTCATTTTCACGAGACCGTCTCAATGTTCCCCAAGCCGAAATCCGTATTGCTGCCCAACACATATGCCTTCGAGTCCGAGCCGATGGTGAAGGCGACTGGTTTTCGTGAGTACGACGCGCGCTGGCTGTTTCAGAAGGAAATCAACCTGATGGGTGTGCAGGCGCTCGGCATGGGGCTGGGCGCGCTGATCGCCGAGCTCGGCGTCAGCCAAGAGATCGTCACCGGCCATGATTTCCGCGGCTATTCGGCCTCGATCAAATACGCGCTGATCTCCGGCCTGATGGCGGCGGGCTGCAAGGTGCACGACATCGGCCTTGCGGTGACGCCGATGGCCTATTTCGCCCAGTTCGACCTCGACGTGCCCTGCTGCGCCATGGTCACGGCCTCGCACAACGACAATGGCTGGACCGGCGTGAAGATGGGCGCCAACCGTCCCTTGACCTTCGGCCCCGACGAGATGACGCGGCTGAAGGAGATCGTGCTGGGCGCCGAGTTCAAGAACAAGGCCGGCGGCTCCTACCAGTTCCACGAGAACTATCCGGCGCGCTACATCGCCGATCTCACCAGCCGTCCGAAGCTGAAGCGCAAGCTCAAGGTGGTCGCGGCCTGCGGCAACGGCACCGCCGGCGCGTTCGCGCCGCAGGTGCTGGAGGCGATCGGCTGCGAGGTGATCCCGCTCGACACCGAGCTCGACCACACCTTCCCGAAATACAATCCGAATCCCGAAGACATGGAGATGCTGCACGCGATCCGCGACGCGGTGCTGCAGCACAAGGCCGATGTCGGCCTCGGCTTCGACGGCGACGGCGATCGCTGCGGCGTCGTCGACAACACGGGCGAGGAGATCTTTGCCGACAAGGTCGGCGTGATGCTGGCGCGCGACATGTCGGCGATCCACAAGGACGCGCATTTCATCGTCGACGTGAAATCGACCGGCCTCTTCATCACCGATCCGGTTCTGCAGAAGCAGGGCGCCAAGACCACCTATTGGAAGACCGGCCATTCCTACATGAAGCGCCGCACCAACGAGACCGGCGCGCTCGCGGGCTTCGAGAAGTCCGGCCACTTCTTCTTCAACAAGCCGTATGGCCGCGGCTACGACGACGGCCTCGTCTCGGCGCTCGCGATCTGCGACATGCTCGACCGCGCGCCCGGCAAGTCGATGGCGGATCTGAAGAACGCGCTGCCGAAGACCTGGTCGTCGCCGACCATGTCGCCGCATTGCGCCGACGAGGTCAAATACGGCGTCATCGACAAGGTGGTGAAGCACTTCGAAGGCCTGCAGGCGAAGGGCGCCAGGATCGGGGGACAGGCGATCCGCGATCTCGTCACCGTCAATGGCGTGCGCGTCACGGTCGAGGACGGCAGCTGGGGCCTGGTGCGGGCCTCCTCCAACAAGCCCGAGCTCGTCGTCGTGGTCGAGAGCCCGGTCTCCGAGCAGCGCATGCACGACATGTTCGAGATGGTGAACAGCGTGCTGCGCACCCATCCCGAAGTCGGCGAGTACAATCAGAAGATCTGAGCGTCTGCGCGCGGTCAGCCTCCCGGCGGGCCGAACAGGGCGCGGAGCTTCGCGCCTGGCCCCCGGGCCTTCCAGGCGTCGTCCAGCATCGCGATCCATTCGCCGAGCGCGATCCGGACCGGGTTGAACGAAGGCGTGCCGCCGACGAGTCCGAACCGGAGCTGCTGGTCCGAGGGCCGCTCGGCGAAGGTGCCGAACAGGCGGTCGAACACGATCAGGATGCCGCCGTAGTTCTTGTCGAGGCAGGGCTCGTTGCAGGCGTGGTGCACGTGATGATGGCTCGGCGTGTTGAGGAGCCATTCGAGCACGCCGAGGTTCGGTGCGAAGTCGCTGTGGATGAAGAACTGGTAGAGCAGGTTGATCCCCAGCATCGCGACGATCGCGACGGGATGAAAGCCGATCAGCGCCAGCGGCAGGAAGAAGAGAAAGTTGCCGGAGATGTTGCCGGTCCAGCCGAGCCGGATCGCCGCCGTCAGGTTCAGCCGCGTCGTCGAGTGATGCACCGCATGCGTCGCCCACATCCAGCGAATGCGATGCGAGGCGCGGTGCTGCCAGTAGTAGAGGAACTCGCTGCCGATGAACAATCCTGCAAGCGCGAGCGGGCTCGTTTGCGCGAAGTCGAACAGACGGTGCTCGTAGAGAAAGGCGAACGGCACCGCGAGAAGGCCGGCCTCGATCGCGCGCAGCACGTTCTGTCCCAATGCGACGCCGAACGACGCCACGCTTTCGCGCCAGTCGTGGGTCTCGCGGTCTGCAAGCCGGCCGATGCCGTATTCCAGCAGCATCAGGCCGATCGCCGTTGCCAGGATCACGCGCCTGAGCGTCGGATCGAGCAGGAATGAAGCGTAGCCCACGGCACTCTCCTATTTCGGCGCGACGCCAGCGCTGACGGCACCGTCTCGCAGCGCCTGCGCGCGGGGCAGCGTTTGCGCGCAGGTCGCGGTGAGCTGGCCGGCATGGGATTGCAGGCAGGCGAGGATACGTCCGCCTCCCGGCGCGACGTCGCTGCAAAGCCGGTCGTAATCGGCGCGGCAGGCCTGCATGACCGCCCTCGCTTCGCTGCGCATTTGCGGCGTGATCTGCGTCTGCAACTGGCTCTGGGCGAATGCGGATGTCGAGGCCGCGACGTCGAGCGCGACGATGATTGCGGCCCGCGGAAATGAGAGGCGACGGAAAGCCGATGGCATGGTGTTCGTCCTTTCTGATCTGGTGAAACAGGCCGCCGCCGCGTGGGGCGAACGCGGCGACGGCCTTGCCCGCTTCTCAGCGCGAGATCGTGCCGGTGCGGGTGTAGGTGTTGCCGGCGGGGCCGGTGCGCGTGACGTTGCGCGTGCAGCTGCCATTGGCGCAACTGCCGGTCGCGGTGACGCTGGAGGTGCCGCGCGGACCGGAGCCGGTCGCCGTCCGGGTCCAGGCATTGGCGTCGGCCGCGGCGGCAACCGACAGGACGCCGATGACGAGGGAGGTGAGGAAGAACTTGTTCATGATCGTCTCCTTGTGGGGCTGCCGTGAACGGGAGCCATGCGGAGGAGACTGGGGCGGAGACGTCTGCGCGGCATTGCAGGGACGAAACGATTGTTATGGCTTTGTCGGCCCCGTGTAACACTATGTAACAACGGCGCCCGCGCCCTTGCGCGGCGCGTGCCGTCGTCCAAAAATGCGGCGATGAATGCGCACCCAGCCACGATTCTCATGGTGGAGGACGATCCCGAGATCAGCCGCCTCGTCGCCGACTTCATGCGGCGCGAGGGGTTCGAGGTCGCCTGCGTCGCCGACGGCAAGGCGATGGACGCGATGCTCCAGCGCCTGCGGCCCGATCTGATCATCCTCGACCTGATGCTGCCGGGCGAGGACGGGCTTTCGATCTGCCGCCGGCTGCGCGCCGACGACACCCTCCCGATCCTGATGTTGACCGCCAAGAGCGATGAGATCGATCGGGTGGTCGGCCTCGAGATGGGGGCCGACGACTATCTGACGAAACCGTTCGGGCCGCGCGAGCTGCTGGCGCGCGTCCGCGCCATCCTGCGCCGTGCCAACGGGGCGCCGGCCAAGCCGCTGGTCCGGCGCTTTGCGTTCGACCGCTTCGTGATCGATCTCGATGCGCGCAGCGTCGAGATGGTCGACGCCGAGACGCCGGCGCTGCAATTGACCAGCGCCGAGTTCGACCTGCTCGGCTGCTTCGTGCAGCGCCCGCGCCGGGTGCTGACGCGCGACCAGATCCTCGACTGGACCCGCGGGCGCTCGGCCGAGCCGTTCGACCGCACCGTGGACATGCTGATCTCGCGGCTGCGCAAGAAGCTCGATGGCGCAAGCCCCGGCTCCGGCCTGATCACGACGGTGCGCAACGGCGGCTACCTGTTCACCGCTGCCGTCAAGCAGGTGTCGTGATGTTGCGCGTGACGCTTGCGGCCCGGCTGGCGCTGATCGGGCTGATCGGATTCACGGTGGTGCTCACCGTGGTCGTCGCGATCTTCTACCGGACCAGTGTGCACGAGAACGAGCTGACGCGGCCGTCGCCGGCGCGCCTCGATGCGCTGGCAACACTCGTCGAGCGGACGGCCGCAGGGTCACGCCAGGCCGTGCTCGATGCGGTGTCCTCGCCGCAGTTCATGGTGCGGATCGTGCCGTCGGGCGCGCCGGTCAGCGGCGAGACGCCGGAGCAGCAGCGACAATTGCGCGAGACCTATGCGGCCGGTCTTGCCGGTCGCCCGGTCGAGATCGTGTCGCCGCCCGATCACCGCGTCGCGCGCCTGTTTCCCCGCATCGCGCGGCTGATGGCCAATGCGATCGAATTCCGCATCGGACTGCGCGGCGGCGAGTTGCTGATCGTCGATGCCTATACGCGACTTCCGGTGACGCCACTCGGCCTGCCGGTCGGCTTCGGCGCGGGCCTGTTCGGATCGATCGTGGCGCTGCTCGCGCTGCTGGTCATGCAGCGCGAGACGCGGCCATTGGCGCAGCTTGCCGCAGCGGTCGATCGCGTCGACCTGTCGGCCGATCCGCCGAAGCTGGCGGACGCGCGGCGCAGCGCGCCGGAGATCCGCGCCGTCATCGCCGCGTTCAACCGCCTGCAGGGGCGGCTTGCCGAGATGCTGCGCGCCCGCATGACGCTGGTCGGCGGCATCGCCCATGACGTCCGGACCTTCGCGACACGGCTGCGGCTGCGCGTCGAGCACATCCCCGACGATGCCGAGCGGCAGCGGGCGGTTGCCGATATCGACGACATGATCCGGCTGCTCGACGACGCGCTGCTGTCGACGCGGGCGGGCGCCGGCGGCCTGTCGCAGGAAATGGTTGAGCTGGCCGCGCTGATCGCCGTCGAGGTGCACGACCGGCGCGTGCAGGGCAAGCCGGTCGATCTGGTGACGGACGAGCGCGCGCGCAATGCCGTCGTGCTCGGCGACCGGCTGGCGCTGCGGCGTATCCTCGCCAACATCATCGACAACGCGCTTGCGTATGGTCATGCAGCGCATGTGCGGACGGCCTTGAAGGACGGCGCCTTCGTCGTGTCGATCGACGACGAGGGAGCGGGCATTCCCGAAGATCAGCGCCAGACCGTACTGGAGCCGTTCCACCGGCTGGAGAAGTCACGCAATCGCGCGACGGGTGGGGCTGGCCTCGGCCTCGCGGTCGTGCGCAGCCTGGTCGAGGCGCATGGTGGAACGATCGAGATTACCGCAGCCTCCGGCGGGGGCACGCGGGTCCATGTCGCGCTGCCGGTGTTTCAACCGGCTTAAAGCATTTTCGAGCGAGGTGTATACCGGTTCGCGCAAAGAAAACGCGTCGAACAAGACTCCGGCGTCAGGCCGCCACCACTGCCGGAATCGGCAGCGCGGTGACCGACTTGATCTTCTCCATCGCGAAGCGCGAGGTGACGTTCTTCAGCGGCACGGCGCTGATCAGCTTTTTGTAGAACACGTCATACGCCTGCATGTCCGCGACCACGACGCGCAGCATGTAGTCGACGTCGCCGGCCATCCGGTAGAACTCCATCACCTCGGGCATGGCGCTGACGGCTTCAGCGAACCTCTTCAGCCAGGCGTCGGAATGGTCGGCGCTCTCCACCGAGACGAACACGGAGATGCCGAGCCCGATCTTGTTCTGGTCGACCAGAGCCACCCGCTTGATGATCACGCCGTCGGCCTCCAGCCGCTGGATGCGCTTCCAGCAGGGGGTCGAGGACAGCCCGACGCGGTCGCCGATCTCAGCGACGGACAGGGAGGCATCGTCCTGCAGCACCATCAGGATCTTGCGGTCGATGGCGTCGAGGCGGCGGCTGGTCTCGGGGATCTGGACAGCGAGGTCAGTCATTTGAAGAACTTTGTTCCATTTCGGGGGCGGATTTTCCTGATATAGAGAAAATCCTTCCACGGCAAGCCCATATTCTCGGCGCAACAGTGGAATCGCTCTACGGCTCGCCTCGTAAAAACTCTTCAACTTCAATGCGTTGCGGGGCGGCGAGACCGCCGCCATGGCGGGTGCATTTCAGCGCTGCGGCGGCCGCGGCGAATCGCAGCGCCTCCTGTACCCCCGCACCCTCGGCGAGGCGGAGCGTGAAGGCGCCATGGAAGACATCGCCGGCGCCGAGCGTATCGACTGCCCGAACCCGGTAGGCCGGTGTCTCCTGCAGTTCGCCTCTTTCGTTCAGCCAGATCGAGCCATGCGGGCCGCGGGTGGCGGCGAGGAAGGCCGGCGTCAGCCCCGCCAGGCGCTTCAGGGCCCCGCCGTCGTCGGCGATGCCGGCCGTCTCCTGCACCTGCTCGCTGGCGAACAGCAGGTGCGAGGCGGTCGTGAGCAGGCCATCCTGCAACGACATCGCGCGGTCGACGCCGACGATGACGGGAATGCCGCGCCGGCGTGCCTCGGCGCAGAGGTCGATGCAAAACGGACCACAGCGGCTCTCGACCAGAACCGCCCGACAATCGGCGAGCAGGTCGGCGGCGTCGGGCAGCTTCACGTTCCACAGGCCGGGATCGCGATAGATCGTCAGTGTCCGTTCGCCGGAGGGCTCGATCATGATCGCGGAGACGGGCGTGGTCACATCAGCCATGCGCACGATAGGGCTGGTGTCGATGCCCTCCTGCGCGATCTGCGCGAGAATGAATCCGCTCGATGTCTCGCGCACGTCGCCCATGGGGCCTGCGAACGCCACGCGGCCGCCAAGCCGCGCCATCGCGATCGCGGCATTGAGCGCGTTGCCGCCGCAGATCTCGGCGAGGTGCGTGGCGTTGGCCTTGCTGCCGCGCGCGGGCACGGCCTCCACGCGAAACGTCAGATCGCGCACGGGGATGCCGATGCAGAGGATGCGCGGCGCGATCCCGGCCATCGACGGCCTCAGCTCAAGCGCCGCTCTTGTCGTGCACCCAGCGGCCGAGCAGGTGATGCGCGATCGCGAAGGGATGCGGGCCCGCGAGCCCGTCGGGATGCGTCCGCGTCAGCATCAGGGCGGCCTCTTCGCGCGTGAACCAGCGCGCATCCTCCAGCTCGGAGTGATCGACGACGATGTCCTCGCTCACGGCCCGCGCGCTGCAACCGATCATCAGCGACGACGGGTAGGGCCACGGCTGCGTCATGTAATACTGCACGTCGGTGCAGCTTATGCCGGACTCTTCGAGGATCTCGCGGCGTACTGCGTCCTCGATCGTTTCTGCCGCCTCGACGAAGCCGGCGAGGCAGGAAAACATGCCCGGCGGAAATTGCTTCTGACGGCCGAGCAGGCATTTTTCGCCTGATGCCACCAGCATGATCACGACGGGGTCGGTGCGCGGAAAATGCTCGGCCTTGCAGCTGGGGCAGTCGCGCTTCCAGCCGCCTTCCTTCATCGCGCTGCGGGTGCCGCAATTGGCGCAATAGCCGTGGCGCTGGTGCCAGCTCACCATCGACTTCGCCATCGCGACCGCCGAGAGCTCGTCAGGCGGAATCGCGCCCTGCATCGCCATGCCGCGCAGCTCGGTGACGGTGTAGTCCTCACGGCCGACCAGCTTCTCGGCAGCGGCCTGCGACAGGCCCATACCGAACACCGCGGCGCCGTCGCGCAGCCCCAGGAAGATCGTGCCGGGATTGGCGCCGCATTTCAGCGCCTCGTCGATTCCCAGCAGCGCGCGCACCTTTTCGCCCTCGCGCTTCACCAGCAGCGAGTCGCGGTGGACGACATAGGCGCGCGAGGTCGGCTTCTGCTCCAGCGCGAACAGTTTTTCGTCATCGCGGCGCAGATGCGCGGCGCGGTCGAGGACGTTGGTGACGAAGGCCGGCTGCCCCAGTGGAAACGCGTCGAATGCTGACATGTCTTGTTCTTTCAACCCAACCAGATTTTTCGGCGAAGCGCGCTGATGAAATTCTGCACCTCGGTGGCGTCATGCGCCAAGGGCTGCATCACGCCCCAGACCGGCCGCGGCCAGGCGGCGTCGCTGGTGCGGCGCGCGATGATATGGACGTGAAGCTGCGGCACGAGATTGCCGAGCGCGGCGATGTTGAGCTTGTCGCATTTGGTGATCTCCTTCAGCGCGCGCGAGACGCGGGAGATCTCGGTCATCAACTGCGCCTGCTGCACCTCGTCGAGATCGATGATCTCGACCGTGTCAGCGCGCCGCGGCACCAGCAGCAGCCAGGGATAATGCGCGTCCTTGATGACCAGCACCTTCGACAGCGGCAGATCGCCGATGTCGATGGTGTCCTCTTTCAGGCGGGAGTGCAGCGACCAGGCGGGCTCGGGCATGAAGGTTTCCGGATGGCCCGATGGGGGCGGGCTTGTTTGGCCCGACCATACGATACGGAGTTAGCCAGGGGAAGGTTAGGGCTCCGCGGCTTCTGCATACGCGATCGTCGTCCTGGACAAGCGTAGCGCAGATCCAGGACCCATTACCCCAGGGAGCAATTTGGCGAGGATTCGTGGTGACCAGCTTGGTGTCACAAGTTCGCCCTGGGGTAATGGGTCCTGGCTTTCGCCAGGACGACAGCGGGCTACGCCTCCGCGAGCACCCGCGCATTGGCGCGGACCGAGGCTTCGCTGACGCGGATGCCGAGGCCGGGGCCGTCCGGCACCACCACATGGCCAGCGCGGTTGGCGACGCGCTCTTCCAGCACGTCCTCGGTCAGCACGTGGTGCGGCATGTAGAACTCGCAGCCGAGCGAGATGCCCGGCGTCGCCGCGATCAGCTGCGTGCCGGCGGCAAGGCCGATGCCGCCCTCCCACAGCGTGCCGCCATAGCCGGGCAGGCCGGCAATATCGGCGATCGCCATGATCGCCTGCGCCTCGAACAGGCCGCCGGCCTTCATCAGCTTGATCGAGACGGCGTCGGCGGCCTCGCGGCGCACCACCTCCATCATGTCGCGGCGGTCGAAGCAGCTTTCGTCGGCGAGCACAGGCGTTTCCAGCGCAGCGGAGAGCTGCGCCATCACGTCGAGAAACTTGCGCGGCACCGGCTGCTCGATGAAGGTCGGCGCAAACTGCTCGACGTCGCGCAGGATCTTGATCGCGCCGAACGGCGCCAGCGCCTGGTTGTAGTCGACGCGCAAGTCCACCTTGTCGCCGAATTCCTTGCGGATCGCTTCGAGATGATCGAGGTCTTCGCGATGCGGCTTCACGCCGGTCTTGACCTTGTAGATGACGTTGCCGTCGGGAACCATTTTCCGCATGCGTTCGAGATCGGCGGCGAAATCCGGATCGGCGATCGAGAACGACAGCGGGATGGTGTCGCGCACGCGGCCGCCGAGCAGGTCGGCGACCGAGAGCCCCGACGACTTGCCGACGATGTCGAGCAGTGCCATCTCGATTCCGACTTTTGCCTCGGCATGTCCGACCAGCGCGCGGTCGAGCTCGGCCATCAGCGCGCGGATGCGGCGCACCGGCTTGCCGAGCACGATCGGCCGCAAATAGATGTCGAGCGCGGAGAAGGCGGCTTCCGGCGTTCCGGTAAAGACCTCCCACGGCGCCGCCTCGCCCCAGCCGATCACGCCGTCGCTCGCGGTGAGTTCGATCAGCACGCGCTTCACCGTGCCCTTGACGTTGCCGACGCCCTGGAGGCGCGCCATCTTGATCGGGCTCTCGATCAGGAACAGCCTGATGCGTGCGACGGTTGCTTCGGTCATGTCAGGCCTCCATTGACGTGCCAGACCTGGCCGGTGACGTAGGATGCTTTCGGCGACGCCAGGAAGGCGATGATCTCGGCCACCTCTTCGGGCCGCCCGCGGCGGCGCATCGGGATCAGCGCCTCGGTCGCGGCGATCTGCTCCGGCGAGAGCCGGCTCTCGCCGGGCTTGTCCTTGATGATGAGGCCGGGCGCGACTGCGTTGACGGTGATGGCGTCTTTCGCAAGTTCGACCGCGGCCAGCCGCACCAGCGCTTCCAGCGCGGCTCGGCTCGCGGCGGTCGCGGCGAACGGCGCGAATTCGGGTCGGATCGCATGGGCTACGAAGGACGACACCGCGACGATGCGCGCATCCTGGCTGGCGCGCAGCAGCGGCAGCGCGGCCTCGACCATGCGCGTGAAGGCCAGCGCCGATTCGTCCATCGCCTTGCGGAACTCGTCCGCCGGCGTGCCGATGGCGCTGCCGCGGCGGGCGTGGCCGCCGACGAGAACCAATCCATCGAGCCGGCCGAAGGCGGTTTGCGCGGCGGCGACGGCATCGGTGGCCGCGAGCTCCTCGGCAAGATCGCCGAGGCATTTTGCGATGACCGCACCTTTCGCTTCGGCCTCCGCCGCGGTGGCGTCGAGACCTTCTGCATTCGAGCGCGTGTGCAGCAGCAGCGCGGTGCCAGGCGCTGCGAGCAGTTTTGCGGTGGCGCGGCCAATGCCGCTGGCGGCACCGGTGACGAGATAGACGCGGTCGATATCAGGCATCAGGTTGCTGCGTTGGCCGGCGGCAACGCGCCGGTGCGGTGGAAATGGCTGAGGAAGGCGCGCGTCGCCGTCTCCTGCGGATGGTCGATCACCTGCCGCGCGGGGCCTTCCTCGACGACGACGCCGTCGCGCATGAAGATGAGGCGGTCGGCGACTTCGCGGGCGAAGGCGATCTCATGCGTCACGATCACCATGGTCATGCCCTCGGATGCCAGCTGCTGGATCACGTTCAGCACCTCGCCGACCAGTTCGGGGTCGAGCGCGGAGGTTGCTTCGTCGAACAGCATGACATCGGGCTCCATCGCCAGCGCCCGCGCGATGGCGACACGCTGCTTCTGTCCGCCTGACAGCGTTGCCGGATATTGGTCCGCCTTCTCGGCAAGGCCCACCTTGGCGAGTTGCGCCCGCGCGAGCTTCTCGGCATCCGCCTTGGCCATGCGCCGTACCGTGACCGGTCCCTCCATCACGTTCTGGAGCGTCGTCATGTGCGGGAACAGGTTGAAATGCTGGAACACCATGCCGGTGGTGGCGCGGAATTTTGCCAGCGTCTTCACATCGGGGAGCTTCGAGCCGTCGCCGAACGCAAAGCGCGTGTCGCCGACGCGGACGCTGCCGCCGTCGGGCGCGACCAGCAGATTGATGCAGCGGAGCAGCGTCGACTTGCCGGAGCCTGATGGCCCGATCAGCGCCACGACGCCGCCCTTGGGGACATCGAGGCTGATGTTCTTGAGGACTTCGTTGCTGCCGAAGCTCTTGCGAAGGCTGCGGATCTCGATTTTTGACGTGTCGCTCATTCGCTGACCGCCAGTCGCTTCTCGCCGCGCCGGACGATGATGGTGAGTGGAATCAGGATCGCCGCATAGGCGACCGCGACCGCCGTGTAGGTCTCCAGCGGCCGGTAGCTGTCATGAGCCGCGACCTGGCTTTGATAGACGAGGTCAGGCACCGCCAGCACCGAGACCAGCGAGGTGTTCTTGAACTGGATGATCGACTGGTTCATCAGCGCCGGGATCATGCGCTTGATTGCCTGCGGCAGCACGATGCGCCGCATGCTCTGGCCAGGAGTCATGCCGAGCGCGGCGCCCGCTTCCGACTGGCCCTTGTCGATCGAGATGATGCCGCCACGGATGATCTCCGAATAGAACGAGCCGCCATAGAGCGACAGCGCCAGCGCCGAAGCCGTGATCGGCGTCATCTCGACGCCGGCGAGAATCGGCAGCGCGTAATAGAACCAGATCAGCTGCACCAGGATCGGCGTGCAGCGGAACGCCTCGATGAAGGTGAGCGCGATGAGGCGCACCGCCTTGAAGCGCGACAGGCTGCCGAACGCGCCGAACAGGCCGAACACCAGTCCGAGCACGACGATGACCACGGTGAAGCCGACGGTGACGCCGAGCCCGTTGAGAAAGAGCCAGCGATAGCTCCAGAGGATGCCAAAGTCCCACTGATACATGCGTGCGGTTTACTCAGCCGGCGGAAAACTTGGAACGGTGTCGCGTCGTTCTCGGTGCACCTCTCCCGCAAGCGGGAGAGGGGGCGGAGGGGAGTGCGCGGAGCGGGCCAGCCCGAATCCCATCATCACTTACAGCGAAACGCCCGGCGGAATGTCCGCCTCGGTCACGCCCACCAGCTCCATGTTGGTGACGATCGCGTTGCGGATGAAGCCGAGGCCCTTGTTGAAGTCGATCCAGGTGTTGACGTAGTCGCGCCAGGTCTTGTCGGCCTCGCGGCGGAAGCCGGCGTTCGACGTGGTCGCGAAGATCGGCGTCGGCAGCACGAGCTGGCCGAGCGAAGGGTTCTTCTTCAGCACCGTCAGCGACAGCATGGTGACCAGACACTGCGCATCGACACGGCCGGTCTGGAGCGCGGCGGTGGCATCGTCCGCGGTCTTCAGCCGCGTAATCTGCGCCTTCGGCGTCAGGCGGCTGACGACCTGGTCGTGCGAGGAGCCCTGGTCGACGGAGATCTTGACGTCCGGCGAGTTCAGCTCGGCCCAGCTCTTCGGCTTGAAGTCCTTCTTGCAGAGGATGCCGAAGGCGTTGTTGAAGACCGGCACCGAGAAATCGACCACCAGCGCGCGCTTCGGGGTCGGGTTGAGCCCGAAGAAGATGTCGATCTTGTTGGACTGAAGATCGAGCACCGAATTGCCCCAGGTGGTCTCGGTGATCTCGAGCTCGGCCTCCATGTCGTCGGCGAGCCCTTTGGCGATGTCGATGTAGAAGCCCTTCCACTGGCCGCTGGCGAGATCCTTCATGTAATAGGGCGCGCCGCCGCCGACTGCGCCGATTCGCATCTTCTTGGTGCGGCGGATGCGGGCGAAGGTCGATTCGTTGGGATCGGCCGTCTGGGCCACGGCCGGGGAGGCCAGCGCAGCTGCGGCTACCGCGCCAAGTCCGACAATCGATGCAACATCACGACGTGTAACCATTGGGATCAATCGCTTTTCTGGTTGGATGGAGTTCCGGCAGCGTTCTTAGCAAGGAGGTCCCACCAGCGAAAGCACAGCCTATCGGCTGGGCAGACCGGAAATTGCCCGGATGCTGGGCAAACCCAACCCGTGCGAACCGATACCCGCTTGCTTTCCCGACCTTTTGGCCCCAAATAGGGATCGGGAGATTGGCGGTGGACGAGCCACTCGCCAACCGGGTCAGGTCCGGAAGGAAGCAGCCCTAACGAGGTCCGGATCGGGTCGCTCGTCAGTCTCCTACCTGTTTTTCCGAGCGAATTGCGCCGGCGGCCCTGCCGCCAGCGCGCTCCTTTCCGCAAGAGCCGGCCGAGAGAGATTTCATTGCGGATCGACCGATGACTGACGCTGGCGCCCCTCCAAATCCTGACAGCGCCGGCCAGGCTGGCAACACTCCTTACCGGGTGCTGGCGCGCAAATACCGCCCCTCCTCATTCGACGATCTGATCGGCCAGGAGGCCGTGGTTCGCACCGTCTCCAATGCCTTCGAGACCGGGCGCATTCCGCAGGCCTGGATTCTCACCGGCGTCCGCGGGGTCGGCAAGACCACCACGGCGCGAATCCTTGCCCGTGCGCTCAACTACGAGATGCCGGACGGCTCGGTGAAGGGCCCGACCATCCACATGCCGACCTTGGGCGTGCATTGCCAGGCGATCATGGAAAGCCGGCACATGGACGTGCTGGAGATGGACGCGGCCTCGCATACCGGCGTCGACGACGTCCGCCAGATCAATGACAGCGTGCGCTACGCGCCGGCCAGCGCCCGCTACAAGGTCTACATCATCGACGAAGTCCACATGCTGTCGACGGCGGCGTTCAACGCCTTCCTGAAGACGCTGGAGGAACCGCCGGAGCACGCCAAGTTCGTGTTCGCGACGACGGAGATCCGCAAGGTTCCGGTCACGGTGCTGTCGCGCTGTCAGCGCTTCGACCTGCGCCGCGTCGAGGCCGACGTGCTGATGAAGCACCTCGCCAGCATCGCGGCCAAGGAAAATGTCGAGATCGAACCCGAGGCGCTCGGCATCATCGCGCGCGCCGCCGAAGGCTCCGTGCGCGATTCGCTGTCGCTGCTCGACCAGGCGATCGCGCATGCGGCGGGCACCGTGAAGGCCGATGCGGTCAGGCAGATGCTGGGGCTCGCCGACCGCACCCGCGTCATCGATCTCTTTGATTCGCTGGCGCGCGGCGACATCGCGAGCGCCTTCAAGGAGTTCCGCGACCAGTACGACGTCGGCGCCGATCCGATCGTCGTGCTCTCGGACCTCGCCGAGTTCGTCAATTTCGTCACCCGCGTGAAGATCGTGCCGGCGACCGCCGACAACGTCGCCTATGGCGAGACCGAGCGCGTGCGCGCGCGGGAGTTCGCCTCGAAGATCTCGATGCGCGTGCTGTCGCGGATGTGGCAGATGCTGCTCAAGGGCATCACCGAGGTGCAGGCCGCGACGCGGCCGGCTGCTGCCGCCGAGATGGTGCTGGTGCGCATCGCCTATGTCGCTGATCTGCCGACGCCGGACGAAGCGATCCGGATGCTGGAGCAGAACGGCGGCGGCTCGCCGGTCGTGAGCGGCGGCAGTGCGGCGCGCGGCGCGCCGGTCGCGCCGGTTGCTTCCGCTGCACCTGTCGCCTCGGCGGCGCCCATGCGTGCACCCACCTCATCGCCGACCGCGTTCGGTGGCGGCGCGGCCCGGCCGCAGATGGCCGCGCCCGCGCCGGATACGCAAGGCGCAGCGCCCCAGCTGCGCATCACCAGCTTCACCCAGCTCGTTGCGCTCGCGGGGCAGAAGCGGGACCTCATGACCAAAGGCGCGCTCGAAGCCGACATGCGCCTCGTCCGTTTCGAGGAGGGGCGGCTCGAGGTCGCGCTCGAGCCGAACGCCTCCAAGACCATGATCACCGAGCTCGCGCGCAAGTTCGAGCTCTGGACCGGCCGCCGCTGGACCGTGATCGTCTCCAACGAGCAGGGCCAGCCGACGCTGCGCTCGGTGAACCAGGCCGCCAAGCAGGAGCATGCGCGCTCCGCCGAGGCCGATCCGCGCGTGCAGGAGGTGCTGTCGCGCTTTCCCGGCACGAAGGTCGTCGAGGTCCGCAGGCTTGCCCCCGAGACGCCGGAATCCGATATTAACGCCGACTATGGCAGTGACGATCCGCCCGACGGTTCCGACGCCGACGACGATCTCTGAGCATGATCCGGAAAAGTGCGAAGCGGTTTTCCGATAAGATCATGCGTAAATAACATGCTAAGGCGCGATGATGACATATCGCGCCTTAGGCCCTTCTTTCCAAGGACACCCGACCTATGGCTGATTTTCTCGGCATGATGAAGCAGGCGGCGCAGCTGCAATCCAAGATGCAGGAAATGCAGGACGCGCTCGGCAATGTGGAGGTCGAAGGCATCTCCGGCGGCGGCCTCGTCGCGGTGCGCATGACCGCCAAGATGGACGTCAAGGGCATCAAGATCGATCCTTCGCTGATGAAGGCGGAAGAACGCGAGGTGCTGGAAGACCTGCTCGTCACCGCGCTCGGTGATGCCCGCCGCAAGGCGGAGGCCGCCGTGCAGGAGAAGATGCAGGCGCTCACCGGAGGTCTCAGCCTGCCGCCGGGGCTGTTCGGCCAGTAGCATGGGCGCCGTTGCAGGTCCTGAAATCGAGCGGCTGGTGCAGCTTCTCGCGCGGCTGCCGGGCCTCGGCCCGCGCTCGGCGCGGCGCGCCGCGCTGCATCTGATCAAGAAGCGCGAAGCGCTGATGATGCCGCTGTCCTCGGCGATGCAGGTCGCGCTCGACAAGGTCCAGGTCTGCAAGACCTGCGGCAACATCGACACGCAAAATCCTTGCACCGTCTGCACCGATCCGAAGCGCGATCCGTCGATCATCGTCGTCGTCGCCGATGTCGCCGATCTCTGGGCGCTGGAGCGCGCCAATGCGACTCAAGGGCGTTATCACGTGCTCGGTGCGACATTGTCGCCGCTCGACGGCGTCGGCCCGCAGGACCTCACCATCGACGCGCTGGTCGCCCGAGCGCATGCCGCCGAGGTGCACGAGATCATCCTGGCGCTGAACGCGACGGTGGACGGCCAGACCACGGCGCATTACATCACCGACCTGCTCCAGGACGCCAACGTCAAAGTAACGCGTCTCGCCCATGGCGTGCCTGTCGGCGGCGAGCTTGATTATCTCGATGAAGGTACGCTATCGGCTGCGATGCGGCAGCGGACCCTGTTCTAGCAATCCAGACTCTACGGAACGGACGACATGACGAAACGATTCGCCACACGATCGGCTTTGGTCGCGACGATGATGCTGCTGGTGACGCCGGCCATCTCCGCGCAGCAGGACAGCGAGGCGCCGCCGGCGCCCAAGCCCGGCAAGCCGATCAACACCGGCGAGGTGCTCTCGGGCGAGTTGAACGCGATGAAGGTGCGCGACGTCAAGAACGCCGGCAAGCGGATCGCGATGTACCAGATCACCTCCGAGCCGCGCCGACTGCCGGCGCCGAACGGGCTGTGCAATCTCGAGACGGGGCCGGAGACCTTCCAGCTCGTCACCTCCAGCGACGCACAGGCCGCGCAGCTGAAATCCTTCGTCGGCAAGGCGATCTCGGTCAAGGTCGACGAAGTCGCCTGCGCAAGCGATCCTGGCCAGATGAGCGAAGCCGTGATCACGAAGTGGAGCATCATCAAGAAGCAGTAGGGGGCGATGACGCCTCACGACGAGCTGTCGTAGGGCGGGCAAAGGCGCAAAGCGCCGTGCCCACCATTTCCGATCCGTGATTGAAGTGGTGGGCACGCTTCGCTTTGCCCACCCTACGAGACCTTCCGCTATTGCGGCGCTTGCGTCTTCGCACGCTCCAGCGATTCAAAATGGCCGCGCCGCTGCAGATAGGCGAGCAATATGAAGCTCGGTATGGCCGATGCGGTGCAGACCAGGAAATAACCGACCCAACCCGTCGCATCCTGCAGATAGCCGCTGCCGCCGGCAAACACTGTACGCCCGAGCGCCGTCAGAGCCGTCAGAAGTGCATATTGGGTCGCCGTGTGAAGTGGATTGGCGCAAAGCGCCGATAAATAGGCGACGAGCGTTACGGTTCCGACACCGGCGGTGAATTGCTCCGCAATGATGGCGAACGTCAGCCATGCAACATCGTGGCCGATCATGGCCTGCCATGAGAAGGCGAGAATAGCGACTGTTTGCAGAATGCCGCCGATCCAGAGGCTTGTACTCAAGGAAAAGGAGCGGGCGACAAAGCCGCCGGCAAAGC
Source organism: Bradyrhizobium sp. GW821-FHT12B03 (assembly GCF_058807535.1). Classification (NCBI taxonomy): domain Bacteria; kingdom Pseudomonadati; phylum Pseudomonadota; class Alphaproteobacteria; order Hyphomicrobiales; family Nitrobacteraceae; genus Bradyrhizobium; species Bradyrhizobium sp. GW821-FHT12B03. Next base: position 159,839 of record NZ_JBXAQU010000020.1, read on the forward strand.
CCCCGAGCAACGCAGCGGCAAAGCCGACGCCCTTGAGGATGGCGGCAAGCTCCACGCGCGAAAATCCGATCTTCAGCGCAAATGTCGTGTTCATCGCGGTCGCCAACGCGTCGGCGAGCTTGAATAGCACAACGAACAGAAGGATGGCGATGGCCGCGTCGCGCGACAGGAAGTCCTTTAGGCTCGCAACCGCAACCTCAACGATGCGTTGCGTGGGAGCGCGCTGGCGTGGGTCTGCATGCGCGGCTCGAGCAAGGCGCGAGCCCTCCGGCTCCACCGCCAAAATCGTCGCGAGGATTCCGATGACGACAAGGATTGCCATGACCACGTAGGTCACGCTGTAGGCGCGTTGTTGATCAAAGCCCCAGCCGACAAAACCGCTAACCAGAAGCAGCGCCCCGGCGCCGGACACCAGGGCCGCTATCCGATAGGCCGCAACATAGGAGGCCATACCGGCTGCCTGCTCGCTTTCGTCGAGACTCTCGACGCGAAAGGCATCAATCACGATATCCTGCGTGGCGGAAGCCGTCGTGACCAACAGTGCTGCCGCGGCCACGATGCCGGGAGCGTGTGCAGGGTCGCAGCCCGCGAGCAGGACGATGGCGGCCATCAGCATCAGTTGCGTCAGGATCAGCCAGGCGCGGCGCCGTCCGAGCAAGCGCGTGAGAACCGGGATGTCCAGCGCATCGACCAGTGGCGACCAGAACACCTTGGTCCAATAGGGCGTGCCGACAAAGGCGAACAGGCCGATAGTTTTGATATCGACGCCGCTTTCCGTCATCCAGGCCTGCAAGGTCTGCCCAGCCAGGGAGAAGGGGAGTCCGGCCGAAAATCCGAGCAACAGCACGACGAGCACGCGTCGCTGTAGATAGACGGTCAGCACGTCGCTCCAGGAGGAGCGGCTGGACGTCTTGGTTGTTGCCGGGGTGGCTCCAGAGGTTGCGTCGGGTGCGGTCATGGGGGCTTGTTAGCAGATTCTGGCCGTGATGCCTCGTCCTCCTCTCCCCGCAAGCGGGGCGAGGTGAACATCTCACTCCCCCGCCTGGAGCTTCCGCGGGAACAGCTCGGGCGCACCTGTTGCCACCAGATGCGGGCCCTCCGGCGCATCGGCCTTGCTGAAATCGAGCTCTTCGATCCGGCCCGCACGCTTCTCGATCTTGTCGGCGGAAATCAGCACCTGGCGGACGTCCTCGTTCACGTCGGCAAAATGCTTCTGCAATTTCAGCACGCGGTCGCGCAGGCGGCCGAGGTCGTCGCCGAGCTTGATGACCTCGGTGCGGATCTGGTCGGCGGCGTCGCGCATGCGCGCGTCCTTCATGATCTGCTGCATCACCTGGATCGCCAGCATCAGGAGCGAGGGCGACACCAGCACGACGCGGGCGCGATAGGCCTTCTGGATCACGTCGTCGAAACCGTCATGGATCTCGGCGTAGACCGATTCCGACGGCACGAACATCAGCGCCATCTCCTGGGTCTCGCCGGCGACGAGATATTTTTCGGCGATGTCGCTGACATGCTTCATCACGTCGCCGCGCAGCCGCTGCGTGGCGATGCGCTTCTCCTCGTCGGTGCGGGCGTCGTGCAGCGCGGTCATCGCCTCCAGCGGAAACTTCGCGTCGATGCAGAGCGGGCGCTGGTCGGGCAGGAACACCACGCAGTCCGGCCGCTTGCCGGTCGAAAGCGTGAACTGGAACTCGTAGGCGCCCTTCGGCAGTCCGTCCTGGACGATCGCCTCCATCCGCGCCTGGCCGAAGGCACCGCGCGACTGCTTGTTGGCGAGCACGTCGCGCAAGGTGGTGACCTGCGTCGTGAGGTCGGTGAGATTCTTGTGCGCGTTGTCGATGATGCCGAGCCGCTCGTGCAGGGCGTGCAGGCTCTCCATGGTGTTGCGGGTCGAGTGCTCCATGGACTGGCCGACGCGATGGGTCACCGAATCCAGCCGCTCGTTGACCGCCCGTGCCATCTCCGCCTGGCGGCCGGCCAGCGCCTGGGTCATGGCGTCGACCCGGCCGGAAGCCTCGCTCTGGGCGTGCAGCATCTGGCTGATGCGCTCTTCGAGCTCGTCGGCGCGGATGGCGTTCGCCATCGCGAGTTCCGCCCCGCGCCGCCCCGAGCGTGCAATCACCACGGCGATGACCAGCAGCAGGATGAGGACCAGGACGCCGAAGCCGATGAGTGCATCGATCGTGCGCACCGGCCAGTCGCCAGCCACGAAAATGATCTCGTTCATGCCCGTCCTTCTATCCGATTCGGCTGGCCGCACGAACGAATAGCGAACATTTCCGGTAAATGCCCCGTTAATTTTTATGGTTAACGAAACCTGAAGTTTTATGGTTAGCGGAGGGTTAACGGAGTTCCCGGCCGCATTGACCGCATCCGGCATGCGGCTTAAATCGCGGCCATGGCCCTCAGAGAAATCATCATCCTGCCCGACAAGCAGCTGCGTCTGGTCTCCAAGCCGATCGAGAAGGTCACGACGGAGATCCGCAAGCTTGCCGACGACATGTTCGAGACCATGTATGACGCACCCGGCATCGGGCTTGCGGCGATCCAGATCGCGCAGCCGCTGCGGCTGATCACCATGGACCTCGCCAAGCGCGACGAGAACGGCGAGACCAAGCCGGAGCCGCGCGTCTTCATCAATCCGGAAGTCATCGCCTCGTCCGAGGAATTGTCGGTCTATGAGGAAGGCTGCCTGTCGATTCCCGAATATTACGAGGAGGTCGAGCGCCCCGCGAAGGTGCGCGTGCGCTTCACCGATCTCGACGGCAAGGTGCACGAGGAGGACGCCGAAGGCCTCTACGCCACCTGCATCCAGCACGAGATCGACCATCTCAATGGCGTGCTGTTCGTCGACTACCTGTCGAAGCTCAAGCGCGACCGCGTGATCAAGAAGTTCGAGAAAGCCGCCAAGCGCGCGGAGTAAGCAGGGCTCATCTCTCTCTCACGTCGTCATGGCCGGGCTTGACCCGGCCATCCACGCCTTGCTTGCTTTGTTGCCAAGACCGTGGATGCCCGGGACAAGCCCGGGCATGACGGAGAACAAGAACTCTCACCGAACGCAGCCACATGCCCCTCCGCCTGATCTTCATGGGCACGCCCGATTTCTCCGTGCCGACGCTGCTCGAGCTCGTCGCGCATGGCCACGAGATCGTGGCCGTCTACACCCGCGCGCCGAAGCCGGGCGGGCGGCGCGGCCTGCAATTGCAGCCGACGCCGGTGGAGGAAGCCGCGCGAAGACTCGGCGTGCCCGTGCTGACGCCGAAGACGCTGAAGACAGAGGAAGCGCTCGACGCGTTTCGCGCCTTTGATGCCGATGCGGCCGTCGTCGTCGCCTACGGCATGATCCTGCCGCAGGCGATCCTCGATGCACCGAAGCTCGGCTGCTACAATCTGCATGCTTCGCTCTTGCCGCGCTGGCGCGGCGCCGCGCCGATCAACCGCGCGATCATGGCGGGCGACGCCGAGAGCGGCGTGATGGTGATGAAGATGGATGTCGGCCTCGACACCGGCGATGTCGCCATGGCCGAACGTCTTGCCATATCGGACACCATGACCGCCGTCGATCTGCACGATCGCCTGTCCCGGCTCGGCGCCGACCTGATGGTGCGCGCGATGGCCGCGCTCGACCGCGGCGGGCTCCAGCTCAAGAAGCAGAGCGAGGACGGCGTCACCTATGCCGCCAAGATCGACAAGGCCGAGGCGCGGATCGACTGGACCAGGCCCGCGCACGCCGTGCTGCGCCACATCCATGGCCTGTCGCCGTTCCCCGGCGCCTGGGCCGAGCTCGAGAACGCGCGCCTGAAGATCCTGCGCTGCGAGCTGGCGAAAGGCTCGGGCGCACCGGGCGCTGTGCTTGACGACCAGCTCACCATCGCTTGCGGCGACGGCGCGATCCGCATCCTCGAGCTCCAGCGCGAGGGCAAGGCCCGAATGCAGGCCCTGGACTTCCTGCGCGGCGTGCCTGTGAAGCCGCCGATGCGGCTGGCCTGATGCCCCGCTACAAGCTCACCATCGAATATGACGGCGCGCCGTTCTTCGGCTGGCAGGTGCAGGACACGCTGCCGTCGGTGCAGGGCGCATTGGAAGCGGCGGTGAAGGCGATGACCGGCGCGGATCTGCGCGTCCATGGCGCCGGCCGCACCGATGCCGGCGTGCATGCGCGCGGCCAGGTCGCGCATGTCGACATCGAGAAGCAGTTTCCGCCGGGCCGGTTTCGCGACGGGCTCAACGCGCATCTGCGCCCACATCCGATCGCGGTGCTGGAGGCCGAGATCGTGCCTGATAGCTTCGAGGCGCGCTTCTCGGCCATCAAGCGCCACTACCGCTATCGCATCGTCAACACCCGCGCCAATCTCGCGCTCGACGTCGGCCACGCCTGGCGCGTGCCGCGCCGGCTCGATGCTGACGCTATGCATGCGGCCGCGCAGCGCCTGCTCGGCAAGCACGATTTCACGACCTTTCGCGACACCGAGTGCCAGGCCAAGTCGCCGGAGAAGACGCTCGACCAGCTCGACGTGCTGCGCGACGGGCGCGAGATCACCATCATCACCTCGGCGCGCTCGTTCCTGCACAGCCAGGTTCGCTCGATGGTGGGATCGCTGGTGTGGGTCGGCGAGGGCCGCTGGACCGCGGACGACCTCTCCGCCGCGCTCGCAGCCCGCAACCGCGCAGCCTGCGGCATCGTCGCGCCGCCGGACGGGCTGTATCTGGTGAAGGTGGATTATTAGCTAGGGACGTCGCTGCCCCCCAGGCGTCATGGCCGGGCTTGTCCCGGCCATCCACGACCTTCTTCTCGGCTCGCAAAGAACGTGGATGCCCGGGACAAGCCCGGGCATGACGGCGGAGGGTTTGGCGAGCATTAGCGCTCTACCCAAAATACCGCGTCAGAATCCCGCGATAGACCTTCGTCAGCTTTTCCAGATCCACCACCGGCACGCGCTCGTTGACCTGATGCATGGTCTGGCCGACCAGCCCGAACTCGATCACCGGGCAATAGCTGGAGATGAAGCGCGCATCCGACGTGCCGCCTGAGGTCGACAGCTCCGGCTTGCGGCCCGTGATCTCCTCGATCGCCGACACCGCGAGATCGGTGAACGGGCCGGGCTTGGTCACGAACACATTCGAGTTCGACGGCTCCCAGACGATGCGGGCCTTGATGCGGTTGCCGCAGGCTTTTGCCAGCCGCGTCTCGACCAGCTCGCGGAGGGATGCCTGGGTGTGGTTGTCGTTATAGCGGATGTTGAACTTGGCGCGGGCCTCGCCGGGGATGACGTTGCTCGCCTTGTTGCCGACGTCGACCGAAGTGAATTCGAGGTTGGAGGCCTGGAATTGCGCGCTGCCGTGGTCGAGCGGCTCGTCGGAGATCGCAACGATCAGACGCGAAATGTCCGGCACCGGATTTGAGGCGCGGTGCGGATAGGCAACATGCCCCTGCGCGCCGTCGACATAGAGCGTGCCGGATTGCGAGCCGCGGCGGCCGACCTTGATGGTGTCGCCGAGCGTCTCGACATTGGAGGGCTCGCCGAGCACGCAATGGTCGAATTTCTCGCCGCGCTCGGCGGCCCATTTCAAGAGCTTGATGGTGCCGTTGATGGAGACGTCTTCCTCGTCGCCGGTGATCAGGAACGAGATCGAGCCGTTTCCGTCTGCACGCGGCTTGCCGCCATTGGCGGCGAGATGCTCCAGCACCGCGGCGACCGAGCAGGCGATGCCGCCCTTCATGTCGACCGCGCCGCGGCCGTGCAGAAAACCGTCCTTCACCTCGCCTGAGAACGCGCCGACGCTCCAGGCGCTCTCGTCGCCCGGCGGCACCACGTCCGTGTGGCCGGCAAAGGTGATGTGCGGCCCTTCGGTGCCGATCCGCGCATAGAGATTGTCGACGTCGGCGATGCCGGGCTCGCTGAACGTCACGCGGTGGCAGGTGAAGCCTGCCGCGTTCAGGGCGTTTTCAAGCACCCCCAGTGCGCCGGCGTCGGCCGGGGTTACCGAGGGACAGCGGATGAGATCGCGGGCAATGGAAAGAGCATCGGTCATGCGCCCCGCTTAACATGCATGCCGCCGGGTGGGCTAGCGCTGGGCGGGACAAATTCGATCTCGCGGCTCTGGTCCCAGCCTTGCGCAGGGGACGAGTCGTCTGCGGTCTCGTCCAACGGATCAGGGCCGAACCGGTTATCGCCCATGCTGCCGCGCAGACAGAACATTTCGACGAGGCCCCATAGCCACAGGATGGAGGCGGCCAGGATGAACGGAAGAACCCAGTTGGAGTCGGGCAGCAGGTCCGAGAATTGGTCGAACAGGCCGGGCACGACGACGAACGGAACGATCCACCAGCCGCGCTTGTCGCGATCATGCAGCCGCTTGATCGCGGTCGCGAGGTAGATCCAGAGGGACAGCGACAAGCCGAACGCCTTGAGGATCAGGTTGGTGCGGTCAAGCGGCTCCAGCGAGCGGTAGGCCCGCGGGTCGGCCAGCTTGAACAGGTCGTCGAGGCCGAAGTCGAAATCGAGTTTCAGGGACAGCTTCAACGCCCCCTCGGCGTCGATGAGGCGGATGACCTGACCGATCACGCCGAGCAAGGCCGCGAGCACCGCGACGATCAGCAGCGCCTGCCACAGCAGGGCGCGGTTGATGCGGCCGTTGAAGCGGAAGAGATACCAGGTCCAGTCCATGCGAGCGGCTCCGGGCGGGGGACCGCCCGGAAATTGGTCGCGCTGGAGGGAGGCTGGGTTCGAAACGCTGTCGAACCCGTCATCCTGAGGTGCGAGTGGCGCGATGCAAAGCATCGCGCCGGGAGCCTCGAAGGATGGACGGCCGGGATGTTGCCGCCAGCCGGGCCGTCGTCCTTCGAGGGCTGCCGAAGAGGCGGCCACCTCAGGGTGACGGTGATGGAATTGCGATTGCGGATTAGTCCCGCAGCAGCTCGTTGATGCTGGTCTTGGACCGCGTGCGCTCGTCGACGCGCTTGACGATCACGGCGCAGGCGGTGCTCGGGCCGATCTGGCCGTTCTTCATCGGCTTGCCGGGCAGTGCGCCGGGCACCACCACCGAATATTCAGGCACTTCGCCGATGAAGATCTCGCCGGTGTCGCGATCGACGATCTTGGTCGAGGCGCCCAGGAACACGCCCATCGCCAGCACCGCGCCCTTGCGCACGATCACGCCTTCGGCGACCTCGGAGCGCGCGCCGATGAAGCAATCGTCCTCGATGATCACGGGCTCGGCCTGCAGCGGCTCGAGCACGCCGCCGATGCCGGCGCCGCCGGAAATGTGCACGCGCTTGCCGATCTGCGCGCAGGACCCGACCGTGGCCCAGGTGTCGACCATGGTGCTCTCGTCGACATAGGCGCCGAGATTGACGAAGGACGGCATCAGCACGACGTTCTTGGCGATGAAGGCCGAGCGGCGGACGACGGCGCCCGGCACCGCGCGAAAGCCGGCGTCGCGAAAACGGTTCTCGCCCCAGCCTTCGAACTTCGAGGGCACCTTGTCCCACCAGGTCGCCTTGCCGGGACCGCCGCCAATGACGCCCATGTCGTTGAGGCGGAAGGACAGCAGCACGGCCTTCTTCAGCCACTGATTGACCTTCCACTTGCCGTCGGCGCCGCGCTCGGCGACGCGCGCCTCGCCCTTGTCCAGCGTCTCCAGCACCTGGTCCACGGCCTCGCGCACCTCGCCCTTGGTCGAGGTCGAGATGCCGTCACGCGCGTCGAAGGCGCTGTTGATGGTGGATTCGAGGGCGGACAGGGACATCGGGATTTCCTCTGGGGAATCGGAATTTTGATGGATTGGGGCGCTTTTTCGGGATTTGGCGGGAGAGAGTCAAGGCATACTCACCCGTCGTCGTCCTTTCCACCGTCGTCCTGGACCAGCGAACGAAGTGAGCGCCGATCCAGGACCCATTACCCCAGAGAGGAGTTTGGCGAAAACTCGTGGTTCTCAGTTTCGCGCCGCAACGTCTGCCTGGGGTCATGGGTCCTGGCTTTCGCCAGGACGACAGCGGTCATTTGGGCGACAGCTCCGCCAAAAACCCCGCCAGATCGTCCGTGACATGGTCCACATGGGCGGCATCGCGGCCTTCCAGTTCCCAGTCTTCGCGCACCACTTCCTTGGTGCCGTCGGGCACCACCAGCACCGTGGTCATGCCGAGCTCGTGCGGGACGGTGAGGTTGCGGGCGAGGTCCTCGAACATGGCGGCGCGGGTGGGATCGACCGCATGGTCGGCGAGGAATTTCCGGTAGGTCTGCGGCGCCGGCTTGGGTTCGAAGCCGGCGGCGATGATGTCGAACACGCCGTCGAAATGTGAGCCGAGGCCGAGCCGCGCCAGCACCGCGTCGACATGGTCGACCGAGCCGTTGGTGAGGATCAGTTTTCGCCCCCGCAGTTTTGCGATGGCGGCGCCGAGCGCCGGGTTCGGCTCCAGCGGCGAATGGTCGATCTTGTGGACGTAGGCGAGATAGTCGTCGGCATGCACGCCATGCAGGGTCATCATGCCGCGCATGGTGGTGCCGAAGCGCCGGTAATAGTCCTTCTGGATATTGCGCGCCTCGGCCGGCGTCACGTTCAGCCAGTTGCAGACGAACTCCCCGATCCGCGCGTCGACCTGTTGCCACAGATTGACGTGATGCGGATAGAGCGTGTTGTCGAGGTCGAACACCCAGGTATCGACATGGGTGAAGGCGCGGGGTGGGTTCATTAAGACTCTCTATCCGTTGAGTGAGACCGCGGCTCCGCCCTCAATCGTCGTCCTGGCGAAAGCCAGGACCCATACTCCGTGACCGATCATTGGGGCACTCTGGTCGTCGTTCTTCGCCAAACCCAATCCTGGGGTAATGGGTCCTGGCTTTCGCCAGGACGACAGCGGAATGTGTCGCACTGGCATGATCACGCCACCCATCACGGCATCGCAAACCGCAGCGTCTTGCCGCCGCTCGACATGTCCACCGCGCCAAAACCCGTCGCCGAAAATCCGCGCGCGCCGCAGTCGGTCTGCTCAACGGTCTCGAACTTGGTCTCGCGCGTGCAGAGCTGCCTGTCGCCGCCCCAGTTCAGCGGCTTGTCCTTCAGCTTGATGGCGCGATTGTCGGCATCGATGGCCTCCGCGAAGCTGAAGATCTGCTTCGGCTGGCCGGTCACATCGGGATGCAGGCACTTGCCGGGGTCGATGCGATACCAGCCGCGACTGGTCACGGACTTGCCGTCGTCGGTGGCGATCGCCGCCATCACCTTGTGCGGGGTGTCGTTGCACCAGGTCAGGCCGCTCGGCGACGGCGTCTGCGTCGCATCGACCATGGTCTTGAAGAAGTTCGGCGAGGACACGGCGTCGGACGACAGCCCGCGGCTCTTCAGGAATGCGGCGAGCGCGCCCTGCGTCTTCGGTCCGTCGACGCCGTCGATCGCGCCGACGTCGTAACCGATGATCACCAGCAGCCGCTGGATGCCGGCGAGGCGTGCCTGCTCGTCGTCATATTCGGAATCCTCGGCGAGATACGTCACCAGATTGCCGTCGGCGCCCAGCGTCGGCGTCACCTGCGTGAAGGCGGCCTGGGTCTGGCCGCTGCGGCATTGCCGCGCCGCGGCGATGACGAAATTGTCCTGGGCGACGCACAGCGTGTCGCCGCCGTTCTGCGGGATCGGCGAGGCGCCATAGATGCCGAGCGCGCGGGCATTGAGCAGGATGCGGTCGGCGGTCAGCGTGCCCTGCACCACCACGCGGCAGGTGGCGGGATCGATCCTGAACCAGCCGCGCGTCGCGGTTGCCGCCTTGTCGTCGATGCCGATCGCGGCCTCGACGACATAGGACATGCGGTTGCAGATCTTGAGGTCGGCGAAGGCCGGCGCTGAGGAGAAGACAAACGAGACGGCTGCGGCCGGCAGCGTCATCAGGAAGCGGGTGAGGGGGGAGCGGCGCGGCCTCGCTCTCCATCCGTCATGCCCGGGCTTGTCCCGGGCATCCACGTTCTTGGCGCGGGACGAAAGATCGTGGATGGCCGGGACAAGCCCGGCCATGACGGCTTTCTTTGTCCGCTCTTGCATCACTTGTGGATCAGCGTTCCCGTGCCCGTGTTGGTGAACAGCTCGAGCAGCACCGCGTGCTGCATCTTGCCGTCGATGATGACGACGCCCTCGACGCCCTGTTCGAGCGCGTAGATGCAGGTCTCGACCTTCGGGATCATGCCGCCGGAAATGGTGCCGTCGGCGATCAGTTTTCGCGCGTCTTTCACCGAGAGTTGCGGGATCAGCTTCTTCGACTTGTCGAGCACGCCCGGCACGTCGGTGAGCAGCAACAGGCGCTTGGCCTTCAGCGCGCCGGCGACGGCCCCCGCAAAGGTGTCGGCGTTGACGTTCAGCGTCTGGCCTTCCTTGGAGGTCGCGAGCGGGGCCAGCACAGGGATCAGCTCGTAGCCGATCAGCTGGTTGAGCAGCGTGAGGTCGACCTTCTCAGGGTCGCCGACGAATCCGAGGTCGACCGCCCTCTCGATGTGCGAGCCCGGATCGATGATGGTGCGCGTCGTCTTCGACGCCTTCACCATGTTGGCGTCCTTGCCGGACAGCCCCACGGCCTTGCCGCCGGCTTCGTTGATGTAGCCGACGATCTGCTTGTTGACGGAGCCGGCCAGCACCATCTCGACGATCTCGATGGTCGCAGCATCGGTGATGCGCAGGCCCGCGGCGAATTCCGACTGGATGCCGAGGCGCTTGAGCATGGTCGCGATCTGCGGCCCGCCGCCATGCACCACCACCGGATTGATCGCGGTCTGCTCCAGCAGCACGATGTCGCGGGCAAAGTTCTTCGCGGTTTCCTCGTCGCCCATGGCATGGCCGCCATATTTGATGACGATGGTTTCCTCGTCATACTGCTGCATGTGCGGCAGCGCTTCGGACAGGATGCGGGCCTGGTCGAGCGGGGAGATGTCGGTCATGAGGCGGATCTCGCTGGCGGGATACTCGGGCCGCGTTCTATCCGATTGGCGGGCGGGGCGCAAAGTGATGTTCTTTCCCTCTCCCCTTGTGGGAGAGGGTGGCTCGCCGCGATAGCGGCGAGACGGGTGAGGGGTCTCTATCCGCGGAGACAGACCCCTCATCCGGCGCTTCGCGCCACCTTCTCCCACAAGGGGAGAAGGACGAGGACCTACTTACTCGCCGCCACCGCCGCCAGCGTCACCGCCAGCCAGCTCGCAATCATCACCGTTCCGCCGGTCGGCGCCGCCATCGGAAACAGCGCGTGCCCCGCATATTGCCGCAAGGTGAGGTCGCCGGCGAACAGCGCGGCGCCGATCACGAAGCCGGACGCGGCAACGAGGCCAATTCCGCCGTGCAGAAGGCCGCGCGCGAGCAATCCGGTCGTCGCAAGTATGGCAGTTGCATGAAACAGCAGCATGGCGCTGGCCGACGCAAGCCGGCTGGCATCGCCGCCATGGGCGGAGGCGGCGGCCAGCGCGACGCCGGCGCCGCCCATCAAACCGGCAAGCCCAATCAACAGGCGAGCCATCACTTGCTTCGCTCTTCCAGCAGCTTGGCCATCGCGGCGCGCAAGCTCTCCATGCCGGTCGAGCTCCGCGACGAGGTCGCGAGCACGTTCGGGAACGCAGCCGGGTGCTTGGCCAGCGCGGCCTCGGTCTCGGCGATGCGCGATTGCAGCTCGGAGGCCTTCACCTGGTCGGCCTTGGTCAGCACGACCTGATAGCTCACGGCGGAGCGGTCGAGCGTTTTGAGGATATCGAGATCGACGTCCTTCAGGCCGTGCCGCGCGTCGACCAGCACGTAGACGCGCGCGAGGCTGGCGCGGCCGAGCAGGAATTTGTGGATCAGCTCGGTCCACGACGCGACCTGGCTCTTCGGCGCCTTGGCGTAGCCATAGCCGGGCATGTCGACGAGACGCAGGTCATTCTTCCCGGGGACCTCGAAGAAGATCAGCTCCTGGGTGCGGCCCGGCGTATGCGAGGTTCGCGCCAGCGCGTTGCGGCCGGTGAGCGCGTTGATCAGGCTCGACTTGCCGACATTGGAGCGGCCGGCAAAGGCGATCTCCATCCCGTCCATCGGCGGCAGCGTGGCAATCGAGGGTGAGGCCCAGATGAACTGCCAGTCGCGCGCGAACAGCTTCCGGCCGGCCTCGATCAGTCGCTCGTCGGTCTTGTCGTTCATGCGAGCGGTCTATCCTCTCGTCATGGCCGGGCTTGTCCCGGCCATCCACGTCTAGCCACGGAGCACGCTTCCAAAACGTGGATGCCCGGGACAAGCCCGGGCATGACGACTTGGAAGCATTGTGCCCGCATGACTGAGGCACTTGCCGGACGGTTACGTCGCCTTCTTCGCGAACGTCGCCTTGAGATTGTCGAACAATTCCACCTTCACGCCGTTGCGGCGCATGATGAAGCTCTGCTGCAGCACCGAGAGCGTGTTGTTCCAGGCCCAGTAGATCACGAGACCCGCCGGGAAGCCCGCCAGCATGAAGGTGAAGATCAGCGGCATCCAGTTGAAGATGAGCTGCTGGGTCGGATCCGGCGGCGTCGGGTTCAGCTTCATCTGGAACCACATCGTGATGCCCATGATGATCGGCCAGATGCCGAGCGCGAGGTAGTGGCCGAACAGCGGAATCGTGGTCGGGTCGAACGGGATCAGCCCGAACAGGGTGAACAGATTGGTCGGATCGGGCGCGGAGAGGTCCTTGATCCAGCCGAAGAACGGCGCGTGCCGCATCTCGATGGTGACGAACAGCACCTTGTAGAGCGAGAAGAACACCGGGATCTGGATCACCACGGGAAGACAGCCGGCGACCGGATTGATCTTCTCCTTGCGGTAGATCTCCATCATCTCCTGCTGCTGCTTCACCTTGTCGTCGGGAAAGCGCTCTTTCAGCGCCTGAAGCTGCGGCTGGACCGACTTCATCTTCGCCATCGAGGCGTAGGACTTGTTCGCCAGCGGGAAGAACAGCAGCTTCACGATCACGGTCACGAGCAGGATCGAGATGCCGAAATTGCCGAAGAAGCGGTAGAAGAAGTCGAGGCCGAGGAACATCGGCTTGGTGATGAAGTAGAACCAGCCCCAGTCGATCAGGAGATCGAAATGGTTGAGTCCGAGCTGCGTGTTGTAGCCGCCGTGCCCGGCGAGCGGGAAGTTGATGCCGACCACGCCGGCTTCCTTGGCGCCGGCAAACAGGCGCGCGTTCGCGGTCGCACTGCCGCCGATCGCGACGGTGACGGGGTCGAGCAGATAGTCGGTCTGGTAGGTGTGGACGTTGCCGGTCGGGTTCGACGAGAAGCGCGCCTGAAGCTGGGCATTGGTGTCGGGCAGCAGCGCCGAGGCCCAGTACTTGTCGGTCATGCCGAGCCAGCCGTTGGTGGCCTTGAAGCTCACCGTCTTGGTTTCGTCGATCTTCTTGTAGGCGTATTCCTGCAGGCCATCGAGATAGCCGATCAGGCCTTCATGCAGGATGTAGTAGCCGGAGACCTGCGGCGTGCCGTGGCGCGAGATCAGCGCGAAGGGATAGAGCGTGACCGGCGCGTTGCCGACGTTGCTCACCTCGTCCTTGATCGTGAAGAGATAGTGTTCGTCGACCGAGATGGTGCGGCGGAAGGTGAGGCCCTCGCCATTGTCCCATTTCAGCACCGCCGGCGTCGTCGGCGTCAGGCTGCCGCTGCCGTCCTGCCGCCAGACGGTCTGGGCATCGGGCATCTTCGCCGTCACGCCCGTGGCCGCCACCCAGCCGAACTCGGCGTAATAGGGTTCTGCCGTGCCCGAGGGCGAATAGAGGATGATCGCCGGCGATTTCGGATCGACCGTTTCGCGGTATTGCACCAGGGCGAGATCGTCGATACGGCCGCCCTTCAGCGAGACGCTGCCGGTCAGCCGCGGCGTGTCGATCTTCACGCGCGGACCGGCGGCAATCGCGGTCTCGCGGGAAACGACCGGCTGGGCCTGCTGGCTCGCGCCCGGCGTTGACGGCTGGGCCGCGCCGGCCTGCGGGGTTGTGCCGGGCGTTGCCGATGCCGTCGGCTGCGGCGTGGTCTTCTGGAGCTCGGCCGCCTGCTGTTGGGCGCGCTGCTTCTCCATCGCCGGCACGTTGTAGAAATACTGCCAGGCGATCAGGACGAGGCCCGACAGAATGACGGCAAGGATGGTATTGCGATTGTCGGTCATCACTGGTGTCTCGTCATCAATCGGGTTTGCGGCTGGCGGCGGGAGCGGGGCCGGGCCTTGTGCGCTCAGTCCTTGGGCCGCGTCCCTTCGACAATCCCTTGGGCGCCTGCCGCGCGGGCTTGGTGAACGCCGTGCGGAGGTCGTCGAGCATGGTCGCGAAGGGGCGCGAGAGCGCGTCCCTTCGGCCAACCAGCACATAATCATGGTGGGGCTGCATCGACACCGGATCGAGCCGCTTCACCAGTTCGCGAAGCCGGCGCCGGATGCGATTGCGCTCGGGGGCGTTGCCGTTCTTTTTGGTGACGGTGAAGCCGATCCGGATCGGGCCGCCGTCGTCGTGGTCAAGGCTCTTGCGGTCAAGGCTTTGCAGGACGAACGCGGGACTATTCACCCGCGCGCCATTGGCAACGGCGAGGAAATCCGCCCGCTGCCTCAGCCGATCCATGATGAAATCCCAAAAAGGGGTCCGGGTCAGGCGCTCAGACGCTTGCGGCCGCGGGCGCGGCGGGCGGCGAGAACCTTGCGGCCGCCGGCGGTCGCGAGACGGGCACGGAAACCGTGACGGCGCTTGCGCACCAGTTTGCTGGGTTGATAAGTCCGCTTCACGGGTTTTTCTCCGCTGACCGGGCAATTTGCCTGTAGAATTGATGGAAAGTCCGGAAGATGCGGCCCAAAATGGGCCCTTTTCGGCCCCAAGAGAGCCGCTCCCGGCGTCACACCGGGTCATCGCGGACAATTTGGCCGGCTTATAAGGGAGCGTCTTGTTTTCGTCAACGTCGCAAGAACGCACGATTCCGGTGAATATCGCTGTTTGTTCGGGGTTTTTAACCCTTGAGGTAGCGACTCGCCAGATCAGCGCTTACATCCCACCTTGGCAGATTAGCGATCTGTAATTTGACCGGACCGGGGGCGGGCCGCATCCTTCCTCCGCCAGATCGTTCACCGGGCAAGTCAGTAAGGACGAATTTCGTGGCAGCGACAGACCTCCAGCCGATCCAGGATACGGATCAGCCGGACCCTCCGGCGATGCGGCCGCGCGGGCCTGCCGGGCTGGGGCTGTCGGGCAAGCTGCTGCTGCTCACCGTCCCCCTGGTGATGATCGCGGCGATCCTGCTCTACGTGCCCGCCATCGCCAACTTCTGGGTCAACCGGCTGAACGACCGCGTGGCCGCCGCCAACACGGCGGCGCTGGTGCTCGACGCCGCGCCGCTCGGCATGGTTCCCGATTCGCTGTCCCGCGAAATCCTGAAAAGCATCAACGCCCGCGCCGTCGCCATCAAGATGGGCCAGCAGCGCCGGCTGCTCGCCAGCGACAATCTGCCCGCCTCGATCGAGCACGACGTCGACCTCCGCGACATGACCGTGTGGGAGGCGATCACCGGCTCGTTCCAGATGATGCTGGAGACCGGCAACCAGGCCATCCGCATCGTCGGCCCCGGCGTCGGCAATGCCCAGTTCGTCGAGATCGTGACCGACGAATTGCCGCTGCGGCAGTCGATGTACCGTTTCTCCCGCAATGTCGTCGTGGTCGCGCTGATCATCGGGGTCTTGACCGCGGGCCTGGTCTATCTCGCGCTGCATTACCTGTTCGTACGGCCGATGCGGCGGCTGACCGCGAGCCTGGTCGGCTTCCACGAAAACCCCGAGAGTTCGGCGCGAATCATCGTGCCGAGCCAGCGCAGCGACGAGATCGGCGTCGCCGAACGCGAATTGTCCGACATGCAGCGCGATCTGATGTCGATGCTGAATCAGAAGAGCCGGCTCGCCGCGCTCGGCCTCGCCGTCTCCAAGATCAACCACGATCTGCGCAATTTGCTCGCGTCGGCGCAGCTTCTGTCGGACCAGCTCGCCAGCGTGCCGGATCCGCGGGTGCAGCGTTTTGCGCCGAAGCTGGTGCGCTCGCTCGAGCGCGCCATCGCCTTCTGCCAGTCGACACTGTCCTACGGCCGCGCCCAGGAGGCCTCGCCCGACCGCCGCATGATCCTGATCGAGCCGGTCGTGCTCGAGGTGCGCGAGACCGCGGGTCTCGCCTCCGATGCCGCGATCGTCTGGGTCGCCGCGATCGAGCGCGGCCTCGCGGTCGATGCCGATCCCGATCAGCTGTTCCGCGTGCTGCTCAACCTCGTCCGCAACGCCGCCCAGGCGCTGGAGAGCCATGCTTCGGCCGAGGGCGGCGCGCAGCAGATCCGGATCACCGGCAAGCGCGAGGGCGCCGTCGCGATCCTTGAGGTCTCCGACACCGGCCCCGGCGTCCCGCAGAAGACCAGGGACCATCTGTTCGAGGCGTTCCAGACGTCGGGCCGCCCCGGCGGCAGCGGGCTTGGCCTCGCCATCGCCGCCGAGCTCGTCCGCGCCCATGGCGGCGACATCCACCTGGTCGAAGGCACCATCGGCGCCACCTTCCGGATCGTCATTCCCGACCGCCCCGTGGAACTGCTCTCCATCCGCAACGAGCGGCAGAGGGCGTAAGTCGGCCAGCGGCCGGACTGTCCGTCATTCCGGGGCGACGCAGTGCGCCGAACCCGGAATCCAGAGGTTTTGGCGCGAGATTCCGCCCCTCTCGCTTCGCGAGCCCGGGAATGACGGGGGAGAGACCGTCATCTCGCTGCAAAATCTCCTCATCCCGGACCTTGCCAACCGGGACAAGAGCGGTTAGTCAAAGCGCTCTTTCGCACCCCTCCGGCGCTGTCCGGAGGCTGCCTGCGGGCCAAGCCCGCGCTGTTCGCGAAAAACGCGCCCGTAGCTCAGCTGGATAGAGCATCAGACTACGAATCTGAGGGTCGGACGTTCGAATCGTTCCGGGCGCGCCATTTTCTCAACACTCCAAGACAAAACGGCCTCCATGACGGATGGGACGCGAGGATCCCCCTCGCGAACTGGTGAGGGCCCCGTGAGCCTCACCCTCGATTTTGCCGCAACCCTAAATTGGATTAGTTTGTCTCGTCGCATCGACGAACGAACTCTGGCAGAAACCCTTGAGCGAAGGCTGGTATGACGACGGTACGGCGAGCGTTCGTCAGCTACTCATCTGTGGACGCTCCAATCGCACAGGCGGTGGCAGACGCCTGCGAAAGGGCCGGGGTCTCGGTCTTTCTGGACAGGCGCTCTCTTCAGCCTTCCAACGAGTGGTACACATCCATAAAGACAAATTTGGCGGACGCAGACGTCGTTTTTGTCCTGGTTAGCGAAGCATCTTTAAAGTCGCGCTACGTAAACCAAGAGATTGGCATGGCGAGCCAGGCGGGAGCAAAGGTTGTCCCGTTATTCCTCGTCGCTCAGGAAGGATTGCCGACGGAGATTGCACGCTTTCACGGCGTATCTATTGCGGGGCTGAGGGGAGAGGTGCTGGACGCGTGTGTCGCGGAATTGTTGGTCGCCAGCGAACGCGAAGCGATTGATTTACCGCCAGCGTTCCTCGATCGACTCTGCGAACGCGAGCCGCGCACCGCTTCCGCGTTCTTGTCTTTGGTGCCGGGAGCGTTGAAAGGATCAGACCCAGATACACAGGGCGGATTCAATCACTCGTCGCAACACCCAGCGAAGGAGGTTGCGATGGAGAACCGTGTGCGGACAGGTCGCCCTCGAGAGGCCCTGCGAGAGAATGGTAGACCG
>NZ_JBXAQU010000021.1:0-159605 GCF_058807535.1 Bradyrhizobium sp. GW821-FHT12B03
CGATACGCCCCTCTGACAGGGGATGAGATGGCGCATGATTACGCCAAAGCCGAATTTCGGTAAAGTGGAATATTTTCGCGCGAGTGGGTTGACCCGCTGTTTGTGTGTTTTGCCCGTCGGGCAACGCAAGGTCATGTAGCCCGGATGGAGCGAAGCGTAGTCCGGGCTACGACAGCGCCGTTCCATGCAGCTCGACACGAAACACAGTTGCGTGCAAAAAAGCGGAATATCGCCGCCGTGAGGCTGGCGGAAGTCGAGTGACCACAGGGATCGACCATGGACCATATCGCTCTGACGACCTTCAGGGAAATCACGGACACCGATTTCGAGAACATGGCCGATGCGCTGATCGAGATGCAGGCTCACTATCGTGTCGCCTGTCCCGCGCGGGACGTGATCATTGACGGGCTGAGGTCGAGACCCGTGGGGGCGCGAATCCTGCTCGCATGCGAGAACGACGGCATCGCCGGTCTTGCATGTTTCAGCGCGATCTATCCCGGACCCGGCTTGACGTCAGGCTTCTTCTTGAAGGAGCTCTACGTTCGCCGCAACCGGCGCGGGACCGGATTGGGCAAACGGCTTATGGCGCGTCTGGCCGAACTGGCTCGCCGGGAGGGGCACGATCGCATCGATTGGACTGTCGATGCGGAGGACCAGCGGCTTCAGCACTTCTACGAGATGCTTGGAGGGCGGGCGTTACCCGCGAAACGTTTCTTCCGTATTGCCGGCGCCGGGCTGCGAGAACTGGCTGAGATGTAAATGACAGGCCGCGCAATTGTCGCCCGCGTCAGCGCGGCGATCGCGGCGGCCTGCGCTTGACGGCATGCCGGCGCGGCGAGCGGGTCACGCGGGGACGCAGGCGCGTTGCGGCGGCGGCGCGGCGCGGCTTGGTTTGGGCCTGAGGGCCGCGGGCAAGGTCCATCAGCATGCGCAGCGCCTCGACCACGGAACGGGCGCGCACGGCGGTGCGGCCGATCGCGCCGAAACGGTGCTCGCGATGGATGATGCGGCCATCGCGCGCGGCGGCGGCGAAATGCACGAGGCCGACCGGCTTGCCGGGCGTCGCACCGCCCGGGCCGGCGATGCCGGTGATGGCGACCGCGAGGTCGACGCCGGCACGCTCCAGCGCACCGATCGCCATGGCAGTCGCGGTCTCCTTGCTGACCGCACCGAAATTCGCCAGCGTGCTCGCCTCGACCCCGAGCATCGCGCGCTTGGCGTCGTTGGAATAAGTGACGAAGCCGCGGTCGATCACGTCGGAGGAGCCGGGGATGTCGGTCAGCGCGCCGGCAACGAGGCCGCCGGTGCAGGACTCGGCCGTGGCAATCGTCAGCTTGCGCATCCGGCACAGATCGAGCAGCGAGCGGGAGAGGGCGCGTGCGTCGCTGCCGCCCATGATCCTACACGCTCCAGGGAAGACGGATGGTGGCGCTCGCGGTCGCTGCGATGCCTTCTTCGCGGCCGGTGAAGCCGAGCCGCTCGCTGGTCGTCGCCTTCACCGCGACGCGCGCGATGTCGACGCCGGAGATCTCTGCGATGCGGGCGCGCATGGTGTCGCGCAGCGGGCCGATCTTCGGCCGCTCGCAGATCATGGTGACCTCGAGATTGGCAACACGGCCGCCGCGCGCCGTGACGCGCTCGATGGCGTATTTCAGGAACTGGTCGGAGGAGGCGCCCTTCCACTTGGCGTCGCTCGGCGGGAAGTGTGAGCCGATGTCGCCGTCGGCCAGGGCCCCGAGGATGGCATCCACCAGTGCGTGCAGGCCGACATCGCCGTCCGAATGCGCCAGAAAACCCTTGCTGTGCGGCACGCGCACGCCGCAGATCATGAGATGGTCGCCTTCGCCGAAGGCATGCACGTCGTAGCCCGTGCCGGTCCTGATGTCGCCGAGCTGGGCAGCCAGGCGCGCTTCCTCGCGCACGAAGTCTTCGGGGGTGGTGAGCTTCATGTTGGCAACATCGCCTTCAAAGGTTGCAACCGTCAATCCCGCCCATTCGGCAATCGCGGCATCGTCGGTGAAATCGCTGCGCCCGTCCTTCGCCGCGCGACGATGCGCCTCGAGGATGACGTCGAAACGAAAGGATTGCGGCGTCTGCGCGATTCGCAAACGCGCGCGGTCCGGCGTGCCCTCGACGTCGCCGGCATCGCCGGTGAGCTTGATGGTGTCGGTGACGGGGACGACGGGGATCGCAGCACCGGTGCGGCTCGCCGCACCGATCGCGCGCGAGATCACGCCTTCCGAGACGAACGGCCGCGCCGCGTCGTGGATCAGCACGATGTCGGGCTTGTGCTTGGCGAGCGCTTCGAGACCGGCAAGCACCGAGGCCTGGCGTGTGGCACCGCCATTGGTCGGCGGCTCGTGCTTCAATCCTGCGACCGCTGCCGTGAACATGGCGCTGTCGTCGGGGTTGACCACGGGCTGCACTGCAAACACGTCGGGGTGGCGGCTGAAGGCTTCCATGGCGCGATAGATCACGGGCACACCGCCGATCTCGCGATATTGCTTCGGCCCGCCGGCGCCCGCCCGCAGGCCGCGACCGGCCGCAACGAGAACGACTGCGGTGCGCTGTGATTTCGCCATATGACTCAAATACTCAGTTGCTATTGATGGAGTCGGGAATTGGGTGATTGCCGGCATGCCTCTAGCACGGCAGGCCCGCAAAAAAAGGGGGTTTCCCCGGATTGTGGGAAACAGCAATTTGCTGCACTGCACTTGAAAGATTTGCAGAACTGTCTAAACTGTAGGCATGACGCTTGACTGCACAAGAATTGTGCGCAAGATAGGTCATGGCAGGCGCGATGAGGCCCTGCCTAGTTGACGAGATCATTGTGACCGGCCCGGCAGGATCAGGCTCCAAGCCCTTGAAAATAGGCGACATTGAGGTCGCCACCCCGGTCTTCCTGGCGCCGATGTCGGGGGTCACGGACTCGCCCGTCCGCCGGCTGGTTGCCGAGCTCGGGGCCGGCATGGTCGTATCGGAAATGACCGCCAGCGATGAGCTCGCCAACGGCCACCGGATGTCGCGGTTGCGATGCGAAGCGACCGGAATCGGCCCACACGTGGTCCAGCTCGCGGGCTGCGAGGCGCACTGGATGGCCGAAGGCGCCCGGATTGCCGAAGCTGAAGGCGCCGACATCATCGATATCAACATGGGCTGTCCGGCCCGTCACGTCACCGGTGGCCAGTCCGGCTCGGCCCTGATGCGCGATCTCGACCATGCCGTCAGCCTGATCGATGCGACGATCGCGGCGGTGAAGGTGCCGGTGACGCTGAAGATGCGGCTCGGCTGGGATGACCGCAGCCGCAATGCACCGGAGCTGGCGCGGCGCGCGGAAGCCGCCGGCATCAAGCTCGTCACCGTGCATGGCCGCACCCGCTGCCAGTTCTACAAGGGCGAAGCCGATTGGGATGCGATCCGCGCCGTGCGCGAGGCGATCTCGATTCCGCTCATCGTCAATGGCGACATCACCTCCTACGAGACGGCGCTCGCAGCGCTCGAATCCTCCGGCGCCGACGCCGTGATGATCGGCCGCGGCGCACAGGGCCAGCCCTGGCTGCCCGGCCAGATCGGCCGCCGCCTCAAGGGCGGGGCGCCGGAAGCCACGCCGCCGCTCGAGACGCAGCTCCATTATGTCCGCACGCTCTACGAGGGTGTCTGCGCGCTCTATGGCCTGCGTGTCGGCCTCAGGCATGCGCGCAAGCATCTGGGCTGGGCGCTCGACGTCGCGGCCGATGTGAGCCGCGCCCCGGCCGAAAAGCTGAAATCCTGGCGCCAGACGATTCTGACTTCCGAAGATCCGCGTCTCGTTCACCGTTCACTGCAAGATGCCTTCGACGACTTCGCATGGAGCGCTGCTGCATGAGCTCAGCCGCTGAACATCGTCGGCCGCTTCCGTCCGACAGCGACGCGATTTTGGATGCCTTGCCCAATCCCGTGCTCCTGATCGGGCCGGACGGCAAGATCGTGGCCGCCAACATCGCAACCGAAGCCTTCTTCGAGATATCGACCCAATTCTTGAAGCGGCAGTCGCTGAAAGAGCTGGTGCCGTTCGGCAGCCCCCTGCTGGCGCTGATCGACCAGGTGCGCTCGTCGAACTCGCCGGTCAACGAATACAAGGTCGATCTTGGCACGCCGCGCATGGGTGGCGACCGCCAGGTCGATTTGCATGTCGCGCCGCTCACCGAGCGGCCGGGCCATATCGTGGTGATGCTCCAGGAGCGCACCATCGCCGACAAGATGGATCGCCAGCTTACCCATCGCAGCGCTGCGCGCTCGGTGATAGCGCTAGCAGCCATGCTCGCGCACGAGATCAAGAACCCGCTCTCGGGCATTCGCGGCGCGGCGCAATTGCTGGAGCAGCAGGCCTCCTCGGAAGACCGCATGCTGACGCGGCTGATCTGCGACGAGGCCGACCGCATCGTGACGCTGGTCGACCGCATGGAGGTGTTCGGCGACGAGCGCCCCGTGGTGCGCGGTCCCGTCAACATCCATTCCGTGCTCGATCACGTGAAGCGGCTGGCGCAGTCCGGCTTTGCCCGCAACATCCGCTTCATCGAGGATTACGATCCCTCGCTGCCGCCGGTGCTGGCGAACCAGGACCAGCTCATCCAGGTGTTTCTCAACCTCGTGAAGAACGCCGCCGAAGCCCTGATCGACGTTCCCGACGCCGAGATCCAGCTCACCACCGCATTCCGCCCCGGCGTGCGCCTGTCAGTCCCCGGTCAAAAATCCCGGGTATCCCTGCCGCTCGAATTCTGCGTGAGGGACAACGGACCAGGCGTGCCGGACGATCTTCTGCCCAACCTGTTCGATCCCTTCGTGACCACCAAGCAGACCGGCTCCGGTTTGGGCCTCGCGCTTGTCGCAAAGATCGTCGGCGATCACGGGGGCATCATCGAATGCGAGTCTCAGCCGCGCAAAACCACCTTCCGCGTGCTGATGCCGATGTACTCCACATCGGTCAAACATGCCGATCACAGCAGTCGCGACGGCTCTGCCGGGAAGTCGTCGTCTGCATCACAGGGGGCAAAATGAGGATTAACAATGCCCGCAGGTAGCATTCTCGTTGCAGATGACGACACCGCCATCCGCACGGTTCTCAATCAGGCTTTGTCCCGCGCCGGCTATGAGGTCAGACTCACCGGCAACGCCGCAACGCTATGGCGCTGGGTCAGCCAGGGGGAGGGCGACCTCGTCATCACCGACGTGGTGATGCCGGATGAAAACGCCTTCGACCTGCTGCCGCGGATCAAGAAGATGCGGCCGAATTTGCCCGTCATCGTCATGAGTGCGCAAAACACCTTCATGACGGCGATCCGCGCCTCCGAGCGCGGGGCGTACGAATATCTGCCAAAGCCCTTCGACCTGAAGGAGCTGATCGCCATCGTCGGCCGCGCGCTTGCCGAGCCGAAGGAGCGAACCACGACGCCGGACGAGGACGCCGAGATGGAGGCGATCCCGCTGGTCGGCCGTTCGCCGGCGATGCAGGAAATCTACCGCGTGCTGGCGCGCCTGATGCAGACCGACCTCACCGTGATGATCACGGGCGAGTCCGGCACGGGCAAGGAACTGGTGGCCCGCGCGCTGCACGATTACGGCAAACGCCGTAACGGCCCGTTCGTGGCCGTCAACATGGCGGCAATTCCGCGCGACCTGATCGAGTCCGAGCTGTTCGGTCACGAGCGCGGTGCTTTCACCGGCGCCAACACCCGCGCCTCGGGCCGGTTCGAGCAGGCCGAGGGCGGCACGCTGTTCCTCGACGAAATCGGCGACATGCCGATGGAGGCGCAGACCCGCCTGCTGCGCGTGCTCCAGCAGGGCGAATACACCACCGTCGGCGGCCGCACCCCGATCAAGACCGACGTGCGGATCGTCGCGGCCTCCAACAAGGACCTGCGTGTCCTGATCCAGCAGGGATTGTTCCGCGAAGACCTGTTCTTCCGCCTCAACGTCGTGCCACTGCGGCTGCCTCCCTTGCGCGAGCGCATCGAGGATCTGCCCGATCTCGTGCGCCACTTCTTCACGCTCGCCGAGAAGGACGGCCTGCCGCCGAAGAAGCTCGATGCGCTGGCGCTGGAACGGCTGAAGCAGCACCGCTGGCCCGGCAACGTGCGCGAGCTCGAAAATCTCGCCCGGCGTCTCGCCGCGCTCTATCCGCAGGACGTGATCACGGCCTCCGTCATCGACGGCGAGCTCGCGCCGCCCTCGGTCAGCCCGGGTGCCGCCGTCCAGCAGGGCGTCGATAATCTCGGAGGCGCCGTGGAGGCGTATCTGTCCTCGCACTTCCAGGGCTTTCCGAACGGCATGCCGCCGCCCGGCCTTTATCACCGCATCCTCAAGGAGATCGAGGTCCCGCTGCTGACGGCCGCGCTCGCCGCCACCCGCGGCAACCAGATCCGCGCAGCAGACCTGCTCGGCCTCAACCGCAACACGCTGCGGAAGAAGATCCGGGATCTGGATATCCAGGTCTATCGGAGCGGGGGCTAGTCCTCGCGACAAACGCTAAACGCGTTTGCGCGGACGACAAACGCTAACGCGTTTGCGCCGAGGTGGCTCAGCTCCCCCTACCAAAGCGGAGCTGAGCCTGTCCGGATCGCGCTGGCCTTGATGGCTGACGCGGTGAGCACAAGTCCGAATCGGTCTGAAATGTTCCGCCGGAACATTCAGATTCGTCATTCGCCCGCAGGGCGCGGCGTCGCATTTATCTGACCAGGCGGCCTGATGCCGGCAGCATGGCGACGTCCGCCGGTGCCTGCATGACCGGGCCATTGACCAGCAGGTCAGACGCCACGATCAGCAGCAGCACAGCCGAAACCATCATTGCGAGGAAGAATCTGTCCATGCCGGTCAAGCCGGAACGGCCGGATTCCGTTCCCGTCGACCGGGCATACCCCTGTGGATGTGCCGGTGCGTTGCGGCGGGGGCGCCGCGGAATTGTCGCAATTCGGCAACAATGTGGTACGAATACATCAGTATCCGCCGCCGCCGCGGACCCCGTTTTCAGCACCCATTGCCGGAATGACCAGCGCAGACACCTCGGCCGCATCTTTTGACACGGCCCCAGCTGAAGAACCCCGACGCTGGTCGCCGCGACGCTGGCTGGCGCCCTTTGCCGTGGCCCTGGCGCTGCTGTCGGGCCTGCTGACCTTCCTCGTGCTGACCGGCCTCACCCGAATCGATCCGACGCCGGAGGTGGTCCGCACGTTCTATCTGATCAATGCGGGCACGATCCTGCTGCTGGTCGGAATCATCGTCCGCGAGCTCTGGCAGCTCATCCTGGCGCGCCGGCGGGGAAGGGCGGCGGCACGACTCCATGTCCAGATCGTCAGCCTGTTCTCGATCGTGGCGGTGCTACCGGCGGTGCTGGTCTCCGTCGTCGCCAACGTCACCCTCGAGCGCGGCCTCGACCGGCTGTTCTCGGGGCCGACCAGGGAGGTCATCCAGAACTCGCTGAACATCGCACGGGCCTACATGCAGGACCACGCGCAGCTGATCCGCGGCGACATTCTCGGCATGGCCAACGACATCGCGCATGCCCGGCCGCTCTACGACCAGGATCGGCGCTCGTTTCGCGAGATGCTGACCGCCAGTGCCAGCTCCCGCAACCTGCCGGGCGCGATGATCATCGACAAGAACACCAACATCCTGGAATCCGCCGACACCGGCATGCGGCTGGCCTATTCGCCGCCGGCACCGGATTTCCTCAGCAACGTCAACGAGTCCGAGCCCGAGATCGCGGTGCTGCCGGATGCGAGCTTCGTCGCCGCGGTGATCCGCCTGCGCGCCTTCAGCGACACCTTCCTCTATGTCGCCCGGCCCCTTGATCCGAATGTCGTCAATCAGCTCAAGCAGACCGAGGTCAGCGTCGCCGAATATGCCCAGATCGAGTCGCGGCGGCTCGGCATCCAGGTCGCGTTTGCGCTGATGTTCGCGGTGATCGCGCTGACCATCCTGATGGCCTCGGTGCTGATCGGCCTCAACTTCGCCAACTCGCTGGTGTCGCCGATCCGGCGGCTGATGAATGCGGCCCACACCGTCTCGACCGGCGACCTCCATGTGAAGGTGCCGGTGCATCAGTCGGAGGGCGATCTCGCGCAGCTGGGCGAGACCTTCAACAAGATGACGCAGGAATTGCGCAGCCAGCGCGACGAGCTCGTCAACGCCAGCGATCTCATCGACAGCCGCCGCCGCTTCATCGAGGCCGTGCTGTCCTCGGCGAGCGCCGGCATCATCGGCGTCGATAGTTCGGGAAGCGTCGGCATCCTCAACCGCTCCGCCGAGAAGCTGATCGGGCACTCCGAAGCGGAGACGCTCGGCCATGCGCTCTCCGATGTCCTGCCGGAGCTCGACGAGATGATGAAGACGGCGCGGGAAGGCACCCAGCGCCTGGTGCAGGGGCAGATCACGATCACCCGCGACGGACAGGAGCGCAACCTCTCGGTCCGCGTCAGCGCCGAGAAGAACCAGCCGCACGACAGCTACATCATCACGCTCGACGACATCACCGAGCTGGTGTCGGCACAGCGCACCTCGGCCTGGGGCGACGTCGCGCGCCGCATCGCCCATGAGATCAAGAACCCGCTGACCCCGATCCAGCTCTCGGCCGAGCGCATCCGCCGCAAGTTCGGCAAGGACATCACCGAGGCCAAGGACAAGCAGATCTTCGAGCAGTGCACCGACACCATCGTGCGCCAGGTCGACGACATCAGGCGCATGGTCGACGAATTCTCGCGCTTCGCGCGGATGCCGAAACCGGTGATGGAGGGCGAGGACGTCGCCGACACCGTGCGGCAGGCGGTGTTCCTGATGAAGGTCGCCCATCCCGAGCTCGATATCGAGGCCGAGTTCAGGGAAGATCCGCTGCGCGCCCAGTTCGACCGACGGCTGATCTCGCAGGCGGTCACCAACATCATCAAGAACGCCACCGAGGCGATCGAGCAGGTCCCGCCGGAGGAGCTCGGCAAAGGCCGCATCGACGTCGTGGTGTCGCGCGAGGGTGAGGACGTGCTGATCGACGTCATCGACAACGGCATCGGCCTGCCCAAGGTGGCGCGCTCGCGGTTGCTCGAGCCGTATGTCACGACGCGCGCCAAGGGCACCGGCCTCGGGCTTGCGATCGTCGGCCGCGTGCTGGAGGACCATGGCGGGCGCATCGAGCTGAAGGACGCCTCCGACTTCCGTGAAGGCCAGCGCGGCGCCTGGATGCGGATGCGCTTTGCGATCTCCGGCGCCCCCGCGAAGACGGAGGGGACCGAGCAGCCGCCGGCCGCCAAAAAGACGACTGCGGAAACGGTCAAGGATGTGGCGAAGGAAGCGAAAGCCGCAACAGAATCCGTCAGGGACACTGAAACAAAAGGGCCGGCTGCCGAAACCAAAGAGCCGGCTGAAAAGACCAATGATTCAACGAAGATCGAAGCCTCAACAGGCAACTGAGAAGACAGGCGCGACCCATGGCAAGTGAAATTCTGATTGTCGATGATGAGGCCGATATTCGGGATCTCGTTGCAGGCATCCTCGAGGACGAGGGCTTCGTCACCCGGACCGCACGCGACAGCGACTCTGCATTGGCCGAAATCGCCAACCGCAGGCCGCACCTGGTGTTCCTCGACATCTGGCTCCAGGGCTCCAAGCTCGACGGCTTGCAGCTGCTGGAACAGGTCAAGAAGGACAATGCCGATCTGCCGGTCGTGATGATCTCCGGCCACGGCAACATCGAGACCGCGGTCGCCGCGATCAAGCGCGGCGCGTACGACTTCATCGAAAAGCCGTTCAAGGCCGACCGGCTGATCCTGGTCGCCAACCGTGCGCTCGAGAATTCGCGGCTCAAGCGCGAGGTCAAGGAGCTGAAGCAGCTCGCGCCGAGCGCAAGCTCGCTCGTCGGCCGCTCGCCCAGCATGAACCAGCTGCGCCAGACCATCGATCGCGCGGCCAAGGCCAACAGCCGCATCCTGATCGTCGGTCCCGCCGGTGCCGGCAAGGAGCTGGCTGCGCGCACGCTGCATATGGCCTCGGGCCGCGCTGATGGTCCCTTCGTCGTCATCAACGCCGCCGCGATCACGCCCGAGCGCATGGAGCACGAACTGTTCGGCATCGAGCAGTCCAATGGCGAGCAGCCTCGCAAACCGGGTGCGCTCGAAGAGGCGCATGGCGGCACGCTGTTCATCGACGAGATCGCGGACATGCCGCGCGAGACCCAGAACAAGATCCTGCGGGTGCTGGTCGAGCAGTCGTTCCAACGCGTCGGCGGCACCGCCAGGGTGCAGGTCGACGTGCGCATCATCTCCTCGACCGCGCGCAATCTCGAAGAGGAGATCGCGGCCGGCCATTTCCGCGAGGACCTCTATCATCGCCTCTCGGTGGTGCCGATCCGCGTACCCGCGTTGTCGGAGCGGCGCGAGGACATTCCGGAGCTCATCGATTACTTCATGGAGCAGATCTCGGCCGGCAGCGGCCTGCCCAAGCGGCAGATCGGGCAGGACGCGATGGCGGTGCTGCAATCGCATGTCTGGCCGGGCAATGTGCGCCAGCTTCGCAACAACGTTGAGAGAGTCATGATTCTCGCCGCGGGCGGACCCGAGGTGATCATCACCGCCGATATGCTGCCGCAGGACGTCGGCTCGATGGTGCCGGCGATGCCGACCAGCAACAATGGCGAGCACATCATGGGCCTGCCGCTGCGCGAGGCCCGCGAAGTGTTCGAGCGCGACTATTTGATTGCACAGATTAGCCGTTTTTCAGGAAATATTTCTCGTACAGCCGAGTTCGTTGGCATGGAACGCTCTGCGCTGCATCGAAAGTTGAAGGCGCTCGGCGTCGGCTGACGCTGCGACGTCGCGGTTGCAGCTCAGGAATAGGCGAGGAAAATCATCGATTTCCGTAGTTTTTCGGGGCAATACGGCGTGGGCTGGCGCGCGAAGCAGCTTGCCTAATAACCCGACCTGTCCTCTAATCGAACAGCTGTTCCTCCGAGGGGGATCTCATGAGGAGCGGCAACCGGACGAGACCCCGCATTTTCAAAAGCGGGGCTCATCCGGCGCAATAAAAAGAAACTCAAAGCGAGAAAAAAACAATGGCGGCAGACCGCGCACAAAACCTGCAGGACACCTTCCTTAATCACGTTCGCAAAACCAAGACGCCACTGACGATCTTTCTGGTCAACGGAGTAAAGCTCCAGGGCATCGTGACCTGGTTCGACAATTTCTGTTTGCTGCTTCGGCGCGACGGTCACTCGCAGCTCGTCTACAAGCATGCGATCTCGACCATCATGCCGGGCGCTCCGATCCAGCTGTTCGAAGGCGGCGAGGATCAGCCGGCTTGAGAGTGATCTGATTGGAACCCCGGAATTTCGACGGGGATGCCGACCGTCCGCGGTCAGCAGGGGCTAAGCAAACGGGGCGGGTGCTTGTCATCGGCCCCTACTTGCGTGTGCGCGCGGGCGGTGCCGACGCACAATCGGAAAGCCATGTCGTGCGAAACGCCGAGGCCCGGCTCGACGAAGCCGCCGGCCTCGCGCGCGCGATCGACCTCGTCATTGCCGATGCCATCATCGCGCCGATCAGCCAGATCCGTCCCGCCACCTATGTCGGCAAAGGCAAGGTCGAGGAGATCGCCGCGCTGGCCAAGAGCCTCGACGTCGAGCTCGTCGTGATGGATTGCGCGCTGGCGCCGATCCAGCAGCGCAATCTCGAGAAGGAGCTGCACGCCAAGGTGCTCGACCGCACCGGGCTCATCCTCGAAATCTTCGGCCGCCGCGCCAAGACCAGGGAAGGCTCACTCCAGGTCGAGCTTGCGCATCTCAACTACCAGCGCTCGCGCCTCGTGCGATCCTGGACCCATCTGGAACGCCAGCGCGGCGGTTTCGGCTTCATGGGCGGTCCCGGCGAGACGCAGATCGAGGCCGACCGTCGCCTGATCCAGGAGCGCATCTCCAAGCTCGAGGGCGAGTTGAAGAAGGTGCAGGCGACGCGGCGGCTGCACCGCGCCGGACGCCAGCGCGTGCCGTATCGCGTGGTGGCGCTGGTCGGCTACACCAATGCCGGCAAGTCGACGCTGTTCAACCGCCTGACGCGCGCCGACGTGCAGGCGGCCGACATGCTGTTTGCCACGCTCGATCCGACCCTACGCGCGCTCACTTTGCCGCATGGCGGCAAGGCAATGCTGTCGGACACCGTCGGCTTCATCTCCAACCTGCCGACCCAGCTCGTCGCCGCCTTCCGCGCCACGCTGGAAGAGGTGCTGGAGGCCGACGTCATCCTGCATGTCCGCGACATCTCGCACGAGGACGCCGAGGCCCAGCAGAGCGACGTCGACGCCGTGCTGCGCCAGCTCGGCATCAACCCTGATGATTCCGGCCGCATCATCGAGGTCTGGAACAAGATCGACCGTTACGATTCCGAGCAGCGCGAAGAGCTCCTGAACATCGCCGCGCGCCGGCCGGAGGATCATCCGGCCATGCTGGTGTCCGCCGTGACGGGCGAGGGGGTCGACGCACTGCTCGCCGCGATCGAGGAGCGGCTTGCCGCCAAACGCACCACGCTCGATCTCTCCATCGACGCCGCCGACGGCGCCGGCATCTCCTGGCTGCATCGCAATTCCGAGGTGCTGGCCAAAGAGCTCCACGACGGCCGCTTCGACATGACCGTGCGGGTGGACGAGACCAAGCGGGATATTGTGGTCAACCGCTTCGACGCGGTGCCGCATCCGATCTAGCCCGTCTGGCGGGTCAGTCGTAGTCCTCCACCCACAAGCACCCTCCGTTGGCAGGACCAATTACGAGGACACCGAGATCAATGGTGGCGTCAGTCGCGGGACTAAATTGGCAAAAGTCTGATGATCGGCAGTTTGTCAGAAATTGTACGGGTTCGTCGAACAACGCCGCGAATTGTTGCCAGAGTTCGGCTGCACGTGAGGGTTTCATCTCTTCTCCGCCAAAGGTAAGCGATGTAGTCAACACGTAGGTTACGAGAGCCGCAGCTTCATCGCTCGTGACAGCAGTATAGATTTCAACATCGTCTGAAAGTCCGAAAGCCCGTGCGACTTCCAGTGGCGTAACCGGCCCTGGAATCACGCCGCATCTTGTCTTGCCAAAGGGCCGCTCGGTCGCGATCTGGCGACAAACTTCAGGCTCAGGCACAACCATAAGAAGTTTTCCTCAACCCGGAGCGACCGGCTTCTCGTCCGCCTTCGCCGCATTCCAAAGCGCATCCATCTCCGCCAGCGAGGCCTCCTCCAGCGTCCGGCCCTGCGCAGTCAGGGCGCGTTCGATGAACGCGAACCGTCGCTCGAATTTTGCATTGGTCGCGCGTAGCGCGGCTTCCGGGTCCGCGTCGAAATGGCGCGCGAGGTTGACGAGTGCGAACATCAGGTCACCGGTTTCCTCTGCGATCTCCTGCTTGTCGTTGCGATCCAGCGCGGCCTCGATCTCGTCGGCTTCCTCGCGGATCTTTTGCAGCACCGCGCGCGGGTCGTTCCAGTCGAAGCCGACGGTCGAGGCCTTGCGCTGCAGCTCCATCGCGCGCGTCAGCGCAGGCTGGCCGGCCTTTACGCCCGACAGCAGCGATTTGTGCGGTGGCGCTTCTTCCGGCGGCCGGCGCGCGGCGCGCTCGGCCTTCTCCTCGGCCTTGATGCGGTCCCAGACTTCCTTGACGTGGGAAGAGGCGAGGTTGCCGTTCTTGTCGGCGAAGACATGGGGATGGCGCCGGATCATTTTTCGCGTGATGGCTTCCACGACATCGCCGAATGCAAAGGCGTTCTGCTCCGACGCCATCTGGGCATGGAACACGACCTGTAACAGGAGGTCTCCAAGTTCCTCGCGGAGATCATCGAGATCGCCGCGATCGATGGCGTCGACCACCTCATAGGCTTCCTCGATCGTGTAGGGCGCGATCGTCGCAAAATTCTGCTCGAGGTCCCAGGGGCAGCCGGTCACCGGCGTGCGCAGCGCCGCCATGATCTCGATCAGGTGGGAAATGTCGCGGGAAGGGGTCATTGCGGGCTGTTCTCCGGGGTCCTCCGCCTTATGCCAAAAGCGGGCCACCGATCCCAGCGTAACGGTGCGGAACGGGCCGATTTCCACCGATTGGCGGGCCTGCTCCACAGTGCTAAAGCGCGGGCCATGAGTGATGCATTTTCCTCCGAAACCGCGCTGGTGCTGTTCTCCGGCGGCCAGGATTCCACCACCTGCCTTGCCTGGGCGCTCAGCCGTTTCGCGCGCGTGGAGACGCTGGGGTTCGACTACGGCCAGCGCCACGCGGTCGAGCTGGCCTGCCGCGACCGGCTGTTCGACGGCCTCAAGGGCCTGCATAAGGACTGGGCCGCAAAGCTCGGCGAGAGCCATACGCTGTCGATCCCGACGCTGGCGGCGGTATCAGAGACGGCGCTGACCCGCGACGTCGCCATCGCGATGGGCGCCGATGGGCTACCGAACACGTTCGTGCCCGGCCGCAATCTGGTGTTCCTGACCTTCGCCGCCGCGCTGGCCTACCGGCGCGGCATCACCCACATCGTCGGCGGCATGTGCGAGACCGACTATTCCGGCTATCCCGATTGCCGCGACGACACCATCCGCGCCATGCAGGCCGCGCTCTCGCTCGGCATGGCCAGGCAATTCGAGCTGCACACGCCGCTGATGTGGATCGACAAGGCGGCGACGTGGAGGCTCGCCCATGACCTCGGCGGCGATGGCCTCGTCGATCTCATCCGCGAGCAGTCGCACACCTGTTATCTCGGCGAACGCGGCGCACAGCATGAGTGGGGATACGGGTGCGGGGAGTGCCCGGCATGCAGTCTGCGGGCGAAGGGGTGGCGGGAGTATGTGGCGGGGCGGTGAGGCGCCTGGTCAAGCCGGGCGACGATGGAGGAAAGGGCCGCGCTCTTTCAACCGTCATTGCGAGGAGCGAAGCGACGAAGCAATCCAGACTGTCGCCGCGGAAATATTCTGGATTGCTTCGCTGCGCTCGCAATGACGAGCTTGTGGCGCGAGCTTGGCTTACCGAAAATCCTCGTTCCGCAGCTCAATCGGCTTGCCGTGCGGGGTGCGATCCGCCGCGTGGTCCCAGGCGTCGCGGTAGCGGTGCAGCGTCTCCAGTGACGCCACGCCCTTGCGCGCAACGAGGCCCTCCAGCGTGGCGAGCCAGTGCAGATAGTAGGTCTCGCCCGTATCAGGATCGCCCGCCGCCTGCGCGCGCTTGATTTCGGAGGCCAGCGCGGCGGCCCACTCGGGCCAGGTGAACACGCCGCGCTCGTGAAGCGTCAGCGCCATCGCGAACGCATGCGCCTCCCAGGGCGCACGGAACACCGGGCCGTCGTCATCGCGCGGAATGCTCGGAATGGCCGCGGTCGCGGCGGCAGCAGCGCTGCTCATCACACCGGATCCAGATACGGTTCGAACGCGTCGATCGACACCTTCGAGGTCGGATCGCCATCGGCGCCCCAGAGATCGCGGCCCTCGAACACGACCGTGTAGAGCCATTGCGGATTCTCGCCGAGCTCCATCGCCGCCGAATCTGGAAACACGTGACAGCCGTGATTCAGCTCGATCACACCGACATGGCCGCGGACATAGCGCGGCAGCCGCGTGTGGGTCGCGGGATGAATATTCTTCGCGCGCACGCGGTCGCCGATCTTGAACCTGGCAGGCGCCGGAGCAGGGCGGGCGAACTTGCCGCGCACCATGATGCGCTCGACCTGGCCGAGATCGAACTTGCCGTGCTTGAGCGCCTTGGCCGGCTGCATGGCGTGGCCGGCGGCGACTTCCTCCCGGGTGAGGTAGCCCTTCTCGATCAGCATCTCCTCGAGCCCGAGGAACCATTTCTTGTAGTAGGAGCTCGACAAATAGACGTGCGGTGGGATCGTCTCGCGATAGAAGCGCGAGGTGTCGATGTTGAAGGCGCCGGCCGCGCCCATCGCGCGCACCATGGCCATCACGCGCGCTTCCCAATCTGCATGGAACACCGGCTCGTTGGGCTCGGGCTCGACCTTGCCGAACCCGTCCATGCCGCCCATGTCGTGCACGCCGTTCACGACGGCGCTCCCGGCGTTTTGGGGAAGCCGGTCCCGATCATGGAGTCACGCGTGACCAGCTCGGCGAGCTGCTCCTCGTTCCAGCCTTCGGTGCCCGCGGGCCGCATTGGCAGCACGAGGAAGCGCGTCTCGGCGGTGGAATCCCAGACCCGGATCTCCATGTTCTTCGGCAGCGTGACGTCGAAATCGGCGAGCACGCCACGCGGATCCTTCACGGCGCGCGAGCGATAGGGCGCGGCCTTGTACCAGACCGGCGGCAGTCCCAGCATTTCCCAAGGGTAGCAGGAGCACAGCGTGCACACGACCATGTTGTGGCGCTCCGGCGTGTTCTCGACCACGACGAGATGGTCACCGACCCGGCTGACATGGCCGAGCGTGCCGATGGCTTTCGAGCCATCCTCCAACAGAGCCTGCTTGAACGCCGGATCGGTCCAGGCCTTGGCAACGACGCGTGCGCCGTTGTGCGGGCCGATCTTGGTCTCGTAGGCCTGGATGATGGCGTCGAGCGCGGCCGGCTCGACATAGCCTTTCTCCGTCAAAATCGTCTCGAGCGCGCGCACGCGCAGCTCGGTCTCGGACAGCTCGGAATGGTCGTGATCGTCGTGATGATGATGCTCACTCATGGGTCAAGGATAGTCCCAGAATCCGGGCGTTGTCGAGGCGAAGACTCTGCTAACATCAGGGCATGGGATGGGCTGCACGAACCGGAATAACGACCGCAATCGCGGTCTTTGTCGCATTCGCCGCGCAGGATGCGCGCGCCGCGAATGGCGCCTATGCGGTGGATGCCGCCGATATCTCCGAGGTCGGCTCCTGCAAGGTCGAAAGCTGGATGTCGACTGCTTCCAACAAGGATTTCTCCGCTGTCGCCAATCCCTCCTGCGTCGTCGATCCCTTCCGGCCGATCGAGCTGAGCTTGCAAACCGTCCGGGCCCGCAGCGAAGGTGACTGGAGCACGACCTTGGCTCCGAAAGCCAAGATGAATTTCATCCCGACCGGGGTCGGCCGGTGGGGATTATCGGCCTATGGCGGTGGATCATTCGACGCGGCGACCGGCGAGGCGCTGTCCGCCTTTGCCGTCATCCCCGCAACTTTCCGCCTGTCCGAAACCATGCGCATCAACGTCAATGGTGGCTGGCTCTGGGATCGGACCGTGGATCGCCATTACCTGACCTATGGCATCGGCTTCGACTGGAAATTCACCGATACCTTGCAATGGACCATCGAAGCGTACGGCCAGGCCGGCGCCTCCGAGATCGCCAGCGTCGTGCAGCCGCGTTTCCAGACCGGAATCCGCTACCGGCCGAACGAAATATTTTCCGTCGATGTGATCTACGGCCGCAACATCACCGGCGAAAACGCCAACTGGATCACGCTGGGCACCACGATCCGGTTTCCGGTCCAGGGCAGTGAGCCTGAGCATCGGCGCACCGGGCATTTGTGAGCCTGCGGTCGCAAGGACAAAAGCAGCCCGGCCAACGGGCAGCACGACGCAACGACAATCGAGGGGGAGGGCCCATGGCCGCTAGTTCGCAGCCGCCTGAGGGACAAGGGTTTCGCTGGAAGCTGATCGCACCGCTCGCGGTGTGGCTGGCGATCTATCTGTGGCCGGTGCCGACGGGGCTCAACGTCAATCAGTGGCATTATTTCGCCGTGTTCGCGGCCGTCATCACCGGGCTCATCCTGGAATCGATGCCGGTCGGCGCGGTCGGGCTGATCGGGCTCACGGTTGCCGGCGTCGGCGGCTATATCGACCCCGATCCGACCAAGTCGCTGCGCTGGATGCTGGCGGGTTTTGCCGAGAGCACAGTGTGGCCGCGGCCATCGTGCCGCTGACGATCGCATCGACGCCGTTCATCGCGCGCCTCGTCGAGGCTGCGATCCGCGAAGTCGATGGCGGACTGATCGAGACCGCATCCTCGTTCGGGGCCTCTCCGATCCAGATCGTGTTCAAGGTGCTGATCCCCGAGGCGCTGCCCGGCCTGCTGCTGGCGCTGACACTCGCGGTGGTCAGCCTGCTCGGCTACTCCGCCATGGTCGGCGCCGTCGGCGGCGGGGGCTTGGGGGATCTCGGCATCCGCTACGGCTATCAGCGCTTCATGCCGGAGATGATGCTGGCCGTCGTCGTCGTGCTGATTGCCCTCGTGCAGCTCGTGCAGAGCGCGGGCGATTATCTGGCGCGGCGGGTCAATCGCCGGCTGCGGCATCGCTGACAGGCGTCAGGCCGCCAGCCTGGCGCGCCGCACCCGGTTCAGACGCATCGCGCGCGCCACAAGAGCTAGCCAGCCGGCGGGTAGTAGAGAAACTCGATCATCAGGCAGCCGTCGCGGGTGAAGAACGGCCCATGCTCGACATGGGCCGGCCGCACGGCATAGGTGCCGGCCTCCAATAGCCGCGTTTCCTGCGACGGCGTGCCGATCGACAGCGTGCCCGAAATCAGAAAGACCTCCTCGCACCAATCGTGCGAGACCGGGCGCTCCACGGATGCACCCGCGGCCCAGCGTGACAGGCGGGTCACGGCGCCCGATTGCGTCGGGTGATCGAAGCGGCCGGACAGGATCTTCTCCTCGACTCCGACATAGCCGGGAACTGCCCGCCAGCCGTCATCGGCCAGCGCGTTGAAAAATTCCCGGTGGTCCTTCATGAACCGACCGAAACCGGGCTCCGGCATGTGACTCATCTCCCGCGCCGACACTGACACGGGACGATCTTACAGCAGGTGAACAGCGTTTCCCACTTGGACCTGTCGGGCAGGGATATCCCGGAAGGACTTCACCCCACCAGTTCAGAGCCGCTTGCGGGCTCTCCGATCGACGCCGGGCCTGCAACGAGGCCGTCGAGGTCGACCAGCAACAGGTCGGCAATGTGTGTGAGCTGGTGCAGAGGGATGCTGGTCTCGCCGCGCTCGGCACGCGACACGAACTCGGGCGAGACGCCGAGATGGTTCGCGATCTGCGTCTCGGTATAGCCGCGCGCCTCGCGCGCGCTTCTGACCTGCGCGCCAATGTGCCGGCGGTGCAGAGCCTGCTCCGCTTCGGTCATCATGAGGGCCTGTTCGTCCAGGCTCGCTATGCCATCCGCGAACGCGACGCCGAGCAGTCTGCGCTTCTGCCACGCCACACGACAGGACTTTCGCAGCCCGTCGGCGAAGATCAGCGTGGCCTGTTTCGGAAACGCCAGCGACCAGTCGAGCTTCAGTCTTGCGCCCGTGCCTGATACGTCCGAGATCGTGCAGGGGATGCTGACGATGCCCCTGGCACCGTCAAACTCGATGATGCCCGTCCTTGCCGTGGATTGCCTGGTCGCAGCGCGCAATTCGCTCATGGACGTCGACCCCTGGGTGCCCCGCATGCGCCGGCACCGAACGTTGCGGTGCGTTCCGCAAAATCAATGAAGTATCTCGCCACTGATTTTACCTCCGGGGTTCCTCGGGCTCAATCGAGCTTGGCCGCCATGGTAAAGGATTCGTTCTCCGCACTTCCTTTCGACGTCGCCGGCCGTCCCGCTCGGTCGACCGTCGTTGTCCGTCTAGAAAGATTCCAGATTCGAGGACACGCACGCCGGATCGCGCATGAGCGCATTCGTCGCACATGCTGCGCACATCTCTGGAGAGATTCTAACGCTGTTCCTATCGCACTCCGAAATGGCCTGCGTTAGGGCGAGCTATCGGGCCATCGGCAAGCTGCCCTTGCCGCTGGTGAGTTCAACTGAAGTCGGTCCGGCAATGGGGGCCGGAGCTGCTTGATGAGATTCGGACGATGAGAGCGATATTCGGTCGGCTGCATCGCTGGGCGGGCCTGCTGACAGCCGGATTCCTGTTCTTCTCCGGCATTACCGGCGCGATCATCTCGTGGGACCACGAGCTCGACGACGTCCTGAACGGTCATCTGTTCGACGTCGCCAGCAAAGGCCCGGCCATTCCCTCGATCGAGCTCGCCAAGCTGATCGAGCAACGCGATCCCCGTGCGCGCGTCGTCTATCTCTTCATGACGCCGGAGGAGGGCCACTCGCTGTGGTTCTTCGTCATGCCGCGGATCGATCCTGCGACCGGTAAGCGCTATCCGCTCGACTATAATCAGATCTTCCTCGATCCCAACACCGGCGTCGAGCTCGGGCGACGCTACTGGGGCGCGGTGTGGCCGGTGACGCGGGAGAACTTCGTCTCGTTCCTCTACAAGCTTCACTACACCATGCACATCCCGGAGTTCTGGGGCAGCGACCGCTGGGGCATGCGTCTGCTCGGCATCATCGCCATCGTCTGGACCATCGACTGTTTCGTCGGATTCTATCTGACGATGCCGTCCCGGCGTGGCGCGAAGGCCGCGCGGGCGCCGCAAGTCACGCGCCAGCTCGAGCGCGGCTTCCGGGCGCGCTGGGCGCCGGCCTGGACCATCAAGACCTCGGGCAGCGCCTACCGGATCAATTTCGACATCCACCGCGCCTTCAGCCTGTGGACCTGGGGGCTTCTGTTCGTCATCGCCTTCACCGCGTTCTCGCTGAACCTGTATTTCGAGGTGTTCTCGCCGCTGATGAAGATGGTGTCGAACTACACCCCGACGCCCTATGAGCAGCGGCCCTATCGCGATCTCGACGATCCCATCGAGCCCAAGGTGACCTTTGCCGACATCGCCGCGCGCGCGGCGGCCGACGGCAAGGCGCGCGGGTGGACCACGCCGGTCGGCGCGCTCAGCTACGGCCCGGCCCACGGGGTCTATGCCGCCGCCTATTTCCATCCCGGCGACGATCACGGCGCCGGCGGCGTCGGCCCGGCGCAGCTTTACTACGACAGCGAGGATGGCCGTCCGCTCGGCGAGCGTCTGCCCTGGGTCGGCACCGCCGCCGACATCTTCGTGCAGGCGCAGTTTCCGCTGCATTCGGGCCGCATCGTCGGGCTGTTCGGCCGGATCCTGATCTCGATCATGGGGCTGGTGGTGGCGGCGCTCTCGGTCACCGGCGTCGTGATCTGGTGGCGCAAGCGCCGGGCGCGTGTCCGCGTGCGGGAGACTGCGGCGATGCGCCTGAACCGGCAACTGACACCGGCGGAGTAGGGCCGATGGCGACCCCGCCGGTGATCGCCACTTGATCGGAATCAAATACGCCTTGGGGAACCTTCGCTAGCCTCTCAGCGTGTTTAACTCGATTTGCGTCCCCAGGGCTTGATGGCTCCTGTTTGCTTTCCTCTCCGATAGGTTGGCCAAGCACGCCAGGACAGATGGACGCGAGAGGATACTGATGCTCCGCACATACTATTTCGACATGAAGGATGGCGTTCCAGCTCGGGATAAGTCAGGCTTGGCGTTTGGAAGTGATGGCGCCGCCATTGCCCACAGCAAGAGCCTTGCGGAAGAGGTTCGCACGAAAAGGCCGGGAGGCCATCCTGATCTCCGGATCGTCGTCATCGACGAGAACGGCCGGGAAGTCCATCGCCAACCGGTGTATACTAAGAACAATTGACCATCGCTGTCCGCGTGCGCCGGCGGAGCAGGGTCCCATGAAGGCGCGCGCCCACCACGGATGAACCTTTCCGCGAACGAGGGGCACAAACACCGAAGACAGCCCTTGCTTCGTGGAATCGCTATGAAGTGCCTTGCCTTGCTCTGCCTGCTCGTTTTCGCGATGCCCGCCCACGCGGCCACGCCCGAGCAGCACTATCTCGACCTGCGCGATCGCGGCATCGCAAAATTCTCCAAAGCCAAGGAGAACGACGAAACCTACAAGCAGCACGATGCGGCGCTCAACGAGCTGACCGGCGCGCTGCGCGCGCTGGTGGGGCCGGTCACGATCAAGGGACTGCCGGCAGAGGGCAAGTCGAACGCCGATACGCTGTTCAAGAGCGACGTCGGCTTCGGCCATCTCGACGGACTGAGCTTCGCCTCGGAAGGCTACAAGACGCAGGCCGTGGTGACCACGACGTCGCTGCTCAAGCACTGGCTGCGCGAGCACCGCGAGGACGGCATGCCACAGGAGATCGGCGCCGCCTTCAAGTCGGACCGGTTCTACTACAATGCGATCCAGGACGCCGCCTTCGCCATCTATGCCGAGCTGCCGATCACCAAGCCCGCAGGCGCGGGCGCCGCAGTCGCCGTGCTGGGCCTGCGCGGCAATGGCGGCCTGAAGGGGCCACCCGATGAGATCGACGTCGTCGCGCTACAGGGCGACAAGGTCTACTTCATCGCCTCGTCGGACGCCGTGAAGACGACGGAGATTCCGGCCTGCGAAAGGGTCTGGAAACAGATGATGGCCAGGAAGACCCCGCAGGATGCCGTGGCCAAGGAAGACCAGGCCATGGGCGCCTACACCAAGTGCTTCGCCAAGGAAGCGCCACGCCAGAGCTGGTTCGCGGCCGCCGTCAAGAAGGCACAGGGCCAGCTGGAGTTGCTACCGCTGCGCTAAAGCGCACTGCCGCCGGGATTCCAGCCGCGCCCACCTTCACCAAATATCTCATATCCCGTCGCGGTCACCACGACCGTGTCCTCGAGCTTGATGAAGCCGCGCCTCGGATGCTTCATCGTGGTCTCGATTGACACCACCATGCCGGGCTCGAGCGGCAATCTTGCATCGATATCATCATAGGGGACTGGCCCCGTGGCGGTCAGGCGAGGGGCCTCGTGGCTGACGAGGCCCATACCGTGGGCGAGAAAATCCGTGCAGTCGCGCTGGGTGATCTGGGTCAACCGGCGCTCAGCCGCAACGTAGATATCGCCGCCCATGGCGCCCGGCCGGACTGCGGCGAAGGCGGCGCGCTGCACCGCTTCGATCTCGGCCAGGCAATCCTTCAATTCGCCGTCGGGCTCGCCGAGCACGGCCATGCGCGCGAGGTCGCCGATATAGCCGTGATAATTGCCGCCGGAGTCGAGCGACAGCACGTCGCCTTGCTCCCAGCGCTGCGCCGACGGCGCCCGGTTGTGGCTGCTGCCGCAGGCGAGCAGGCAGTATTCGAAGGTCAGGCCGCGATTGGCTTCGGCGACGCGCAAGGCGTCCGACAATTGCTGCTTGCTGGTGCCCGGACCATG
Source organism: Bradyrhizobium sp. GW821-FHT12B03 (assembly GCF_058807535.1). Taxonomy (NCBI): domain Bacteria; kingdom Pseudomonadati; phylum Pseudomonadota; class Alphaproteobacteria; order Hyphomicrobiales; family Nitrobacteraceae; genus Bradyrhizobium; species Bradyrhizobium sp. GW821-FHT12B03. The sequence continues at coordinate 23,037 of NZ_JBXAQU010000021.1, forward strand.
CCCCGCAATCACCTCCAGCATGGATGCGATGACGAGCTCGGATGCCGTCTTGAGTTTTGCCAGTTCTTCCGCCGACTTCACCGCGCGCAGCCGCTCCAGCACCAGCAGCGCGTCCTTGAGCTCGGCGCCGGGCAGGGCATCGGCAAGCGCCCTCCCTGCGTCCATCGGCAGGAACGCCATCTCGACCCCGACCCGCTTCATCGGCACGCCGACGTCCTTCAAGGCAGCGACGGCCCGCGTGATGGCGTCGACCGAGCCGTTGGATTCGGTCCGGACCTGCGGCACCCACGGCGGCGCCACGGCGCGCTGATGGGTCTCCAGGCGATGGCCGATATAGATCGCCTTTTCCGGCACGCCCTTGGGATAGACCAGGACTGGCAGATAGCGGCTGACGCCCATGGCATCCATGTAGTCGAAGAATATCGCGCGCTCGGCCCCGAGCAGGTACTGCACGTTGTGCTTGGAGGTCACCACGAGGACGTCGAGGCCGGCGGCCTCCATGAGACGGTCGAGCTTGGCGGCGTCGAACGGAATGGCGCGTGAGCCGCTCGCGCGGGCAACGTTCTCCTGCATGACGAAACTCCCGATTAAGACGCGGCCTCTATGTCCGCTGTCTGGCGCTTGATTGTGGGCCGGGAGAGGGGTCCTGGATAGTCCCGGAGTTGGCGACCATGACGTCCTCACCAAGGCGTGAAGCCACGATAAGGCGAACGCTCGTGCGGTTCCGCTACGCATCTGCGGCAGCGCCGCGCTCGCCTCGGATGTCACCGCACACAAAGTGAAATCAGGACATACCGTTTTGTTTTCAAATCATGCCGATAAGGCATTAGTGCTCGCGGTCGCGCTCGTCCAATGTAGCCGGCAAAAGTTGGCTCGGACTGCAATGAGTCGACAGTTTCAATGGGAAGGAACGGATGATGAAGCGCACCGGAATGCTGTCCGTTGTGGCTCTGGCAGGATTGATCGTTTCGTCCGCAATGGCCCAGACATCCGATTCCTCGATCACGGTGGAAGGCGGCAAGATCCGCGGCATCGCGTCCGATGTTGCCGATGTCACCGTCTACAAGGCGGTGCCGTTCGCCGCGCCGCCGATCGGCGCCAACAGGTGGAAAGCACCTCAGCCCGTCGTGCCATGGTCCCGCGTCAGGGACAGCAACGCGTGGCCGAACCGGTGCTACCAGCTCGCCAGCGCCAATCCGCCGGGAACGTTCTACTTCGACGAATATTATTGGGACCCATCGAAGGATCCCAAGAACAGCGAAGACTGCCTCTATCTCAACATCTGGGTCCCGGCGAAACCTGCCGGCGCGTCGCTCCCGGTGATGGTCTACTACCACGGCGGCGGTAACCGCCACGGCAACAATTCCGAGGTCGAGTTCAACGCAGCCAAGCTCGCCGCCAAGGGCATCATCGTCGTCTCGGCGGCCTATCGGCTGAACATCATGGGCTTTCTCGCTCTGCCTGGAATGACGGAGGAGGGCGCCGGAAATTTTGCGATCCTGGACGCGGTGGAAGCGCTGAAATGGGTGAACAGGAACATCGGGGCGTTCGGTGGTGATCCGGGTAAGGTGACGATTACCGGCCAGTCGGCCGGGTCGCGCAATGTCAGGAGCGTTCTGTCCACGCCGCTGGCCAAGGGCCTGTTCCAGCGCGCGATCATGCACTCCAGCCCCACCGTGATGGCGCAGCCGGGAAAGCCGAACTACGTGACGCTCGAGGCAAAGACGGCCGCGGCCGGTCCGGTGTTCCAGAAGTATTTTCCCGGCAAGACGCTGGACGATCTGAGGAAGCTTCCGGCGGAGGAGTTTTACAAGGATCCGGCAAAGATCGACGACATGTATGCCGTGACCAGCAACATGTATGCGGTCATCGACGGCAAGGTTCTGACCGCGGACTCGGTCGATCTGCTGAAAGAGGGCGCACTCAACGGCGTTGACGTCATCATCGGCACGGTCGCCGACGAGCGGACGGCGCTGGACGGCGCCCCCGACAAGGTCATGGAAATCCCGGCCTTCCATGCCTATTGGAAGAAGCTCCTCGGCGACGAGCTCTATGCCAAATATGCGTTCGAGAAGCTCTATCCGGCCTCGACCACGCGCGATGCCTACCGCCAGCACCTCAAGGCGCAGGCCGACCTGCTGCTCGAGCAAAACCGGATCGCGGGTTCACAGCTCGCCGCGAGAAACCCGTCGAGCAAGGTCTACGTGTATTACTTCGATCACCCCACGCCCGGACGCGATCGCGAGTACTACGGCGCCTGGCATTCATCGGACCTCTGGTACACCTTCAACTCGCTTCGCAACGAACCCGGTCAACGCGCGTGGACGCCCTATGATTTCGAGCTGGCGGAACAGGCCTCGTCGATGTGGGCCAATTTCGTGAGGACAGGCGACCCCAATGGAGAGGGCTTGCCGGCCTGGCCGCGGAGCAGCCGGTCCAACAACGGCACGTACTTGTCGTTCGGTGAGAAGTCGACGAGCGCGACCAGCGCCTCGCCTTATCTGGGCACGACCGCCGAGCGCCGGAACGCGCTGTTCCACGATTACCAGATGACGTTCTACGGGGTCAGCGAGTGAGCTGAAGCCCGCATGACGCCTTTCCCCGCGCCGCGCGGCTTGAGAGGCGGGATTTCCTCGGCACATCTCGGTTCGGCGAGCGGGCAGCGCGTGCGGAACCGGCAGCCGGAGAAGGGCGCCCAATTCCGTCATGAGGCCATGTCCAGTTCCGCCAGCGGGCGGTCTCGGCGAAGAGCCCGTCCATGTAGCGGATGAACTCCGCACGGCGCGTCACCGCGCGGGAATATTGCGAGCCAGTCACTTCCGAGGCCCATTCGAAGCGCGTGCGCGCATAGGGCGTAAGCTGGCTGAAGGTCGCTTCATCGCGCAGATCGGCGCCGAAGTCGGTGATGAGCTCGGCGGCGGCGCGTACCGTGCGCAGCACGTCCCGTGCCATCGGCCCGACCGCGGTACAGAACACCGCAGAGCCCAACCCGCCATGCCGCGGCACACGCCCGAAGCTCGGCAGAAAGCCGAAGATGCCGCATTGAGCCGACGGCAGACGGATCGAACCCCCGGAGTCACTGCCGATGGCCAGCGGCCCGAAGCCCGAGGCCAGGAGCGCGGCGAGGGCAGGATGTTGCGCTGGCCGCGACAGCAGCGCACGAATGCCGACCGCTCGAATGACCTGAGCTCGAACAGGGCACATGGCTGCTTCAGATCCAACCCGAGCCGACAGCCGTCTCAGGCTGCCCCATATCCATGATTCGCATAAGGTATATTATGGAATATATTTATATACAATCAGATCAGATATTTAGCTGAAATTCCTGCCACCACACCTTCGCCCCTCCGGCATTTTCGGTTCGCGCCTCGAACGTCCTCCCAGCTCTTGACGGCTACTGTGCATGGGGTTGTTTTCCGCATTTTTGAATCCGGCCCATGTGGCGAAAGCCGATATTGCCGTGGCGTTGTCCGGCTGCAATAAGCGAGGCTTCGCGAGATCGCAGATGACCTGCTGGCCGTCCGTCCGTATAGGTTTGCATCTCACAACAAAAACAAACCTTCCGAGGAAGCAGACCCATGGTCTTTTCGACGCGCTTTTCCCGACGCACGCTTCTCAAGGCCTCCGCCGCGACCGCGGTCCTGGGCGGCATTGGCGCGCCCCATGTGGCCCGCGCCCAGAGCGCCGAGTTCACCTACAAATATGCCAACAACCTGCCGGACACCCATCCGCTGAACGTGCGCGCCAAGGAGATGGCGGCGGCGATCAAGGCCGAGACCAACGGTAAGTTCGACCTCCAGATCTTCCCGAACAACCAGCTCGGTTCCGACACCGACATGCTGAGCCAGATCCGTTCCGGCGGCGTCGAGTTCTTCACGCTGTCGGGCCTGATCCTGTCGACCCTGGTGCCCGCGGCCTCCATCAACGGCATCGGCTTTGCGTTCCCGGACTATGACACGGTCTGGAAGGCCATGGACGGCGACCTCGGCGCCCATGTCCGCGGCGAGATCAAGAAGGCCGGTCTCGAGGTCATGGACAAGATCTGGGACAACGGCTTCCGTCAGACCACGTCCTCGTCCAAGCCGATCACCGGTCCTGACGATCTCAAGGGCTTCAAGATCCGCGTGCCGGTGTCGCCGCTGTGGACCTCGATGTTCAAGGCGTTCGACGCCGCGCCCGCCTCGATCAATTTCAGCGAGGTCTATTCCGCGCTCCAGACCAAGATCGTCGAGGGCCAGGAGAACCCGCTGGCGATCATCTCGACCGCAAAGCTCTACGAGGTGCAGAAATACTGCTCTTTGACCAACCACATGTGGGACGGCTTCTGGTTCCTGGCCAACCGCCGCGCCTGGAGCGCGCTGCCTGAGGACGTGCGCACCATCGTCGCCAAGAACATCAACGCCGCCGCCGTCAAGGAGCGCGAGGACACCGCCAAGCTCAATGCCAACCTCCAGCAGGAGCTCGCGGCCAAGGGCCTGACCTTCAACCAGCCCACGGTGGCGCCGTTCCGCGACAAGCTGCGGACCGCCGGCTTCTATGCCGAGTGGAAGGGCAAATATGGCGATCAGGCCTGGGACCTGCTGGAGAAGGCCGTCGGCAAGCTGTCGTAACGCGTTGGGGCCGTCATGGCTCATGTCGAGGTTGAGGTGACCGAAGTGGCGGGCGAGGTGGCTGTTCAGCCCCCTCGCCGATCCTCATTGCTGGCTTCGCTCGAACGCCTCCTCGGCCTCGCCGTCGAAATCCCCGCCGCGGCCCTGGTGGTCGCCGAGATCGTGATCCTGTTTGCCGGCGTGGTCGCGCGCTACGGCCTGCACCGGCCGCTGATCTGGTCGGACGAGCTCGCCTCGATCCTGTTCCTGTGGCTGGCCATGCTGGGCGCGGCGGTCGCATTCCGCCGCTCCGAGCACATGCGCATGACCGCGGTCGTCGCGAGTGCCAGGCCTGCGATGCGGGCCTATCTCGATCTGGTCGCCACCGCTGCGGCACTGGCGTTCCTGGCGCTGATCGTCTGGCCGTCCTGCGACTACGCCTATGAGGAAAGCTTCATCACCACGCCGGCGCTCCAGATTCCGAACATCTGGCGCGCAGCGGCGCTGCCGGCCGGCATCTGCCTGATGGCGGCATTCGCGCTGTTGCGACTGCTGCGCGCCGCCGATGTCCGGATGGTGCTGACGGCGGTGATGACGGTTGCCGTCATCGTCGGCCTGTTCTGGCTGGCGCAGCCTTATCTGCGGCCGCTCGGCAATCTCAACCTCGTCATCTTCTTCGTCGGCGTCGCCGGATTCTGCGTCTTTGCCGGCGTTCCCATTGCGTTCGGCTTTGGCCTTGCGATCTACGGCTATCTGGCGCTGACCACGCGCACGCCCGTCATGGTGCTGATCGGGCGGATGGACGAGGGCATGAGCCACCTCATCCTGCTCTCGGTGCCGCTGTTCGTGTTTTTGGGGCTATTGATTGAAATGACCGGCATGGCGCGGGCCATGGTGGCGTTCCTGGCGAGCCTGCTCGGGCATGTCCGCGGCGGCCTGCATTACGTGCTGGTCGGTGCCATGTATCTCGTCTCCGGCATCTCAGGCGCCAAGGCGGCGGATATGGCGGCCGTCGCGCCAGTGCTGTTTCCGGAGATGAAGCAGCGCGGCGCCAAGCCCGGCGACCTCGTCGCGCTGCTTGCCGCGACGGGAGCCCAGACCGAGACAATTCCGCCGAGCCTCGTGCTGATCACGATCGGCTCGGTCACCGGCGTCTCGATCGCCGCGCTGTTCACCGGCGGCCTGCTGCCTGGCGTGGTGCTCGCGATTACGCTCTGCATGCTGGTGTGGTGGCGCTACCGCCACGAGGACATGAGCCATGTCCGCCGCGCCACGGGCGGCGAGATCGGCAAGACCCTCGTCGTCGCCCTGCCCGCGCTCGCGCTGCCTTTCGTGATCCGCTACGCCGTGGTCGAGGGCATCGCCACCGCCACCGAAGTCTCCACCATCGGCATCGTCTATGGCGCCCTGGTCGGCCTCCTCGTCTACCGCCGCTTCGACTGGCGCCGCCTGTTTCCGATGCTGGTCGAGACCGCGGCGCTGTCGGGTGCGATCCTGCTGATCATCGGCACGGCCACCGGCATGGCCTGGGGCCTGACGCAATCCGGCTTCTCGCGCTCGCTGGCGGCGGCCATGACGGGATTGCCGGGCGGCTCGGCGACCTTCATCGCCGTGTCCATCCTGGCCTTCACCATTCTCGGCAGCGTGCTGGAGGGCATTCCGGCGATCGTGCTGTTCGGGCCGCTGCTGTTTCCGATCGCGCGTGCCGTCGGCGTGCACGAGGTGCACTATGCCATGGTGATCATTCTGGCCATGGGCATCGGATTATTCGCCCCGCCCTTCGGCGTCGGCTATTATGCCGCCTGCGCCATCGGACGCGTCGACCCGGCCGAAGGCATCAGGCCGATCTGGGGCTATCTGCTGGCGCTGCTGGTGGGATTGATCATCGTCGCGATCTTCCCGTGGATCTCGATCGGATTTCTTTGACGCGGTTTAAGGAGGGTGTCGATGAGCGAGCGGCAGAACCCGTACAATATCGGCCTCGACAAGACCCCCGCCAACTACGTGCCGCTGTCGCCGCTGAGCTTCCTCGCGCGCAGCGCCGCGGTCTATCCCGATCATGTCAGCACGGTCTATGAGGGCCGCAGCTTCACCTGGGCGCAGACCTACGAGCGCTGCCGGCGCTTTGCGTCCTGGCTTGCCGGCAAGGGCATCGGCGTTGGCGACACCGTTGCGGCGATGCTGCCGAACATCCCGGCGATGAACGAGGCGCACTTCGCGGTGCCGATGACCGGCGCCGTGCTCAACGCGCTCAACATCCGCCTCGATGCGCCCTCCATCGCGTTCCAGCTCGATCATGGCGGGGCGAAGATCATCCTGGTCGACCCCGAGTTTTCGGGCGTCATCACCGACGCACTGGCGCAGATGACCGGACCAAAGCCGTTCGTGATCGATGTCGACGATGCCGCCTTCAAGGGTGGCAAGCGCATCGGCGAGATCGAATATGAGGCGGCGCTCGCGCTAGGCGATCCTGATTTCACCGCGATCCCGCCGAAGGACGAATGGGACGCGATCGCGCTGAGCTACACCTCGGGCACCACAGGCAATCCCAAGGGCGTCGTCACCCATCATCGCGGCGCGTATCTCAACGCCGTCAGCAACATCCTTGCAGGCCAACTCGGTCAGCATCCGGTCTATCTCTGGACGCTGCCGATGTTCCACTGCAACGGCTGGTGCTTCCCCTGGACCATCGCGGCCGCAGCCGGCATCAATGTCTGCCTGCGCAAGGTCGAGCCGACCAAGATCTTCGAGCTGATCAAGACCCACGGCGTCACCCACATGTGCGGCGCGCCGATCGTCTACAACACGCTGATCAACGCGCCCGACGCGCCGAAGGGTAACGCCGCGCGCCGCGTCGTCGGCCTGATCGCCGGCGCGGCGCCGCCGGTCGCCGTGCTGGAAGGCGCGGAAAACATCGGCATCAAGCTGACGCATGTCTACGGCCTGACCGAGGTCTATGGCCCCGCCTCCGTCTGCGCCGAACAGCCCGGCTGGGACGAGCTGCCTGCGGCCGAACGCGCGCGCATGAAGCGCCGGCAGGGCGTGCCCTACCCGCTCGAGGAAGGCGTCACCGTCATCAATTCGCAGACCATGCAGGAGGTGCCGCGCGACGGCGAGACCATCGGCGAAGTCATGTTCCGCGGCAACATCGTGATGAAGGGTTATTTGAAGAACGAGAAGGCGACGAAGGAAGCCTTCGCGGGCGGCTGGTTTCACACCGGCGATCTGGGCGTGCTCGACGAGCACGGCTACGTCATCATCAAGGACCGCTCCAAGGATATCATCATCTCCGGCGGCGAGAACATTTCCTCGGTCGAAGTCGAGGACATCCTCTACAAGCACCCGGCCGTGCTGTTCGCCGCCGTGGTCGCAAAACCCGATCCGAAATGGGGCGAAGTGCCCTGCGCCTTCGTGGAGCTGAAGGACGGCGCCAGCGCGACCGAAGCCGAGATCATCGCCTTCTGCCGGTCGCATATGAGCGGCTTCAAGACGCCGAAGGCGGTCGTGTTCGGACCGATCCCGAAGACATCCACGGGCAAGATCCAGAAATTCCTGCTGCGCAACGAGGTCGGCTCGGCCAAGGCGATTTCGGCCTAGGCTGGCACCGGCGTTAGTCACGTAGAGACGCGGATTGACGTGTGTGGCCGCGCTCACCCTGATTCGTCCTGAAACCATTCGTGCATGCGCGATGACATCAGGACACGCCAAGAAAAGATTGGAAAACATTAGAGACACATTTACGATTCTGCGTCGTCGGATTCGCTGCTTTCACCTGATTCGCCGCGCGGGCTGCGCGGCAGGTGTCCGGCGCGGTTGGGGCGCTTCATGCGGTTTGTGTCTTGAGCGCAGACGTAGGTGTGCGTCTGGCGCTGCTGCTATTGACGGCCGGATTGCTGCTGCCGCGCGCCGCTGACGCGCAGGTCATGCGCGAGTTCGGCGCATTCGGAGGCGCCGAGAACGTTGGCCCTCCGGGCCCGAACGCGCCGGGCAACGGTTTCAATAATTTGGGCGGCGGCAACAATTTTGGCGCCATGGGTGGCCCCATGTTCGGCGGCCCGCAGACATCCGGCCTTGGTGGCGCGCCGATCGGCAGTGGCGGTGCCGGCGGCATGCAACCGAACTATGGCTGGAACAACACCGGGCCGCCGGGACTCGCCGGCGCGGCGCGGTTCGGCATGCAGCAGGCCTTTGGCGGCGGCTCCAATAGCGCATCGCAGGGCGAGACGGCGCAGGCGACGTTCCTGGCGATGACACAGTTCACGCAGACCCTGCTCGATCCCGCCGTCGACGGCCGCGGGATCGGCCCCGCCGCGCTCGACGCAGAGCTGACGGCCTACGCCGATATCGGCAATGATCCGACGCATGGCGGCATCGGCCGCGAGGCCTATGGAGCGATCTACGGCAGGCCCTCGCTGGCAGCCGAGCACTGGAACGTCTGGGCGGCCGGCTTCGGCGGTTCGCAGGTGTCGACCGGCGGCACCGGCTCGGCCAGCCGCAGTTTTGGCACCGTCGTCGGGGCCGATTATTCGCTCTCGCCGGAGACCCGCATGGGCTTTGCGCTGGCCGGCGGCGGCACCGGCTTCGCCAACAATTTTTCAAGCGGCCGCGCCGATCTCTTCCAGGCCGGCGCCTTCGTCAGGCACACGGTCGGATCAGCCTATGTTGCGACCAGTCTGGCTTACGGCTGGCAAGCCATCAGCAACGATCATCCGGTGACGCCGGCCGGCTCCGGCCAGTTCGCGGCGGCGATCAACGCCAACGCCTATTCCGGCCGCCTCGAAGGCGGCTATCGTCTTGCCACGCCCTGGCTCGGCATCACGCCCTATGCAGCGGCGCAGGTCACCACCTTCCGCCTACCCTCCTCCTATGCGCCGCAGCCACCCGACGGAGCCAATGCGGTTTCGGCCTCGCCCGGCGGCGACAGCTTCACCGACAGCCGTACCGAGCTCGGCTTGCGCACGAGCGCGTCGCTTGCCTTGCCGGGAAGCGCGGTGAACCTGCGCGGGCGACTCGCCTGGGCGCATGATTTCAGCGCAGGGCAATCGATCCCGGCAGCGTTCCAGTCCTTGCCCGGTCAAGGATCTATCGTAGGCGGCACGGCATTGGCGCCGAACGCCGTGCTGACAGGCGTTGCAATCGAGCTGCGCGCGATGAACGGCTGGTCCGCCTCGGCAAACTTCGACAGCGAAGTGTCTAGCCTGATGCGCTCCTATACCGGCAAGACCGTGCTGCGCTACGCTTGGTGACCAGGCGCACCGATGACGGCGCGCGGGCGCCCTCACCGGTTCACGCACATGGCCGTCACATCTTCTTGTAGGCGTCGACCAAGGCCTGGCCGTCGGCGCCGGCCTTCTTGAGCCAGTCGGCCGTGAGCTGCTCGCCGATCTTCTGGAAACCGGTCTTGAGCGCCGGGCTGGGCGGCTCGACGGTCATGCCCTTGGCCTTGAGCTGATCGATGTACCAATTGGCCTTCTCCTCCCAGGCCTTCCAGCCGCGCGTCTCCGCGGTGGCCGCAGCCTTGAGGATGGCCTCCTGCGTCGGCTTGTCGAGCGCCTCGAACGCGGCCTTGTTGACGAAAGTGTAGTCCTTGGGGATCCAGGCCTGCACATCGTAGAAGTACTTCAGCGACTCCCAGGCCTTGGAATCGTAGCCGGTTCCGCCCGACGACATGAACGAGTTCACCACGCCGGTCGCGAGCGCCTGCGGCAGCTCGGCCGCCTGGATGGTGACCGACTGGGCGCCGACCAGTTCGCCGATGCGCGCCGTCCCGACATTGTAGGCGCGCCACTTCAAGCCCTTCATGTCCTCGATCGAGGCCAGCGGCTTGTTGACGTAGACGCCTTGCGGCGCCCACGGCACCGCAAACAGGAGCTTGAGACCCTGCGCCTCGAGCTTCTTTGTGATCAGCGGCTTGGAGGCCTGATAGAGCTTCTTCGAGTCCGGAAAGCTGGTCGCAAGGAACGGCACGACGTCGACACCGAACACCGGGTCCTCGTTCTCGTGGATCGACAGCAGCACCTCGCCCATTTGCGCCTGTCCGGTCATGACCGCGCGCTTGATGTCGGGCGCCTTGAACAGCGAGGCCCCCGGATGAACCGTGATCTGAAGCTTGCCGGACGTGGCAGCATCGACGTCCTTGGCGAAAGCGACCAGATTCTCCGAGTGCGGATTGTCGGCAGGGTACGCCGCCGGCAGATTCCATTTGGTCTGGGCCAGGGCCGGCGTTGCGGCCAGCATGGCGCCGGCGATCAGGCCTGCGTGGATGAAACGGGACTTCATCGGACGTCTCCTCATGGTCGAATTGAGATCAGTCGGGGAAAGCGAGCTTTGGCAGCAGCAAAACGATCTGCGGATATTCCGTGATGATGAACACGGCAGCCAGCAGCAGGACGAAAAACGGGAATGCCGCCCGCGCGACGGTCAACGTATCGCGGCCGCTCATGTTCTGGAGCACGAACAGATTGAAGCCAACCGGCGGCGTGATCTGCGCCATCTCGACATGGATAATGAGATAGACGCCGAACCAGACCAGATCGAGCCCGGCCTGCTTGACCATCGGCAGCACGATGACCGCCGTCAGCACGATCATCGAGATGCCGTCGATCAGGCATCCCAGGATGATGTACATGATGCTCAGATACAGCGCGAGCATGCCCGGCGTGAGCTGCTGGCCCTGAACCCAGGTAGCAAGCGCCGCCGGAATGCCGGTATAGGCCATCGCCGCCGTGGTATAGGCCGCGCCCGCCAGGATCAGCATGATCATGCAGGTCAGGCGCGTCGCGCTCATGATGCTCTCAAGGAAGTTCTTGCGCGTCAGCGTGCCGCTCCACCACGCCAGCAGCAGTGCGCCGGCAACACCCCATGCGGCGCATTCGGTCGCGGTCGCAAAGCCGAGCACGAGCGAGAGGAACACCGCCAGGATCAGCAACAGGCAAGGCGCGAGCCTTGCCGACTCGCGCAGCTTCGCCCGGAACGGCATCGGCGGATCGCGCGGCGGAACCTTGCCCGGGTTCAGCAGCGACCAGATGATGATGTAGCCGGAATAGAGCACCATCACGAGCACGCCCGGCAGGAAGCCGCCGAGGAAGACCTGGAGCACGGAGACGTTGGCAGTGACCGCGTAGACGACCATCGGAATCGAAGGCGGGATCAACAGACCAAGCGTGCCGGAGCCCGCGAGCGAGCCGAGGCTCAAGCCCTTGTCGTAGCCGCGCTTGTCGAGTTCGGGCAGCGCGATCTTGCCGATGGTCGCGCAGGTCGCCGCCGAAGAGCCCGACACCGCCGCGAAGATGCCGCAGCCGATCACGTTCACATGCGTAAGGCGCCCGGGAAGCCACTGGACCCAGGGCGACAGGCCGCGGAACATCTCCTCGGACAATTTGGTGCGGAAGAGGATCTCGCCCATCCAGATGAACAGCGGCAGCGCGGCCAGCGTCCAGGACGAGCTTGCGCTCCAGGTGGTGGTCGCGAGCACCGAGCCGAGCGGCAGGCTCGTGGTCAGCGCCATCGCCACGAAACCGACGAGCCCGAGCGAAACCGCGATCCAGACCCCGCTTCCCAGCAGCAGGATCATGACGCCGAGCAGGATGAACGACAGCTCGATCATGCCGAGATTGGCCATGGTCAACCTCCGCCGCCCTGCGAGATGCGCTCGATGAACTCGTCCGGCGTCTCGTCGGGCGAGCCCTTCTCGTAGCTCGGCCGGTTGCCTCCGACGACGCTGATCATCTCGTCGATCAGCGCGATCGACAGGATCACAAGACCGCCGGCAAAGCCGAGCTGTGGAATCCAGAGCGGAAGCGCAACGACCCCTTGCGCCACGTCGTTGAAGCGCCAGGAATCGTACGCCATCTGCAACGCGTGTCGGGTGAAATAGAGAATGAAAGCGGTCGCAATCCCGAGCGCGACGACCTCCGCGACCTGCTTGGTACGACCGTGCAGACGCTCCAGCAGCAGGCCGACGCGGATCATCTCGCCGCGTTTGAATGTGTGGGCGAGACCCAGAAACGCCATCGCTGCCATGCACCAGGATGCGAAATCATCTCCGGCCGGAATGTTGAGTGCAAACTGCCGCCCGACCGACATCACCATCATGATGGCGAAGATCGCGACCAGGAAGGCGCCCGCGGCAAAGCCTGCGGATAGATAAAGCAGATCCAAAGTGCGTCGGACCATTCCGACAGCCTGTACATCGTCGCCGTGCCCTGCCACGCGGCCCCCATCCTCATACTGCGGCGCAATCAAACCCGGCGATAAGCTGGCCTTGCCTGATTATCGCCTCCCGCCAACGCCTGTCTTTGAGACGTTAGACCAACACGATGCGGCTCGCGAAAGCAAGGAGCATGCCGGCCCGCGGCCGATTTCCACGGGATACGCTCAGTGCGTCTCCAGCCGCAGGCCATCATACGCCGGCACCACGCCCGATGGCAGCGACTGCCGGATGACTTCGTAATCGACGTCGGCCGTCATGTTGGTGATGACCGCACGCTTCGGCTTGAAACGCTCGATCCAGGACAGCGCGTCGTTGATGCTGAAATGGCTGACATGGTTGGTGTAGCGCAGTCCGTCGACGATCCAGAGGTCGAGATTTTCCAGCGCGCCCCAGCTCTCGCGCGGGATGTCGTTGAGGTCGGGCGTGTAGGCGGCGTCCCCGATGCGATAGCCGAGCGCGGGAATGTTGCCGTGCTGAACCAGGAAGGCCGTCATGGTCACGGCGCCGCCCTTCCCCAGAACAGTCTGGCTTTCGCCCGCCTCGATCGAATGCCGCGTCAGGATCGGCGGGTAGTCGCTGCCCTCCGGCGAGATGAAGCAATAGGAGAACCGCGCCATGATGTCCTTGGCAGTCGACTGGTTGAAATAGGTCGGGATACGCCGGCGCATGTGCATGACGACCGAACGCAGATCATCCATGCCGTGGGTCTGGTCGGCGTGCTCGTGGGTCAGGAACACCGCATCGATGTGATCGACATTGGTCGAGAGCAATTGCTCGCGCAAATCCGGCGAGGTGTCGATCACGATCCGCGTGGTGCCATGCTCGGACGTCCGTTCGACCAGCAATGAGCAGCGTCGCCGGCGGTTCTTCGGATTACTCGGATCGCAGGCGCCCCAGCCGAGCGCCGGGCGCGGCACGCCGGCGGAGGAGCCGCAGCCCAGGATCGTCAGCGTCAGCGTCATGCGGATCCCAACCTCAAGCTTTCACCTTGGAGAACAGGCGGAAGAAGTTTTCTGTGGTCTGGCGTGAGATCTCGTCGAACGACACGCCGCGGGCTTCGGCAAGCACCCTGGCAACCTCGACCACATAGGCCGGCTCGTTGCGCTTGCCCCGGAACTTGCCGGGCGCAAGGTAGGGCGAGTCTGTTTCAACCAGAATACGGTCGGGCGGCAACTCCGCCGCCAGGGCGCGCAGGGCCTCCGACTTCTTGAAGGTCAGGATGCCCGTGAAGCCGATATACAGGCCGAGCGACACCGCCTTCAGCGCCAGCTCGCGCCCGCCGGTGTAGCAATGCAGCACGGCCCGAAACGATCCCTTGGCCGCCTCCTCCTCCAGGATGCGACCGCAATCCTCGTCCGCCTCGCGGGTGTGGATCACCAGCGGCAGGCCGGTCGCGCGCGCGGCCGCGATGTGGGCGCGGAAGCCCCTCGCCTGCGCCTCCGGCGAGCCGTCGTCGTAGAAATAGTCGAGCCCGGCCTCGCCGAGCGCCACGACCCTGGGATGCTGCGTCAACGCGATCAGCTCGTCCGGCGAGATGCCATCCTCCTCATCCGCGTTGTGCGGATGGGTGCCGACCGAGCAATAGACATCGTCGAAGCGCTCGGCGATGGCCAGAAGCTGCTTCAGCTTTCGCACCCGCGTCGAGATCGTGACCATGCGCCCGATGCCGGCCGCACGCGCACGCGACACGATCCCGTCGAGATCCTCCGCAAAGTCCGGAAAATCCAGGTGGCAGTGACTGTCGACCAGCATCGTGCGAACGCCTCTAGGCCGCCGGCTCGATGTAGCGCGGGAACGCCGGCGTCGGCGCAGGCAGCGTCGAGCCGGGCACGATGCGCTTGTCGCCGCCGAGCGTTGCAAAATTGCGCTCGGCTTCGGGGACACCGAGGCTGTCGAGCAGCAATCGCGAAGCGGTCGGCATCGCCGGCTGAGCCAGGATCGCGATCTGGCGCACGACCTCGGCGGTGACATAAAGCACCGTCTTCTGCCTGGCAGGATCGGTCTTGGCGAGCGCCCAGGGCGCCTCACCAGCGAAATAGCGGTTGGCTTCCGCGACCACGGCCCACACGGTGTTGAGCCAGTGATGGATCTGCTGCGTCGCCATCGCCTCGCGGCTTGCGACGAGCATACCGTCGGCCATCGCCAGAATGGCCTTGTCGTTGTCGCTGAATTCGCCCGGCTCCGGCAGCACGCCGCCGAGTTGCTTGGCGATCATCGACAGCGAGCGCTGCGCGAGATTGCCGAGATCGTTGGCGAGGTCGGCATTGATGCGCGCGACGATGGCCTCGTGGTTGTAGTTGCCGTCCTGGCCGAACGGCACCTCGCGCAGGAAGAAATAGCGCATCTGGTCGACGCCATACTGATCGGCGAGGTTGAAGGGATCGACGACATTGCCGACCGACTTCGACATCTTCTCGCCCCTGTTGAACAGGAAGCCATGGGCATAGACCCGCTTCGGCACGGGAATGCCGGCCGACATCAGGAACGCCGGCCAGTGCACCGCGTGAAAACGGATGATGTCCTTGCCGATGATGTGCACGTCCGCCGGCCAATAACGCCAATTGGCATCGGTCTCGTCCGGGAAGCCCAGGCCGGTAATATAGTTGGTGAGCGCGTCGACCCAGACATACATCACGTGCTCTTCGTCGTCCGGCACCTTGACGCCCCAGTCGAACGTCGTGCGGGAGATCGAGAGATCACGCAGGCCGCTTTTCACGAAACTCATCACCTCGTTGCGGCGCGAGTCCGGGCCGATGAAATCGGGATTATCGGTATACAGCTTGAGCAGCTTGTCCTGATAGGCGGACAGGCGGAAGAAATAGCTCTTCTCCTCGACCCATTCGACCGGCGTGCCCTGCGGACCGAGGCGCACGCCGTCGTCATTCAGGCGTGTCTCATCCTCGGCGTAATAGGCCTCGTCGCGCACCGAATACCAGCCGGAATAGCTGTCGAGATAGATGTCCCCATTGGCGGCCATGCGCCGCCAGATTTCCTGGGTGGAGCGGTGGTGCTGCTCTTCGGTCGTGCGGATGAAACGGTCGAACGACACGTTGAGCCGCTCGTCCATCGCCTTGAAGCGGGCGGCGTTGCGGGTCGCGAGCGCAGACGGCGTCAGGCCCTCATTCTGCGCGGTCTGGATCATCTTCAGACCGTGCTCGTCGGTGCCGGTCAGGAAGAACACGTCCTTGCCGTCGAGCCGTGCAAAGCGCGCCAGCGTGTCGGTGGCGATCGCCTCATAGGCGTGGCCGATATGCGGACTGCCGTTGGGATAGGCGATCGCGGTCGTGATGTAGAAGACATTGTCGCGCGCCGGCGTCGCAGCGGGCGCAGCGGCTTGCGGAGCTGCAACCGGCTTCGGCGCGCGGGGCGCCTTCGGTTTCGATACCTTGGACTTCACAGCCTTCGGCGGCGTGGCAACAGGAGCCGGCGCGGTGATCACGGCAGGCGCAGTCGCCTTTGCCTTCCTGGCCACCTTCTTCGCCGGAGCTTTGGCTAGTTTCTTGGCCGCTTTCTTCGCCGGCTTCTTGGCGACGACCTGCTTCTTCGCAGTCTTCTTGCCGGCCTTCTTTGTCGTCTTCGCAGCGCTCTTCTTCAGGCCCTTCTTGGCGGCGGCCTTCTTGGTCTTCTTGACCTTCTTGGCAGCTTTGTGCGCGAGCGCCTTCACGGCCTTCTTGGTGGCCTTCTTCGCAGCCTTCTTGCCGCTTTTGCGCTTGACGGATTTTTTAGCTCGCGTTGCCACGACGAATTCCTTTACCGGCTTCTCAAAATTTGGAAACGAACCTGCGTTAGGCTGTTGTTTTGAGCATAATCCTCTCGGAAAACCGCTACATACTTTTCCGGATCATGCCCTAGCGCGTTGCGTCCGCCAGCCAGCCGAACACCGAGAAAACCAAGGGCTTACGCTCCAGATTGTAGGTTTCGGTGTCGCGCGCGGCGCGGACGATCTTTTCCCATACCTCGGCTAGGCGCGCAAGGCGCGGCAGGTTCTGGTTGGCATTGGCCTCGTCCGCATGCAGGCGTTCCGCGATCCAGCGATCGATGCCGTCGATGAAGGCCGCAAGCGCGACGCGGTCGCTGGTGCCGAGCGAATCGCCGAGCGTGTGCAGTTCACGCGGATCGACCTGCGGCAGGCGCGCCAGCAGCGCCGCCGTGCGCTGCTGGAGTTTCAGCGCGTCACCGCCGAGCAAGGTCAGTGCCCGCGCGACGCTGCCCTCCGAGGCCTCCGCCGCTTCGCGCAATGCCAGATCGGTCGGAGCAAGACCGGCCGCTTCGGCGGCCGCACTGATCACCTCGTCCGTGCCGAGCGGCCGCAGGCGCAGCTTGCGACAGCGTGACTGAATTGTGGCGAGCACGCGCGCAGGCGCGTGGCTCACCAACAGAAACAGCGATTGCTGCGGCGGTTCCTCGAGGATCTTCAGCAGCGCGTTGGCCGCATTCGGATTGAGCTCGTCGACAGTATCGACGATGCAGACGCGCCAGCCTTCGGCGGCTGCCGTCGAGCCGAAGAACGAGATCGTCTCGCGCGTCTCGTCCACGGTGATCACGGTGCGCATCACGCCACGGTCGTTTGCCGTGCGCTCCAGTGTCAGCAGCCCGCCATGTGACTCTGCGGCAACCTGGCGCGCCACGGTGTTCTCAGGGTCGACTGCAAGGCTCTCGGCACGCTGCACGGCAGGCGAGAGCGGCTGACCGTGGGCGAGCACGAAGCGCGCCATGCGGTAGGCCAGCGTCGCCTTGCCGATCCCCTGCGGGCCGCCAATCAGCCAGGCATGCGGAATGCGCCCGCTGCGATAGGCCGCAAGCAGCGCCGTCTCGGCCTCGCAATGGCCGAACAGACGGCTGGTCTCGCGCGGGTGCGGAATGGCGCTCTCGCGCTCGGCCTGACGCGGGCTCATACCGACACCGCCGAGGCCGGCGTCGGAAGGAGACGCTCGCGCAGTGCCGTCCAGATGCGCCCTGCGACCGTATCCGGATCGGAATTGGCATCGATCAGCACGCAGCGCTCGGGCTCGTCCGCCGCGATCTTGAGATAGGCATCGCGCAGACCCTGGTGGAAGCTGAGCTGCTCGCCTTCGAACCTGTCTGGCGTGCCGCTGCCGCGACGGACGGCGGCGCGCTGGAGGCCGATCTCGACCGGCAGGTCGAGGATGATGGTGAGGTCCGGCTTGAGATCGCCGATCGTGACGCGTTGCATCGCGTTGATCAGAGCCGGCGAAACCCTGCCGAGGCTGCCCTGATAGGCGCGCGTGGAGTCGGCGAAACGGTCGCACAGCACCCAGGCGCCCTGGTTGAGCGCGGGCTGGATCACAGTGCGGACATGATCGTCGCGGGCGGCGGCGAACAACAGCGTCTCGGCCTCGGGTCCAAGCAGCTTGCCCATGCCCGACAGCACCAGATGGCGCATGATCTCGGCCCCCGGCGAGCCCCCGGGCTCACGCGTCACGAGGGTGCGCATCCTGGCAGCCTTGAGCCGATCGGCAAGCTTCTTGATCTGGGTCGACTTGCCCGCTGCCGCACCACCCTCGAAAGTAACAAACTTGCCTCGCAAGCTGCAGGGACCATATTGCGTAATACCGAGTTTGCTCATGAGCGTGTTGGTCGAGGCCCTTTCAGCAATTTGGGATAGTTCGAGGTGGTCACAACAACCAAGAACCTGTACGTATTGCTCGGAACTCTTTGCGTGAAGCGTACAAAATGGGAACGGAACGATGTTGCATGGTGGCGAGTCGGTTGCTGAGCTTCAAGCCCATATGGAGAATGTCTATAGGAAAGCCAATGGCGAGTTGGGGATAGAGGCGATTTTGGCGCGGTTGGTCGAAGCAGTATCCGACACGACCTCACCGTTCGAGATGAACGACTATCATTCGACCTTCGTGAAGGCCCTCTCTTGGTATTTCGCTTTTTGTAACCGGACCAGCATTGACGTCCAATCGTGCGTAATTGGTCGTTACCCGCAACTATGTCCCACTTGCTTGGCAGGCGTCTGCGTATGTGAGCGGACGCACAAGTTGCCCCAAAGAGCCAGCTACCTTGCCGGCAATCGGGAAGAAACACTTCGCGGTCGAGCCGACAGTCTCATTCTCAGCCAGAAGCTTGACGAGGGCAAAAGCCATCCGTTTGATCTTAATCGCTTTGCTCATATTTTTTCAGACATCTATCCCGTAAACCTAGCCCGGTGGCGCGTAAACAGATTCTTCTTCCCGGCAAAATTACTGCGCGAAACCGGAAAGCTGGCAAACGGATTTAGAAAATATCGAAATGCCAGCGAGGCGAACGCAAGCGGAGCCAAAAAGAGACTAGAAAACGACTCCGCGGACTTCTTTGCATGGCTCGTTGGATATTGGAGCTTGGTGGGATTTGAGCGCCGAGACGATGATTTGCAGCAAAAATTCACTGAAAGGTATAGGCTCGGTTGTCCTTACTGCGACCAAATTCCTTGCGCCTGTCCGCGTGAACGGAGGCTCGGCAATAGGGCTGAATTCGTCTCTTTCAACCTTTTAAATGAGTCCCCTGATCTGGCTCGAGAACTCAAAAAACGGCTAGATCAAGTGATCGACTCTTTGGGGCCACACCCCGAGCTTGCAGAAAAGTATGGACAGGAGCTGAAGAAGGAAGCAGCAGCCGGAGCTGACCCTAGAAAGACCCTCTCGAAGATCGCAGAAAAAGCCAGACAACTCGATGCCACAACCGGCAACGCCGAAAACATTGCGCGGCGAGTTAGCAGCGTTATGGAGTTGATTGAGCGGAGTATTTCTTTTTTAGGCTGAAGCGCGCGACGACGCTCTCTTCGATGGTCTGCCAAGTAAGGTCTATTCCCTTGGTCGCGTCTACAAGGTGACATCGAGAAGGCTGGAGATTTGCGATTTCTGTGAAGCCTCTACGAGCCCTTTCGTGGAATTCGGTTACAAGTTTTTCGTACCGATTTTCCAAGCCGCCGCGTTGGAGAGCACGTGTAACACCGAGATCGCTAGGAGCGTCTAAAATAAAGGTGAGATCCGGCTCAAGACCGAAAGTCACACGTTTGTTTAAGATGTCTAGAAAATCTCGATCCACGCCGTGCCCAAAGCCTTGGTACGCAACTGTCGAATCATAAAAGCGATCACAGACTACCCAAAGCCCAGCCTTCAACGCAGGCAGGATTGTTCGGTTTACATGATCTCTGCGAGCAGCAAATAATAAAAGAGTCTCGGAAAGCGAATCCCACCTATCCTCGTCTCCGGTGACGAGTAATTGCCTAATCTGATCAGCTCCATCGGAGCCGCCTGGCTCCCTCGTTACGACTGCTTCGATTCCCGCGGATCTTAAGAATTCTACGAGAAGTCCGCACTGCGTGGATTTACCCACTCCCTCCCCGCCCTCCATCGTAATGAAGCGACCGCGATCTGAAGCGGCGGGCACGAAGATGGAATCATTCTCACTCATGGTCAGAGCTTCTCGGCGCCTGCGCGGAACGTGCCGATCACGAGCTCGCTGGCGCCGTCGATGGCGCGGCGCATGGTCGAGCCGGTGCCGACCGCTTCAGCCGCATAGACCGGCGTCTCCACCGCGATATTGCCGCTGCGCCAGACCTTGACCACGCCGACCTTCTGGCCGGCTTCGACCGGGGCCCGCACCGGACCGCTATAGACGACACGCGCGATCAGCTTGTCGCTGCCGTTCTTATGCACCATCACCTTCACGGGCGTCTTGGCGACCAGCTTCACCGAACGGCTCTCGCCGCCGAACACCTTGGCATAGCCGACCTGCTGCTCAGCCGCGATCAGCGTACGGGTCTCGAAATTGCGAAAACCCCATTCCAGCATCTTCTTGGCTTCCGTGGCGCGATCGT
Source organism: Bradyrhizobium sp. GW821-FHT12B03 (assembly GCF_058807535.1). Classification (NCBI taxonomy): domain Bacteria; kingdom Pseudomonadati; phylum Pseudomonadota; class Alphaproteobacteria; order Hyphomicrobiales; family Nitrobacteraceae; genus Bradyrhizobium; species Bradyrhizobium sp. GW821-FHT12B03. The sequence continues at coordinate 43,666 of NZ_JBXAQU010000021.1, forward strand.
CGGGATCTTCGAGCCCGTTGACGACGACGATCAGCCGCGTGCCGTTCTGCACCGCCGAGCCGACCATGCCGTAGCCGCCCTCCTTGGTGTAGCCGGTCTTCAGGCCGTCAGCGCCGTCCATCGAATTGAGCAGCGGATTGCGGTTGGGCTGGCGGATCTTGTTCCAGGTATACTCCTTCTCGCCGAACAGTTTGTAGAACTCCGGAAAGTCCAGAATGATGTGGCGGGCGAGGATACCGAGCTCCCGCACCGTCATCTTGTTGCCGGGGTCGGGCAAGCCGTTGGAGTTGCCGAAAGTCGACTTGGTCATGCCGAGCTCGCGGGCGCGCTTGGTCATGAAGTCGGCGGCAAAGATCTTTTCATTGCCGGCGATGCCTTCGGCCAGCGCGATGCAGGCATCGTTGCCGCTCTGGATGATCGCGCCGTGCAGGAGATCGTCGACCGAGACCTTGCTGTTGATGGCGGCGAACATGGTCGAGCCGCCCGACGGCGCCCCACCCTTGCGCCAGGCATTCTCGCTGATCCGGTATTCGTCGGTCAGCTTCATGTCGCCCTTCTTGATGGCGTTGAACACGACCTCCGCCGTCATCAGCTTCATCATGCTGGAGGGTGCGCGCAGCTCGTCGGCGTTCTTCTCGAACAGCACGCTGCCGCTGGAGGCCTCGATCAGGATCGCGGTGGGGGCATCGCCGTCAAAGCCGGAATCTTCCGCCTTCTTGGCGCCCTGGATGCTCTGGTTGGCGGCGTTGAGCGCCCCGCCCCAGCCGATGCCCGCGACCAGAGCCGCAGCGATCAGCCCGCGCACCAGCGCCCCGGCGGTGAACCGGTTGCGGTGGAGCGGAAAAAGACGAAATGCCATGGCCAAGCCCTGAGAGCGGCGTTCTAACAGTTGGAACCGGCGCGAACAACACGAGGCTGGTCGCCGCCCCCGAGATTGCACGATTCTCGTCACGCCCCTATCGTGGCACCTCATATTTCGCGACCAAACCCCTGAAACAAGGCGGAAAAGCGATGCCTTCCACCCGCGTGATCAAGGCCAACGGGATCGATCTGTTCATCCGCGAAGCCGGCCAGGGCCCCCTGGTGGTGCTGTGCCATGGCTGGCCGGAATTGTCCTATTCCTGGCGCCACCAGATTCCGGCGCTGGCAGCCGCCGGCTTTCATGTCGTCGCCCCCGACATGCGCGGTTACGGTCAGAGCGCCGCGCCGGCTGATGCGAGCGCCTATTCGATCTTCGACACGGTCGGTGACATCGTGGGCCTCGTCCAGGCGCTCGGCGAGAGCAAGGCGATGGTGGTCGGCCATGATTGGGGGGCGCCGGTTGCCTGGCATGCGGCGCTGTTTCGGCCCGACATCTTCACGGCGGTGGCGGGCTTGAGCGTGCCGCCGCCATTTCGCGGCCGCGGCAAGCCGCTCGACCTGCTGCGCCAGGGCGGCGTGACCAACTTCTACTGGCAGTATTTCCAGGCACCGGGAGTCGCCGAGGCCGAGTTCGAGCAAGACGTCGCCCGCACCATGCGCATCGTGCTCGGCGGACGCGGCCTTGCCGATCCCTCCGCGGCGATGTTCGTGCCGGAGGGCAAGGGCTTTCTCGGCCACGCGACCGTCGAGGAGCCCCTGCCCGCCTGGCTCAGCGAAGCTGACCTTGCCTATTTCACCGAGACCTTCCGCAAGTCCGGCTTCCGCGGCGGGCTGAACTGGTATCGCAACCTCGACCGCAATTGGGAACTGACGGCGCCCTGGCAGGATGCGCAGATCCACCAGCCCGCGCTGTTCATCGCCGGTTCGAAGGACGCGGTCATCACCGGCCTGATCGGCGCCAAGCGCGTCAACGAACTCGAACGCGTACTCCCAAATCTCACGCGAAGACTGATCATCGACGGCGCCGGCCATTGGGTCCAGCAGGAGCGCCCCGACGAGGTCAACGCCGCGCTGCTGAAGTTCCTGCGCGAGACGGCTGCGCGCTAGGCGAGATCTTTCCTCATTGCAATGTGGGAGCTCCCCGGCTGCCCGACCTCGGCAAATCCCTGCCGCAGGTAGAACCAGCGCGCCGGCACATTGGTCGCGAGCACCGAGAGTGTCAGCGCCACGACGTTCCGCTGCCGTGCGCCCGCTTCGAGAGCTTCGATGATCTGGGTTCCAACGCCGCGACCGCACGCGTCCGGCAGCAGCGCGATATCGACGATGTGCCAGCGCTGGCTTGCGCAATCAAGCAGCAGCCGGCCGATATCGCCCCCGTCTCGTGTGACGATCGACGAGATCGCGCCTGGAAATTGCGCGGCATAGCCGGCCGTCTGGCTGCGGAATTGTTGTTCGAGGATCTGCTCGAGGATCGGCCCAGACAACCCTGCCGCGATGAATTGTTCGCCCCTGACCTCGCGGAAGAGCCGCCACGTGAACGACGCGTCAGAGGAATTGCTTGGCCGCAGTCGCAAATCCGGATCGTTCGGAATAATGTGGAGCGACGCGCTGCCGTCAATCATGCCTACGCGTTATTGAAGCTCGGAAAGATACCGCCGGTGGCGATGCACCAGACCAAGGCCTGAGTCGGCTGCATGTTGTCGTGAGGCAGGCCCTGCCCGGTGAATGTGACGGCGTTGCCCGAAAAGGTGAGATTGCCGGGCGGATCCACGAAGCCGTTGAACACCGGATTGAGCGCGACCATGTTCATGCCCGTCCCAGGACCGGGCGCGGCATTTTGCGCGGAATTGCTGCCGAGTTGCAGCGCGTGCGTATGCATCGCCATGTTGTCGGTGGTCAAACTGACCTGGGCGCTGCCGACGGTCTCGCCGACCACGCGCGGCTGCAATCCCGGCCCGGTGCCCTGACTGACCGTGACCGAGCCGTTCAGATTTGGCAAAGCGAAGTTGGTCGTGCCGTTGCCGCCAAAGTTGGTGCCGATGAGCGCATACAGCGGGGTGAAGCCTTGAATGGCGACGAGCTGCCCGAAGCAAGGCAGCCATATATTGTTGAAGCCGCCAACCGCAAAGGCAAACGGAAACGCCTGGATTTCGCCAATGAAGGGATCTGACATGTTGCTTTCCTCGGGACGAGCGCGATACGCGGGCGGCCTAGCCCTGCGACGGAAAAATTCCGGCGAAGCAGATACAGTAGTTGGCGACGACGGTCGGCATCATGTTGTTATGTCCGATGCTGTTGCCTGCCGTGGTGACACAAGGAGCCATCGTGGAGTAGGGAGCGGCATTCATGACCGGAGCATAGAGGTTGCCGGCTGAAGACGTTGCCAGGTGCACCGTCGATCCTGGGGTTGCCGTGTCGGCGGTGGCCGTGGACGACATCAGCGAATGGCTGTGCACGGGCATTTCCGCCTCGATCAGCGTATGATTTTCCTCTCCCGCCATTTGGCCAAGCGCATAGGTGGGGAGGCCCTGTCCAGTGCCCTGGCCGATCGGAACGCGACCGCGCAGATCAGGAAGATTGAAGGTCTGCACTCCGTCGCCGCCGTAAGTCGTGCCGATTATCGTGTAAAGGACGTCGTATTGCGAGATCGGCAGCGACTGCCCGCTGCAAGCCAACCAGCCGTCCGGGACTCGCGGAAAGCCGAACAGACGTATCTCGCCGACAAACGGATCTGCCATCGCGAAACTCCCCTCTCTCTGTGCGCGCCAGGCTGATTGTGCCGATGGACAAGACGCGCGATTGGTTTGACATGTTGAAGTTTGATCTGGTCGGTGGAGACCGATCTGGGGAGTTGCTAGTTTCGCGACGGGTAGGTGCCCTGCATCGCGATCAGATAGCTGATGACGAGATAGGGTTGCATGTTGTTGTGCGGCTGGCCGCCGCCCTCGTTCACCAAATTCGTGCCGGTCGCCAGCGGGGTCTCGGCATTGCCTGCGGCCAGGAAGATGTTCTTGCCGACCGGCGCTGTGCTCGTCGCAAAAATGTTGTTGTCGGGAGTCGCACCTCGTCCCTGGCCGTTCGCAGCAGTTGCCTGGATGAGATGATTGTGCTGCGGCAGCTGGAGACCGGTCATGTTGACCGACACCGATCCGCTGATCATGCCGACCGGATATGCGCCGGTGCCGCTCGAACCAAGAATAGCGCGGCCACGCAGATCGGGAAGCGCAAACGTCCTGACTCCGTCACCGCCATAGTAGGTGCCGAGCAACGAGAACAGGGCCTGATTGTTCTGGATCGCAAGCAACGCTCCGTTGCAGAGCGCCCAATTCCTCGGAATTATCGCGCCGGCGAAAGGCATGATCTGCCCCATGACAGGCTGGTACGGCATAACCCCTCCCCCAAAAAACCAAGTGACCTGTCGTGTGACGATGCTAACGACGACGGCACGACTTAAATTAAAGAATGAATTTTGATAGGCGCACTCGCCTAGATTGTTGATCAGCCTGCGTTGACAGTCAAGCACGAGCACAACCATAAATCGCCATTCTGGCAATTGTCATGGAAGCACGCATTTGTTGCCGCAATGCAACGGTTCGCCGGAAAGTAGTGCTGATGGGTGAGGTTTCGGAGCGTTCCGGCCTGCACGTGCTTGCATTTGCTTGCGGCGTCCGATCCTTAATACACGCAAGAATATACGCGAATATTTACACAATCAGGGATTTCAGCGCGGCCGCTCGCTTGTCGAGAGCCGCCGCAGGGGGGGCCGGTGAGTCACGCGATTGCTGTGGCCGTGCCAGAAATAGCCGGGGAATGGACGGGCCCGGCTTACAGCCGCCGAAGCTGGCAGCGCCTATTGCGGGCCGTTGGGAGCGCAGCTCAACGCATTTGCCTCGCAACCATCTTGATGCTCGGCGCCATGGCGGCGGCGAATGCGGCGTGCAATTTCACGACCGGCTCGGCAAGCGGTGCAACCATCACAATCAACGGCACCGGCGGGGGTAACACGGTCGGTCTTTGCGTCACCGACAATAGCGTGGCGTGGGGTCTTTACGGCTCATCGAACGGCGCCAACCCCAACGTTGATGCCTTCAACAACTATCCGATGACCGCTGGTGGCCTCAGCCCTACGAATCTGAGCTACACGTCGAGCAAGGGAACTTACACGCTCGTTCCCGTACCGGATGGCGGTTTCACGTCGTTCCCTGAGTACGACATCACGCTCAACACGCAATCGGGCGGGGGAACCGACACGATTGTGATCTGGTACGCAAGCGCCTGCACGGTGGCCAATCAGTGCAATTTCAATCCTGAGTTTACCGACACGTCTTTTACGATCACCGTCAACCTTCCGACGCCATCTGTAACGGCTGTCTCTCCGACCTCGGGCCCGACCGCGGGCGGCAACAGCGTCGTCATCACCGGCGCGAATTTTACCGGGACGACCGGGGCCGCCGGCGTGAAGTTCGGCGCCACCAACGCAACAAGCTACACGGTCAATTCCAACACGCAGATTACCGCGGTCGCGCCGGCTGGCTCCGCCGGTACCGTCGATGTCACCGTCACCAACAATGGCGTGACGTCTGCGACATCGGCAGCCGATCAGTACACCTATGTCAGCCCACCGACGGTAACCTCGATTTCGCCGACGGCCGGTCCGCAGACGGGCGGCACCACGGTGATCATCACCGGCACGAACCTTTCCGGCGCGACCGCGGTGACGTTTGGCGCGACGGCAGCAACAGGCTTCACGGTCAATTCGGCGACCCAGATCACCGCTACATCGCCGGCCGGCACCGGCACGGTCGATGTCAGGGTCACGACCGCTGGCGGGACGTCTGCGACTTCGGCATCCGACCAATTCACCTACATTGCCGCACCGACCGTCACCTCGATTTCTCCGACCTCGGGTCCGGGCACCGGTGGCACCTCCGTGACCATCACCGGCACCAACTTCTCCGGCGCAACGGCCGTGACTTTCGGTGCGACGGCGGCGACGGGCTTCATCGTCAATTCGGCGACCCAGATCACCGCTACATCGCCGGCCGGCACCGGCACGGTCGATGTCAGGGTCACGACAACAGGCGGCACCTCGGCGACCTCGGCGGCGGACCAGTTCACCTATATCGCCGCCCCCACCGTGACCTCGATCTCGCCCACGGCGGGGCCCACGGCCGGCGGCACCTCGGTGACCATCACCGGCACCAATTTCACCGGCGTCACGGCCGTGACGTTTGGCGCAACAGCCGCGGCCGGCTTCACGTTCAATTCAGCGACGTCGATCACGGCGACAGCGCCGGCCGGGACCGGCGTCGTGGACGTCAGGGTAACAACCCCCGGCGGCACGTCCGGAACCTCAGCGGCGGACCAGTTCACCTATGTCGGCCCGCCGACCGTCACCTCGATCTCACCGACGGCAGGTCCGCAGACTGGCGGCACAACCGTCGTCGTCACGGGTACGAATTTCTCAGGCGCGACCGCGGTCACGTTCGGCGCGACGGCGGCAACCGGTTTCACCGTCAATTCGGCAACCCAGATCACCGCGACCTCGCCCGCCGGCACCGGCACGGTCGACGTCACGGTGACAACCGTGGGCGGAACATCGGCAACCTCGGCTGCCGATCAATTCACTTACGTCGCGGCACCGACCGTCACCTCGGTTTCACCGACGTCAGGTCCGGGGAACGGCGGCACCTCCGTGACCATCACCGGCACCAATCTCACGGGCGCGACGGCCGTGACGTTCGGCGCGACGGCCGCGACCGGCTTCACCGTCAATTCGGCAACCCAGATCACGGCCACTTCGCCGGCCGGAGCCGGCACGGTCGATATCAGGGTGACGACAACAGGTGGCACCTCGGCGACATCAGCGGCGGACCAGTTCACCTATATCCCCTCGCCGACCGTCACCTCGATCTCGCCGACATCGGGGCCGGCGGCGGGCGGCACCTCGGTGACCATCACAGGCACCAATTTCACCGGCGCCACCGCCGTGACGTTCGGGGCAACGGCAGCGACAGGCTTCACGGTCAATTCCGCAACGTCGATCACCGCGACATCGCCGGCCGGCGTCGGCACCGTTGACGTCAGGGTGACGACAACGGGCGGCACCTCGGCGACATCAGCGGCTGACCAGTTCACTTATTTCGGCACGCCGACCGTGACATCAATCTCGCCGACAGGCGGCCCGCTCGCCGGCGGCACGTCGGTGACAATCACCGGCACCAATTTCACCGGCGCGACGGCCGTGGTGTTCGGAGTAGCGTCGGCGACAGGCATTACGGTCGTCAACGCGACAACGATCACCGCGACCTCTCCGGCCGGGACCGGCACGGTGGACGTCACGGTCACGACACCTGGCGGAACGACGGCCACATCCGCGGCGGATCAGTTCACCTACGCCGCGACGCCGGCGGTGACATCGGTTTCGCCGAACGCGGGCCCGACGACGGGCGGAACGTCGGTCACCATCACCGGCACCGCATTGTCCGGCGCGACGACAGTCAAGTTCGGCGCGACCAACGCGACCAGCTTCACGGTCAATTCGGCGACCTCGATCACGGCAACCTCGCCGCCCGGCGCCGGCACGGTCGATATCACCGTGACCACACCGGGCGGAACATCCGCCACATCGGCATCGGATCAATTCAGCTATGTTCCCACCCCCACCGTCACTTCGATCTCGCCGACGACAGGCCCGAGCGGCGGCGGCACCAATGTCACCATCACCGGCACCAATTTCACCGGCGCGACGGCCGTTGTGTTCGGGGTGGCGTCGGCGACAGGCATTACGGTCGTCAACGCGACAACGATCACCGCGACCTCACCAGCCGGAGCCGGCACAGTTGATGTCAAGGTCACGACACCCGGCGGAACGTCCGCCACATCGGCGTCGGATCAATTCAGCTACACGCCCACAACGTCCGTCACCTCGATCTCGCCGACCTCCGGAACGGCGGTCGGCGGCACGTCCGTAGCGATCACGGGGACCGGATTTACCGGCGCCACCGCAGTGAAATTCGGCACCAACAATGCGACGAGCTTCACGGTGAACTCGGCAACATCGATCACGGCGACATCGCCGGCTGGCGCCGGCACGGTCGACGTGACCGTGACGTCGGTCGGGGGCACGTCGCCCACTTCGGCTGCAGACAGGTTCACCTATCTGTCCGCCACGACGACGACGCTCACCTCCTCGAAGAATCCGAGCAGCTACGGCGAGTCGGTGACGTTCACGGCCAATGTGCACAGCACCGGCGGGACGCCGACGGGTACGGTGACATTCTTCGACGGCACGACGCCGATCGGCACATCGACGCTTTCGGCGGGCGTCGCCACCTTTGCGATGACGACGCTCGCCGTCGGCAGCCACACGATCACGGCGACCTATAGCGGCAGCCCCTCCTTCAACGCCTCGACCTCCCCGGCCCTTAACCAGACAGTCGACATTCCCGCCGACAGCGCCAAGCTGCGCGCGCTCCAGGTCAACGTCACCAAGATCGTGGCGCAGAGCTCGGGACAGGCGATCTCCGGATCGATCGACACCGCGATCTCCGAGGGTTTTAGCGACGGCGGGCAATACATCACGCCCGGCGCGGGCGGGCTGCGCGTCAATTTCGCCGCCGCGCCCGACGGCGATGAGGACGACAAGCCCAAATCCGATCAGCAATCCGCATCTCAAGGCTCCAACGCCTATTCCGGGGGCCGCGGGCGCGGCTCCTCGCGGATCAACGAGGCCTTTGCCGCGATCGACCGGGCGGCGCCGACCAAGGCACCGGCGGCGCGCTTCAAGGAGCAAAAGGACTGGTTGTTCTGGATCGACGTGCGCGGCACCGGCATCGACCGCTGGGGCTCGTCCGGCAATATCGGTCAGGGTGCGAACCAGGCCACGCTCTACGGCCAGCAGATCAATCTCCTGTCGGGCCTGACCTACCGGGCCCGACCGGACCTGCTGGTCGGCGTCGTCGGCGGCTACGAGAATTTCAGCTATACCCAGACCGACATCAACGGAAAGCTGAAGGGCGACGGCTGGACCGTCGGCGCCTATCTCGGCTGGAAGATGATCCCGACGCTGCGCTACGACGTGGCGGTCACCTATTCCGGCATCGGCTATGACGGCACCGCCGGCACGGCCCAGGGCAATTTCAACGGCAATCGCTGGATGCTCGCGACCGGCTTCACCGGAAGCTACAATTGGGCAAACTTCAATATCGAGCCGTCGGCCAAGGTCTACGCGCTGTGGGAGCGTGAGAACGCCTATGTCGACTCGCTCGGCACTTCGCAGGCCGCCCGCACCTTCTCCAGCGGCCGCGCCTCGGCCGGCAGCAGGGTCTCCTATCCCATCCCGTGGCTCGATAGCGTGCTGCTGATGCCCTATGCCGGCGTCTATGCCGATTACTACTTCACCCAGGACGACGCAGCCGCGATCGTTGCCGCCGGCGCCGTGCCGCTCGCTTCGACGCCATTGCTCCAGGGCTGGTCGGCGCGGGTCACCGGCGGCATCGGCGCCCGGCTCGCAGGTGGCTCCACGGTCGGCTTCGGCGCCGAGCTCGGCGGCATCGGCGGCAACACGCAGATCTGGACCTTTACGGGACGCGCGCGCATCCCGTTCTGATCCGCCACCCGGCGCCGATGCGCCACTGCCAGGTTGCCTGCTGAGTTTAGTACAGGCCGCGGCCGCTCAGGATGCTGCGGGCCTCGGCGGCGCCGTCGGCCGACGGACCGCGCTCGGCGGCATAGCGGCCGTCCTCGTCATAGGACACCGCGCGCGCGTTCTGCAGCGCCCGGCCCCGGCTGCGGCTCGAGGCCGACATCTCCGAGGTCGCATTCAGCGAAGCCATGTCGGCGGAGGTGTTGCCGAGATTGAAGGGCCGCCCTTCCGGCATCGGCACCTCGCCGCGGATGGCGCCGCGGTTCGACGAAGGCAGCTCCGGCACGAAGGGCCTCGCCGAAGCGACCCGGACCATCGAGGGCGACGGCGCCGGAATGCCGGTGCGCAGCGTCGCCATCAGCTGGCGGTCGTCGGAACCTTCGAGCGGCGCCCGGCCGACATATTCGACGCGGACCTTGGCGACGCCATTGCCTTTGAATTCAAGGAGTTCGGCGGCTTTGTTCGAGACGTCGATGAGCCGGTTGCCATGATAGGGACCGCGGTCATTGACGCGGACGATCAGCGATTTGCCGTTGGAGATGTTGGTCACCCGCGCATAGGACGGCATCGGCAGGGTCGGATGTGCCGCCGTCAGCGAGGTCATGTCGAACACCTCGCCATTGGCGGTCAGCCGGCCATGAAAATCATCGCCGTACCAGGACGCCATGCCTTCGGCACGGTAGTTGACGTCCTCTTCCGGCACATAGGTCCGGCCGGCCACGACATAGGGCTTGCCGACGCGGTAGGTGCCGCCGCCCTTGGGGACCGGGTCCCCCAAAGCCACGACACGGGGGCTTGAGGACACGCCGTATTTCGGATCGACGCGGCTGGCGAATTTGCTGGAGGACGCGCAATTGGCGAGCGCGAGGCAGGTCGCGGCCGCCGCAACACCACGCGCGGCCCGCAAAACCGAATCTGACCGTCGGATCCCCATTCGCCCCAAATACCATTCCGCCGGAGGCGTGCCCAACCCGCTTAGGTTACGGGGAGCCCTATCCGGTCATCCAATCCGAGGCGGCCCACCACCGCGTCGGACGTAGTAAGGATAACGCAACCCGAACACGGCGGAAATGGGGAGCCCACAGCGAACCCGGTGGGATGGTAAACGGCGCGTTCGCTTCCCCCGTTGATCTACGGAGCGTGAGCCCCGGCTCTGTGCCACTCCCGGACTTTCTGTTGCGCCAAATCCTCACTCCACCCCCATTGTCGCGCCACGCACTGGAATTCTTTTGACTGTGCAAGGCCGCACGCGTTCTCTCGCATGCAAGGGCGGGATTTGGAATTTAACGATGATCGAGACGGTTTCGGCACTGATGGGTCTGGTAAGCGCGGGGATCTTCCTGGCCCATGCGTTTGAAGGTTACCGTACGAGGGCCTGAAGGCACTCAAGCGGACGGCAAGCATCACCTCTTTCAAGGCGGCACGTTCGGACAATTTTAATCGATCCGATCGAGCATCGAAGACGAGAGCGGCAGGTGTCCCATGCGCAACCATGACCTCGTATCCGATGGCTTCCTGGCATTGACCGCAGGCGGTCTGGTGCTGTTGTGCTCGAGCCTGGTGGCGTTGGCCTTCGCCTGATCGCAGGCAAACTCATCCCCGCTTTTCCGACCACGACCGCACCGCGCCGCAACACCGGCGTTCGCCCGGAATTGTCCTGCTCCCGTTTAGTTGATTGAATTTCCGCGTTCGGCGCCTCGACCCATTTCAAGAGGCCATCACCAACGAAGGTGACGCACATGCTTGCCGAGAAGTTCTTCCTGGTCCTGGAATCGCTGATCCGCGGCGGCCGGACCTATCCGGACGGAAGCCCCCGGGTCATCAGCACCTCCCCGCACGTCCCGGTGACGCTGCCCGACCGGAAATAGGCCGGATCGTTGTCGCCTCCCGTCACGCGCCGCTCAGCGCAGACCCAATAGCGAGCGACGATAAGAGCTGTCGCGGGCCTCGCTCAGGCAGACGAAGCTGCCGTCAAAGCCCTGGCCATATCGCTTCTGACCCTTGCGGTAATAGACGCCCTTGCTGAAATCCAGCCAGACCACCTGGTCCTGCGGACAGTGGCGCTGCGCCTGTGCCTCGTAACGAAACGGCGTGAGCGGCGTAGCCGACACTTCGCCGGCGCCAAGCATGATCGCGGCGACCAGCGCGATCCCGCCTGACAGGTTGCCAAAGCCGCTCCGCACGTCCCGCCTCCCGATCCGTGTGCCGTCGCGCGACGGCCGCTCGCAACGCTAGCACGAATCCGCCCGATGCCTGGAAGGCGGCAAGTGCACCTCGCGTCTTCCACCGGCCATCTTGTCGGGCTACATCAAGGCGAGATCGTCTCGATGCGAGGATGCTGCCCGAATGTCGGTTGAGCCTGCGCCCACGACCGAAACCCGCCCGCCCCCGCCGCGCCTCGGCCTGCTGCCGATGATCATCTTCGGCTCGCGCTGGCTGCAATTGCCGCTCTATCTCGGACTGATCGTGGCGCAGTGCGTCTATATCGCGCTGTTCCTCAAGGAACTCTGGCATCTGTCCTGGCACGCGCTCGATCTCACCGAACAGCAGATCATGATGAGCGTGCTGGCGCTGATCGACGTCGTGATGATCTCCAATCTGCTGGTGATGGTCATCGTCGGCGGCTACGAGACGTTCGTCTCGCGGCTCGATCTCCAGGGACATCCCGACGAGCCGGAATGGCTCGGCCACGTCAATGCGAGCGTCCTGAAGATCAAGCTCGCCATGGCCATCATCGGCATCTCCTCGATCGCGCTGCTGCGCACCTTCATCGAGGCCGGCAATCTCGGCTCGAACCGCGCCGGCTACAGCGAGACCGGCGTGATGTGGCAGGTGCTGATCCACCTCACCTTCGTCGTCTCGGCCATCGGGATCGCCTACGTCGACAAGCTCAGCGACTCCGGAATGCGCAAGCATGCCGAGTAGGCCCTGCCCGCTGACCTTGCGACCCGCCGCCCGGCCCGCGAGGTACCATCTCCACCACAAGCCGCGCGCCGCTCAGGCTTTTGCTTCGAGTTGCTGAACGGCCTGATGCAGGCATTCCTGAAACTTGGCGGCGACCTGCGCGCGCGCCACGCCCTTGGCGGCGAGATCGCCTGACACCTTGTCCAGCACCTCGTCGATCGTCCGGCTCTCCAGATGGTCCGTCGCCAGCGCCGTCGCATAGCTCGTCGCGGCATCGCCGCTGAGTCCGAGCTGGCCAGCGGCCCAGAGCCCGAGCAGCTTGTTGGACCGGGCCGTGGCCTTGAACATGAGCTCCTCGTCATGGGCGAATTTGGCCTCAAAGCCCTGCTCGCGCTTGTCGAACGTGGTCATGGTCGGCTCCATTGCGTTGCGCTGATGGGATGGGATTTGCCGGGAGCGAACGTCTCCGTCATTCACGTCAGTTGAGGATCATTTGAATCTTCGTCCCGGAAGGCAAACGCCGTCAAGCCTGCCGCGCGTGGCCGGCCCGGCACCGTCGCGGCAGCCATCAGCTCCGCGCCAGCCAGACCGGCTAGGGAAAGATGTTTACCCTTTGTTAAGCAGACTCGGCGCCGCATGGTGCGGGGATATCGAGAGCTGACGCATGAACAGAGAGCTGCGGGAGTTTCGACGGCTTGAACGGGTCTGCCTGGAGCAGGCCGCCCTCTCCACCATGGACCTCGCGCGAAGCGGATTGCTCGAGGTCGCCGAGGATTGCCGCATCGCAGCGGAAGCAATCGAGGCCCAATCGCCCCGGGGCGCATTGGCAGGCGCCGTCCAGACGCTCAGACTGGCGCTGAGCGCGACGCGGATCTCCAACCGGTACTAGCGCCGGCACCGCCGAACCATCGACCCAGGAGATGTTGGCGCGCCGACCGGGCTCGGTCAGCCTTTCGCCGCGGCCGCCTCACGTGCGAGCCGCTCGGCCCTCAGCCGTTCCTTGTTGGCGTAGAACTGCTTCTGCGCCTCTTCGTGGTCGCGCATGGCCTTTTCGGCCTCAATCCGGCGTGCCGCATCGCGCGCCTGGCGCTGCTCGGGGGTCAGGGGTTTGCGTCGGAAGGAAAGGTCTTCAGTCATGGCAAGACAACGCCGCAGTGAGGAAAAGGTTCCACCGGACGGACATCGAAGGAACGTGCCGAGGCAGACGGAAATGCTCGTCGGCTCAGGCTTTTAGCTCCGCGACCGCCGGGACTTCAACACCAGGTCCCGTCGCCCGGTTTCGCGCGAGCCCCTTCAAATGACCGAAAACAACCCCATGCACAGTAGCCCGAGCGTGTCGGATCAATACCTTACGCGTTCGGGCCCCCCGGCCCCGCAAAGGGGTTGATACGTCGGGCAAATCACCGGCAACATGCGATTATTCCGAACTCCATCAACGACCCGCTCGCGAAAAGGTTGCAGAAGCGGCGGTGATCGGCGCGGCTGCTGCGGTGCGGAAAAGGGAAAGCGCCGCGCCCCTGGCTGCCTTTCGGATATCGCCGCCGCCCGCAAGACATGTCGATCCCCTTGCCCCGACACTTTGCCCACCGACAGTGTGAGCAAGGTCGCTGAACTTTTTGCCCGGAAGTGCCGACCATTGCAGGTGACTTCGATCTGAAGCATGAGACGATGTGGAGCAATCCAGGATTGCAATGATCGCAGTCGAAATGGCCGCCGGGCGACCGCATCACCTGCCCTCGACGCCACCTTCGCGCGGCCAGGCGAACTGGGTAGCTCTGTCGCTTAACGAGAGCACCGACCATGGCTGCAGAGTTTTGCCCGACGGAACGACCGCTTCCTCACCGTTGCGCGGCGCGCCAGATTTTCTGTATCCTCCCGCAAAATTGCTCGCGTGCCGTTCGCTAATTTCATCGCATTAGGACATGCAACAGGATGGCGAATAATTTCGACCTCGATGCCTATCTCAGCCGTATCGACTACGTCGGTCCGCACACGCCGACCTACGAAACCCTCGCTGGAATCCTCGCGGCCCACGTCGCGAGCATCCCGTTCGAAATCTTCGACGTCCTTCTCCGCCGCCCCATCAGGCTGGATCCCGAAGGACTGCACGCCAAGCTCATCACTGCCCGGCGCGGCGGACATTGCGTCGAACACGCAACTCTCATGTACCACGCCCTGCATGCGATCGGCTTTCATCCCGTCAGGCACTCGTCCCGCGTCGTCTTCTTCAAGCCACGTCATGAGAGTGTGCGGGAACACATGTTTCTCTCGGTGACCGTTGATGGCGCCGCTTACGTGGTGGATCCCGGATTCGGCCCCTTTGCCTGCCCTCACCCGATCCCCGTTGACGGCAGGCCTGTGCCGGCCGGCGCCCCGACCCACCGGCTTGCCCACGAAGGCACCGATTGGATTCTCTACCTGCTCCGTGCCGGCGGGGAAACACGAGGATGGATCTCCAAGATGGAGGAGGAATACCCGGTCGATTTCGAGATGATGCACTACTACCTCGTCAGTCATCCGCACTCTTTCTACACGCACAACCTCGTCGCCAGCGCCGTGACGAAGGAAGGCCGGGTCAACATCACGAACCAGGACGTCAACTTCATTCGCGACGGCGTGGCTCAGCCCGCACAATTGTCCGACCGCAAGGCGTTGCGTCGGCTCGTCGCAGAGCATTTCGGGTTCGACCTTCCCGAACTGGAAATGATGAGGGTCGATGGCGTACGGGGGTGGCTCTAGAATTACGGTGACGCTGCCGCCGCGCGCGTTCCCCGATCCGTTCAGCTTCCTTTGGGAGCGGTCCGCGACTGCGCCTCGCCAAGGCCGGGATTGATGGCCAGCGACGCGCCGGCAGCGCCGCCGGCTTCATAGGCCGTCATCGACACCATCCGGCTGGCGCTGCGCTGGGTCCGGAGGTTGAGGTCGAGCTTGCCGAACTCCGCATCGACCACCGAAGTCTTGAGGACGACCAGCCCGCGGCCGGTGCTTTCGTTGACCTGGTCGCGACCGGCCTTGATTGCCACCAGCCTGTCCGCGATTGACGCCACCATGCCGAGCGCGAAGGAGGCATTGGCCAGATGCCGCTGCTGGTGCCGGAACTTGCCGTAGTCGGCCGAGGTCTTGAAGCGGCCCAGCTCGGCGCGCACGGCGCCGTCGATCAACTCGGCGAGGTAATGCGCGACCTCGACATCCGCCCCGAGACCGAAGAACACATAGATGTTTTCGCCGGCGGCGTTCTTCTCGCGCCAGACCCGGCAATCGCAGAAATGCGCGATCGCGCCGATGCAGTCGTCCAGGGGAATTCGCTTCTTGCGATGGGTCTCAAAGACCCTCCGTTCGCACGCCGAGGCGCGCAGCTCGACGTCGGAGAGCGACAGATCGTGGCGATCCAGCAGCTCGGCGACCTTGGCGGCGGCCGACAGCGCCTCGTCCTCGGTGCAGCCATTGGCGATCGTCTTGGCGCGCAACGCCTGAATGCGGAGCTTCAGCTTGTCGAGCGCGGCCGGATTGGACGTCTGGTTCATTGATCACCTGCCTGCGAAAGCCTGACCGAAAGGATGGCGGAAGGGATGTCTGTCAAACCGCGCCCATTGATGCCGCAATTGGCGCGCTGTTATGCTCGTCGCAGAACCGGGAGTTTTCTCAATGCGCAAAATCGTCGTCGCTGTCATGTTTGCCCTGATCGCACCGACCGCACTGGCGCAGGACCATGTTCCAATGTATGGCGAACAGTCCCAGGACAAATCGGAGACGCAGAAGGCGGACGACATTCGGGCTGAGCGCGCCTATCAACGCTCCCTCGGCAACGTTCCTGACCAAAAGGCCGTCGATCCGTGGGGAACTGCCCGCGGCGACGAGGCGTCGAAGAAGCAGGCTGCACCGCCTAAATCAGTAGTGAAACATTCGTCCAAGGCCAAGAGCGGCAGCACCCCCAACTAGCGAATTTTAAAGGAGGCCCGCCGGCGTGAACCGGCCGCCCTATGTTCGACCCTGCACGTTTCGGTCGAAACTGGCGGAAGGGGTGGGATTCGAACCCACGGTACCCTTGCGGGCACGCCGGTTTTCAAGACCGGTGCCTTAAACCACTCGGCCACCCTTCCAAACCCGGAACGGCTGTCGCTTAACGTAGTCGGTGGCGCAAGGCAACGCGAAGTTGGCGCCCTATCCCAAACACCCGATCTGTCAGGCGGGCGTCAGCCTGTTCCCTTACCCTATGCCCCCTCAGCAATCCCGGATACTGGCGACATCTCCCAGGGCGTCGCTGGTTGCGAGGCCCGGTTGGAGTCGCCTCCATGTCCGGGCCTCGTTTGCCGGCTGCAACGAAAAACGGCGCCCCGTGAGGAGCGCCGCTTGGAATTTGTCGTAGCTGCGCTGGCTCAGTAGCCGCAGCTCGCGCAGCCCATCTGCACCGGGGCGTAATAGGAATAGCCGGGCGAGACCATCTCGACGCGCTGGCGCGTGGCGTATTGCGGCGGGATGCGCTGGTACTGGACGCTGGGCGGAGCCACCATCACGGTCTGCGGCACCATCACGGTGCGGTACTGCGCGGGCGTGCGGTGCGCAACGGTGGCACCCGGCGACACCATCACGGTCTCGTCGACGGTGCGGTATTGCGGAGCGACGTATTGCTGCTGATAGCAGGTCGTGCACGGCGGCGGTGTGTAGCAATTGTAGCAGCCGGCGGAGGCTGCGCCCGTCATGGAAATCGCGGCGACGGCAGTCGAGAAAACGACAGCAAGAGTACGAGACATTGTGTGTGGTGCCCCAGTTGCCCGAAATGGATTTGCGAAGGTCGGCGCATCATACGCCGCAAAATCCAACTCTGCCGAAGTTCGTCGGGGCATCCTTAATGCGAACGGCCAGCTTTCGCCGGCCGTTCAGCACTTGTTGACCATGCGCGGAATCGCGCCCCGACGAAGCGAGCCGCGACCTGCCCCGTGGCCATCCTTCGAGACGCCCGCCTTCGGCGGGCCCTCAGGATGAGGTCACAGTTCGCGGCGAGACTCCGGCGCGCCTACTTCGAGCGACGCTTCACCTCGCGCACCGCGCCGCGCGCGGCGCTGGTGGTAAGCGCGGCGTAGGCCTGCAGCGCGGTCGAGACGTTGCGCTTGCGGCCGATCGCCTGCCAGGCCGTGTCGCCCTTCGCCTCTTCCGCGACGCGGCGGTTGGCGAGATCCTCGTCGGAGACCTCCAGCGTGATGCTGCGGTTCGGGATGTCGATGGCGATGATATCGCCGGTCTGCACGAGGCCGATGTTGCCGCCCTCGGCCGCTTCCGGCGACAGATGGCCGATCGACAGGCCGGACGAGCCGCCGGAGAAGCGTCCGTCGGTGACGAGCGCGCAGGCTTTGCCGAGTCCCATCGATTTCAGATAGCTGGTCGGATACAGCATCTCCTGCATGCCGGGGCCGCCGCGCGGGCCTTCATAGATGATGACCACGACCTCACCGGCGACGACCTTGCCGCCCAGGATGCCCTCGACCGCTGCGTCCTGGCTTTCGAACACGCGCGCCGGGCCGGAGAATTTCAGGATCGAGGCATCGACGCCGGCGGTCTTCACGATGCAGCCGTCCTGCGCGAGGTTGCCGTAGAGCACGGCAAGCCCGCCGTCCTTGCTGAAGGCGTGCGCGAGATTGCGGACCACGCCCTTCTCGCGATCGGTATCGAGCTCGTCGTAACGGCGCTCCTGGCTGAAGGCGACCTGGGTCGGGATGCCGCCGGGCGAGGCACGGAAGAAGGTTCTGATAGCCTCGCTCTTGGAGCGCTTGATGTCCCAGCGCTCCAGCGCGTCGTTCATGGTCGGCGCGTGCACGGTCGAGACCGAAGTGTCGATCAGGCCGGCGCGATCGAGCTCGCCCAGGATGCCCATGATGCCGCCGGCGCGATGCACGTCCTCGACATGCACGTCGGCAACTGATGGTGCGACCTTGCAGAGCACGGGCACGCGGCGTGACAGGCGGTCGATGTCCTGCATGGTGAACTTGACCTCGCCTTCATGGGCGGCGGCAAGCAGATGCAGCACCGTGTTGGTCGAGCCGCCCATGGCGATGTCGAGCGTCATCGCGTTCTCGAACGCCTTGAAGTTGGCGACGTTGCGCGGCAGCACCGAGGCATCGTCCTGCTCGTAATAGCGGCGGACGAGATCGACGATGGTGTGGCCGGCCTCGACGAACAGGCGCTTGCGATCGGCGTGGGTCGCGACCACGGTGCCGTTGCCGGGCAGCGCAAGGCCGAGCGCCTCTGTCAGGCAGTTCATGGAGTTGGCGGTGAACATGCCCGAGCAGGAGCCGCAGGTCGGGCACGCCGAGCGCTCGATCACCTTGACGTCCTCGTCGCTGACCTTGGAGTCGGCCGCGGCCACCATGGCGTCGATGAGGTCGACGGCCTTGGTCTTGCCCTGGAGCTTGACCTTGCCGGCCTCCATCGGGCCGCCCGAGACGAACACGGCGGGGATGTTGAGCCGCAGCGCGGCCATCAGCATGCCGGGCGTGATCTTGTCGCAGTTGGAGATGCAGACCATGCCGTCGGCGCAATGCGCATTGACCATGTACTCGACGCTGTCGGCGATCAGCTCGCGCGACGGCAGGCTGTAGAGCATGCCGTCATGGCCCATGGCGATGCCGTCGTCGACCGCGATGGTGTTGAACTCCTTCGCGACGCCGCCAGCCTGCTCGATCTCGCGGGCGACGAGCTGGCCGAGGTCCTTCAGATGGACATGGCCGGGCACGAACTGGGTGAAGGAGTTGACGACCGCGATGATCGGCTTGCCGAAATCGCCATCCTTCATGCCCGTCGCGCGCCAGAGGCCGCGGGCGCCCGCCATGTTGCGGCCGTGGGTGGTGGTGCGGGAGCGATAGGCTGGCATGGCGGTTTCCGTCCTCGGTTTGGCTGCCTGAGCGGGGAAATATGGTGCCGCCTCAGGCCTTTGTGGCCGGATAGCGCACGGGGTCGGCGGGTGCAACGGGAACTTGGGCCGGACAGGCCTCCCCTGCTCCCGGCGCGGGCTCTTGGCAGCCCTTCGTAGCCCGGATGGAGCGAAGCGCAATCCGGGATTCGCGCCGCGGATAAAGCGGCCCCGGATTTCGCTTCCGCTCCATCCGGGCTACGGGAGCTCACTCTGCCGCTATTGCAAGGTCGGGTCCAGCCGGTCGCGCAGCCAGTCGCCGATCACGGAAACCGCCAGCGTGGTCACGACGATCGTGGTCGCCGGTGCCAGCATGATCCAGGGGGCGCGGGTCAGGTACTCGCGGCCATAGCCGACCATGTTGCCGAGGCTGGTCATCGGCGGCTGCACGCCGAGGCCGAGGAAGGACAGGCCCGATTCCATCAGGATCACCTCGGGGAAGACCAGCGTGGTCGAGACGATCAGGGTCGAGGCGATGTTGGGCAGGATGTGCCTGAGGTAAATCCGCGACGGTGTCGCTCCCAACTGGCGGACCGCGGCGGCATAGCCTTGCGCATTGGCGGAGATGGCAAGGCCGCGCGCGATGCGGGCATAGCGCTCCCAGCCGAAAAATCCCATCAGGCCGATCAGCAGCGGCAGCGAATTGCCGAAGAAGGCGAGCACCGCGAGCGCCATGATCAGGAAGGGCATGCTGGCCTGGAAGTCGGACAGCATCAGCACCAGCTGCTCGACGGACCCGCGAAAATGCGCGGCGAGGAAGCCGAGCGTGGTGCCGACGATCGCGGAAATGGCCGTCGCGCCGAAGGCGATCAGCAGCGAGATGCGGATCGAGACGAGCAGCCGCGACAGCACGTCGCGGCCGAGCTCGTCGGTGCCGAGCCAGTGTGCGACGTTGCCGGGCGCCGAAAGCCGGTTACGCAGGTCGAGTTGGGTGTAGCCATAGGGCGCGATCTTCTCGGCGAGAGCGGCGATCACCAGCATCGCGACGATCCAGGTGACGGCGAGTGCGACCGAGACCGGAATTGCGGGAAGGCCAATGCGGCGACGGACAGTCGTGTCCTTCAATGTCGCATCGGTCATGCATGCGCTCCTTTGGCGCGCAGGCGCGGATCGAGGAAGCCGTAGAGGAAGTCGACGATCAGGTTCGACGTCACCATGGTCAGCGCCACCAGCAGCAGGATGCATTGCACGACGGCGAGGTCACGATTGGCAACCGCAACGACAAGAAGCCGCCCTACCCCCGGCCACGAAAACACGCTCTCGACCACGACGGCGCCCGCGATCAGCGTGCCCGCCATGAAGCCCAGAATCGTGACGGTCGGGATCGCCGCGTTCGGCAGCGCATGCGAGGTCACGACCTTGCGCCAGGGCACGCCTTTGGCGGAGGCGGTGCGGATATAGGGTTGGCCCAGCACCTCCAGCATCGCGCTGCGGGTGAAGCGCGCCAGCACGGCGGCGCCGCCGAGGCTCAACGTCGCGATCGGCAGGATGGCGTGACGCCAGCTGTCCTGCCCGCCCGACGGCAGCCATCCCAGTTGCACGGCGAAGACGAGCACGAGCAGCAGCGCGAGCACGAAGCTCGGCACGGTGAAGCCGGCGACCGCCGTCATCATCACGGCTCGGTCGATTCCCGAGCCCCGGTGCAGCGCGGCGTAGATGCCGGCGGGAACGCCGAGGGCGACCTTGAAGACAAAGGCCGGCAGCGTCAGCGCCAGCGTGGCCGGAATCCGTTCCAGCACGAGCTGGATCGCGGGCCTTCCGTCGCGCATGGAGCGGCCGAGCTCGCCCTTGGCGATGGCATGGAAGTAATCGAGATACTGGAACCAGATGGGATCATCGAGGCCCCACGCCTTGCGGAAGGCGGCGATGACCTCCGGCGGCGCCTCCGGTCCCAAAATCATCAACGCGGGGTCGCCTGAGAGCCGCAGCACGACGAAAGCGAAGGTGACGACGAGCACGATCGTCAGGGCCGCGCGTCCGATCCGAATGGCGAGATAACGCCCCATCACGCGGCGTCCCGCGTTGCGGCCTGCGGACCCGTCACCAGATGGCACGCCACCTGCCGGTCACCGCCAACGGCAGACAGCGCCGGCACCTCGCTCGCGCAGCGCGCGATCGCGCGCGGGCAACGCGGATGAAAGGCACAGCCTTTCGGGCGCGCGGCCGGGTTCGGCGGATCGCCTGCCAGCACGATGCGGCCGGCGCTGCGGCGGCCCGGCGCCGGCGAGGCCGAGACCAGCGCCTGCGTATAGGGATGCTCCGGCCGCGCGAACAGATCGTCGGCACTGCCGATCTCGACGATGCGGCCGAGATACATCACGGCCACGATGGTGCTGATCTGCCTGACAACGCGCAAATCGTGGCTGATGAAGAGCAGCGTGAGACCAAGCTGCGCCTGGAGATCGGCGAGCAAATTCACCACCTGCGCCTGGATCGAGACGTCGAGCGCGCTGACCGGCTCGTCGCAGACCAGAAAATCGGGCTTCGTCGCCAGCGCCCGCGCCAGCACGATGCGCTGGCGCTGGCCGCCCGAGAGCGCGCCGGGATAGCGCACGCCATGCGCCGGTGTCAGCTCGACCGCCCGCAGCAATTCGCGGACACGCTCTTCGCGCTCGACCGGCGTGCCGAGACCGTGAATGTCCAGGGGCTCGCGGATCTGGGTCGCGACCGGCAAACGTCGGTCCAGTGCGCCAAGCGGATCCTGAAAGATCATCTGCATCCGCGCCCGCTGCGCACGCCACGCGGCCGTTGCGGGCGCGGCCATCGGCCTGCCGTCAAAGCGCACCTCGCCCCGATCGGGCGGCTCGAGGCCGAGCACGATGCGGCCCGTGGTCGACTTGCCCGAACCGGACTCGCCGACGAGGCCGAGCGTTTCGCCCTTGGGGATGGCCAGCGACACGCCGTCGACGGCATGCACGGCCGCAGCTCGGCCGAACATCCCGGAGCGCATGGAATAGCTGCGTGCGATCGCGGAGACCTCGACGAGCGGCGCGCTCATTCGGCGGCGATCCCGAGCAGCGCGCGGCGCGAGGCCTCGGCGCGGATGCAGGCAACCATGCGGTCATCCGCGATCGGCGCCAGGCTCGGCGCTGCCCGGCCGCACGGCTCAGCCGCCAACGCACAGCGCGGCGCGAAGGCGCATCCATCAGGCATGCGCGCGGGATCGGGCACCGTCCCGGGAATGGCGGTGAGACGGCGGCGCGGACCATCGAGCGGCGGCAGCGCGCCGATCAGGCCCTGCGCATAGGGATGCACGGGATCGGCGAACAGCTGGTTGCTGGGTGCCTGCTCGACGATGCGGCCGGCATACATCACCGCGACGCGGTCGCAGTTTTCGGCGACGACGCCGAGATCGTGGCTGATCAGGACCATCGCCATGCCCATCTCGCGGCGGATCGACGAGAGCAGCTCCAAAATCTGCGCCTGGATGGTGGCGTCGAGCGCCGTCGTCGGCTCGTCCGCGATCAGCAGATCGGGGTTTCCGGCGAGCGCCATCGCGATCATGATGCGCTGGACCTGGCCGCCGGAGAATTCGTGCGGATAGGCCGACAGCCGCCGACCTGCGTCGGGAATGCCGACGAGATCGAGCAGCCGCTTTGCCTCGGTCCTCACCGCCTCGCCCTGGAGATCGCGATGCAGCGCCAGCGCCTCGCAAAGCTGCTTGCGGATGGTCAGCACCGGGTTGAGTGCACTCGCGGGATCCTGGAAGATCATGGCGATCCGCCCGCCCCTGACCCGGTCGAGATCGGCGGCGGGCGCGCCCAGGATTTCACGTCCGCCAAGCCGCACCGAGCCCGAGACCTTTGCATGCCGCGGCAACAGGCCGAGCGCGGCAAGCCAGGTCACCGACTTGCCGGAGCCGGACTCGCCGACGAGGCCGAGGGCCTCGCCCTTGCGCAGGGCGAGATCGACGCCGCGCAGCACCGGCACGCCGCCAAAGGCGACGCTCAGGCCTTCAATGCTGACCAGCGGCGACACCTCAGACCTCGAAATTGCCGGCGCGGAAATCCATCGCGAAGGCGGGCGCAGCCTTCCACTTGATCGATTTCGGCTTGGCCGTGAAGGTCGCGTTCTGATGCAGCACGGTGTAGGCGGGGTCCTCGCGCTCGGCGATCTCCAGCATGCGGCGGAACGCCTTCTTGCGGGCAGCACGGTCGGTCGAGGTCTCCAGGAACTCCGAGAGCGTGTTCAGCTCGGCGTTGGTCCATTCGCCGATCTGCTGCTGCTGGCCGTTCGGGCCGTGCTGGGCGACCAGCGACGACACGGGATCGTTGAAGGCGGCCGAGTTCGACCAGTCGCGAACGGCGCGGGTCGGGGCACGTTCCATGATCTGCGACCAGTTCTCCTTGGTCTCGATCTGGACGTTGAGGCCGACCGACTTCCACATCTCGACCAGCACCTGCGCGGTCGCGACCTGGTTGGTGTAGTAGTTGTTGAGCAGACGATACGGAATCGGATCGCCCTTGTAATTGGCCTGCTTCAGCAGGTCCTGCGCAACCTTCGGATCATAGGCCGGCACGCTCCAGTCGGCGTTGAACATGTCGCCATAGAATTCCCACTGAAGCCCCTTCGGCACGCGGGTGCGGCCGGCCCACAGGCTGTCGACGATGGCCTGGCGGTCGATCGCATGGGTGAAGGCGCGGCGCACCAGCGGATTGGCGAGCACGGCATGGTTCTTGTCGAACACCGTCAGGCGGTGATTGAGGATGGTGCCGCCCTGGACCTCGAACGCCGCATTCTTCTCGATGCCGGCGATCTGGTCCGGCGGGATGTCGCAGGCGAACTGGTATTCGCCCGACAAGAGGCCGTTGATGCGGCTCGCGACTTCAGGCACTTCGAGGAAGCGGATGCGCTTGAGCGGCGGACGGCCGCCCCAATAATCGTCGTGGGCTTCCAGCGTCAGCGACACGTCGGGCTTGAGCTCGACGACCTTGTAGGGACCGGTCGTCACCGGCTTGCGGGCCCAGTCGAGATAGCTTGCGGATTCGTCCCAGGCGCGGCGGTTCATGATGTCGGAGCCGTAGCGCGACAGGCGGCCCTCGATGGTGACGTCGGGCGTCGCGTTGTAGAAGCGCACGGTGTACTTGTCGACGGCGTCGACGCGCACGAGGTCCGGCCAGATGCGCCGTGCGACCGCGGGCACGTCAGGCGGCAATTCCTTGCCCGGACGCGGCGTCGGAATCTTCTCGAAGGCCTGGATGGTGGAGCGGCTCTTGGCCTCGGTCTCGCCGAACATGCGTTCGCGGCTGAAGCTGAAGACCACGTCCTCGGCGGTGAGCTCGTCACCATTGTGGAACTTGACGCCCTGGCGCAGCTTCACCTCGACGGTCTGGTCGTCGATGCGGCGCCACTCGGTGGCAAGCCCGGGCACGGCCTCGAGGCTGCCGCGCCAGTTCTTGGAGATCAGGCCTTCCCAGATCGAGGAGAAGAACACGCGCTCGCCGACATTGGACTGCTCGCGCAGCACGTCGAGCACGTTCGAATTCGTCACCTTCTGCACGGCGATGGTGACTGAGGGACGGTTATCGGCCTGTCCGATCGCAAAGCGCGGCAGCAGCAGCGTGCCCGCGGCCGCGGTGCCGGATTTCAGGATGGTACGACGGGTGAATTTGCTCATGGCGATAAGCCCTGCCCTTGATGAGGTCGGTTATTCAGCGAGGCCGAGCGCGGCGAGATGGGCTGCGCCGGCGCGGACGTGGTCGTGGTTGCGCAGTTCGAGGATCAGCCGCGGGTTCGAGGTCAGCCGGCCCAGCGCGCGGAACACGGCGACCCACGGGATATTGCCTTCGCCCGGCGCCCAGTGCCGGTCGGCGAAACCGTCGGTGTCCTGGAGATGCACATGCGTCAGCATGTCGCCGGCAGTCTCGACGTAGTAGTCGACCGGCGGCGCACCGGTGGAGATGTGGGCGTAATTGGCGTGACCGGTGTCGAGAGAAACGCGGACCTTATTGCTTTCGAGCGCCCTGGCGAGGCGCACGCGGTCGCGCGGATCCTTGTCCTCGATGTTCTCGATGACGATCTCGCAGCCGATCGTCTCGGCGCGTGCGATGACCTCGGCCAGCGTCGCCTTGACGCGCTCGACGATATTGCCGCGATTATCCGGATAGAGATCGAGATTGTTGTGGTCCCAGGTCGTAAACGGCGAATGGATCACCATCTGCGTCGCGCCGAGAAACTCGGCCGCTTCGAGGCCTTGGAGCAGGCGCTTGGTCACCGCCTGGCGGATCATGGGATCATGGCTGTCGATCTTGAAGCCCCAGAACGGCCCGTGAATGCCGAGGCGACCGGTGTGGCCCGCGAGCATCTGCTTGATCTCGCCGGCCGCACTGCGCCAGTCGCCGTCGAGCAGATCGGCGCGAAAGAAATCCTGGATCTCCAGATCGCGCTGCCGTTCCAGAAGCCAGTCACGATGCGCGGGGATCGATTTGATGGACAATGCGGCGCCCAACACCGGCTTCGACATGGCTTGCTCCTTGACCGTCAACGATGACGGGAGCAGCGCTAGACCAGTTCAATGACAGGCCGGTGAAATCGAAGTTTCGCAGCACTGAAGAGATGTGGACATCTTCCCGATCGCGTGCTGCGGATCGGGCGACAGTGATCCTGCGGCTGATGCCGAACGAACACATGGCAAGCGGTATTCGTGTCCGTAGTGATCCGGAATGGAATCCTATTCTGATGTCGCGTACATCGCTGGACATCGATCGGCGGCCACTTCCACGGGCATCACCCTCTGATCGCGCTACCCTTGGGGTTGGGGGACCACATGGGGCGGGGGATTGAAGGCTGGGGCAAGGTGACGAGGTCCGGACTCCTAGGCACTCCGGACCTCGAAACTTTCTAGATTGAACGCAACTTCGCGCCGTCCGGCTGGGGCATCCGGGCGGCGCGTTGTCGTTTCAGCCCTATCGTCGATCGAGGCTCTCAGCGCGCTTGCGGCTTGCCTTGCGACCGCGCGCGGACAGACCGCGCCGCGCTCACATCGCGTCCTTCAGCGTCAGCCGTGCCGTGAACGTCACGCTGATCTTGCCGACCAGCGCCATGCCTTCGACTTCCGCGCCGCCGGGGAAATAATCGCCGGAAAAGCCGCAGGTGACCTCCCTGCCCCCGAACACCAGAGTCCGGCCGACCGCTTCCGTGTGCTGATTGACGATCATGTCGCCGCGCCACTTCCCGTTCCGGAACGTGTAGCTGCCGGTGTAGTAGAAATAGCTGTCGCCGCCCATGATGCGACCATCGCTGAGCACGACCACGCCCCTCGCCTGCCCGCGCTTGCCGTCCCGCATTTCGATGTCGAAGATATAGAGGCCGTTGACGACGCTGGCCTCTTCACCCGCTTCTGAACCTTCCCCGGCCGACATCAGATCGTCTCCCCGGCAACGTCGATCCGCCGCGCCAATCAGTTTGGTACGTTCCGCTCGAGATCCTCGAGCCATGCTGCGGCGCTCGAATCCGACGGCGCGCGCCAGTCGCCGCGCGGCGACAATGAGCCGCCGGCCGAAACCTTCGGGCCGTTCGGCATCGCCGAGCGCTTGAACTGGCTGAAGGCGAAGAAGCGGCGCAGGAACACCTCGAGCCAGCGCCGAATCTCCTTGAGATCATAGGCCCTGCGCTTGTCGGGCGGGAACGCCGGCGGCCATTCGCCCTTGGCGACGTCCTTCCACGCCTGGAGCGCCATGAAGGCGATCTTGGACGGCCGCATGCCGAAGCGGAGCGTATAGAACAGGTTGAAATCCTGCAGCTCGTAGGGGCCGACGGACGCTTCCGTGCTCTGCGGCTTCTCGCCGGGCTTGACGGGAACCAGCTCGGGCGAGATTTCGGCCGACAGGATCGAGGCCAGCGTCCGGTTGACGTCGTCGCTGAATTGTTTAGAGGCGATCACCCAGCGGATCAGGTGCTGGATCAGCGTCTTCGGCACGCCGGCATTGACGTTGTAATGCGCCATCTGGTCGCCGACGCCGTAGGTGCACCAGCCCAGCGCGAGCTCGGAGAGATCTCCGGTTCCGATGACGATGCCGCCGTGATGATTGGCAAGGCGGAACAGGTAGTCCGTGCGCAGACCCGCTTGCACGTTCTCGAAGGTGACGTCGTAGACCTTCTCACCCTTGCCGAAGGGATGGCCGATATCCTTCAGCATCTGGGTTGCCGTGGTGCGGATATCGAGTTCCTGCCAATTCGTCTGCAACGCCTTCATCAGCGCCAGCGCATTGGTCTTGCTCTCGCTGCCGGTGGCAAAGCCCGGCATCGTGTAGGCGAGGATGTTTTCACGGGGCAGGCCGAGCAGGTCGACGGCCTTGGCGGCGACGATCAGCGCGTGGGTGGAATCGAGCCCGCCCGAGACGCCGATGACGACGCGCTTGGTGCCGGTGGCGCGCATGCGCTGCACGAGGCCGGCGACCTGGATATTGTAGGCCTCGTAGCAATCCTGCTCGAGCAGGCTCTCGTCGCTGGGCACGAACGGAAAACGCTCGACCTTGCGCAGGAAGCCGATGTCGGCGGCCGGCGGCTTCAGGGCGAACGTCACCTTGCGGAAGAACGCCTCGCGCTGCCGGCGGTTGTCGTCGAACGTCCCCATCAAGGCGCGCTCCTGCCTGAGCAGGTCGAGATCGATGTCGGCGAACGTGATCTGGCCACCCTGGCGGAATCGCTCGCCCTCAGCCAGCAACACGCCGTTTTCGTAGATCGAGGTCTGGCCGTCCCAGGCCAGATCCGTGGTCGATTCCCCTGCCCCGGCGGCCGAATAGACGTAGGCCGCGAGGCACCGCGCCGAGGTCGATTGGCACAGCAGCGCGCGCGAACGGGCGCGGCCAATCGTGATCGGGCTGCCCGAGAGGTTGATCAGCACGCCGGCGCCTGCGAGCGCGAGCTCCGAGGCCGGCGTCACCGGGATCCACATGTCCTCGCAGATCTCTACGCCGATGGTCAGGCCCGGAACATCCTCTGCGGCAAACAGCAGATCGGTGCCGAACGGCGCGTGGAGCCCACCGAACGCGATCGTCTCCCCGGCGATCCCGGCACCGGAGGCGAAATGGCGTCCCTCGTAGAACTCGCGATAGGTCGGCAGGTAGCTCTTGGGCACCACGCCCAGCACGTGGCCGCGATGGACGACGACGGCGCAATTGTAGATTCGATGGCCAAAGCGCAGCGGCGCACCGACGATCAGGACGGTCATCAGCGCCGAAGAGGCCTCGACGATCGCGCCCAGCCCCCGCTCGACCGCATCGAGCAGCGGGTCCTGTTTCACCAGATCCTCGATCGCATAGCCGGACAGGCACAGCTCGGGAAACACGGCGACCGCCGCCGACTGCTCGTGACAGGCACTGGCCGCCGCCAGGATGGCCTTGGCATTGGCCGAGGGATCGGCAACGTGGGAGGTGGTCACGCAAGCGGCCACGCGCGCAAATCCGTGGGCGTAGATCGAGTGGAAAGTCATCGCGCGCAGTACCTCTAGTCTCGTCCCGGCCGGCCGCAGCCGTCAGCTCCCCACCTATGTAGCCCATCGATCCGGCCCCGTGCAGGCCATCCGCCGTCATGCATAACGGATTTGCGCTTTGCCCGGGACGGGTAGCTCAGGCGCTGCGGGCCAGGACGCCGGTCAGATCGTCCCGCAGCCACTCGGCGATCCGGGGCCAGGCATGCGCGTGGGTCCGCGCACCCATGAACAGGCCGAGATGATTGCTCGGCTCGGAGGCCGCCGCAATGAAGGCGGGCGGCGTGCCGACTAGCCTGGCCGTCGCAAGCGCCTGTGTTGCCGGCACGACATCGTCGTCGAGCCCAGCCAGCAGGAAGATCGGCGCCTTGACGTCCTTCAGGTCGATCCGGCGGCCGAGTGCGACGAAATTGCCGCCGGCAATCCGGTTCTCCCGGAAAATCCGGTTGACGATTTCGAGATAGTAAGTGCCGGGCAGATCGAGCGTCTCCACATTCCACTGGTCGAAGCGCGCGAGCAGCGCCGCGCCCTCGTCGTCTGAGAGCTCCTTCTGCAGGGCGGCTGCGATATCCTCCCGGCTTGGCGTCTTCGACCAGAAGCGCAGCATCTCCCCGCCGCTGACATTGCCGCCGCCGCGCGCGACGAGCTGGTCATAAACCATCTCGGGCGCATTGCGGGCCAGCCGGGAGAGCGAGGAATCAATCGACAGATCCACGGGAGCGCCTACCAGCACAAGCCGCCGCACCTTGTCCGGAAAGCGCGCCGCGTAGAGCAGCGACAGCCAACCGCCCTGGCACAGGCCGACGAGATCGACCGGCGCACCGATCTCGTCGATCGCGACGTTGAGATCGGACAGATAGCTGTCGATCGAGAGATAGCGCATGTCCGGGGAGGCTGAGCGCCAGTCAGTGAGATAGACCCGGTCCACGCCGCCATTTTGCAGCGACTGCACCACGCTGTGACCGGACGCGAAGTCGGCGATCAAGGCCCGATGCAGCGCATAGGGCGCGCAGACCAGCGCCGGCTGGCCGGACCGCGTCCGAGAACAATCGCGCAGGCGCATGGTCGCAAGCTCCAGCGCGACCGTGCTCGGCGTCGTCCACGGCAGGCTGCTGTCAGCCGGCTCGGCCGGCGCGCGCTCCATCCACCAGAAGCAGGCGTCCATGGCGAGGCGCGCCGCCGCGAACGGCCACAGCAGCGGGTCGTCAGCGTGATCCGCTCCGCGCGGCGGTTTGCCTGTCCGCTCCACCATGGCTATCTCGCGGTTCTCACAGGAATGCCTCGAAGCTGATCACGGAAATGCCGAGCTCGCCAAAACTCTTGTGGGCCGCGGCCACCGAGCCCTCAAGGTCAATGCCACGGCAGGCGTCCTCGATCACCACGACATCGAACCCCGCCTTGCGGGCATCCTCCGCCGAGAAGCGGACACAGAAGTCCAGCGCCAGACCGGCGACGAACACGGTCCGCAACTCGCGCTCGCGCAAATAGCCGAGCAGGCCGGTCGGCGTCCTGTGGTCGTTCTCGAACAGCGCCGAATAGGAATCGATACCGCGCCGGAAGCCCTTGCGCACCACAAGGCTCGCGCGGGTGATATCCAGCTCCGCGTGGAATTCGGCGCCTGCCATGCCCTGCACGCAATGCGTCGGCCAGAGCACCTGGGTGCCGTAGTCCAGTTCGATGGACTGGAACGGCTGCCTGCCCGGATGGTTCGGCGCGAAGGAGACGTGGTCCATCGGATGCCAGTCCTGGGTCAGCACCACATTGGCGAATTTTTGGGCGATCCGGTTGATGGCCGGCACGACCTTCTCGCCACCGGGCACGGCCAGCGCCCCGCCGGTGCAGAAGTCGTTCTGCACGTCGATCACCAGCAGCACGTCGTGGTCGGAAATCTTCATCGTAAGGCCCTATTCCATCCACCCGGCGCGACCGGCGCCGAACGCTCCCCTCCAATGTCGATCTTCCGGCGCGGCTTCGCAACCGCCGACCGCGTGCGGCGGTGTCGCGCTGGCACCAGGATCGTCCCCAGGATGCAACGGTTTGGCTCCGTCCGTGTTGACTAGGCACAACCAAGCGAGGATTCTCAAGCCGTCCGCGAACTGCGGATCGGACCAGGAGCGGAGGCAAAGGTTCCCGAAGGCCGGCGAGGCCGCGGCAACCAAAGGGCCATGAGTATCGGCAAGACAGGAAACATTCTTCTCGCCGATATCGGCGGCACCAATGCGCGCTTTGCGCTGAGCCCACGCGATCCAAGCAACGGCGATCAGACCGGACCGATCGACTATGTGAAGGTCGCCGACTTCCCGACCGTGCGGGAAGCCATCGCCGATGTGCTGGCGCGCCGGTCCGGCGGCGAGCCGCCGCAAAGAGCCGTGCTGGCCGTCGCGGGTCCCGTCACCAACAACCGCTGCGTCATGACCAACAGCCCCTGGGTCATCGACGGTAACGAGCTCCAGCCGGCGCTCGGCTTCGACAGCGTTCATGTGCTCAACGATTTCGAGGTGGTCGCCTGGTCCCTGCCCGCCTTGCAGCCCGCCGATCTGATTCCGCTCGGCGGACAAGACGGCCTCCCCGGAGAACCGCTGCTGGTGGTCGGACCTGGAACGGGCTTTGGCGTCTCCTGTCTGGTCGAGCGCCACGGGGCGCGGCTCGCTGTCGTCACCGAAGCGGGCCACGCGACCCTTCCGGCAGAGAATGAGCGCGAGGAACGCGTGATCGCGTCCTTGCGCCGGCGCTTCGGCCATGTCTCGATCGAGCGCGGCGCACTGTCGGGCTCCGGTTTGCAAAGCCTCTATGAAGCATTGGCGGAGATCGACGGCGCCGAGGTGCCGCATCGCGACGCCGCCGCCATCACCAAGGCAGCCCTGGACGGCAGCTGCGCGGTCAGCCACGCGACGCTGGAGATGTTTTGCGCCATCCTGGGTTCCGTCGCGGGCAACCTCGCGGTGACCTTCGGCGCCCGCGGCGGCGTCTATATCGCCGGCGGGATCGCGCCGCGCTTCCCGGAGTTCCTTGCGGCCTCGGCCTTCCGCGCGCGCTTCGAAGCCAAGGGACGCTTCCAGGACTATTTGCGCAACATCCCGACCCGGCTGGTCACGAAGCCCGATGCCAGCTTCGTCGGCCTGAAGATGTTCGCCGACCACAATCCGGATTGAGGCGCGCGAGCGCCCGGCTGCGGTTCCCGTAATTCACAGCTGATTGCAGCGCACCAACGGTTCCACGCAGGATCGTGCTTGCTCGTTGGTCCACGATGAGAAACAATCCCCTGAGTATGTGGCGTAGTTGCGGGGGCGTGACATGCGTAAGCAGGATCTGGGCTTCGACTATCACCGCTATCACCGCCTGCTGACCGAGGCGGATGATGAGGACAAGCGGCTGGCGCTGATCGAGCTCCTCATCGAGGAAAAGGCGCGAGACCGGCTGACCGCCCAGCGCGCCTCGGATCGCGCCGCCATGACCGCCCATACCATCGCCACCGTGCTGAAGAACGGTCGCAACTGAGATCTGCGGTCACGCCGCGATTCTGCGATCTGATTGCGATTTTGTTAACAATCCCTCGCAACCTCGCGTCAAACTTTTTGCTCTAAGAGTTCCCTCACCTGAGGCAATTCAGGTCAACAAAGGGGGCAATGAACATGAGCATGATTTCGCTTGCCGCGATGCCGGCCGCCGTCGAAACCCGTTTCGCCGATTCTTCGTTCAAGACCATCTTGCTGTTCTGCTGCACCGGCCTCGTCGCCTCGTTCGGCCTGATGGCGCTGGGCGTCGACCTCACCGCCAGCCTGGTCTGAGACCACCACGAATTCCTTCGCCGAATGGCCGCCCTGACCGGGCGGCCATTTTCGTTGGCGATCCCAGTGCGGCGCCTTCGCCGTCACCCAGTGCGGCGCCTTCGCCGTCACCCAGTGCGGCGCCTTCGCCGTCACTCAGTGCGGCGCCTTCGCCGTGGCTTCGGGAAACATCGTATCGATCATCGCCTTGAGCTGATCGATCGAAATCGGCTTGCGCAGGATCGGCCTGCGCCGGAGCAAGGACGGCAGCAGTTCCGGCCCATAACCGGTGGCGAACAGAAACGGCTTTCCGCGGCGCTCGATCAGGTCGGCGACCGGATCGACGTAGAGCCCCATGAGATTGATGTCGAGGATGGCGAAATCATATTGCGCGGTCATCGCAAAGGCACTCGCGTCCCGGACATTGTCCGCTTCCGCAACGACGTGGTGGCCGAGCTCTTCCACCATGTCGGCCATCATCATCCGGATCAACGCCTCGTCTTCGACCAGGAAAACGGAGAGTCCGTCCGCCATTTCAACCCCGCAGTCAGCCTTGCGAAGCTAAGCATACCCGAATTGCGGAGAGGATTCACGAATTCGTGGCGGGCGACGTTAATTCGTACGCGCCCAATCCGTTGCAAGTTGATCAATCCAGTCCGCGCTCGTGGCTGAGGCGCACCATCTCCTGAATGAAGACCTGCTTCTGCTTGTCGTCGAGGCTCGAATAAAGCGGTTCGGCGGCATCGGCGACATTGCGCTGGTCGGCGGCACGGTCGATCAGGAACTGCGCCTCGTTGCGCATCTGCTCGATGATGTCGTCGGGCGGATCCCGCTTGGCACGCGCCACCCGCAGGTTGAGTCGCTCTGCACCATTGTGCCCCAGGTAGTGCATGGAGCTGGAAAAGCCGTACCAGTGCTTCTCCTGATCGGGCGTGAGATTCAGTTCGGTCTTGATCCGCTCGATGTAGGAATCGCTATTGGCGACGATCTGTTCAGCGGTCTGTTGCGGCGCTCCGGTCTGGGTGAGGACCGTGACATCCTTGTCCTTGTTGTCCTGCGGCGCATTCTTGGCTTCCTTGCTCGCCTTGCCGCCCTTGCCCGTCTTGGCGTTCTCTTTGGCGCTCTTGGCGTCCTTGTCCTTGCCGGCGCCCTGCTGCTTGGCATCCTTGCCCGGGTCCTTGGCCGCCGGCGCCTGATTGCCACTGTTGTTATTCCCGACGCCGAGCACGCCGGTGAAAACGCCGACCACGCCGCCGATCGCGCCGCCGAGCACGCCACCGACCGGACCCGCCGCCTTGTTCCCGGCGGCTGCGCCCTCCTGAACGCCTTTGACCAATCCTTGAGCGTTCGCGACCGCGGCTGCGCCGAGCAGCAACGCGAGCACGGACCCCAGCGCGAGCCATCGTCGCAGGTAGAGCCGCGCAGGCAGCGCCGGATTGATCATTCTCGTCTCCATCGTCGAACTTGCTGGCCTGTCCGGGTGGGGGAGCCACCCGCTGGTTGCAACACTATCGTTTCCGCCGCTTCGAGGTCCAGACGCGGCCTCGTGCTGTCCACGCCCGAAAAGTCTTTCGCGCGAAGCGGTTATGCAGGCTTATTCGAAACTGCGGCGTAATTGCGCACGGATCGTTCCAGGCCGGTTTGCGCCACGTGTGCGTCGCAAAAGGAGGAGCCGCGGTTCGCGTCCGGCGCCTCGCATTGCGGGCGCTGCCGCGCTTTCAGGCACAACGTTAGTTCTAGACGATCGCCATTCGGGCTTTCTCGACAGACGCGATCAATCATGATCTGATCGCGCTACCAATCGGCCGCGCCTCGCGTGATTTGCGATCGAAGCTGACGGCATCAACAAGAAACGTCGAACAAGAAACGCGAACAAGAAAATCAAAAGCAAAACTCGGAAGAGTTCAGAGGAAACACCAGAACAATAAAACACCCAAGCGAGGAAACGAGATGTCACGCAAGACACTGACGCGACGTCAATTTGTGGCTGCCACTGCGATGTCCTCCGCGGCGCTGATCTCGGCGCCCTATGTCCGGGGCGCTTACGCCGCCGGCAAGATCTCGATCGGCTTCTGGGACCACTGGGTGCCCGGCGCCAACAATGCCTCCACCGCGCTCGTCAACGAATGGGCGGCGAAGGAGAAGGTCGAAGTCTCGATCGACTACATCACCAGCAACAACAACAAGATCCAGCTCACGGTCGCGGCCGAAGCCCAGGCCAAATCCGGCCACGACATCCTGCAGATGCCGACCTGGTGGCCGCATGCCTATGCGGAAAATCTCGAGCCGCTCAACGACGTCATGGAGCCGCTCATCAAGCAGAACGGCGAGGTCAACGGGACCGTCAAATATCTCGGCCAGGCCGGCGGCAAATGGCTCGCCATACCTGCAACCCCGGGCAGCCAGATCAAGGGACCCTGCTCGCGTATCGATCTGATGAAGAAGCACGCCGGCATCGACGTCCAGGAAATGTACCCTGTAGGGGGGCCGCCGAAAGCCGACAACTGGACCCTGGACACGTTCCTGAAGGCGGCCGAGGCCTGCCAGAAGGGCGGCTTTCCATTCGGCATCGGGCTCGGCGAAACCACCGACAGCGTCGACACCGCGGGCGCCATCTTCCAGTCGTTCGGGGCGGAGCTCGTCAACGCCAAGGGCGACGTCACGGTGAAGACCGACGCGGTTCGCCAGGCCCTCGAATACTACAAGAAGCTGATTGCCTTCCTGCCGCCGGACGCGCCGTCCTGGGATGACGCCTCGAACAACAAATGGCTGATCTCCGGCCGCGGCGCGATGATCCTGAATCCGCCGAGCGCCTGGGCCGTCGCCAAGCGCGACGCACCTCAGGTCGCCGAGCAATGCTGGACCCACGGCTTCCCCGCCGGGCCGAAGGGCCGCTTCGCGCCCTACCTTCCCTACTTCTGGGGTCTCTGGAGCTTCAGCAAGAACAAGGAGGCCGCCAAGAGCCTGCTCACCTACCTGTCACAGCCGTCATCCATCGAAAAGTTCGTCGCGGCGAGCGGCGGATACGATCTGCCCGCCTACGCCAACATGACGACGCTGAAGACCTGGCAGGAAGAAGGGCCGCCGAAAGGCACGCTCTATCATTACCCGAACCCGTACAACCATCAGACGCTGTCGATTGCAGCGTCGCCGGCGCCGCCCAAGATCGCGCAGCAGATCTACTTCCAGGCGACGCTGACGAAGATGGCGCTGCGTTTCTCGCAGGGCGAGAAGATGGAGACCACGCTCGCCTGGGCAGAGGGCGAGTGCGAAGGCTTCATGCGGAGTTAGCCGGGGGTGTGCCATGGCGGTTCACGCCTCACGCGTGAGCCGCCGGGGCAACTCCTGGTTCCAGACCTCCCGCCGCGGGGACGCCGACCGACAGGGCCGGCGTCCCGTCCGACATCAAGGAAGCTGTCTTCAAGGAAGCAATGCCATGGCCGACGTCGTCGTTGAGCAAGGTCGCGTGGTTCGTGCGACAAGCGCCCGCAAACGCACCGGTCTCCGCAACGCCATGGGACGAAAATCGACGGTGGCGTTCTTTCTGACGCTGCCGCTGATCCTGCTGATTGCGCTGCTCGTGCTCTATCCCGCCGTCTATTCCATCCACCTCGCCTCCCTGAACAAGTCGATGCAGAAATTCGTCGGCTTGGGCAACTTCACCTTCCTGTTCAATCGCGACACGTTCTGGATGGTGGTGAAGCAATCCTGCATCTTCGCGGTCACCGCCGTGTTCTTCAAGGCGCTGATGGGATTCATCGTCGCGCATTTCGTGCACAACATTCCGGCCAAGGGCCAGCGCAAATGGCGCGGCATGCTGCTGGTGCCCTGGGTGATCCCGCCGGCGATGAGCACGCTGGCCTGGCTGTGGCTGTTCGATCCCTCCTACAGCGCCTTCAACTACACACTCTCCTTCTTCGGCATCGGCCCCATCAACTGGCTCGGCGACACCGCGTGGGCACGTTTTTCCGTCATCCTCGTCAACGTCTGGTATGGCGCGCCGTTCTTCATGATCATGTATCTGGCGGCGCTGAAATCGGTGCCGGACCAGCTCTACGAGGCCGCCGCAATCGACGGTGCCAATTGGTGGCAGAAGATCTGGTTCATCACCCTTCCGATGATGCGCAACATCATCGCCATCACCACCCTGTTCTCGCTCATCGTCACCTTCGCCAATTTCGATATCGTCCGGATCCTGACCTCGGGCGGTCCGCTGGATCGAACCCACATCTTTGCGACCTGGGCCTTCAAGGTCGGCATCGAGGGCAGCGACATTCCGCTCGGCGCCAGCGTCTCGCTGTTCATGGTGCCGATCCTCGCCGTCGCGGCGATCTTCATCCTTCGCGATGTCTCCAAACGCGGGAACGAAGCCTGATGAGCACGCTGGCAATCGACAAGGCTGGACCGACGCGCAAGCTCGGAAGCATGAGCCGCGACCGCGCCTGGGCGCTGCGCTGGTCCTACTTCTTCCTCGCGCTGTTCGCGATCTTCTCGCTGACGCCGCCGCTCTACATGCTGATCACGTCGCTCAAGAGCAGCGCGGAGATATCGGCGGCGACCAATCCCTGGTGGGTGTTCCACCCCACGCTGTCGAACTACGTCGAGCTCTTGACCTCGAACCAGTTCCTGCGGTTTTTCTGGAATTCGTCGATGGTCTCGATCGTCGTCGTGATCATCACCATGCTGATCAGCATCCCGTCGGCCTTTGCGCTGGCGCGGATGAAGTTCTGGGGCTCGACGACGCTCGCCACCGGCGTGTTTCTCACCTACCTGATTCCGGACAGCCTGCTGTTCATTCCGCTGTTCAAGATGCTCGCTGCCGTCCAGGACATCACCGGCATCACGCTGCTCAACCGATGGTACGTGCTGCTGTTCGTCTATCCGACGCTGACGGTGCCGTTCTGCACCTGGATCATGATCGGCTATTTCGCCTCGATCCCGAAGGAGCTCGATGAAGCCGCGATCATCGACGGCGCCTCCTGGCTACAGACCCTGACGCGGATCTTCATTCCCGTCGCGCTGCCCGGGCTGATCGCCGCCACGATCTTCGCCTTCACGGTGTCATGGGCGCAGTTCCTCTATCCCCTGGTGTTCACGACGTCGATCGACCAGCTGGTGCTGCCGGTCGGCATCACCACGACGCTGATCAAGGGCGACGTCTTCAACTGGGGTCAGATCATGACCGGTGCGCTGCTCGGCGCAGCCCCGCCGCTGATCATCTACGCGTTCCTGATGGACTATTACATTGCCGGCCTGACCGCCGGTGCGACAAAGGGTTGATGTCGAAAGGTTGAGGTTTTCATGGCTGACGTTGCATTGCGGAAGGTCGTCAAGCGTTACGATGATGTCGAAGCCGTGCGCGGCATCGACCTCGATATCGCCGATCATGAGTTCATCGTGCTGGTCGGCCCCTCCGGCTGCGGCAAGTCGACGACGCTGCGCATGATCGCAGGGCTCGAGGACATCAGCGACGGCGACATCATGATCGGCGGCGACGTCGTCAATGACGTGCCGCCGAAGGACCGCGACATCGCGATGGTGTTCCAGAACTACGCGCTCTACCCGCACATGACGGTCGCCGAGAACATGTCGTTCGGGCTGCGCCTGAAGCACTATCCCAAGGCCGAGATCAAGGCGCGGGTGACGGAGGCCGCCCGGCTCCTCGACATCACCGACCTGATCGACCGCAAGCCGAAGCAGCTCTCCGGCGGCCAGCGCCAGCGCGTGGCGATGGGCCGCGCCATCGTGCGCAATCCGAAGGTTTTCCTGTTCGACGAACCGCTGTCCAATCTCGACGCCAAGCTGCGCGTGCAGATGCGGATCGAGATCAAGAAGGTGCACCAGAAGGTGCGCACCACGACCGTCTACGTCACCCACGACCAGGTCGAGGCAATGACGCTGGCCGATCGCGTGGTGGTGATGAACAAGGGGCGCATCGAGCAGATCGGCACGCCGAACGAGCTCTACCACAAGCCGGCGACGCGCTTCGTCGCGGGCTTCATCGGCTCGCCGGCGATGAATTTCATTCCGTGCCGGCTGGAGGACGTCGGCGGCGCGCTCCAGATCCGCCTGACCGATCGCATCGCCTTTGTGATGCCGCCGGCCCGCGCCGCGCGCTACAACGCGCTGCCGCGTACCGACAGGTTGCTGCTCGGCATCCGGCCCGAGCACCTCACCGAGTCGCATGCGCATCTGGCACCGGGCGTCGAGACCTTCGACACCGTGCTCGACGTCACCGAGCCGATGGGGATGGAGACCCTGGTCTATTTCGGGCTCGAAGGCACGCCGGTCTGCGGCCGGGTCGATCCCAATGCCGGCGCCAAGGACGGGGCACCCATGCGTTTGGCGATGGACCTCAACAATATGCACCTGCTAAACGAAGACACCGGCGTCGTGCTGTGACGCCGGTCCAAGAAACGCGAGCAGGCGGGGAGCGATGGCGACCAACAAGAAGAAGATTTTCGTTACACAAACTTTGTCGCAAGGGGCCCGCGCCCTCCTCACCCAGCGAGACGATATCGAACTCGTCGAATTTCCGAACCTGATCTCGGCGAAGGATTTCGAGGCGCTGTTGAAGAGCCATGCCCCGGTCCATGGCGTGGCGTTAGGTGCCACCGCGTTCGGCGAGACCGAGCTCGAGGCCTCCAGGGACATGAAGGTCGTGACCCGCATCGGCGTCGGCTACGACGCCGTCGACGTGCCCGCCCTCTCCCGCCGCAAGGTGCCGCTGATGGTGGCCGGCAGCGCCAACTCGCCCTCGGTCGCGGAAGCGGCGGTGTTCATGATGCTGACGCTGGCAAAACGCGCCCAGGAGATGCATTCCTGCGTCAAGGACGGCAAATGGGCCGACCGGCTCGGCATGCTGCCGTTCGATCTCTACGGCAAGACCGTGCTGATCGTCGGCTTCGGCCGTATCGGCAGCCGCACCGCCAAGCGCTGCCTGGCGATGGAAATGAAGGTGCAGGTCTACGATCCCTACAAGCCCGCCGCCGATATCAAGGCGGCCGGGTGCGAGCCCGTCGCCGATCTCGACGCTGCGTTGCCCCATGCCGACTTCGTCACCATCCATTGCCCGAAAACACCGGAGACGGTCGGCCTGTTCGATGCTGACAGGATCGGCCGGATGAAGCCAAAGTCCTATCTCATCAACACCGCGCGCGGCGGCATCGTGAAGGAAGCGGCGTTGTACGACGCGCTCACGTCCGGAAAGCTCGCCGGCGCCGGCATCGACGTCTTCGAGGTGGAGCCGCCGCCGGTCAGCAATGCGCTGTTCGCGCTGCCCAACGTCATCATGGCGCCGCACGTCGCCGGCGTCACGGTCGAGGCGGTCCAGCGCATGAGCGAGCAGACCGCGCGCAACATCCTGAGTGTGCTGGACGGCGATCCCATCCGACAGAACATCATCAATCAGGATGTGCTGGGCTGAAAAACCGAAGGGCGGGCGGCGTGTCTGCCCGCCTTCGGAACGCCAGAAAGCGTCCCATTTTGGTGCAGATCGGGCCCCAACTCAGCCTTAATCAAACCCGCGTAATAAGTCCGGCCGCGGCGGCAGTGGGACAGACTTGCCGGCCGCGTCGAGCTGGAGGATGGACCTTGTCAGAAATCGACCCGACCGACCACGCGCTGGCGACCATCGCCAGCATCCTGGAGCACCCCGAGCCGGCTCTCGTCGTCCGCGACGCCGAGACGGAAGCCGCCGACGAGGATTCGGTCGCCAAGGAGCATCCTGCCGCCGCCGATGAGCATCTGGCCGCCGAGGAGCATCTGGCCGCCGAGGAGCATCCGGTAGTCGATGAGCAGCCGCTGGTGCCCGACCATACCGATGCCGACGGCTACAGCAAGGTCGGCCCCGGGCCGATGGTGGCGATCCGCCTGAAATGGACGGTCCATCGCGGCGACGACGGCCAGTATTACGTTCACGAGACCATCGGCGAGCAGTCGGCACCCGTGGTCAGCGGCCCCATGACGAGCGAGGCCGCCGTGCACTTCGTCGACGCACATGAGGACGAGGCGAACCGGCGTTTCGAGCTGCTGCGCAGCGAGATCGCCGGCCGCAGCTCGCTTGCCGAGTACGAGCGCAAGGGCGAAGCGTAAGAGCATCTCTGGCCGGATGTCTCCGTGCACCTCTCCCCGCTGGGGAGAGGTAAACACCAAGCCCCTACTTCCTACCCAAAAAGTCCTTCTTCGCGAGTTCGACGCCGGCGTGCCGCAACAGGTCGTAGGCCGTCGTGACGTGGAAGAAGAACTGCGGGACGCTGAACGTCAGCAGCAGCGTCCGCCCGGTGAAGGGCAGCTCGGTCCCGTTCTTCAGCCTGAAGAAGACATTCAGGTCGGCAGCCGCATCGATCTCGGCGCGCGGCAGGCTTTCGATGAATTCGATCGACGTCGCAATGCGCGCCTGGAGCCCGGCCATGTCGTGCTCCAGCACCGGCAGCACCACGGGCTCGCGGCTCGCCAGCAAGGCCGGGGCGACCGTGGCGTGGCGACAGGCCTCACCGACCTGCTGCGCCAGGTCGTACATGTTGGGCGCAAGGCGCATGCCGAGCAGGACCGCCGGATTGAACTTGCGGGTCTCGGCGTAGGCAACGCCCTTGTCGAGCAGCGCCGACAGGTTGCGCAAAGACGGCACGAAGAGGCCGACCGAGGCCTCGTACATCGATATCGTCACCCCAGGATTCCCTTCAATTTCTGTCTCGCCAACGACCGGCATCTGGACTAAATCCGCCTCTCGAGAGCACAATGACAGCTCACGCGGGGGTGGAAAAGAGATGTTCGTTCGAATCCTGGCCGTTCTGGCCGTAGCGTTGCTGGCAAACCTTTCGGCGCACGCGCAACAGGCTGCTCCCTCGCGCCTCGACGAGATCATCAAGCGCGGCACGCTGCGCGTCGGCATGACCGGCGACTACAAGCCGTTCACCTATCTGGACAAGGCCACCCAGCAGTTCAGCGGCTTCGACGTCGACATGGCGGAGGCGCTCGGCAAGTCGCTCGGCGTCAAGGTCGAATTCGTGCCGACGGCCTGGCCGAAGCTGATGAAGGATTTCGAGGCCGATCAGTTCGACATCGCGATGGGCGGCGTCTCGGTCACGCTCGACCGGCAGAAGAAGGGCATGTTCTCGATCCCGATCATGCGCGAGGGCAAGACGCCGATCGCCCGCTGCGCCGACGTCGGCAAGTACCAGACGCTTTCCGACATCGACAAGAAGGGCACCCGCGTCATCGTCAATCCCGGCGGCACCAACGAGCGCTTCGCGCGCGCCAACATCAAGGACGCCGAGATCACCGTCTTCCCCGACAACACCGTGATCTTCGACGAGATCGCCAAAGGCCATGCCGACTTGATGATGACGGACGCTTCCGAGACGCGTTACCAGCAGAAGCAGCATGCTGGCGTCTTGTGCGCGGTGCATCCTGAAAAACCGTTCGACTTTTCCGAGAAGGCCTATTGGCTCCAACGCGACATGGCGCTGAAGGCCTTCGTCGACCAATGGCTGCACATCTCCATGGAAGACGGCAGCTACCGGAAGATCTACGCCGCCTGGTTCGACTAGAGCATTTTCGAGCGAAGCGGGTATCGGCTCGCGTCGAGAAAACGCGTCGATACCAGAATCTGGAGCCCGTTCCGATTCCGTCGGAACGGAGCCCTTGACCCGCGTCCACCTGTCGCTGCTTCGGCCAAATTGTGGACGGGTTCCGGGCGCATTGAACCCGAACCTGCCGGAGCACGACTCATACGGACAACAGTGATCTGGATCACTTTTTGCGATCGAACCGGGGCGTAAGCGTCGGTCCGGGGACCTTCTGCTCAGGAGATGCGAAATGAGGAAGCTGTTGGCCACGGCCGCATTCCTTTTGGCGAGCACCGCCGCGCAAGCGCAATACACCTTCGAATATGGCGGGCGCACCATCCGCATCGATCCCGACCGCGGCACGGTGCAGATTCCCGGCGTCTACGACAACACCGGCCAGGGCAAGGCGAAGAAGGCCAAGAAGAACGAGACGAGCCCGGGCCAGCAGGCGCCGCAAGAGGCCAAGACCGATCCGCAAGCTCCCGCTGCTCCCGCGCCGGCCCCTGCTCCCGTTGCAGCACCTTCCGCAGCGGCACCTCCCGCGCCGCCACCGGCTCCGCCGCCGACCACCACCGCCAATACCGCACCAGCCGAAGATGCGCTGGTACCGCCGCCTCAACCGGCGCCAAGCGCTGCCCCAACCGCAGCCGCGGTCCCACCCGCACCGCCCGCCCCCCCTGCTCCGCCAGCTCCGACCGAAGCGGCCGCGCCCCCGGCACCACCTCCGCCGCCCGCGCCTGCCCCCGCCGCCCCCGTTCAGTCGGCCGCCGTCGCACCACCGGCTCCCGCGGCCGCACCGACGCGCGACCTCAACTCGCCGCTCGGTATCTGGCTCACCGAGGAGAAGGAAGGCAAGGTCCGCATCGAGCAATGCGGCAACAACCTCTGTGGCTATTCGGTCGACAACAAGTCGAACCAGAACGGCGAGCAGGTCCTGATCAACATGAAGCCCGGCAAGGACCAGAAATGGTCCGGCCGCATCCTCGATCCCAACACCGGCTCGACCTACGACTCGACGATCGCCATGAAGGGCACAGACCGTCTGCGCGTGCAGGGCTGCGCCTTCGGCGGCATGTTCTGCGGCGGCCAGACCTGGACGCGGGTGAACTGAGTTCGGCTTCGACGCTTCCGACGCAGGCAAGGGGCCCGTGATCCGGGCCCCTTTGCTTTTGCCTGCGATGCCACTGCAAGGTGCGCTCGTTCACAGAGCCTGTAGCG
Organism: Bradyrhizobium sp. GW821-FHT12B03; assembly: GCF_058807535.1. Lineage (NCBI taxonomy): Bacteria > Pseudomonadati > Pseudomonadota > Alphaproteobacteria > Hyphomicrobiales > Nitrobacteraceae > Bradyrhizobium > Bradyrhizobium sp. GW821-FHT12B03. The sequence continues at coordinate 86,966 of NZ_JBXAQU010000021.1, forward strand.
GGCGTGACAGCCCTCACATCGCCGGTTCCGCAACCCGTGCCACGATCCCCGCAGGTCAACCCAAGGGGCATGTCATGAACGGAATTCGCAAAGGTCTCTTCGCAGCCATTGTCGCCATCGCCGTCCCGCTCACGCCGGCAGGCGCAGCGACAAACACCTTCGACGGCGCCTGGAATGTCCGTATCTCATCGTCGAGCGAAACCTGCGGTAACGGCTCGACCGTCGCGATCGGTATCAGCAACGGTCAGATCGCCTCGAGCAGCGCCGCGGTGACGGCGTCGGGCCGCGTCGCCGACGCCGGCAGCATCAATGTCACCTTGAGCACCGGCATCAAGCGCGCGGTCGGCTTCGGCCGGCTGAGCGGCACATCCGGCTCCGGCACCTGGCGCGGCGCTTTGTGCACGGGCACGTGGACGGCGGAGCGGATGTGAACTCTGGGCCCGGGAGGCGACGCATCGCCATGGGGCGATGCGTCTTGTCCGGGGCACGAGGGACTACCCGAGCGCCGCGCCGTACTCGGCGTCGGTGACCGGCTCCAGCCAGGTCGAGTAGACGCCGTCGAGCGCTTCCTGCATGGCGATGTGGCACATGCCATTGGTCGGAGATGCGCCGTGCCAGTGCAGCTCGCCTGGCGGAATCCAGACGGTGTCGCCGGGACGGATCTCCCTGACAGGGCCGCCTTTGGTCTGAACGCGCCCGACGCCTGAGATGACGTAGAGCGTCTGCCCGAGCGGATGGTGGTGCCAGTTGGTGCGCGCACCGGGCTCGAACGCAACGCGCGAGCAGTTCAGCCGTGCCGGCGCGGGCGCCATGATCACGGGGTCCTGCCACACGGTGCCGGTGAAGTTTTCCTTGGGCGCGCGGCGGGTCGGCCGCGTGCCTGCGACGGTGATCTCCATGGGGTAACCTCGCTTGCTGTCTTGTTACTTCTTGCTGGCGGCGTAGCGCGCCTTGGTCTCGGCGTTCATGGGATAGAGACCCGGCAAGACCGCGCCGTTGTTCACCTCGTTGACGATCCAGGCTTCCATGCGTTCCTGCTCGACGCCCTCGTTGAGCACGTGCTCGAGCATCGCCTGCGGGATCAGCACGCAGCCGTCCTGGTCGGCGACGACGATGTCGTTCGGGAACACCGCGACGCCGCCGCAGCCGATCGGCTCACCCCAGCCGACGAAGGTCAGGCCCGCGACCGACGGCGGCGCGGCATAGCCGTCGCACCACACCGGCAGATTGGTGCCGAGCACGCCCTCGACGTCACGCACCACACCGTCGGTGACGAGCGCGGTGACGCCGCGCTTCATCATGCGCGCGCAGAGGATGTCGCCGAAGATGCCGGCATCGGTGATGCCCATGGCATCGACCACGGCGATGCAGCCCTCCGGCATCGCCTCGATCGCGGTGCGGGTCGAGATCGGCGACGACCAGGATTCCGGCGTCGCCAGGTCCTCGCGCGCCGGCACGAAGCGCAGCGTGAAGGCAGGTCCCACCAGCCGCGGCAGGCCCGGGCGCAGCGGACGCGCGCCGCGCATCCACACATTGCGCAGGCCCTTCTTCAGCAGGACCGTGGTGATGGTGGCAGTGGTGATGCCGGCGAGGGTCTTGCGGGCTTCGGGGGACAGCGACATGGAAACAGACGAGCTCCGGATGGGCGGGAAAAGAACGCGCGCATCTTGCGAGCCGGGCGCTTTCCGTCAAGGGCCAAAGACCTGACAAGAACGCAGGGCCGCAGGGCGGTTATGCGACGCGATAACAAGGCTTTATCGCGGACCCCTGCATTAATTTATTGGACTTGCGGGCGCATTTACGCGAAGCAGGGAGCAGCGGAACTCAAGGCTGAGCCCGCGTTTCCCGAGAAGCCCGATTTCGACAGCGCTTTGACAGCTCAATGGCCGCGACGCTTCCCCCGCCCCGTCTTCTGCCCAGTGGCGACAGCGCCGTCACGGTCGAGTTCAGCCGCACCATCGACGAGGACGCCAACCAGCGCGTGCTGGCACTCGACAAGGCGCTCGCAGCAAACCCCATCGACGGCATCACCGAAACCGTGCCGACCTATCGCTCGCTGCTGGTGCATTACGATCCCGGCACGATCGGCTTCGACACACTCGGCGAAAAGCTTCTCCCGATTGCCACCCAGCCGCTGCCGCCGGTCACCAAGGCGCGGCGCTGGCGCATCCCCGTCGCCTATGGCGGCGAGCATGGCATCGACCTCGAGGATGTCGCCAAGGCACTGAACACCACGCCCGACGACATCGTCGCCCGGCACGTGGCCGGCGACTACAAGGTTGCCATGATCGGATTCACGCCGGGCTGGTCCTATCTCAGCGGCCTGGACAAATCCCTGCATATGTCACGGCGTCAGAATCCGCGGTTGCTGACCCCCGCCGGCACGATCTCGATCGGCGGCATCCAGGCTGGCATTCAGTGCCTGGCCGCCCCGAGCGGCTGGCACCTGCTCGGCCGCACCCCCGTGCGGACCTATCAGCTCCACCGCAATCCGACCTTCCTCACCGAACCCGGTGATCGCGTGACGTTTTTCGCCATCGACCACAAGACGTTCGAGGAACAGGACCGCGCCGCCGAGGCCGGTGAGATCATCGCCGAGCAGGTGACGGCATGAGCCGGCTCGTCGTCGCCAGCATCGGCCCCGCGAGCTCCGTCCAGGATGGCGGGCGTCACGGCGCGCAGCGCTACGGCTTGACGGTGAGCGGGGCGATGGACCGCCTGTCGCTCGCGGCCGCGAACACGCTGGTCGGCAACGAGGCGTTGGCGGCCGCTGTCGAGATCGGCCCGTTCGGGGCCACCTTCACCGCCCGTGACGGCGCCGTGCGCGTGGCGATGTCAGGCGGGCCGCGCAATGCCGACGTCGCGGGGCGACCGCTCGCCATGGACACGTCGGTGACGCTGAAGGACGGCGAGACGCTGACGCTGGGCTTTGCCCGCGGCGGCGCGTTCACTTATCTGGCCATCGAAGGCGGCATCAAGGGCGAGCCGGTGTTCGGCAGCCTCGCGGTCAATGCCCGCGCCGGCCTCGGCAGCCCCTACCCGCGCCCGCTCCAGGCCGGCGACGAATTCACAGTCGATGCCGCAAGCGGGGCACCGGAGCTGCGCATCGAACTACCGAAACCTGCCGCAGGCCCGATCCGCGTCGTGCTTGGCCCGCAGGACGACGAGTTCGACGACGCCAACAAGGCGCTGTTCCTGAACAGCGAGTGGAAGATCTCGGCGACGTCGGATCGCATGGGCTACCGGCTCGAAGGCCCCGCCATCAAGCATCTGCACGGCCACAACATCGTCTCCGACGGCACCGTCAACGGCAGCATCCAGGTGCCCGGCAACGGTTCGCCGATCGCGCTGATGATGGACCGCGGCACCTCCGGCGGCTACCCGAAGATCGCGACCGTGATCACGGCCGATGTCGGCCGCCTCGCGCAGACCTCGGCGGGAACGGCGTTCCGCTTCAAGGCCGTCGGCATGGCCGAGGCGCAGGACGAGGCGCGCAAATTCGCGCAACTGATCCGGACCCTGCCCGACCGGTTGCGCTCGTCCGACACCGTCGAGCTCAACATCGAGGCGCTCAGCGATGCCAACGTTGCCGGCTATGCGGTGAGCGCCATGGACGCCGGAACCTGGCAGGTCACGGCGGAGCCGTAACGACAGGACGACCAGAGGCGGAGAGCAGCCATGAAGACGATCGATCTCAATTGCGACCTCGGCGAAGGTTTTGGCGCGTGGGAAATGGGCAACGACGCCGCGATGATTGACCTCGCAAGCTCCGTCAACGTCGCCTGCGGCTTTCATGCCGGCGATCCCGACATCATGCGCCGGACGGTCGAACTGGCGAAGGCGCGCGGCGTCTCGGTCGGCGCCCATCCCGGCTATCGCGACCTGCACGGCTTCGGCCGCCATCCGATCGCGGGCCTGAGGGCTTCCGAGATCGAGAACCTCGTCGCCTACCAGATTGGCGCGCTGCAGGCGATCGCCACCGCGGCCGGGCACAAGGTCACGCATGTGAAGGCGCATGGCGCGCTCTCCAACGTCGCCTGCGAGGACGACATGACGGCGAACGCGATCGCCGCCGGCATCAAGGCGGTCGACCCCGGCCTGATCTTCGTCGTGCTCGCCAATTCGAAGCTGGTGAAGGCCGGCGAAGCCGCCAATTTGCCGATGGTGCACGAGGTGTTCGCCGACCGCGCCTATGAGGACGACGGCAACCTCGTCTCGCGCAAGAAGCCCGGCGCAGTGCTGCACGATGCCAAGGCGATCGCCGACCGCGTGGTGCGGATGGTGCAGGACGGTGCGGTGGTCTCGGTGACCGGCAAGGTCATCAAGATGCGCACCGACACGGTGTGCATCCATGGCGATACGCACGGTGCTGTCGAGATCGCGCGCACGCTGCGTCAGGCATTGAAGGATGCGGGGATCGAAGTCGCGCCGTTCAAGCGCGGGGCGTGAGGTACAGGTCCCGTACGGTGGGCAAAGCGAAGCGTGCCCACCACGTCGATCTCATGTGTTGAAGGATGGTGGGCACGACGCGCGAAGAGTGCGTCTTTGCCCACCCTACGAGAGCTGTGAAGCTCTCTAGAACGGATGCACCGAGAGCGTCCCGAACACGATCGCGGCGATGACCGCGAAGGCGCTGTAGAGCCCAACATGGTGCAGGCTCGCCCCGGTCCGACGCGAGAGCGAGCGCGCGTAGAAGTGCAGCCTGGCTTCCGCCGATAGTTCGCGCATGGTCGATCTCCAACGCCCCATTTGCGGGAGTATGAAGGATCAACCCTGGCGGGAGGCAAGATGGGCGCGGAAATAGCGATGGGGGTTCTCTGAAAGCGCCCTGTCGCAGGTGCAAATTCTCTTCACCCGGGGGTTCCGAGAATCTTATTCGTTAAGATCCGAGCCAGTTGGAACCGGCCCGGATGACGCTGGGACGACAGCCTGACTCAGGGCCCTGGACCCGGTCCAACTAAAACGTCGAAAACAACCCCATGCACAGTAGGCGATGATCGCCGGCACGTTGCGCCGCGCCGGCGATTCATCGAGGCCTCACAGCGCCTTAGTAAACGTCAGCCTGGAAGCGACCCGTCTTCTTCAGCTCGGCGACGAAACTGACCGCTTCATCGGTCGAGCGCGCCCCGAACTGGGCGACGATGTCGACCAGCGCACGTTCGACGTCCTTGGCCATCCGCTTGGCATCGCCGCAGATGTAGAGATGCGCGCCCTCGGCGAGCCAGGTCCACAATTCGCGGCCGACCTCGCGCATGCGGTCCTGCACGTAGAACTTCTTCTCGCCGTCGCGCGACCAGGCCAGCGACAAACGCGTCAGTTGACCCGACGTCTTCATCGCATTGAGCTCGTCCTGGTAGAAGAAGTCGCAATCGCTGCGCTGATGGCCGAAGAACAGCCAGTTCTTGCCGGGCGCGCCGGTCGCCTTGCGGTCGAGCAGAAAGGCGCGGAACGGCGCGATGCCGGTGCCGGGGCCGATCATGATGATCGGAGTCTTCGGATCCTGCGGCAGGCCGAAATTGTGCGCCTTCTGCACATAGACCTTGAGCTTCTCGCCGTCATTGATGCGCTCGCCGAGGAAGGTCGAGGCAACGCCGATGCGCTTGCGCTTGCCGATGACGTAGCGAACGGAATCGACCGTCAGCGACAGTTTTCCCGGTGTCGCATTGTGCGAGGACGAGATCGAATAGAGCCGCGGCTGGAGCGGCTCCAGCGCCTCGACAAAGGCTTCGGGATGCGGACGCGTGCCCGAAAACTTCTGGAGCGCCGCCATCACGTCGAGGGTGGCGGCATCGCCATCGGGATCCTCGCCCTGCGCCAGCGCCCGCGCCTTCTCGCGCGCCGCACCGCCGGTGATGAAGGAGATCAGCTCGAACAGCGAGTCGGGCGCCGGCGACAGCGAGACGTCGTCGATCAGCACCTCGCGCAGCGTCTTGCCGTTCACCTTGGTGGTGTGGGAGGCGCCGAGCAGCGCGATGATCTGGTCGACGAGGCCGACATCGTTGCGCGCGAACACGCCGAAGGAATCGCCGACCACGTAGTCGAGCTTGCTCGCCGAGAGATCGAACTCGACGTGGTAGGTCTCCTTCTCCGACTTCCCCTTGTTGAGAAGGCGCCGCGACAGGAATGTCGCCTCGGCCGGGCTGTCGCGCGAACGGCCCGGCTCTGCGATCGTGACGGTCACGGCAGGAGCTGCCACCGCACCCGCCTTGTCGGGCGCTTTTGCCGCCGGCGCCTTGTCCAGCTCCTCGTACAGCGACTTCAGCATCCGCGCGGTTTCCTTGCCGCCGGGAACGCAGAGATTGAGCCGCGCTTCGCTTTTACCCGCAATGGCCTCCGAATAGTCGTTGCAATTGTAGCCGCACTGGCCGCAATCCTGCTGCGCCATCGCCGCCATCATCTTGCGGCGCACGGGGCGGCCTTCGGCGAGCTTCATCCGATCGGCAATCGGCATGGTCTGGTCGTGCCAGGGGGCTTCGCCATCATCACCGTCTCCGGCCTGCATGACAGCGGCGCCCTGCTCCGCCGACAAGGGCGTCGCCACATCAGGCGACAGCAGCCCGGCAAAGAAGCCGTTCAGCCAGGAGCGCTGCGCGTCGGAGAACGGCGCGCTGGCGGGAATGATGTCGAGTTTCGGCGGAGGCGTGATCTGGTTCATGCGGACACCTGTGCATCGGCAAGCTTGCGCAGCGTTTCGCAGTCATGGCGGCGCGCAAAGGACAGGAAGGTTTCATCGGCAGACGAACGATGGGCGATGTAGGCCTTGAGCAGCGCTTCGACCGTCTTCGGCGCGTCCTCGGCCTTGAGGTCGTGGTAGACCTCCTGCCCGACGTCGGCGTCGGGCCCGAACCCGCCGCCGGTGAAGAGGTGATAACCCTCGACCGTGTCTTCCTCATTGATCGGAACGCGCGCCCCGATCAGTCCGATGTCGCTGATGTAATGCTGCGCGCAGGAATGGTGACAGCCGGTGACGTGGATGTTGACCGGCTTGTCCATGTCGACGCGCGGCTCGCACCAGTCGCCGATCTCGGCGGCATGGCGCTTGGTGTTGGAAGCCGCGAAGCGGCAGCCGGCATTGCCGGTGCAGGCGATCAGGCCGGCGCGGATATGCGAGGCCTCGACCGCGAGCCCGATCTGCTTGATTGCCGCAATGGCGAGCTCGACATTCTCGTCGCGCACGCCCGGGATCAGCAGGTTCTGCCAGACCGTCAGGCGGATCTCGCCGTCTCCGAGGTCCTGGGCGACTTTGGCGAGGCCCCGCATCTGGTCGCAGGTGAGCTTGCCGAGCGGCAGCGACACGCCGATCCAGTTGAGGCCGTCCTGCTTCTGCTTGTGCACGCCGATATGGGCCATGCGGTCCGACGCGGGCCGCGGCGCGAACGCCTCTTCCGGCACGCGCGTGAACGGCGTCTTCAGCCGTTCCTCGACGAGCTTGAGGAAGCCGTCATGGCCCATCGCGTCGAGCACGTATTTCAGCCGCGCCTTGTTGCGGTTGGTGCGATCGCCGTGCTCGATGAAGACGCGCACGATGGCGTCGGCGACGGCGGTCGCCTGCTCCGGCTTGACGATGATGCCGGTGTATTTTGCAAAGTCCTTGTGGCCGGTGATGCCGCCAAGCCCGAGGCGGAACCAGACCCCGGGCTCGACGCCGAAACCGTCCTTCACCTCATACGCCGTGAACGCGATGTCGTTGGTCTCCTCCAGCACCGCGATCCTGCCGGCGCCGTCGAAAGCGACGTTGAACTTGCGTGGCAGGCCGTAGAGCGAGCGGTCGTTGAGGATGTGGTAATGCCACTCGCGCGCATAGGGCCGGGTGTCGATCAGCTCCTGCGGATCGATGCCGGCGGTCGGCGTGCCCGTCACGTTGCGGATGTTGTCGGCGCCGGAGCCGCGCGAGCACAGGCCGAGATCCTGGATGCCCTCGATCAGCTTGATCGCATTCTTCGGTGGAATCTCGCGAAGCTGGAGGTTGGCGCGCGTGGTGGCGTGGCTGTAGGGACCGCAGAGATCGTCGGCGAGATCGGCAAGGCCCGACAGCTGCCAGTGCTTCATGATGCCGTTCGGGATGCGCAGCCGGCACATGTAGGAGTCCTGCGTCGGCGCGACGTAGAAGATGCCGTAATAGCGCCAGCGGAAATTATCCGCCGGGCTCGGCGGTGCGTTGTCGAGCGCCTGCTGGCGAAGGCGCGGATAGGCATCGAAGGGATGCTCGTCGCGCTTGAATTTTTCCTGGTCGGCGAGCTTCTTGCCTGCCGCGATGACCTTGTCCTGCGCCTTGATATGCACGGCGTCAGGACCAACAGGCTCGGCATTCGCCTTGCCGGCGCCACCACCGAGGCCGCGACCGACGCGACTGATCTGCAAACCGGTCGTGAAGCCTTCGAGATAGCGTTTCTGCTCGTCGGTAAAATCGACGGAGACTGTTTCGAGTTTCATGGGCGGTAACGAAGCTCCTGCGGCCACCTCAGTGGGATCGACGGAATGAGTACGACCCGCGAGAAACCCAGCTGGCCCAAGGCCTGCCTTGCTTCCCGACGGTCCAATCAGCTTCGTTGCTGTGGGACTTGGCTCAGCAGGCGTCTGTGACAAGCTGGCCGCACTGCAACATACAAGTTGCGTGCCAGCTTCAATGAAATGAAAACTGCTGTAATTTCAAATGAATAGAAATGTTCCGGGAGATCCCGGCCGGGGAACTCTCATGAAATTCGAGCAGCCAGCTCAAAATTTAGCCGAGGATCCCGAGCGCTCAAAAACGGTGCAGGCTCGAATCAGGCCTTCCAACGTCCGACCTCGAAGGCCTCCAGATGCCCCCTGATATTGTCGGGATCGAAGGCGGGGCCGGCGAATGCCCCGAATGCCGCGGGGGCCTCGGCGGGCGGCTGGCGACCGAGGGCGGCATCGTAGAGATCGGGCCTGAACACGGCCATCGCCGTCTTGACGCCGTCGGGCGTCAGCGCGGTCTGCCCCCAGCGCACCATCTGCGCGTAGAGCCAGGCGGCCTGGACCGGATCCGGGCGCCCTGCTCCTTCGCGTCCGACCAGCAGGTAGCGGCCGCTTTCGCGGAAGGTGCCGTCCGGGGAGATCTTCAGGCGCCCGCTGAGCGTGCGCTGGATGACCTCGGCATCGACCCCGATCCGCTCCGGCTGCGCCAGGATGCGCGCGGCCTCGATGCGGTTCTCCGGATGCTCGATGAACTCGGCGGCCTTCACGGCCGCGCGCACCAGGCTGGCGACCACGTCGGGATTCTTGTCGGCCCAGGTCTGGCGAACCGCCAGCACCTTTTCCGCCGCGCGCACGAGGATGTCGGAAACGAAATGCAGGATGTGGCCAATGCCAAGATCGACCGCGACCGAATTCCAGGGCGCGCCGACGCAGAACGCATCGACATGGCCATTGGCGAGGCTGTCCACCATGTAGGGCGGCGGCAGCACCACGAGGCGCACGTCCTCGTCCGGATCGACGCCGGCCGCCGCCATCCAGAACCGCAGCTGATAATTGTGGGTCGAGAACGGAAAGGTCATGCCGAAGGTCAAGGGATCGGCGCCGGCCTTGCGCCGCCTGGCGACCACTTTCGCCAGCGCTTTCGCCGTGACAAGCGGATCGAAACGGTCGCCGTCGATCTCCTCCATCAGCGCGGCATGGAGTGCCGGCGAGACCGTGATCGCGTTGCCGTTGATGCCGAGGTTGAAGGGCGCCGCGATCGGCACCTTGACGTGGCCGAGCCCGAGCGAGGACGCAATCGCGACGGGCGCCAGCAGATGCGCGGCGTCGAACAGGCCGATATTGAGCTTGTCGCGGACGTTGGACCAGGAGACCTCGCGCACCAGCTCGACCTCGAGGCCTTCGGCGGCGATGAAGCCCTTGTCGACGGCGACGATCAGCGCGGCGGCGTCGACCAGCGGGATGAATCCGATGCGGAGCGGTCCAGTCATTTCAGCATCTCCGACGCGGTGATGATCGACTGGGCGATCTCGCCGATTTTCTTCTTCTCGCGCATCGCGGTGGAGCGCAGCAGCACATAGGCCTCGTCCTCGGTGAGGCCCTTCACCTTCATCAGGATGCCCTTGGCGCGTTCGATGATCTTGCGGTCCTCGAGCTGCGACTTGGTGCGCTCCAGCTCCTCCTGGAGTTTTGCGAAGGCGTTGAAGCGGGACACGCAGAGGTCGAGGATCGGCTTGATGCGTTCCTTCTTCAGCCCGTCGACGATATAGGCGGACACTCCTGCTTCCACGGACGCCTGGATCGAGGATGAATCGCTCTGGTCGACGAACATCGCGATCGGCCGGCGTACGGCGCGGCTGACCTGGAACATCGCCTCCAGCACGTCGCGGCTGGGGTTCTCCAGGTCGATCAGGATGATATCGGGGTCGACCGCATAAATACGGGCGAGCAGGCTCTGCATTTCGCTGATATGGACGATCTGCGTGAATCCGGCCTCCCGCAACCCCTCCTCGAGGATCGCGGCCCGGATCGGGCTTTCGTCGACGATCACGATTTTGGGCGACTGTTCGGCGCTCATAGCTCACTCACGGCAGGCGATTCATCCATAGCATGCCGGAGGGCGATGCAAAGGGTTGTAATTATGGGCAATTGGGACTAGCTCAGGCGCGTCAATCAGGCAGATTTGGATATGGATCAGACGGCTGCGCCCAAGGTCAGCTTCGTGTCGCTCGGATGTCCCAAGGCATTGGTGGATTCCGAGCGCATCATCACGCGCCTGCGCGCCGAGGGCTACGAGCTCGCCCGCAAGCATGACGGGGCCGACATCGTCATCGTTAACACTTGCGGCTTCCTCGACAGCGCCAAGCAGGAGTCGCTCTCGGCGATCGGCGAGGCCATGGCCGAGAACGGCAAGGTGATCGTGACCGGCTGCATGGGCGCGGAACCCGAGCAGATCGAGCAGGCCTATCCCGGCGTGCTCTCCATCACCGGCCCGCAGCAATATGAGAGCGTGCTGGACGCGGTGCACCGCGCCCTGCCGCCGGCCCACAATCCGCATCTCGATCTGGTGCCGCCGCAGGGCATCAAGCTGACGCCGCGGCACTACGCTTACTTGAAGATCTCCGAGGGCTGCAACAACCGCTGCACTTTCTGCATCATTCCGAAGCTGCGCGGCGACCTCGTCTCGCGCCCGGCCAACGACGTGCTGCGCGAGGCCGAGCGCCTGGTCGGCGCCGGCGTCAAGGAACTGCTGGTGATCTCGCAGGACACCTCGGCCTATGGCGTCGATCTGAAATATGCCGAGAGCCCGTGGAAGGACCGCCAGGTCCGCGCCAGATTCCTCGACCTCGCGCGCGAGCTCGGCGAGTTAGGCGCCTGGGTCCGGCTGCAATATGTCTACCCCTACCCGCATGTCGACGAGGTCATCGCGCTGATGAACGAGGGCAAGGTGCTGCCCTATCTCGACATCCCGTTCCAGCATGCGAGCCCCGAGGTGCTGAAGGCGATGAAGCGCCCGGCGGCACAGGACAAGACGCTGGCGCGGATCAAACGCTGGCGCGAGGAATGTCCCGATCTCGCTCTGCGCTCGACCTTCATCGTCGGCTTCCCCGGCGAGACCGATGCCGACTTCGCCTATCTGCTCGACTGGCTCGATGAAGCCGAGATCGACCGCCTCGGCTGCTTCAAATACGAGCCGGTTGCGGGCGCCACCTCGAATGCGATCGAAAATCCGGTGCCGGAAGAGATCAAGCAGGAGCGCTACAACGCGCTGATGGCCCGCCAGCAGAAGATCTCCGCGCGCAGGCTGAAGCGCAAGGTCGGCACGCGCCAGCAGATCATCATCGATGAGGTCGGCCCGACCGTGGCCAAGGGCCGCTCAAAGGCGGACGCGCCGGAGATCGACGGTGCGGTCTATCTGACGAGCCGCCGCCCGTTGCGCGTCGGCGAGATCGTCACCGCGAAGATCGAGCGCGCGGACCAGTACGATCTGCACGGCACCGTCGCGGGGTTCTGAGGCACTCCGCCGACAGCCTCAACTCACTGTGGCCCGATAGACCCCGTCTTTACCCAAATGGTACAGGTGCTTGCCGCGGCCCTGCAACCGGCCGGATGGTCTGGGGGAGCCGTCGGGCATCAACAGGCGCACCTGCCTGACATCAACGATCTCGTCCGCGGCCAATCGTCCGAGATGCGCTGTATCAGAGGACTCCCGATATTGCGACGAGAATAGGATTTCCGTCTCGGACGTCGCGAACGCGTGGCAGCCTTGCAGCTCCGTTCGCCACCAGCTCAATTGGAAGTCAGCACCAATCTTGCAGACCGGGAAACTCGAGTAGAAGAAAATGGCAGCCTCTGCGCCTGTCACGTTGAGCGCGTAGCAGTCGTCAATCGCGTAATCTGCATCTGTCGGAAACTCCCAGATTTTCTCACCATAAGACGAGAAGCAGACCAGCCCGGCCTGCCCGACCGAATTTCCAAAAATGCCCTCGTCGAAATACGCAACCCAGATCCGGCCGCGTTCGTCGATCTGGAGATCGCTGATGCCATGACCGAGGCGAATGTGGTCCATTTGCCCGGTGCGGGGATCGAATATGATTCCGTTGCAGTCGTAGTCTGTCTCGCCTTGCCATGCGCTCCAGGCATCCGTCAGCAGGACCCGGCCGTCAGGAAAGAGATCGACGCGAGGAGAGCTGAGCTCCAGCTCAGGCAGATCGATCAAGCGCTCCGATGCGGCATCCGCCCAAAGTAGACGATGGGGCTTCAAATTGCCCATCTTCGGATGGGACAATACGTCCTCGGTCTCGGCGCGACCTTCCGACGACCCGAACAGAAACAGCAGCGACTGATCGCCGGCAACCCCGCTCGCAGCGAGCGAGAAGCCGGCAAGCATCGGCACCGTCCCAATCTTCTCGAATTGCACCGATCTGATCAATTGCGCCTCAGATACCACCAAGTTGCCAAACGCAGCATCACCAAGTGCACGTGAGACGCAAGGGCGAAACAGCAATGATCAGGCATCCGCCGGGGCAAGCCACGTGCGGAAAGCTGCAATGCCCAGGCTGCCGAGCAAAAAGAGAACTTGGCGCAGGTTCGTCACGTCGCTTCTCCCGACGCCTGCCGTCCGTCATGCGCGGAAAACACCTCCTTGGCTGCGAACAGCCCGTTCAGCGCCGCCGGGAAGCCCGCATAGACGGCCATCTGCATGATGATCTCCACGATCTCGTCGCGCGAGAGCCCGACATTCAGACCCGCCTCGATATGCACTTTGAGCTGAGGCGCGGCATTTCCGAGCGCCGTCAGTGCGGCGATCGTCGCGATCTCTCGATCGCGCAGGCCGAGGCCCGGGCGGCAATAGATGTCGCCGAACGGAAACTCGATCACGTAACGTGCGAAATCCGGAGCGATGTCGGCGAGTGAGGCGATGACTTTTTCGCCGGCGCTGCCGTCAATGCGTGACAGGGCCCGCTGGCCGCGATCGAAGCGGCTTTCGGCTCGTGTTTGGGCGTGCGTCATTTTCCTTCATCCTCTGTTCGTCGCCGGCGTAACCGGCGATCTTGGTATCGAGGACGAGCAGGCATTCCTGAAGTTCGGCAATCCGCATGCGAACCTGTTCCCGGTGGATTTCCAGCATCTGCTGGCGGGCTGGCCCGGTGGTATCGCCTTCGTCACGAAGCGCCGCGTAACGCAACATGTCCCGGATCGGCATTCCCGTGGTCTTGAGCCGATCGAGGAATGCGATCCATGTGAGGATCGATGCGTCATAATCACGCTGGCCGGAGCGATCCCGGTCAGCGTATGGCAGCAGCCCGATGCGCTCATAATAACGCAGCGTGTGAGTCGACAAGCCGGTTCGTTTTGCGAGGTCGCCGATCTTCATGTGTGCCCGTTCTCGTACTGACGCACATACAGATACCCCTTCGAGCGCGCTCTAAGTCAAGGGGGATCGAAGGTGCTATTCCCGCAGGGTCAAGATGGCACGACAGCAGAAGATTTCGGCGCGCCGATTGCCAGCAAGTCTCCGCGAAAGTAAAGCTATCGCCTTTCCAGCAGGAGATTTTCATGCGCGCAGTTGCTCTAGCCGTTGTCCTTGGCGTGGCCGTCAGCAGCCCGGCGTTCGCCCAGGAAAAAGCATCGCAGCCAAAAACAAAGGGCAGAACCTGCACTTACGATCAGTGTGTCTCCGTAAACAAGGCCCGTGGCTGGGATAGCTCTGCGGTCAGCCGCTGGTGCAGCGCCAACCCCGGCAAGTGCGACAATTAGGAACGTCCTGAGCGCACAGTTTGTGCGCTTCTTCCCGTCAGGCCAGCCATTTCGGCACCCAGCGTTCCGGGCGCGGAGCGCGGGCGAGATCGGCTTTTGCTTCGGAGAGCTCCGCCGGTTCGCCGTCGATGGTCGGGCGCAGATCGTATTCGAAGTTGGGCATGACGCGGCCGTCGGCGTAGAGCCCGAAATTCATCGCGTACCACAGCCCGAGCTCGGGCTGCGACCGCCGCATCTCCTCGCGCAGTTCACGCAGCAGGGATTCGATCGAGGCAGCCTCCTCGAAAGGCTGAGGCCCTCGCGTGAGAATGCGCGCCTCGTACTGCGCGCCGACGATCGCGACCTCGAAGCGGGTCTTGTCCCAGGCGTTCTTGCCCTTCGGCAGATGCGCGGCCAAGCGCCAGCCGAGCTCGGCCATCATCCGGTGATTGGCCCAATAGTCTTCGCGATCCCGGCTCCATTTTTCCACGAAGCCGCGAAAGTCGGGAAGCTCCGCCACGCCGTCGTCGCACGCCGTGCTGTCGCCGATCGGCTGCCCGGCGAGCCATTGCGCAAGCTCGACGGTCTGGCACTCGACCTCGTCATGCGGCTTGAGATCGCTCCAGGCCTTGTCGAACGCTTGCGACGTCAGTTTTGCAAGCAGCCCATCGAGGCTCGGCGCCAGCAGCTCGTAGTCGCCCTCCGACCCCAGACCGACGATCGGCGGATTGTCGCGATCAAGACCGGCGCCATACCAGCCGCCGACGGCCGAGCCGTCCGGCAGGCGCATGAACAGCGAAAACCTGTCGCGCAGGGGACTGCCGTCGACGATCGGCGCATGATCGGCGAACTGGCCTTGCAGGGAGAAGCAGCCGACGCTGCCCCAGGGGCGCCCGTCCAGCCAATCGGCAAAGTCGACCAGCAGCGGCGGCGCCTCGATGCCCGGCGGAAATGCGCCGCGAATGCTGTCGAGATCGATCGGGTAAGGGGTATCGGACAAGGCTGAAACTATCTGGTTGGTCCCGCCCGATTGGTCTCAACCACCAGGCGTTCGGTTCGAACCAATTGGCGTCCTTCGATCACAAACGCGCCAGAGGCTCAATGGTTTCGGCGCGGCTTTCGATGAAATACAATCACAAGGTTGGTATCCGGGTCGGGCTGGGCACAATCGGCACGGCATTGATCCTGCTGGCGCTTCCCGCGGCCGCACACTCCCCCTCACCCGCGCAAGCACGGCAATGGTGCTTCGGCTCGGGCAAGGTCGGCGACGACCAGCGCATGGCCGGCTGCTCGGCGGTGCTGCAAGCCAATCCATCCGATGCGCTGGCGCTTGCCAACCGCGGCGAGATCTTCCGGCGCAAGGGCGACGCTGAGCGGGCCGTGGCCGATCTCAACCGCGCCATCGATCTCAATCCGACGGATGTCTTCGCCTGGTACAATCGCGGCATTGCCCATGACGATCTCGGCGACCGCGACCACGCCATCACCGACTATACGCGCGCGATCCGGCTCAAGCCGGATGACGCGCGCTACTACAACAACCGCGCCAATTCCTACATCGGCAAGACAGATTACCAACATGCGATGGCCGACTACGATCGGGCCATCAAGCTCGATCCGAAATTCGCGCTCGCCTATTTCAACCGTGGTACCGCCTTGCGCGAGCATGGCGAGGCCGATCGGGCACTTGCGGATTTCGACATGTCGATCAAGCTGGATCCCAATTACGGCCCGGCCTATGGCAACCGTGCCCGCATCTTCCGCGACAAGGGCGAGCGGATTCGGGCACTGGACGATTTCGCCAAGTCGCTCGCGCTCAATCCGAACAACGACCGCGACGCCTATGCGCGCGCGAACATGTATTTCGACGACCACGATTATGCACGCGCGCAGGAGGATTACGACCGCGCCATCAAGGCCAATGCGGGTTATGCCGGCGTGTTCAATGCCCGCTGCATGACGCGCGCGATCCTCGGCCGCTTGCAGGAGGCGCTGGACGATTGCGAGCAGTCGCTGCGGATGCGCCCTGACGATCCCTCTACGCTGGACAGCCGCGCCCTGGTCCAGCTCAAGCTCGGCAATCCCGACGCGGCGATTGCGGACTACGACGCGGCATTGAGCGCGAAGCCCGAGCTCGACAGCGCGCTCTACGGCCGCGGACTTGCGAAACGCAGGAAAGGCGATGCCGACGGTGCGGAACGCGACATCGCGGCGGCCAAGTCGATCAACGCCGGCATTGCCGACGTCTTCGCCCGTTATGGCGTGCAGTAGGCCGGCCAAGCCGCGCCCCCGGCCCGACCGATGCACGCTCGGCGGGTGTCCCGCAAAACGGCTGCTTGACAAGCCCGGCCATTCGGCTGTAGGGACGCGACCCATGATCAACTCTCGGACCCATCTGCGCCAGGCCATGCGTCGTCGCTCCCGCGACGATGACGGGTTGCGCCATGTCCGACGACGCCGCTGAAACTACTTAATTCAGCCAGTTTTCGAGAAGGCCGCACCCGCAAAGTGCGGCCTTCTTGCTTTTCGCGTCCGTTTTTCCACCCGCCTCCAGAGGAGTTCGACATGACCACCGCCACCCATCCGTATGACGCGCTGATGGACATCACTGCCCGGCCGAACACCGTGTTCGTCCGCGGCGCCGGCTCCTACCTCTGGGATGACGGCCGCAAGCGCTATCTCGATTTCGTGCAGGGCTGGGCCGTCAACTGCCTCGGCCACTCCCCGCCTGCGATTGCCGACGCGCTCGCCGCGCAGGCCAGGCGGCTGCTGACGCCGAGCCCGGCGTTCTACAACGAGCCGAGCCTGAAGCTCGCGCAGGCGCTGGTCGACAACAGCGCCTTCGACCAGGTGTTCTTTGCCAATTCAGGCGCGGAAGCCAATGAGGGCGCCATCAAGCTCGCGCGCAAATATGGCAGCCTGCACAGGAACGGCGCCTTCGAGATCATCAGCTTCGAAGGCGGCTTCCATGGCCGGACGCTGGCGACGATGTCGGCCTCGGGCAAGAAGGCGTTCGAGCCGCTGTTCGAGCCGAAGGTCGCCGGCTTCAAGAAGGCCAAGCTGAACGACATCGCCTCGGTCGAAAAGCTGATCAACGGCAACACCGTCGCGGTCATGCTCGAACCGATCCAGGGCGAATCCGGCGTATGGCCTGCGACCGATCAGTTCTTGCAGGAGCTGCGCGCGCTGACCGAGGCGCACGGCCTGCTGCTCATTTTTGACGAGATCCAGACCGGCATGGGCCGGACCGGAAAACTGTTCCACTACGAGCACGCAGGCATTGCGCCCGACATCATGACGCTCGGCAAGGGCATCGGCGGCGGCGTGCCGCTCGCCGCCCTGCTCGCGACCGAACACGCTTCCTGCTTCGAGCACGGCGACCAGGGCGGCACGTTCAACGGCAACCCTATCATGTGCGCGGCGGGGCTCGCGGTGCTCGAGGAGGTCTCTAAACCCGACTTCCTGAAGTCGGTCACCGAGACCGGCCTCTTGCTCGAAAGCGAGTTGCAGAAGGTCTCGGCGCGGCATGGCCTCGGCGGCGTGCGGGGACGCGGTCTGTTGCTGGCGCTCGACCTCAAGCTGCCGATCGCGCCCGGTATCGTCGCGCAAGCGTTCGAGGCCGGCGTGCTGCTGAACGCGCCGCAGGTCGACAGCCTGCGCTTCATGCCGGCGCTGAACGTCGCGAAGGCGGAGATCGCGGAGATGGTGGATTGTCTCGATACGATCCTGACGAAGGCTGGCGCGGCACGACGGGTGGCGTAAGGCCGGTCTCGTGCCCCGGACGCAGCGCAGCGCCCCCTCGCGGTGCGCTGCAGAGCCGGGGCCCATCTCTCTGCACGGGTGCCGCATCTAGGTCCCGGCTCTGCGCCGCAACGCTGACGCGCTGCAGCTTGTCCGGGACACGGATGATGACGGCAGACCTACGGCTTCAGGATCGATGCGCCGGTCGTCTTGCGGCTTTCGAGATCGATATGCGCCTTCGCGGCGTCCTTGAGCGCGTAGGCGTGGTTGATCTGGACATGCAGCTTGCCGCTGATGATGGCGGAGAACAGCGTATCGGCGCCTTCCAGCAGCTCCGAGCGCTTGCCGATATAGTCGTTGAGCTTGGGCCTCGTCGCAAACAGCGAGCCGTGATTGTTGAGCTCGGCGATCGAGAATGGCGGTACGGGACCCGAGGCATTGCCGAAGGAGACGAACATGCCGCGCGGCTTCAGGCACGACAGCGAGCCCGGGAAGGTCGCCTTGCCAACGCCGTCATAGACGACGTCGCAGCCCTCGTTGCGACTGATCTGTTTGACGCGCGCGACGAAATCCTCCTCGTTGTAGAGGATGACATGGTCGCAGCCATTGGCCTCGGCAAGCTCGGCCTTCTCGCGCGAGCCGACCGTGCCGATGACGTGCGCGCCGAGCGCCCTCGCCCATTGGCAGGCGAGCAGGCCGATGCCGCCGGCCGCGGCATGGATCAGCACGCGATGATGCGGCTCGACCTTGAAGGTCTTGTGCAGGAGATACCAGACCGTCAGCCCCTTCAGCATCAGCACGGCGCCCTGCTCGTGGGTGATGTGGTCGGGCAGCTTGACCAGCTTCTCCCAGGGGATGTTGCGCTCGCCGGCATAGGCGCCGAGATTGTGGTAGTAGGCGACGCGGTCGCCGGGATGGAAATGCGTCACGCCGGGCCCGACCGCGATGACCTCGCCCGAGGCCTCGTTGCCGGCGATGAAGGGCAGCCCCGGCGCCTTGTAGAGGCCGGTGCGATAATAGACGTCGATGAAGTTCAACCCGACCGCATGCTGGCGGATGCGCACCTCGCCTGGGCCCGGCGCCGGGACGTCGACGCTCTCGTAGACCAGGGCCTCGGGGCCTCCGACCTTGTGCACACGGACCGCTTTGGTCATCGCCTGACCTCCTCTTCTCGCGGCAAAGCGAAAGCCATCGCGCCCGCCTTGTCAACTCGACGCGGGATGGAACGAACCAAACGCGACTATTTGCCGGCCTTCTTGCGGTTGCGCTTGGCCAGCACGTTGAAGAATTCCACCGCCGCCGAGAACGCAATTGCGAAATAGATGTAGCCGCGCGGGATGTGGAATTGGAATCCGTCCGCTACCAGCGCGACGCCGATCAGCACCAGGAACGCCAGCGCCAGCATTTTCGTGGTCGGATGCTCCGCGACGAATCGCGACACCGGCCCGGACGAAATGTACATGATCAGGCAGGCGATCACGACGGCCGCGATCATGATCTCGATGTCCTGCGCCATGCCGATCGCGGTGATGATCGAGTCCAGCGAGAACACGATGTCGATGATGACGATCTGGACGATCACCCAGAAGAAGGCGTTGCGGCCGGAGGCCTGATCGCCCTCGCCGTCATCGGCTTCGACCTCGGCGTGGATCTCGTGCGTCGCCTTTGCGATCAGGAACAGGCCGCCGCCGATCAGGATGAGGTCGCGCCAGGAGAAGTCGTACCCCTTCATCGAGAAAACCGGCGCGGTCAGGCCGATCAGCCAGACCAGAAGGCTCAGCAGGATGATGCGGAAGATCAGCGCCAGTGCGAGCCCGACCTGGCGGGCACGGTGCGCCTGCTTCTCGGGGATGCGCGAGACGATCACCGACAGGAAGATGACGTTGTCGATGCCGAGCACGATCTCGAGCGCGGTCAGGGTCAGCAGCGCGGCCCAGGCTTCGGGGCTTGTGAGGAGATGCATCATGCGAAGGATCTTGCCAGGCGGATCAATGCGTCGCTGAAGCTGACCCAGAGCGCGATGGCGCACAGCGCGAGCGTCACGCCGGTACCGACGTGAAAATCCTTGTCCAGCGTGTAAAGGGAGAGCACCGCCCAGATCGCGATCAGCGACATCGTCAGCCAGCGCAGCCGCACGACGCGGACCGGATGCAGCACGTGGAACGGCACGAAGGTCAGCACCACGAGGGCGGCGACCAGCAGCGTCGACCACAACGGCGGCCAGTGCAGCAGGAACAAATAGAACGCGGCCGCATTCCACAGCGCCGGGAAGCCGCGGAAATGATTGTCGTCGGCCTTCATGCGCAGATCGGCGAAATATAATGCGCTGGTGACGATGATGGCGACGCCGAGCAAGGGAGCCGCGACCGGCAGCAGCAGCCCGCTCGCCACGATCGCGTAGGCCGGCACGAACACATAGGTGACGAAATCGACCACGAGGTCGAGCACGTCGCCCGACCAGTTCGGCTGCACGTTCTTGACGTCGAGCCGGCGCGCGATCGGCCCGTCGATCGCGTCGATGATCAGGGCGACGCCCAGCCATTGAAACATCGCCGCCCAGTGCTCGCGCACGGCCTCGAGCATCGCCAGCAGCGCAATGGCCGCGCCGAAGGCAGTGAAGATGTGCACCGAGAACGCCGCAGCGCGGATCGCGGGGGTCGGTTTCAGGGAATCCTGCTGGGTATCCATGGCTTCTGCTACCAGAATGGGACCGCTTTGCACATCCGCCATTGCGGCCCTCGGTCGCACAATTCGCCATAAAATCAGGGAAAAATAGGTGGGCTTGAATTTGCCGCCGGGCGTGTCAAATGTCGTTCCCATGACAGACGCATCGACACTCTTTGACACAGCCGTGATCGGCGGTGGACCGGCGGGACTTGCGGCGGCCATCGCGCTGGCGCAGACGGGTGCACGGACCGCACTGGTGGCGCGCCGCGTGCCCTATGCCGACAACCGCACCACCGCGCTGCTCGGTGCCTCCGTCGAACTCCTGGAGAACCTCGACGTCTGGCGACGCTGCAAGGACAAGGCGGCCGCGCTCGAAATCATGCGCCTCGTGGACGACACCGGGCGGCTGTTCCGCGCACCGGAGGTCCGCTTCTCCTGCCACGAGATCGCACTCGACGCCTTCGGCTACAACATCGCCAACCGCTCGCTGATGCTGGCGCTGGAGGAACGCGCGGGCGAGCTGCCCGGAATCGTCCGTTTCGACGACGAGGCCGAAAGCGTCGTCGTCGAGGCCGACGACGTCGCGATCCGCACGGCGTCCGGACAATTCCTGTCGGCCCGGCTCGTGGTCGGCGCCGACGGCCGGCATTCGCTGTGCCGGGAGGCGGCCGGCATCGAGGTGACGCGGCGCGAGCTGACGCAGACCGCGCTCACCTTCAACGTCAGCCACGCGCGGCCGCATCGCAACGTCTCGACCGAGTTCCACACGTCGCACGGGCCCTGCGTGTTCGTGCCCCTGCCCGGCGATCGCTCCAGCATCGTCTGGGTCGCAGCTCCCGCGGAAGCCGAGCGGCTTCGCGGCTTGAGCGACGAGGAATTGTCCGCCGCAATCGAGAAGCAGTCGCATTCGATCTTGGGAGGCATGACGGTCGAGCCGGGCCGCAACCTGTTTCCGCTGGCGATCGAACGTCCGAAATCGTTCGGCCGCGACCGCATCGCGCTGGTCGGCGAAGCCGCCCATGTGGTTCCCCCGATCGGCGCCCAGGGCCTCAATCTCGGCCTGCGCGATGCCGCCGACATTGCCCAGCTCGCGGGCGAGGCCGTCGCATCAGGCCGGGATCCCGGCGCGCCCGACGTGCTCAAGCGCTACGACCGGGCGCGGCGTCCGGACATCCTGAGCCGCACATTCGTGATCGACATGGCCAACCGCTCCCTGCTCAACGATTTCCTGCCGCTCCAACCGGTCCGCGCCGTCGGCATGCACCTGCTCGGCGCCGTAGGACCGCTCAGGCGTTTTGCCATGCGCGAGGGCCTGACGCCGACCTGGCGGCGGTAGCCTGCCCGGAACTTGCCGCGCGACCGGATCAAAACACGCAAACGCTTCGCTCTAAGCCCCTGTTCGAAAATCGATTTTCAAGCCACCGATGGCACGCGCGTCATCAGCCCGCGACGCGCAGGATTGAGCGATCGATGGTGCTGAGCGGCCGGCAGCCGGTTTCGGTGACGATGACCGTCTCGCTGACGCCGACCGTGAACTGGCCGAAATCCCGCATCGCGACCGGCAGGTGGAACGTCATCCCCGGGCGCAATTCGGTGGTCACTCCCGTGTACAGGCTGAGCACGCCGCCCTCGCCCCAATCGGGCGCAAAGGCGATGCCGATGCTGTAGCCGACGCGCTTCTTGAAGTTCTCGGTATAGCCTGCGCGATCGATGATCCGCTGACAGGCCAGGTGCGGCGCCTCGCAGGGCGCCCCCGGCTTGATCGCCTCGAGCGCCGCGGCAAGTCCGTCCTGACAGGCCTTCTCCATATCGATCGCGCGCTGCGGCATGGCGCCAATCCAGGCGCTGCGCATCAGCGCGGCGTGATAGCGATCATGGCTGGCGGCCATTTCCAGGAACGCGGGATCGTCGGCTCCGATCCGTCCGCGCCGCCAGGTGCCGTGCGGCACGCCGCTGCGGCGGCCGACGGAGACCAGCGGCTCCATGCCGACATATTCGGAGCCCGCGGCGATCGACGTGCCCACCATCGCGGAGACGAGGTCGTTTTCGCTCGCCCCATACTTCACCGCGGCAAGGCCCGCGCGCATACCAGCCTCGACATAGGACGCGGCGGTGGTGATCTTCTCGAGCTCGGCCGCCGACTTCACGATACGGAGCTGCTCAATGATCCCTGCGCCGTCGTAGACCGTCCCAAGCCTGTCCTGGAGCGCTTCGTAGGTCGCGACGGGCAAGAACCAGCCGCGCTTGTCGATCGCGATGCGCTTTGACGCCCAGCCGCGGTCCCTGATGACATCAACCAGGAAATTCACCGGCTGGTCGCCGTCCTGGTAGACCTGCGCATTGGCGATGAAGGTGTTCGCGATGAAGTTGAAATATTCGAGCTGTCGGACCACGAAGGCCGGCTCGCCTTCGACCGGCAGCACCAGCGCCTGGAAGGTGTAGTAGCCCGGCGTCTGCTGGCCGGTGAGGTAGAAGATGTTCTCCGGACCGGTGACGACCATGACGTCGATGTCGGCCTTGGCGAGCAGCGCGCGCGCACGTGCGACACGCCCGTCATACTCCCGTTTCGGGAACGCAGATTCAGATCCCTGCTGCACGCTGTCGCTAGTCATATCCGTAGTCTCCGATGAGCTTGGTGGTGGCGGCATCGAACGTGACGCCGAGGCCGAGCGCGCCGTCTGTCCGGACCGCTCCGGCTGTGTAGGAGGTGCCCGAGGCCGGATCGTCGAGGAGCCCGTCGGCGCCGTAGAGCTCGGCGAATTCAGGCCTGGTAGCACAGGCGACGTGCAGCGCCGCCGCGGTCGCCGCGGCTCCTTCGTTCATCTGGCCGATCATGAAGGGCACGCCGGCCTCCGACAGCTTCCGCGCCGCCGCCACGGTCGGCGCAATGCCGCCAAGCTTCACCAGCTTGAGGTGCGCAAACACCCGCCCCTCGTAGGCACATATTCGTGTGACATCACCGGCCGCGGCAATGCTCTCGTCGAGCATCACCGCAATCGGGCTTCGCCGCGCGAGCTCATCGATGCCTGCCCAATCGCCGGCCGGCACCGGTTGCTCGACATAGACGAGATCGTACGCGGCGAGCGCGGCGAGCTTTGCCAGCGCCTCGTCGGCGCTCCAGCGTCCGTTTGCGTCGGCTGCAATCTTCACTCGCCCGCCAAAACGCTCCCGCAGAGCCGCGATGCGACGCAGATCCTCGGCAAAATCCGCGACGGCAATGCGCACCTTGAGGTCCGTATAGCCGCGGGCGACATATGCCTGCGCCCGCGCGAGAAAGTCCTGGTCGGAAGACCAGAACAGGGTCTGGTTCGTCCGGCAGGTTACATCCTGCCCCGCGGCGCCGAGCCAGGCGGCAACCGTCTTGTGCTCTCGACGCGCGACGAGATCATGCAACGCGCAATCGATCAACGTCCGGACCGGCGCGATGTACGGCGTCTCCCACAGCGTCATCATCGCGATCAGGTCGAGCGGATCGCGACGCCAATCGACGTCGCGTATCGCGGCGATGGCGGCCTCCACCACGGTGCTTTCGTCATAGCCGTTGAGGTAGGCGATGTTGGCCCTCACCTCGCCGACGCCGACCGTCTCGCCATCGTCGAGCCGCAGGTAGACTTCCTTCAGGGAAGGAATGCTGCCCGACGACGCCGTGTGCAGGACGAGCCCGCCGCCGTAATGCAAGTCTGCCAAGTGCAGTGAAACCCGCAAACGCTTGGATCCTAGTTGCGCAGCATGGCTTTCGCCACGTCGCGATAAATCAGGCTGGCGGTGATGAACTCATCGGCCGGCACGAATTCGTCGGGCTTGTGCGCGACGCCGAGATCGCCAGGACCGATCACAACGCCTTGCGCGCCTACGCCGGTGAAATGCACGAGATCGCAGGCGCCCTGGAAGCCGAACGGGCCCGGCTTGGCCACACCATGGGCCCGGCTCGCAGCAAGGCTCGCACTCACGATCGGGCTGTCCAGCGCGGTTTCCGTTGCTCCGCCCGTCGTCGCCTTGTAGTCGACGATCTCGGCGCGCAGGCCGAAACGCTCGCGCGCGACCACGAGGAGCTCGCCGATCTCGCGCTTGACCGCCTCCTCGTCTTCGCCCGGCACCATCCGGCGATCAAGCAGCAGATCGCAGGCGCCGGGCAGCACGTTGTCGGCGTGGCCGCCATTGATCCTGGTGACCGTGAGGCTGGCTGCTCCGACCAGCGGATGGCTGCGGTGACGGACCACCTCGTCGTGATGCTCGGCGACGAGCCCGAGCAATTCGCCGGCGCGGTAGATCGCGTTCTCGCCGAGATGCGGCGTTCCCGAATGCGCCGACACGCCGTAGACCCGCACGATCGGCCGCAGGCTGCCCTTGTGCGCGGAAAAGACCGCATTCGACGTCGGCTCGCCGACCACGACAGCATCGATCCTGGGATGGCCCGCCGCGTAGAACCTGGCGCCCTCGCTGGCGACCTCCTCGTCGGCCACGAAGACGCCAAGCAGCGTGCCCGACCATGCCGCGCGATCGCCCGCCAGCATGCGCATGGCCTCCAGCATCGCGGCCAATGGCCCCTTGCAGTCGCAGGCGCCGCGGCCGTAGAGCCGCCCGTCCTTCTCGGTCAGGCCAAAGGGATCGGAGGACCAGCCCTCGCCGGCGGGCACGACGTCCATATGGGTATTGAACGCGAAGACCGGGCCCGCGCCATTCTCGAGCCGCGCGATGACGTTGACCCGTCCCGGCTTGTACTCCTGCACCGTGACGCCGAAGCCGCCACCGGCCAGCAGCTCACGCAGATAGTCCGCCGCGGGCGCCTCGTGACCGGGAGGATTCTGCGTATCGATCGCAATGAGCCTTGCAAGCTCCTGCTTCATGCGTGCGACGTCGGGAGAGCTGGACATCAACGGATTCCGGATATCGGGAGTCAGTGCAGGATCTGGTCGAGAAAGCGCCTGGCACGGTCGTTGACCGTGCCGCCGAAGAACCGGTCGCTCGGCGCGCTCTCGATGATCTCGCCGTGCTCCATGAACACGATCCTGTCGGCCGCGCGCCGGGCGAATCCCATCTCATGGGTGACCACGATGCTGGTCATGCCCTCGGCGCTGAGCGTTGCCATGACGTCGATCACCTCGCGGATCATTTCCGGATCGAGCGCGGAGGTCGGCTCATCGTACAGCATCAGCTTGGGCCGCATCGCGAGCGCGCGCGCAATGGCGACGCGCTGCTGCTGCCCGCCGGACAGTTCGTCCGGGAAGGCGTCCGCCTTCTCGGGGATCTGCACCTTGCGCAAGAGATCGACCGCGATGTCGTGGGCATCGGCCCGGCTCATTCCGAGGATCTTCACGGGCGCCAGCATGACGTTCTCGGCGGCCGAGAGATGGGCGAACAGTTCGAAGTTCTGGAACACCATGCCGATCTGCCGGCGCAACAGATGAGCCGTACGCCGGGCGCGCGTGACGTTCTCGCCTTCGAAGAAGATGTCGCCGCTGTCCACCGTTTCCAGCAGGTTGACACAGCGCAGCAGCGTCGACTTGCCGGACCCTGACGGACCGATCACGACAACCGTCTCGGAGGGATCGACCGCCAGCGTGCACGTCTTCAGGACCTGCGTCGCACCGAAGCTCTTGTTGACGCCGACGATCTCGAGAAGGTGCTGCATGTCGCTACCGCACCGCCACGATCTTCGATGTGCCAAGCATCCGTTCGGTCAGCGAAAGCCGCCGCATGCCGCGCCGCTTCTTGGGGTCGAGGGCGATTTCCATGAGGATCTGCAGACCCATGAAGATCGTGGTCATCGCGAGATAGTAGATGCCGGCCGCGGTCAGCGCCTCGAAATAGCGGAAGTCGGCACTCGCCGCCTGGTTCGCGACCAGCAGCAGCTCCTCCACGGCGATCACCGAGACGAGCGCGCTGAGTTTCAGCATGCCGATCATCTGGTTGCCGATCGGCGGCAGCACGATCCTTGCGGCCTGCGGAATCACGACATGGCGCATCATCTGGGTCCCGGTCATGCCAAGCGCGAGACCGGCCGTACGCTGGCCTTTCTTCACCGCCTGAAGCCCCGAGCGCAGGATCTCCGCCATATAGGCGCCCTCGTTCAGCGACAGCGCCAGCACCGCGCATACGAAGGCCGAGAGCCTGATGCCGAACGACGGCAGCACGTTGTAGATGAAGATGATCTGGAACAGCACGGGCGTGCCGCGGAAGAGCCAGAGATAGGCGACCGTCACGACGGCGCCGATCCGGGTCTGGCTCTCCTGGATCAGCGCGAGCACGAGACCGATCAGGATGCCGAGGACGAGCGAGGCGACCGTCAGCAGCAGCGTCATCTCCGCCCCGCGCAGGAAGTTCGGCGAGGTGAGGTACTTCAGGACGAGTTCGATGGACACCGGCAGGCTCCCTTAGTCGAACAGCGACACCGAGGCAGGAAATTTCCAGGTTTCGATCAGCTTCTTGTAGGAGCCGTCGACGACGATCTCCTTGAGTGCGGCTTCGATCGCCGATTTCATGGCGCCGTCGCCCTTGCGCACCGCCATGCCAATCTGCGTGTTGGCCTCGAACTCGGAGCCGGCCACGGCGTAGACGCCCGGCACCTTCTCCATCAGCTCAACCACGCCCGGGGTGGAATTGAACAGGGCGTCGGCACGTCCCTGCCGCAGCGTCAGCGCCGAATCCTGCGCCGTGGGCAGCGTCATCACGTTGATAGCGGCAAGCCCCTTGTCGCGGCAGCGCTTGTCGTCCTGACGCGCGTAGCTCTCCTGAATGCCGCCAAGCGTGACGGCGATGGTCTTGCCGCAGAGGGAATCGTCGCGGCCGGTGATCTTGGCGGGATTGTCCGCCTGCACCACCACGAGCGTCCCGATCTTGAGATAGGGAACGAAGTCGACCTGGCCGGCCCGCTGCTCGTTGATGTACATCGCCGAGTTGATGAGATCGACGCGGCCGCCTTGCAGCGCAACGATCAGCCCCTTGAACTCCATGTTCATCGGCTTGGGCTCGGCACCGAGTTTCTTGCCGAGCAGCCCGATCATGTCGATGTCGAAGCCGGACAGTTTTCCGTCCTTCTGGAATTCGAAGGGCGCGAAGGTGCCGGCAACGCCGTAAGTCAGCGCGCCTTTCTCGACCAGCGAGACCGAAGACAGATCCGCAGCCATCACCGATCCGGACAGAACAAGTGACAGGACTCCGCAGGCGAGGCGCAAACGAGACATCGGCAGCTCCTGACTTGATTGTTCTATTGTTGCTTATTATACAATCTTTGCTGCCTTCGACGTCAAGCCTGTTCAGCGGGCAATCGCTGACCAAGGCTTACTCATTGGGGTTTTGGCGCAGATTGCAGCCGGTAGTTATTGTATCGCTAGCAACAACTTGTACCTTAGGATGGATCCGAGAGCTCCTTTCATGGCGCGGTCAACGCAACAAAGTCGCTTTCGCCTCGCCAACCAGATTCTCGATGTCATCCGGAATGCCAGGCTGGAGCCCGGCCACCATCTGCGCGAGCAGCAGCTTGCGGACCTGATCGGTGTTTCGCGAACGCCGATCAGGTCCGCGCTCGACCTCCTCGCCGAACGCGGCATCGTCGAGACACGGAAGAACCACGGGTTCTTCCTGCGAAAGCCGTTCGAATCCCTCCATCGGATTGAGATCGAAGTGCCCTCGACGATCGACGAGGAGCTTTACGCGAAGCTCGTTCGCGATCGCCTCGAGCATCGCATTCCGAACTCCATCACGCAGAGCGAAATCGCACGGCGCTACAATGCCGACCGCGCGGCGCTGGCGCGCACCCTTGCGCGGCTCGCCGAAGACGGCCTGATCGCGCGCAAACAGGGGCATGGCTGGACCTTCCTGCCGACGCTCGACTCCCTCGTCTCGCTTCGCGCCAGCTACGAATTTCGACTGACGCTCGAGCCCTCGGGCTTTCTGCTGCCGACGTTCAAGCCGGATCCCGCCGCGATCGAACGGATGCGGCTGCAACATTTGTATCTCGCCTCGCATCCCGACATCGCCTCGATCTCCAGCACGCAATTGTTCGAGACCGATGCCGCATTTCACGAGATGTGCGCCGAGTTCTGCGGCAACGCTTTCTTTGCCCAGGCCATCCAGTACCAGAACCGGTTGCGGCGCCTGCTCGAGTTCGGCAGCTATTTCGACAGCCGGCGCGTCCGCGAATGGTGCCGCGAGCACCTTGCGATCATCGAGGCCATTGCCGCAGGCGATGCGCCGCTGGCATCGACCCGCATGCGCGCGCACCTGGAACAGGCCTTTCTCGCCGCGCGGGCGACAGCACCATGACGACGGAACAGAATTGCTGAATTCGGCGCCCGGCTTCGCCGAGCTGCTTCAGCCGTCTTCGTCACGGAAACGTCAGCCGGCCGGTCTGGAGCAACCACATCACGCTGGTCAGCGTGACCACGGACGCAAAGGTCCCGAGCAGCACCGCGACAGAGGCGGATTCGATCCAGGCCTCGTTCTGCCGGGCGATCACGAACACGTTCAATGCCGGCGGCAGCGAGGCCATCAGCACGGCGGTCGCGGCCCAGGGCTGCGCGAACGGGCCGAACGCCAGCATCAAGCCGAAGGCCATGAGCGGATGGATCAGGAGCTTCACCGCGACCACGCCCGGCACCTCCCACGGCACCCGGTCGAACGGACGGAGCGCCACGGTCACGCCGAGCACGAACAGCGCGGTCGGGGCGGCTGCGTTCTGGAGGAAGGTGATGGTGCGGTCGAGCGCGACCGGCAGCTCGATATGGAGCGCTGCCACTGCCGCGCCAAAACAGGCCGACATGATCAGCGGGTTGAGCACGATCTGCTTCAGCACCACGCCGAAGGCGTGCACGATCGAGGGATGGTCGCGGTCGGACAGCTCGATCAGCAGCGGCACGATCGTGAACAGGAAGATGCTGTCGCAGCAGAAGATCAGCGCGGTCGGCGCCGACGCCTTCGTCCCGAGCACGGCCAGCGCCAGCCCCGGCCCCATATAGCCGATATTGCCGTAGCCGCCGGACAGCCCTGCGAGCGTGGCCTCGCGCAACGTCAGGCGGCCGAGGACCTTGCCGACGACCAGCGCCAGCGTGAACGCCGCAACCGTGGACAGCGTGGTCGCGACCAGAAACGGCGGGTTGTTCAGCTCCGCGAATGGCGTCTTCGACATGATCGCGAACAGCAGCGCCGGCAGCGACACGTAGAGCAGGAAGAAGTTCATCCAGGCGAGGCCCGATTCCGGCAGCGACTTGACCTTGCCGCAGGCAAATCCGACGAAGATCAAGCCGAAATAAGGTAGTGCAAGATTGAGGATATCGACCATTTCTCAAGTTTCTTCTGAAGACTTGGGGGCTATCTGCCCCTTGGGCGGACGTTAATTCCAAATGAGGGCACTAGCATCGGCCACAATCCTGGTCTATCGACGGGGAATGATTAAAGCGCGGACCGCGAAATTCCAGATCGGACAGGTCGTTCGCCACCGGATCTTCTCGTTCCGGGGCGTGATCTTCGACATCGATCCGGAGTTCAACAACACCGAGGAATGGTGGCTGTCGATCCCCGAGGAGGTACGGCCCCACAAGGACCAGCCGTTCTACCACCTGCTCGCGGAGAACGCGGAGTCGGAATACGTCGCCTACGTGTCCGAGCAGAACCTGTTGCCCGACGAGTCCGGCGAGCCGATCCGTCATTCGCAGGTGGCCGAGATCTTCATCAAGAACAAGGATGGCGGCTACCGCCCGCGCAATCCCTCGCTGAACTGACACCTCGGCGCCAACAGGCGGCCCACAACATTCGGCGCCAGCAGGCGACCAACAAAAAAGGCGCTCATGGGAGCGCCTTTTTCACGTCCGGAATCTGATCCCGACTTACTTCTGGCCGGTCGGAGCTGCGCCGGGCGCGCCACCCTGCTGCTCGAGCTTCTTGCGCTGCTCGTCGGCCTTCTTCTGAAGCTCTTCCTGAAGCTTCTTCTGGGTTTCCTCGAACACCTTCGGATCGGTCGGCGGACCGTCATAGGCCTTCTGGAATTCGCCGGCGAGCGGCAGCGGCAGGGTCAGCGGCGCGCCGTTGGCGTTGATCGCCTGGACAACGAGATTCTGGCCCTTCTTCATGTTGGCGATGAGCTCGGGCGTGGCTTCGTAGTCCGACATGCAGCCGTTCTGGAAGCAGATCACATACGGTTGCTGCAGCGGCGCGTTGCTGTCCACGATGATGCGGGTGCCGTGCACGAGCTGCATGCCGAGCGGCAGCGTCACGCGCAGGATCTTCTTCGGCTCACCTTCCGGCTCGATGATCACGGCGGCGATGACCGGCTGGCCCGACTCGATGCGGCCGTCCTTGCCGGTGAAGCAGACCTGCTTGGCGTTGGCGTCCTGGCCCTTGAGGCAGAACTTGGTCCAGGGCGCGTAGATCAGCTGGATCTGCTGATCAGCCGGCTGGGCCGCGCCCTGCTGCGCAGGTGCGCCCTGAGCGGGAGCCGGCTGGGCGGGCGCCTGGGCCGCCGGTGCCGGAGCCTTGGGGGCAGCCTTGGGTGCCGCTTTCGGGGCCGGAGCCGCCTTGGGTGCGCCGGGGGCCGGCGCCGGGGTCTGGGCCTCAGCAGCAAACGGAACGGCCAACGCCGTCGCCGTCAACAAGGCGAGAAGTCGCCCGCGCGGCCGGACGGACGCGGCCAAGTAACGGAAATTCATTGCGGAAAACCCTTTCTGAACGGGAAGTGCCCGAACCGCTCCGAAGCGCCGAACCTGGCCGCCTGGGCGCGGCTCTCTCCCCGTCAATTGAGGCGGATAAGTGACGGGCTCGACGCTCTTGCGCGATTGCCCGCCTTCTTAACGTGGCCGACGAAAAGATCAATGCCGACAAGCGTCTTTGGCCACATCCGCAGCTGCGTCCGGTGAAATTCCCTGTGATAGGATTCAGGCCCGCCGGTCCTCGAATCAACGTGTGTCGATGTTCATGTTCCAGCGCCTGCTCGAGGGCCCCGACACCCGCCTTTGCATCCTCACCGCAGTCCTCGCTTTGGCCCTCGCCGGCGGACTGTCGGCGAGTGAGGCACGGGCCGAGGAGGCCCATGCCATCGCCATGCATGGCAAGCCGGCGATGCCCGCCGGTTTCACCCACATGCCCTACGCCAATCCCGATGCGCCCAAGGGCGGCCGGCTGACCTGGGGCATTCTCGGCACCTTCGACAGTCTCAATCCCTTCATCGTGAAGGGATTGGCGGTGCAGCCGATTCGAAGCTACGTGGTCGAGAGCCTGCTTGCGCGCGGTCAGGATGAGCCGTTCACGCTCTACGGCCTGCTCGCCAGATCGGTCGAGACCGACGACGAGCGGACCTATGTCACCTTCCGCCTCGATCCCCGCGCCCGCTTCTCTGACGGCAAACCGGTCACCGCCGAGGACGTGCTGTTCTCCTGGCAGCTGCTGCGCGATCACGGCCGCCCGAACCTGCGGCAATACTATGCCAAGGCCACCAGGGCCGAGGCGCCCGATCCCCTCACCGTCCGCTTCGACCTCACCGGGGCCAACGACCGGGAATTGCCGCTGATCCTCGGCCTGATGCCGATCCTGCCGAAGCACGCGGTCGATGTCGCGACCTTCGAGGAGACGACGCTGACGGGACCGGTCGGATCGGGGCCCTATCGCGTCGCGGCGGTGAAGCCCGGCGCCAGCGTGACGCTCACACGCGATCCCGACTATTGGGGCCGCGACCTCGCCGTCAATCGCGGGCTGTACAATTTCGACGAGATCAGGCTCGACTATTTCCGCGAGGCCAACGGCCAGTTCGAAGCCTTCAAGCGCGGCCTCTACGATTTCCGCATCGAGCACGAGCCGCTGCGCTGGCACGACGGCTACGATTTTCCAGCCGTCAGAAGCGGCGAGGTGATCCGCGACACCGTCAAGCCCGGCGTGCCGCAACCGTCCGAATTCCTGGTCTTCAACACCCGCCGTCCTGTCTTCGCCGACATCCGCGTGCGAAAGGCGCTGACGCTGCTGTTCGATTTCGAGCTGGTCAACCGCAACTACTTCTTCTCGCTCTATTCGCGCGTCGCCGGCTATTTCGCCGGCTCGGACCTGTCGGCCTATGGCCACCCTGCCGACGCGCGCGAGCGCGAGCTGCTCAAGCCATTCGCCGCGCAAATTCCGCCCGATATCATGGACGGCAGCTATCGCCTGCCGGTGACTGACGGCTCCGGCCGCGACCGGACCATGCTGCGCGCCGCGCTGAAGCTGCTGTCGGAGGCCGGCTACGATCTCGACGGCACCGTGCTGCGCAACCGCACGACCAAGGCGCCCTTCACGTTCGAGATTTTGGTCACCACCCGCGACCAGGAACGCATCGCGCTGGCCTTTCAGCGCGACCTCAAGCGCGCCGGCATCGAGCCGAGCGTGCGGTCGGTCGATCCCGTGCAGTTCGACCAGCGCCGGCTCGCCTACGAGTTCGACATGAT
Source organism: Bradyrhizobium sp. GW821-FHT12B03 (assembly GCF_058807535.1). Taxonomy (NCBI): domain Bacteria; kingdom Pseudomonadati; phylum Pseudomonadota; class Alphaproteobacteria; order Hyphomicrobiales; family Nitrobacteraceae; genus Bradyrhizobium; species Bradyrhizobium sp. GW821-FHT12B03. Next base: position 119,956 of record NZ_JBXAQU010000021.1, read on the forward strand.
CCAGAACCGCTGGGACCAGTCGCTGTCGCCCGGCAACGAGCAGTATTTCTATTGGGGCAGCGCCGCCGCCGACAATCCCGGCACCCGCAACTACATGGGCGCCAGGGATCCGGCGGTCGACGCCATGATCGGCGCCCTGCTGGAGGCCCGTGAACATACGGCCTTCGTCTCGGCGGCGCGCGCGCTCGACCGCGCCCTGATCGCGGGCTTCTACACAATCCCCCTGTTTAACGTATCCGAGCAATGGATCGCGCGCTGGAATCGGATAGAACGACCAACGGCCACTGCGCTGTCCGGCTATCTGCCGGAGACCTGGTGGTCCAAGGGTGTACCTCAAGCCAGTCCAGCGAAGTGACGCCGTGAACCAGCCAGCCGTATCGCCGACGCTCGACACGCTGTTCCAGCGTACGCTGATGCGCCAGCCGCACGCGCCCGCTTTGCTCGACCCGCTCAACAAGGCGCGCGTGACCGGGCACCAGCCGCGGCGGCTGAGCTATGCCGAGGCCGATACCGCCATCGAGGCGCTGTCGGCCTATTTCGTCGAATCGGGCCTGCCGGCCAATTCCGTCATCGCGATCCAGCTGCCGAACACGGTCGAGTTCGTGCTGACCGTGCTCGCCGCCCATCGCGCCGGCCTCGTCGTCGCCGTGCTGCCGCTGCTGTGGCGCCACGCGGAACTGACTGCCGCGCTGAACCGCACCGCGGCGCGCGCCATCGTCACCATGAGCAGGGTCGACGGGGTCAGCTATGCCGACCTGGCGATGCATGCCGCGGCGGAAGCCTTCTCGATCCGCCATGTCTGCGGCTTCGGCACCGAACTACCCGAAGGCATGGCCTCGCTCGACGAGGTGCTGGCCCGTCCGCCCGGCACCACGCGTGCCGTGATCCAGGACGGCCGCAAGGCGGCGATGATCTCCTTCGACGTCACGGCGGAAGGCTTTCGCCCGGTGCCGCGGCCGCATTTCAGCCTGATCGCCGGTGGGCTTGCGATGTCGCTGGAGGCCGACATCAGGCAGGGCGCGACCGTGATGGCGGCGTTCACGCCGATGTCGTTCGCCGGTCTCGCCTCCTCGCTCGCGGTGTGGCTGCTCTCGGGCGGCGCGCTGGCGCTGCATCATCCGTTCGAGAACGACGTGCTGGAGCAGCAGATCAACGAGCATGAATGCGAGGTGCTGATTGCGCCCGCGCAGCTCGCGCTGCGGCTCGGCGATTCCGACCTGGCGGCGCGGATGCCGACCTTGCGCAACGTCGTCGGCCTGTGGCGCGCGCCCGAGCAGGTGGCGGCGAGCGAGGCCTGGACCGCGCCGCATGCGCCGCTGACCGACGTCTATCTGTTCGGCGAGGCCGGCCTGTTCGGCGCCCGCCGCGGCGAGGACGGCATGCCCGTTGCGGTGATGCCGGGGCCGCACGGCGCTCCGCGTGAGCAGTCCGGCTCCTCCATCGCCGGCGAGATCCTGCTGACGCCGAAGGGCACGCTCGGCCTGCGCGGCGCGATGGTGCCGATCGCGGCCTACGCCCCGCCGCAGCCGGTCGGCGACACGCTGATCGCGCAGCCGCCGCGCGACTATGTCGACACCGGCTATGCGGCGCGGCTCGACCGTCCGAGCGGCGCGATCTGCATCACCGCGCCGCCCTCCGGTATCATGGCCGTCGGGGGCTACCGCTTCCTCTCCAACGACCTCCAGGAATGGGCGCGCCGGCTCGGCCAGGGCGCCCTGCTCACCGCGCTGCCCGACCGCCTCAGCGGTCATAGGCTGGCGGGACGCGCCCAGGACAACGCCCGCGCCCGCGAGGCGCTCAACGAGCTCGGGCTTAACCCCCTGATGGTCGAGGCTTTTCGCGACCGCTCCGGGGCGGCCTAGGCGTACTTTCGCTCCCATCGTTGACGCTGCATTAAGGCGGCCAACCTAGATTGCGCAGCACCTGTTGCGTGATCAGAGTTTCTCGATGTCCCAGGCGGGCCCGATCCTCTTTGTGTCCAATACCGAGCGCCCCGCCTTCGTGGCGGCGCTGGACGAGGCCCGTCTGTTCCCCGTGGTCGACACCGACTGGGCGAGCGCCGCACGCGCGGTCGAGCAGGTGCAGCCGGCCGCGGTTCTCGCCGCAATGAACAGCGGACATGAGCCGCACATGGCGCTGCTCGCCAGGAAGATTGCCGACCAATCGCCGTACCTGCCCTTCGTGGCCGTGGATGCGGCGGGCACGCTGCCCCACAACGCCCTGCCCTTCTCCTCGCGCGCCGGCCATCCCGATCGCCTGAGCGCGCGGCTGCGCGCCGCGCTGCGCGTGCGCACCCTTCATGCGACCGTGCTGCGCCGGCTGCCGGAGGTGAAGGTCGCGCTGCCGGAGAGCGACCCGTCGCGCGATGCCACCGTGCTGCTGATCGGCCGCGGCGCGGCCTATCCCGCACTCTCCGTCGCGCTCGGCGAGCGCGTCGGCGTCATCGGCGCGCTCTCGATCGAGGCCGCGGCCAAGCATCTCAACACCCGCGACATCGACGGCGTCGTGCTGGCCGAAGGGTTTACGGCGCGCGTGACGGATGCCTTCCTCACGGTGCTCGCCGAGGACACCCGCTTCCGCAGCCTGCCCGTGGTCGTCACCGCGCACCAGCTCGTGCAGAGCTACGACCTGCCCAATCTCGAGCTCATCCCGGGCGAGCCGGCGAGAGTCGCCGCCAACGCGCTGCCGCTGATCCGCCAGCACGCGATGGAAGCGCAACTGAGCCGCACGCTGCGCTCGATCGATGCCGGCGGCTGGCTCGATCCGCGCAGCGGCCTGCTCACGACGGAAGCCTTTGCCCGCGATTTTGCCAGGGCGGTGGAGCAGACACTCGCCCGTGGCGGCGGCCTGTCCGTGGCGCGCTTCGCCTTCGACCCCTCGAATCCCCGCGCCCAGCTCGATGCCGCGCGCATCCTGAGCCGCCTGATGCGGCAGATGGATTTTGGCGCGGCGCAGAAGGACGGCTCGGTCATCGTCGTGTTCGCGGAGACCGACTTCCGCACCGCCCACATGATCGCCCGCCGCCTCTCCGCGGTGATGCGGCACACCGCGAACGGCAAGCACGAGATGCGCAGCGATCCCGTGGTCAGCGTGGATTCGCTGTCGCCATCGGATACGGCAAGGTCGCTGCTGGCGCGGCTGTCCGCCGACGCCTCGCGCGCGGCGTCGTAGTCAGCCGCCGGCGTTCCCTGATCCGATGCTCGTCTTGACGTCCGCCGTCGGGCCTTGGCTGCTCAGGTCATCACGAGCTTGATCTGGCCGTCCTCAACGGCTCCTATCGCGAGAGCGTCGCGAGCCATCTTTTCGACGGCCGGCCAATTCGCGAGAAGATATTTTTGCGCCTGCGCCTTGGTTGGAAGCGTGGTTTGCAAGATACAGGTCTGCCGCGCGTTCCCGTTCGCGATCTGAAAGGACACGGTTTGAGGCCCCTCTTTGAGCTCTTGCTCGGTGGGCTTGGGAAACTTGCGCATGCGGCTCCTTCTCGAGGCTCAGCGAACCGGTGCGGTGACACCGGACGCTTGATCGGCGCGGGTGATCCCGACCGCGATCTTCCGTGCTTTCGCTGGGCGCTTCGACGCGCTGCCGGGCTGCGTGTTGCGGACGGCCTCGGTCAGCATCTGGCGGAGTTCCGCCTTCGTCTTGGGTGCTTGCCGCGGACTCGACTTCTGCCAGTTGGTCATGCCCCTATATGGGGATGATCGCGCTAAATGCCACTCTTCGCGTTCGCGTTGGCCGAAAGAGCGGGAGTAGCCAGGAGAAAGCCGACAGAATCGTGCAAGAGTTCGTAGGCACGGTCGACAATATCGTCCAGCGAGATGGTCTTGGCGAACATGCGCTGCGCTTCGGCCAGCAACTGCTCGCGGGTCGGCATGCTGGAGAGGCGCAAGTCGGCACGTTGCTGCAACAGACTGAGCGCGTCGCGGACCGACAATTCGGTTTCATGGATCGACGTTCTGATCGCGAGCGCGATGTGTTCGGGGTCAAAGCGCGCGGCCAGCTGCTCGGCCGCTTGCTTGACCACGCGTGATCCCAGCCGATGCTCGTTGCGCAGGACCTGCCTGGGCGGCAGCTTCAGATCCCGGACGATCCCGAGCCAGGACAAGGCCACCAGGACATAATAGGTGAGATCAACCTCGTACCAGTAGAAGCCCTGACGCGCGCTGGCCTGGTAGGCGTGATGGTTGTTGTGCCAGCCCTCACCCATCGTCAACAGAGCGAGCAGCCAGTTGTTGCGGGAGTCGTCACCGGTCACATACCGCCTGCGTCCGTGAACATGTGCGAGGGAGTTGATGCAGAACGTGGCGTGATACACAAGCACGGTGCTCCAGAGGAATCCGACCACGAGTCCCGACCACCCGGCGATGAGGAAGCACAGCCCCGCGAGCACGGCCGCCGGCAGGAGCTCCAGCCTGTGCAGCCACATCAACTCGGGATACGACGCCAGATCCGATACCTTCACGAGGTCAGTCGCATCGTGCTGCCGGTAGAAGATCCAGCCGACATGACTGTAGAAAAAGCCCTTGTGCCGGGGCGAGTGCACATCATGCGCGGTGTCCGAGTGCAGATGATGATGACGGTGTTTGGCGGCCCACCACAGCACGCTTTTCTGAGCGCTGCTCTGGGCAAGCACGGCAAGGATGAACTGGAACACCCGGCTCGTCGCATAAGCCCGATGCGAGAAGTACCGATGATATCCGGCCGTGATCCCGAACATGCGCAACCAGTACAGAGCGGCGCAGATCGCAATGGCTTGCCACGAGATGCCAGACCAGATCGCCGCGACGCATCCGGCGTGGATCAATACAAACGGCAGGACCTGCGGGTACATGACGTCGTCATGTTCCTGATCTGACTCATGGTCTGATCCTTGGCCTGAATCGATATTGATAGACACGCGCGCGCCCTCAGCTGTTTCGATGGACGGGGTAACCCGCAGCCGGTGTAAAAAAACCCGCGGCCGGTGAACCAGTCGCGGGTCGAAAGAACCAGAAGCTCTGCCAGTACATCCGTGGTCAAAGCAACATAGTACCGATTGCGGCAGCCTAGGCGGCGCGCAGATTGTCCGCCGAAGACTTGCCGGTCCGGCGGTCTGCGACGACTTCGAAGGAAACCTTCTGCCCCTCGTTGAGGGTGCTCATGCCGGCGCGTTCAACGGCGCTGATATGAACGAAAACATCCTGGCCACCCTGGTCCGGCTGAATGAAGCCGAAACCTTTTTGACCGTTAAACCACTTCACAGTTCCCGTATTCATGGGGTCGTCCTTTTAGAGATATATAAGGCTTTAGAACCGCGCTCAGGGAACGCAGTCCGCGAATTCGAGATCTGGAGGGAGGGTCGTCAGTCAGGCACGCTGTTCAGCGGCGAGGCCAAGTCGTTCGGCCGAAACTCGATTCGAGGAGTATGGCCATTGTTCGGTCATTCCGCAAGGGGCCATATGTCGCGGTTTCCGGATCAAAGCGCCGCGTTGATGGCCTCGGGCGCCGACAAAGCGCTTTTTGCTGGGTGCGCCGAGCGTCCGCCCAATCCAGGATTCCGGCGGTCGCGGGGGCGGACCTCGAAGTCGCGATGGCGGGCCAGGACCAAGCGCGGGCAACGTTGTGACGACCGCCTTACGGTTTGTAGCGGAGTGCGCCGATCAGTGCCGCCAATGCGGGAGGCGTCTGCCGCCGGCTGGGGTGATAGAGGTAATAGCCCGGGAAGGTCGGGCACCACCTGTCCAGAATTCGCTTGAGCCGCCCGGCCCTGATGTCGGCAGCCACCTCGTCCGCGTAAACATAGGCGACGCCTTGCCCCGCCAGCGCTGCCTCTCGAATCAGATCGGCATTGTTGAACACGAGCGGCCCCTCGACACGAACCTCGAACGGCCGTCCCTTCTCCTCGAAATCCCAGGCGTAAAGCCCACCGGATCTGACGTGCCGATAGTTGATGCAACGATGGCCGGCGAGCTCTCGGGGTGTCCTGGGCGGCGGATGGTCTGCGAAATACGAGGGCGCGCCGACGACGGCCATCCGGATGTCCGGCCCGATGCGGACGGCGATCATGTCCTTCTCGACGATGTCGCCGAAACGGATGCCGGCGTCGATGCGGTCCGCGACGATGTCGGTCAGATTGTCATCGACGATCATGTCCACCCGGATATCGGGATGGGCCGCGAGGAAACGCGGCAGGACAGGCATCACGACGGACGAGACCGCGTGCTTGGTAGCCGTGACGCGGACGGTGCCGGACGGCTTGCCGCGAAGCGCGCCGAGCGCGTTGACGCCTGAGGAGATTTCGTCCAGCGCGGGACGCAGCGAACGCAGCAACGTCTCCCCCGCTTCCGTCGTCGACACCGAACGCGTGGTGCGCGACAGCAGCCGCACTCCGAGCCGCTCCTCCAGGGCCTTCATGGCGTGGCTCAACGCCGACTGCGACATGCCGAGCTCGGCCGCCGCACGGGTGAAGCTGCCATGCTCCGCGACCGCAGCAAAGGCTGCGAGGTCATATAGATCGTCTCGCTTCATTCATGCACCACATACATAAGCTTAAGCGAATTATAACGGCTAATCGAAATCCGCATCCAGGTTTATCTGGGTTGTCAGCGGGCCCGTAGCGCGCCGGTCGAGACGACGCCGGTGCGGCCGTCCGACAGTTCCGAACGCTGCCGAGATGTCGGCACGTCCGATTGACCAACTTGGCCTGCGCGACAGGCCGCAAGGAGCGGATTGATGAAGCTTATGGTGAACAATCGAGAGGTCACGATCGATGTCGATCCTGCGATGCCCCTGCTCTGGACGCTGCGCGACGTCATCGGGTTGACCGGCACCAAGTTCGGCTGCGGCGCCGCGCAGTGCGGCGCCTGCACGGTGCATCTGGACGGCGAGGCCATTCGTTCCTGCATCACGCCCGTCTCCGAAGCCGAAGGCAAGAAGCTCACCACCATCGAAGCCGCGACCGACGGCACCGACCGCGTCGGCGCCGCTGTGCATGCAGCCTGGGTCAAGCACGACGTGGCGCAGTGCGGCTACTGCCAGAGCGGCCAGATCATGAGCGCCATCGCCTTGCTCAAGTCGCTGGCCCCGGGCCAGCAACCCACGGTCGACAACATCGACACGGCCATGGCCGGCAACATCTGTCGCTGCGGCACCTATGTCCGCATCCGCGCCGCCGTGGCCGACGCCGCCCGCACGCTCGCCTGAAGGAGCCGTCATGTTGCCGAACATCGACTACAGCGAATTGCCGCGCGCGCTTCAGCATATGTTGGACCGGGACCAGACTAGTACGAGGACGCTGCCGCGCCGCAGCTTCCTGAAGCTCGCCGGCGCCACCGGGCTGGCACTTGGCGCCTTTCCGCATATCGCGATGGGCGCGACGACCGGTGGTGACGCCGCCAGCGCCCTCAAGCCGACCCAGCAGCCATCGGCCTTCGTCCAGATCGCCGGCAATGGCGAGGTCACCGTGACCATCAACCGGCTTGAATTCGGACAGGGCGTCCACACCGCATTGCCGATGATCCTGGCGGAGGAGCTCGACGCCGACTGGAGCCTGGTGCGCAGCCGGCACGGCACCAACGATGCCGCCTACGCCGATCCGCTGTTCGGCATTCATCTCACCGGCGGCTCGCATTCGATCAAGAACAGTTTTTCGCAATATCGCGAGCTCGGCGCACGCGCGCGGACCATGCTGCTCGGCGCCGCCGCAGCGCGCTGGAAAGTGGATGTAGGCACCTTGCGCACACATGCCGGTGCGGTGCTCGGCCCCGGCGGCCGCAAGCTCGGTTATGGCGAACTGGCCAAGGCTGCCATGGCGCAGCCGGTGCCCGAGAAGGTCACGCTGAAGGATCCGAGGGATTTCCGCATCATCGGCCGCCCGACGCCGCGCCTCGATGCGCGCGCCAAGAGCAGCGGACGGCAGGATTTCGGCATCGACATGCGCCTGCCCGGCCAGTTGACCGCCGTCGTGGCACGTCCGCCGGTATTCGGGGCACGCCTCGCCGCCGTCGATGACAGCGCGGCGCGCGCCGTGAAGGGCGTCAAGGCCGTGCTGCGCGTGCCGCTGGATGGCGGCGCCGAAGGCGTGGCGGTGGTCGCTGACGGATACTGGCAGGCAACGCAGGGCCGCGACGCGCTGAAACTGAACTGGGACACCGCGAAGGTGGAGAAAGTCGACAGCGAACGGCAGCTCGTCCAGTATCGCGAGCTGGCCGGCCGCTCCGGCCCGCGCAAGTTCGACGCCGATATGGCGCCGCTCGCCGCTGCGCCCCGGCAACTGGAAGCCGAATTCGTCTTTCCCTACCTCGCCCACGCGGCGATGGAGCCCTTGAACTGCACCGTTGCCCTCACCGAGGGCCGCGCCGAATTGTGGGTCGGCAGCCAGTGCGCCGGGCTGGACGCCGGCGCGGCGGCACGCGTGCTGAACCTCAAGCCCGAGCAGGTCACGCTGAATGTGCAAATGGCAGGCGGTGGCTTCGGCAGGCGCTTCTCCAGCACGAGCGACATGGTGGTCGAGGCCTGCGAGATCGCGAAGGCCGCACGCGCCGCCGGACTGAATGCGCCGGTACGCACGCTGTGGAGCCGTGAGGATGACATGCGGGGTGGCTTCTACCGTCCCATGCATCTGCACCGCGCCCGTATCGGCTTCGACGAGCGCGGTAACATTCTGGCCTGGGACCACGTCATTGTCGGTCAGTCCATCACCACGGGCTCCGTGTTCGAGCAGTTCCAGGTCAAGAACGGCATCGACGGCACGGCCACCGAAGGCATGCGGGAGCCCTACCCGGTGCCGATGCGCCTGACCGTGCATCACCCCAAGGTCAACGTGCCGGTGCTGTGGTGGCGCAGCGTCGGCTCCACCCACACCGCTTTCGTCATGGAGACCGTGCTCGACGAGATCGCCCGCGCGACGCAGCAGGATCCGGTCGCCTATCGCATGCGGATGTTCGGCGACAAGCATCTGCGCCACAGGGACGCCCTGCAACTGGCGGTCGACAAGAGCGGATATGGCAAGACGCGCCTGTCTGAGGGGCGGGCTTGGGGCGTGGCGGTGCACGAGTCCTTCGATTCCGTGGTGGCCTATGTCGTGGAAGCCTCGGTGAAGGACGGACGTCCCGTACTGCATCGCGTGACCGCCGGCGTGCATTGCAATCTGGCGGTGAACCCGCGCACCGTGGAGGCCCAGGTCCAGGGCGCCGCAGTCACTGGCCTGTCGATGTGCCTGCCGGGTTCGGCGATCACGCTCAAGGACGGTGTGGTCGAACAGAGCAACTTTGATGGCTACATCGTCGCGCGCATCACCGACATGCCCGAGTTCAGCGTCCACATCGTGCCCAGCGCCGAGCCGCCCACGGGCATGGGCGAACCCGGCCTGCCACCTCTGGCCCCCGCATTCGCCAATGCCATTGCCCGGCTGACGGACAAGCCGCTGCGCCAGCTCCCGTTCAAACTGGCCTGACGCAATGGCTCGGTTGTCTTCCGAAGATCCAGATCATCGATAAACAGACAGAAGACGTCATGACACCAGACGCGAACAAGGCCGCGATGATCCGTTTCACGGACTTCATCAACACCGCTAGCGAGACTCTGGCCGCAGAGCTCATTTCTCCAGATGCGATCTTCCATGTCCCCGGACGCAGCGAGCCGATGCGGGGGCCAGCGGGCTATCTCGACATCATCCAGATGATGCGAGGAGGTTTCCCGGATATTCAATGGACGCTCGAGGAGATGGTCGCCGAAGGTGACAAGGTGGCTGCCCGCTTCACCATGCGAGGCACGCACCTCGGCACCTTCTTCGGCACCGCATCGACCGGGAAGACGATCGCGGTCCAGGCCCTGAACATCTACCGCCTCTCGGGTGGGCAGATCGTCGAAGAAACAGGCCAACCCGATCTGCTCGGATTGCTTCAGCAAATCGGGGCGATCCCTGCAAATTAGCGTCTGTCCGGCAAGCCGCGGCGCCAGCGCCCTTTCAACAATACGGGAAACAGGAATTCATCATGAGCAAGGTCTGGTTCATCACGGGTGCCGGCAGCGGTATTGGCGCGGCAACCGCCAAGGCGGCACTGAAGGCCGGCGACCGCGTGGTCGCGACCGGCCGGAACCTCGACAAACTCCGCAAAGCCCTGAACGACGTCGCAGGCGACAACCTCGCGCTCGCCCAGTTGGACGTCGCCAACGAGGCCCAGGCAAAGCCCGCGGTTGACGCGGCGATCAAGGCGTTTGGGCGCATCGACGTTCTCGTCAACAATGCCGGCTACAGTCTGCTCGGCAATTTCGAGGAGTTGAGCACAGCCGAGATCGAGCGACTGATCGCGACCAATTTCTACGGCGTGCTGTACATGATGCGCGCGGTGCTTCCGGTGATGCGCAAGCAGAGGTCCGGCCGGATCATCAACATCAGTTCGCTTGCAGGTATCGTCGGCTTCAAGCATTGCGGGCCTACAGCGCCGCAAAGTTCGCGGTCGAGGGCCTGTCGGCATCCGTAGCCCATGAAGTGGAGCCGTTCGGTATCAAGATCACGACGGTCGAACCCGGCTTCTTCCGGACAGACCTTCTCGAAGCTCACAACGCCAAATATGCCCGGAGCTCCATCGAGGATTACACCGCGGAAGGCACCGCGGAAAACATGTGGTCAGGCTATCACGGCGCCCAGCAGGGTGACCCGGCCAGGCTCGGTGACGTCCTGGTCAAAATCGCCGGGATGGACAATCCGCCGAAGCAGTTCCTGGCCGGCAGCGACGCACTCGCGGTGGTCCAGCCAGCCCTCGAAGCTCGCCTTGAGGAACTACGCGCGTACTCTGATCTCTCCAAGTCGACAGACGGCTCGTTCTGAAGTCACGCCGCCTTCTTGCTCGTCGCGAGCTGGGCCAGCTGCCGCATGATCTCCGTGGTGCCGGCGAGCCGTTCTTCCGGCGTCTCCCAGTCCTGGAGGAACACCACCTTCATGTCGGGCCGCACCTTGGCCGCCTGACCGTGGCTGCGGATGAACGACACCAGGCGGTCGGGATGCGCGAATGAACTGTCGCGGAAGGCGATGACGGCGCCCTTCGGGCCGGCATCGATCTTCTCGACATTGGCCGTCCGGCAGAACGCCTTGATCGCGGCGACCTTGAACAGGTAGCGCACCTCGTCCGGCAGCACGCCGAAACGGTCGCGCATCTCGGCGCCAAAATTCTCGATCTCCTCCTCGGTGTCGAGGTCGGCCAGCCGCCGGTACAGCGACAGCCGGACCGAGAGGTCGCTGACGTAATCCTCCGGAATGAGCACGGGCATGCCGATGGTGATCGACGGCGACCAGCGGTCGGCCGCGGGCTCGGAGACGCCGGCCTTGAGGTTGACGATCGCCTCCTCCAGCATCGACTGGTAGAGCTCGAAACCGACCTCCTTGATGTGGCCGGACTGCTCCTCGCCGAGCAGATTGCCGGCACCGCGGATGTCGAGGTCGTGCGAGGCGAGCTGGAAGCCTGCGCCCAGCGTCTCCAGCGATTGCAGCACGGTGAGCCGGCGCTCGGCCTGCGCGGTGATCTTCTGCTGCGCCGGCAGCGTGAACAGCGCATAGGCCCGCAGCTTGGAACGGCCGACGCGGCCGCGGAGCTGGTAGAGCTGCGCGAGGCCGAACATGTCGGCGCGGTGCACGATCAGCGTGTTGGCGTTGGGAATGTCGAGGCCGGATTCGACGATCGTGGTCGACAGCAGGATGTCGAACTTGCCGTCGTAGAACGCGGTCATGATGTCCTCGATCACGGCGGGCGGCATCTGCCCGTGCGCAACCGCGACCTTCATCTCCGGCACGTTCTTGTCGAGGAAGTCCTTGACCTCGGCGAGGTCGTCGATGCGCGGCACCACGTAGAACGCCTGGCCGCCGCGATAGCGCTCGCGCAGCAGCGCCTCGCGGATCATCAGGGGATCGTGCGGGGCAACGAAAGTGCGGACCGCGAGGCGGTCGACCGGGGGCGAGGCAATGATCGAGAGCTCGCGGACGCCGGTGAGTGCCAGCTGCAGCGTGCGCGGGATCGGGGTTGCCGACAGCGTCAGCACATGCACCTCGGCGCGAAGCGCCTTCAGCCGTTCCTTGTGCGTGACACCAAAATGCTGCTCCTCGTCGACGATGACGAGGCCGAGATCGCGGAATTTGATCGCCTTGCCGAGCAGCGCGTGCGTGCCGACGACGATGTCGACCGAGCCGTCGGCGATCCCTTTCTTGACCAGGTTCAGCTCCTTGGTCGGGATCAGGCGCGAGGCCTGCGCCACGTTCACCGGAAAGCCCTTGAATCGCTCGGTGAAGGTCTTTGCGTGCTGGCGCGCCAGCAGCGTGGTCGGCACCACGACGGCGACCTGCTTGCCTTCGAGCGCCACGGCAAAGGCCGCACGCAAGGCGACCTCGGTCTTGCCGAAGCCGACGTCGCCGCAGATCAGCCGGTCCATGGGACGGCCGAGCTCGAGGTCCTTCAGGGTGGATTCGATGGCCCCGAGCTGGTCCTCGGTCTCGTCATAGGGGAAGCGCGCGCAGAATTCGTCATAGAGGCCCTGCTGCACCGGCAGCTTGGGCGCCTCGTGCAGATGGCGCGCGGCAGCGATCTTGATCAGTTCGCCCGCGATCTCGCGGATGCGGTTCTTGAGTTTCGCTTTTCGGGTCTGCCAGCCGGAGCCGCCGAGACGATCCAGCTCGACCGAGGTCTGGTCGGAGCCATAGCGCGACAGCAGCTCGATGTTCTCGACGGGGAGAAACAGCTTTGCGTCGGCGGCATAATGCAGCTCGAGGCAGTCATGCGGCGCACCGGCAACGTCGAGCGTCTGCAGGCCGACGAAGCGGCCGATGCCGTGATCGGCGTGGACGACGATGTCGCCCGCGGTGAGGCTCGTGATCTCCGAGATGAAATTGTCGAGCTTGCGGCTGGCCTTGCGCGTCCGCACCAGGCGGTCGCCCAGAATGTCCTGCTCGCTGATCAGCGCGATCTCGTCAGTCTCGAAACCGGCCTCCAAGCCGAGCACGGCGAGCATGGTCTCGTTGCGCGGGGTCGCCTGCACCGTCCGCCAGGCGTTGACGCTGGTGGTGTGGGCCAGCTTGTGGTCGCGCAGCATCGAGGTCATGCGGTCGCGCGAGCCTTCGCTCCACAGCGCAATCACGACCTTCTTGCGCTGCGCCTGCAAGGCCATCACGTGGCTGACCACGGATTCGAACACGTTGACGGTGCTGTCGTTGCGCTCGGGCGCGAAATCGCGGCCCTTGCGTGCGCCGGCATCGACGACACTGGTGCCATCGGCCGGCACGGAGAACTGCGTCAGCCGCGCCAGCGGGATGTCGCCGAGACGCTTGGTCCACTCGTCTTCGGTGAAATACAGCCGATCAGGCGGCAGCGGCTTGTAGATGGCGCCACCGCCGGGATGCTCCATCGCATCGCGGCGGGCCTCGTAATAGTCCTGGATCTGCTTGAAGCGCTCGCGGACGGCGTCCTCGGCCTGCGGCTCGATCGCGACCGCTGCGCCCTGCAGATAGTCGAACAGCGTGTCCATCCGGTCCTGGAACAGCGGCAGCCAGTGCTCCATGCCGGGATGGCGGCGGCCTTCGCTGACGGCCTCATACAGCGCATCGTCGCGCTCGGGCGCGCCGAACTCGGCGACATAGCCCATGCGGAAACGGCGGATGGTGTCGGTGACGAGCTGGAATTCGGAGACCGGCACGAGGTCGAGCGAGCGCATGTCGAGCAGCGTGCGCTGGGTCTCGGCGTCGAAGGAGCGGATCGATTCCAGGCTGTCGCCGAAGAAATCGAAGCGGACGGGCTGGTCGAGGCCGGCGGGAAAGAGATCGAGGATACCGCCGCGCACGGCGTATTCGCCGGGCTCGCGCACCGTCGAGGAGCGGTTGTAGCCGTTGTGCTCGAGCCAGGCGACGATGGTGTCCATCGGCACGACGTTGCCGGGCGCGACCGACAGTGCCTGCGCGGCGACCAGCTCTCGCGCGGGCACGCGCTGCACGATTGCATTGACCGTCGTCAGCACGATCAGCGGCTTGTCGCTGCCGGTGAGCGGAGCCAGCCGTGCCAGCGTGGTCAGGCGTTGCGCGAGGATGCCACCGTGCGGCGAGACGCGGTCATAGGGCTGGCAGTCCCAGGCCGGAAACGTCAGCACCGGCAGGTCAGGCGCGAAGAATTGCAGCGCGCGCTCGAGCTGCTGCATGCGCGCACCGTCGCGGCAGACCACCGCAAGGCTGACGGCCGGCTTCTTCGGCCGCGCCGCGATGGCGCGCGCCAGATCCGAGATGACGAGGCCTTCGGCACCTTCCGCGACATTGGCAAGCGTCAGCGCACGGCCGGGCGTGAGCAGCTCGGCCGGCGACTTCATCCCCTGCTTCATGCGTCGCGATCCGCGATCGGAAACGCCTTGATCCGGGCAAACAGCGCGCCGGTGACTTCGGCCGGCAGCACCTTGTCGCCGGTGATGGCGGCGTAGAGGTCGGGATCGGATTCTTCGAGCAGGGTCTCGAGCTCGGTCAGCTCCGCATCGGACAGATTGCCAATCTCGGCATCCGCGAAGCGGCCGAGGATCAGGTCCATCTCGCGCGTGCCGCGGTGCCAGCAGCGGAACAAGAGCCGCTTGCGGCGGTCGTCCAGCCCGTTGCTCGATCGTGTCGTTCCCGTCATGTCTCAGATCCAGTCAAACGCCGAAAGCCCGGACGTGCCGGGCGGGGGTGATATAGCCACTCGGGCGGGCCGTGTCAGCCCTTTGTTATTGCAATTGTTCGGGGAGCATCATTGCCGGGCTTGACCCGGCAATCCATCGTCATTGAAAAGACGTGATGCGCCCCAGCCTGCTCAATCCGCTGTTTGCTCCCGTGACCAGCCTGCCCGGCGTCGGCCCGAAGCAGGACAAGCTGCTGCAGTACCTGCTCAGCCGGAGCGAGACGCCGCGGCTGGTCGACCTTCTGCTGCATCTGCCGAGCCAGGTCATTGACCGCCGGGCCCGGCCGAAAATCCGTGACGCCGCCCAGGGAACCATGGTGACGCTGGAGGTCACGGTGGATCGCCATCGCCCGCCTCCGCCCCGCAACGCCCGCGCGCCCTATCTGGTCTATGCCAGCGACGACACCGGCGATGTCGTGCTGACCTTCTTCCGCGCCAAACCCGGCTATGTCGAAAAACTGCTGCCAATGGGCTCGAAGCGCTACGTCTCCGGCACACTGCAGATGTATGACGGCATCCCGCAGATCGTGCATCCCGACCGCGTGCTCGACGAGGAGGCGATCTCCAAACTCTCGGGGATTGATCCTGTCTATCCCCTGACGGAGGGCCTGGCGCTCGGATCGCTCCGCCGCGCGGTCGCGAAGGCGCTGCAAAAGCTGCCCGCCTTGCCGGAATGGATCAGCCCAGAGGTGATGCGCCGCTGCCACTTCCCGCCAATCGCGGAGGCGCTCAATCGCGTGCACCAGCCGGTCGAGCTGACCGACATTTTACCAGACCGGCCGTTCTGGTCCCGCCTCGCCTTCGATGAACTGCTGGCCGGCCAGCTCGCGCTGGCCCTGATCCGCGCGCAATTGCGCCGCCCGGCCGGCGTCCGCAACGCCGGCGACGGCCATCTGCGCAACAAGATCATCGACGCCCTGCCCTATGCGTTGACGATTTCCCAGCGCGACGCTGCCGCGGCGATCGCGAATGATCTGCAACAGCCGGTGCGGATGCTGCGCCTGCTCCAGGGCGATGTCGGCTCCGGCAAGACGGTGGTCGCGTTGCTGGCAGCCGCCGCCGTCGCCGAAGTCGGCAAGCAGGCCGCGCTGATGGCGCCGACGGAAATCCTGGCGCGCCAGCACATCAAGACCATCGCGCCGCTCGCCGAGCGCGCGGGCCTAAGGGTCGCGATCCTCACCGGACGCGAAAAGGGCAAGGAGCGCCGCGAGATCCTCGCCCAGCTTGCCGAAGGCGAGATCGACCTGCTCGTCGGCACCCACGCGCTGATCCAGGACGACGTGATCTTCCGGGACCTCGCGCTGGCCGTGGTCGACGAGCAGCATCGCTTTGGCGTGCGCGAACGGCTCGCGCTGACCTCGAAGGGCGAGGCCGTCGACGTGCTGGTGCTCAGCGCCACCCCGATCCCGCGCACGCTGGTGCTGACCTATTTCGGCGACATGGACATCTCAGAGCTAAGGGAGAAGCCCGCCGGCCGCCAGCCGATCGAGACTCGGACCATCTCGATGAGCCGCCTCGGCGAGGTCACGGACAGCATCGGGCGCGCGCTCGAGGCCGGCAAGCTGGTCTACTGGATCTGTCCGCTGGTCGAGGAATCCGAGGCCGAGGGCACCGAGCACCTCACCAATGCGACGAAGCGTTTCGAGAGCCTGCAAAAGCGCTTCGGCGAGCGCGTCGGCCTCGTCCACGGCCAGATGAAGGGCACCGAAAAGGACCGCGTGATGGGCCAGTTCGCCGCGCACGAGATCGGGCTTCTGGTCGCAACCACCGTGGTCGAGGTCGGCGTCGACGTGCCGGCCGCCACCATCATGGTGATCGAGAACGCCGAACGCTTTGGTCTTGCCCAGCTCCACCAGTTGCGCGGCCGCATCGGGCGCGGCTCGGAAGCCTCGACCTGCCTGCTGCTCTACTCCGAGCCGCTCGGCGAGATGTCGAAGGCACGGCTGAAGGTGATCCGCGAGACCACCGACGGTTTCCGCATCGCCGAGGAGGACCTGAAGCTGCGCGGCGAAGGCGACGTGCTGGGCGTGCGCCAGAGCGGCCTGCCCGGCTACCGCATCGCGCGCTCGGAGGTGCACGGTCAGCTCATCACCCAGGCTAGAGACGAGGCGCTGCGCATTCTCAAGGACGATCCGAAGCTGAAGGGCGAGCGCGGCGAAGCGCTGCGGTGTTTGCTGTATCTGTACGAACGGGACGAGGCGATCCCGCTGATTGGGGCCGGTTAGCTCGCCGCTCTTCGCCGCCCGACTTCGTAGGCCGCCACATGCGCGCGGGCCAGGTCCAGCAGCGGTGTGTCGATGCCGAGCGTACGGGCCCGATTGGCCATGTCACCGAGGATATGCTCCGCCTCGGTGACCGAACCGCGCTCGATATCGCGCAGCATCGAGGCCTTGAGCGGTGAGTCCAGGGTCGTGAAGAGTTTTCGGTCGAACTCGATGAACGGGGCGCGCGGCTCAAACCCGGACGCCGTCGCGACGGCGCAGTGTTCCACGAACAGGCGGAAGATCGACTGCTCGCCATTCGGCACGGCCAGGATGTCGCCGATGCTGGCGCGCATCAGGCAGGTGATGCCGGCGAGCGTTGAGAGCTGGACGAACTTTTCCCACATGTCCTGCATGATCGTTTCGCTGGCGCGCACGTCGATACCGGGGACATTGAGCAATGCCTCCAGCGCGAGCGCACGCTCGCTCAACGAGCCCTGGGTCTCGCCAAACACAATCGTCTGATTGGCCATGAACTGGACGACACGGCCATCCGCATCGAGCCCGGCGCTGACATTGGCGAGCCCACCAAGCACGCGCGCTGCGCCGAACCGCGCAGTCAGTGCATCGATATGCTTCAATCCGTTGAGTACAGGCAGAACCATCGTGTCGGCGCCAACAGCCGGGGCAAACTGGGCCATCGCATCGTCGAGCGAGTAGGATTTCACCCCGACGAGCACGATGTCGAACGACTCCTTGAGATCGTCAGCCATGATGACTTTCGGCTGCACGGCAAAGTCGCCGTGCGGGCTCACGACCTGCAATCCGTTCCGCCGCAATTGCTCGGCCCGCGCGGGCCGCACCAGAAACGTCACATCGCCGCCGGCTCGGACCAGGCGAGCTCCGTAGTAGCCTCCGAGCGCTCCTGCGCCGATCACCAAAACTCTCATTCCAACTCCCATTGCAGAAGAACTGCTTCGGCAGAGACCATAACAGATGAGCCTCGCAACGTCTCCTCCTCGTCATTGCGAGCGCAGCGAAGCAATCCAGACTGCCTCCGCGGAAAGATTCTGGATTGCTTCGCTGCGCTCGCAATGACGATGCGGATAGACCCGGTTCAGAAGACTTCCCCTTTCGCCGCGACTGACTTTATGAAAACCTTGCCGCCATGCGCCGGATCATCGTCCTTGGCTGCCAGGGAAGCGGAAAGACGAGTCTTGCCCTCAAGCTCGGGCAAAAGCTCGCGCTGCCGGTGGTGCATCTCGACGTACTCTACTGGCGGCCAGGCTGGAAGCCTTCCGACACGGCGAGCTTTCGAACGCGCGTCACGGAAGCGATCGCGGGCGATGCGTGGGTCGTCGACGGCAGCTTCTCGGGACTGGCCTTCGATCTCACGCTCGCGCGCGCCGATATTCTGGTCGTGATCGACCGCCCGCGCTGGCTCTGCCAATGGCGCATTCTGTTGCGATCCGCCTTCGATCGCGACACGACGCGGCCCGATCTGCCAGAGGGATGTCCGGAACAGTTCGACTGGAAATTGATGCAGGAAGCGTGGCGCTACGACACCGAGCGCGCGCCGGTCATCGAGGCCGAACGGCTGCAATATGGCCCTGATATCCCCGTCGTGCGCTTGAGACGCGACTGGGACATCCAGGGCTTTCTGGAGTCGGTTTCCACAGATACGGACGACTAGGCCTTCTTCTGCGCGATGCTCGCCGCAAACGCCTTCATCAGCCCGGCGTCCACCTTCTCGCCTTTCGCATCCTCGGCGAGGTGCTCGAACCAGCGCGCAAAACCCTCATAGATCTGGGCTGCCGGATGATCAGGCCCGAGGAATCCGGAAATCTCCCGCATCTCCGCGACCCAGCGATAGGCCTTCGGGATCATGTCCGGCAGCGCGACTTCGAGCCGTGCCAAAATCGCGGGCTGGCTCAGTGCGAGTTCGTCGCGCAGCGCATCGGCCGCGCCTGCCTTCGTGGCCGCAATCACCATGGCCGAGCCGATGCCGGCAAGGCCCTTGACGATGCCGGCGTAGGACATTTTCAAAGCCGAGGCTGCGCCGACCGGGCCTTCGACGATCCGCACGTCGAGGCCGAGGTCCTTCAGAACAGCCACCTCCCTGGCATGCTCACCGGACACGTAGAAAGCCGGGCTCTTGCCGCCGGGCTGCGGCGGAAAGCCGATGATGCCGCCGTCGACGAACGGCGCCTGCGCCGAGCCGATGATCTCCTCGATCCGTTGCACGGTATCGACGTTGACCGCGTTGCAGTCGACCACGAGCGGCTTCCTGGCGCGCCGGACGATCAGCGCGGCGAGGCGTTCGGCCAAAGCCACGGCTTCGCCCGGCGGCACGATCGAGAGGATGATGTCGGCGTCTGCGATCGCCTCGTCGTCGGCGCCGATCATGCCGGCATCCGCCGCGCGTTTTTGCGTCGCCTCGCTTCGCCCCTTCAACGACGTCAGCACGCGCGCGCCGTTTTCGCTGAGGCGGCGGGCCACGGCGCTGCCCATGGCACCGGGGGCGAGGATCGCAATGGTTTTGGACATCGTGCACTCCAGGTCGGATTCGGAGCAAGGCGCTCAATTCGACCGGAAGACTAGCAGAGGACGAAACTGCTTGCGTGAATGCGGCCATCCGAAACGGGAATGGCCCTACTCCACCTTCGCAGGCTGGGGCTGGAGCGCCGAGGCATTGGCGATGCGCGCCGCATTCGCCATGCCCGCGAGCGCCGCAGCCTTCTTCGGGTCGGGCGCCGAGCCCGGCTGCACCACGCCGGCCGACATGATCAGCGTCGCGGCATCCTCGGTGCTCATGTCGACTTCGACGATCTTGCTCTTGGGCACGTAGAAGAAAAAGCCCGTGGTCGGGTTCGGCGAGCAAGGCAGGAACACCGAGACGTGCTCCTCCTGCCCCGGCAGGCTGCGCGCGACCTCTTCGTTCGGCGACTGCGAGATCAGCACGATCGACCACATGCCCGGCGATGGAAACTCGACCAGGCCGACCTTGCGGAAGCTCGAGCCCTTGCCCGAAAACAGCGTCTCGAACACCTGCTTCAGGCCACGGTAGATGGCACGCACCGCCGGAATGCGGCCGAGGAAGGTCTCGCCGACATCGACCAGCGTCCGGCCGATCAGATTGGCGGCGAGGAAGCCGACCAGCGTCAGCGTGAAGAATGCGACAATCAGTCCCCAGCCGGGGATGACATACGGCAGATAGGTTTCCGGACGATAGGCCAGCGGCACGAACGGCCGCACCACGCCGTCGACCCAGGTGACGAACCACCAGACCAGATAGAGAGTGATCGCAATCGGCCCCGTCACCACGAGGCCGGTCAGAAAGTAATTCCGGATGCGGCCCATCAGGCCGGTATGCGGTTCCGGGATGGGATCAAGCGGCGCAGGCGCGTCGTCGCGGGCGGTCATTCGGGTTCCAGGTCAGTCGCTGCACTCAAGCTAGGGGCTTCTAGCAGGTTTTGGAAGAGCGCGGCCTGATCCGTTCTGCCTATTCCACGGTCACCGATTTCGCGAGATTGCGCGGCTGGTCGACGTCGGTGCCCATGATGACGGCCGTGTGATAGGCGAGCAGCTGCACCGGGACGGCATAGACCATCGGCGTGAACGCGGCCGCCATGTCGGGCATGACGATGGTGACGAGCGACTCGACGGTCGCCTCCGCCGCGCCCTTGGCGTCGGTCATCAGGATGATCTTGCCGCCGCGGGCAGCGACCTCCTGCATATTGGAGACGGTCTTCTCGAACACCCTGTCGTGGGGCGCGATGACGACGACCGGCATGGTCTCGTCGATCAGCGCGATCGGGCCGTGCTTGAGCTCGCCGGCGGCGTAGCCCTCGGCGTGGATGTAGGAGATTTCCTTCAGCTTCAGCGCGCCTTCGAGCGCGAGCGGGAAGCTGGTGCCGCGGCCGAGATAGAGCACGTCGCGCGATTTCGCGATCTCGCGCGCCAGCTTCTCGATCTGGAGTTCGGTCGTGAGCGCATCCGACATCAAACGCGGTATCTCGACGAGGCCATGGACGAGCCTGGTCTCGTCCTCGTCGGACAATTCGCCTCTGGCCTTGCCGGCCGCGATCGCAAGGTTTGCCAGCACCATGAGCTGGCAGGTGAAGGCCTTGGTCGAGGCGACGCCGATCTCGGGACCGGCCAGCGTCTGCAGCACCGTCTCGCTCTCGCGCGCGATCGTCGAGGTCGGCACGTTGACGACGGCAATCGTGTGCACGCCCTCGGCCTTGGCGTAGCGCAGCGCAGCCAGCGTGTCGGCGGTCTCGCCCGATTGCGAGATGAAGATGGCCAGATCGCCCTTGCGCAAGGGCGCCTCGCGGTAGCGGAATTCGGAGGCGACATCGACCTCGACCGGCACGCGCGCAAAACGCTCGAACCAGTATTTGGCGACGTAGCCGGCATAGCTCGCGGTGCCGCAGGCCGTGATGTTGATGCGCTGGATGTTCTTGAAGTCGAACGGCAGCTTGACCGGCAGCGAAACCCGCTCGGTCGCCATGTCGACATAGCGCGCCAGCGTGTGGCCGACCACTTCCGGCTGCTCGTGGATCTCCTTGGCCATGAAGTGACGGTAATTGGCCTTGTCGACCAGCGAGGTCGAGGCGGCGTGCTTGATCTTGTCGCGCTGGACGGCGTGGCCGTCCTTGTCGAAGATCGCTGCGCTCTTGCGGGTCAGCACGACCCAGTCGCCGTCCTCGAGATAGCTGATGGTGTCGGTGAACGGGCCGAGCGCGATGGCGTCGGAGCCGAGATACATCTCGCCGTCGCCATATCCGATCGCGAGCGGCGGACCGTTGCGGGCGCCGATCATCAGGTCGTCGTCGCCGGCGAAGATGAAGCCGAGCGCGAAGGCGCCGCGCAGCCGCGCCAGCGCCAGCTTCACCGCTTCCACCGGCCTGTTGCCGCGCCTGAGCAGGTCGTCGACGAGATGCAGCACGATCTCGGTGTCGGTCTCGGTGTGAAACACCGTGCCGTTCTTCTCGAGCTCCTCGCGCAGCTCCCGGAAATTCTCGATGATGCCGTTGTGGACGACGGCGACGCGTTCGGTCGCATGCGGATGGGCGTTGTTGACGGTCGGCTTGCCGTGGGTGGCCCAGCGGGTGTGCCCGATTCCGGTGGTGCCCTTGAGCGGCTCGGCCTCCAGCCGCTTCTCCAGATTTTTCAGCTTGCCCTCGGCGCGGCGGCGCGCGAGATGCTTGCCTTCGAGCGTGGCAACGCCCGCGGAGTCGTAACCGCGATATTCAAGACGTTTGAGCGAATCCACCAATTGCTCTGCAACCGGCTCGCGCCCGAGAATGCCGACAATCCCGCACATGCGGATCAATATCCCCCAAATCGTCGAAAAATCGCCAAAACGACGCGCTCAGTTTTTAGCGAAGTTCCTAAGGAACCAGATACTCAATAATTATTGCTGATTGAGACAGCATCCGGTGTTGCTCGCGCTTCGCCTGCGTCGATGTGGCCGGCCTTAAACCGCACGCGTTAACTCGTTGTCAATCAATTTGACCAACGATTCCCGGTCAGGAGAACAAGGCCATGAAAGGCTCATCCGACCGCAAAGGTCTGTCGTCGATGTCGATGCGCGCCAGCGAGACCTCGGGCACGCACCTGGCGCATTGGCCACCGCCCCAGCGCGGCAAGGAAAGCAAGCCCGTCTTCGTCAAGCACCCGGAAGGCGAACCGGTCAAGCGCGCCAAGCCGCGCGGCTGGCGCTTGACCCGCGCCATCTTCTCCGAATTCGCCGACGACGAATAGCGCTTTTCACTTCTCCGGCGTCTTGCCGCCGGTCTTCATCTCGCGATAGCGCGCCGCGCCGCCTTCCCTGATGGTCTGCTGGTTGCGCTCCAGCGCCATCGCATCGTCGGGCACGTCGCGCGTGATCACCGAGCCCGAACCGATATAGGCGCCGTTGCCGATCTTCACCGGTGCGACCAGCGAGGAGTTGGTGCCGACGAAGGCGCCCTGCCCGATCACCGTCTTGTGCTTCTTGAAGCCGTCGTAGTTGCAGGTGATGGTGCCGGCGCCGATGTTGGAATTGGCGCCGACGGTGGCATCGCCAATGTAGGAGAGATGGTTGACCTTGACGCCGGCCTCCAGCGTCGCGGCTTTCGTCTCCACGAAATTGCCGATCCGCGCACCGTCGCCGAGCGAGGTGCCGGGACGCAGGCGCGCATAGGGGCCGATGGAGACGTTCCTGCCGAGCGTGGTCTCGACGATGTGCGAGAAGGAATGGATCACCGTGCCGTCGGCGATCGAGACGCCGGGGCCGATCACCACGAACGGCTCGATCGTGACGTCCTTGCCGAACAATGTGTCGGCGGAGAGATACACGGTCTCCGGCGCGATCAGCGTGACGCCGGCCTCCATCGCCGCCTTGCGCAGCCGCGCCTGCATCACGCCTTCTGCCTCGGCGAGCTGCGCCTTGGTGTTGATGCCGCGCACCTCGTCCTCGCTGGTCTCGATCACCACGGACTCCCATCCCTGCTTGCGGACGATTTCGACGGCGTCCGTCAGATAAAATTCGCCCTTGGAATTGGCGTTGCCGATCTTGTCCAGGATGGCGAGCGCACGGTGCCCGTCGATCGCCATCACGCCGGCATTGCACAGATCGATCTTGCGTTCCTCCGCGCTGGCATCGGCCTGCTCGCGGATCGCGACCAGGCGGTCACCCTCGACGATGAAGCGGCCATAGCCGGTGGGATCGGCGGCGCGGAAGCCGAGCGCGGCGATCGCGGCGCCCTTGGCCAGCGGCGCACGGAGCCGCGCAAAGGTCTCGGCCGAGATCAGCGGCGTGTCGCCGAAGGCGATCAGCAGATCGTCCACGCCCCGTACGATCGCCGCGCGCGCCGCCAGCACCGCATGCGCGGTGCCGAGCCGCTCTGCCTGCACGAAAGTGAGCGCGTCGGGACGGATGCGCCTCGCCTCATCCGCCACCGCCTGATGATCCGGACCGATCACGACGGCGAGCGAGGTGCCGGTTCCCTTGGGAGCGGCGGCGAGCACATGGGCAAGCAGCGTCTGGTGGGCGACGGGATGCAGCACCTTCGGCAGACTCGATCGCATGCGCGTGCCTTCGCCGGCGGCGAGCACGATCGTGAGGCTGGAGCGGGCGGTCATCGCAATCCTGTCAGATACGGCCGAATCAAATGGCGCGACGGGCGGAACGCCCTCATGAGCTGCCCGCCTTGCTACCCCCGCAAACGCCCGGAATTCAAGTGCGAGGTGCTTTTCCTGTTAATGTTCCTTGATTGATTCGGGGAAGCCGGACAGGGCTGGGCACTAAACGTTCATGGCAAAGGATTCCGACCCACTGGCGGATGCCTTCGGCACCAAGGAGACGGACGGGCTGTTCTCCGGACTTTTGGCCGAGGAAAGCACGTTCGACCGCCGCATGATGTGGCGGCTGGGCACGTGGGGCGTCGCGGCCGTCGGCGCCGTCGTCATCGCCGTGATGGCCAACCAGGCCCAGCTCGGCTGGCGGCGCGACCAAATGGCCTCCGCCGATCTCGCACGCCAGGCCGACCGGCTCCAGCTGCTGACCAGGGAAAGCCAGAACGAGGCCCGCCGCCTCGCCGCCGCCGTCGAGACGCTGAACAGCGATCGCGACCGGCTCTATTCGCGCGTCACCGTGCTGGAGCAAGGGCTCGATTCCGTCACCGGCGCCATCGCCAAACAGGCCGCAAAGCCGCAGGACGCGCCGGCGCCCGACGCGCAGCCGGCAACCGCTGCGCCCAGCGTCGCGCCGGTCGCCTCGCTGCCGGCGTCCTCCAGCGACAAGCCGCGTGCGGCAGCCGCGAAGGAACAGGCGAAGGAGCCGACAAAGGACACCGCAAAGGAGCCGACGAGCCCGCCGCCGCAGAGCGCGGCGGCCGCCTCGCTCGTGCAGCAGCCGCCGGCGACGACACCGGCGCTGCCGATGCTTCCGCTGGTGCCCTCCAAGTCGATCATGGCGCCGCCTGATCCGGCCGCGTCGAAACTGATTCAGCCCGAGACAGTCGAGAGGGCGTCCGAGAAGGCCGCCGAGAAGAAGCCCGAACCCGCGCCCGCCCCGACCGAGGTCGCCGCCGCATCGACCAAGCCGGCGGAGGCAACTGAAAGCGAGGCACCAGCCATCGCGGTTCAGCAGACGCGCTTTGCGATCGATCTCGGCGGCGCCAACTCGATCGACGGCCTGCGCGCGCTCTGGCGCGGCGTGACCAAGTCGAATCCGGAAGTTGCGGCGCTGCGGCCGATCATCATGATCAAGGAAGCCACCACCGGCCTCGGCATGCAGCTGCGTCTCGGTGCCGGTCCCCTCGTCAACGCGGCCGCCGCCGCAAAGCTCTGCGCTGGGCTGGCGGAGAACGACCGCCACTGCGAGACCACCGTGTTCGACGGCCAGCGGCTGTCGATGCGCGGTGGTTCGGAGAAGGGGCAAGAAAAATCTCAGGACCGGGTTCAGGAAAAGAACGCCGAGAAGAACCCGGACGCGGTGCCGCAAGCCGAGACCGCACCTGCGCCTGCCCCCACCGCCAAGCCGGACAAGCGCCGCCGCAGCTATTCATCGAAACGCTCGTCGAAGCGCGAGGAGCCTGCGCCGGCGCCTGCGGCGCAGCCAGCACCGGCCAAGCCGGAGACGGCGTCGGCTGGATCGACGTTGTCGTCGTTCTTCAGGCGGTAGCTGGTCTCTCGAACGCGCCATTGTGTCAGCTAATTCACCCGGCATTCTCGCGTGAATTCGCAGGAAACTTCCCTGCGCCTGTTGCCCCCTCCCCCCATCCCGACCATATTGCGCGCATGACAAAAAAGCCCTTCCGCCTCACGCCCTACCAGGTGCAGTTCCTGATCGTCGTCGGCTTCGTATCCGTCGGCTATGCGATCTATCTGCGCTATCTCGCAATCGAAAACTCGCAAGTCGGCCTTGCCTGCGACGCCGGTTTGCAGACGCTGATCTGCAAGGCGCGCGCGGTCTCGACCGTGCTCTTCAAGAATTCGGTATTCGGCATCGTCGCGCTGGTCGTTGCGACGCTCAACCTGATGCGACCGTCGATCGTGCTGCTCACCGTCGGCGTCATCGCCGCCGGCCTCGGCATCGTGCTCTACAACGTCGTGCTGTCGGGCCTTGCGATCGGCCTGCTCATCCTTGGCTTTGCTCGGCCCGCGCCCGCCACAGCGTGAGCGCGAACAACAGAAACATCGCGCAGGTCCACAGCGACTGCCAGTTGTCGCGGCCTTCGTTGAAGAGCACATAGGCCGCCGACAGCGCGAGCACGCCCGCAAATACGGCCTCCGCGATCGGACGCACGCCGATCTGCGGCCGGTTCAGCATCAGGATCGCGAACGGCACCACCGCCATCGTCAACGAGGCGTAGGGGAAGTCGTGGTAACGCGGATCGAACACGAAGCCGAGCGCGGTCTGTGCGGCGATCACCGCCGTCACCGCCAGCGTGAGGCCGAGCACGGCGGTGAGCTTTGACCATTTGCGGCCCTCGCTCGGGCCGAGCAGGTCGAGGAAGGTCGGCAGGCTGCGGCCGATCACCAGCGCCTGCGCGCAGAAGATCGGCGACACGATGCCGGCCAGCAGCAGCGCGCCCCAGAGCAGCCAGCCGCCGATGCCGTAGCTCTCGTAATACATCTTGTCGGCGCCGATCCCGAGCAGGACGCCCGCTGTCGTCGCCGAGATGCCGACGCCAAGCCAGGCCGAGAAGCGCGGAGTCCAGGGCCGCCGCCGCAGCGTGATCAGCGCCACCGCGAACACCAGCACGGAAAGGCCCATGCCCGCGCCCATGTACCATTTCCAGTACGGGAAATTGCTGATCGGCTGGCCCGGCGGATATTTCAGGTTCCGGCGCACCGAGTCATAGAGGCCCCAATAGCCGCCGACGGTGCCTTCCAGCTTGCGCTTCCACGGCTGGTCGTAGGACTCGATCAGATTGACGCGGAACTTCTGCGCCTTCGCAAGGCTGAGGATTTCAGAGACCACGCGCGCCTGGTTGGTGCGCGACGGCAGCGCGCCCTCGCGCATGCGGCCCTCGCTTGGCCAGCCGGTTTCGCCGATCAGGATTTCCTTGCCGGGAAACGCCACCGCCATGCGCTCGCGGATCTGCTCGACATGGCTGGCGGCGAACTTCGCGCGCACCGGAACATCTTCCCAATAGGGCAGGATGTGGATCGTCACGAAGTCGACGGCCTCGTAGATCTCGCGATTCCTGAGCCAGAATTCCCAGACATCGGCATAGGTGACGGGCACGCTGACCTGCGTCTTCACCAGACGGATGATGGAGACGAGGTCGGCCGTCGTCATCTCACCGCGCAGCAGCACCTCGTTGCCGACGATGACCGCGGTGATGATGTCGGGGAATTGCTTGGTGAGACGGATGGCGAGCCCGGCCTGCTCGTAGTTCTTGGTGCGGTTGCTGGAGAGCCAGATGCCTTGCAGCACTTTCAGCCCGACCTTGGCAGCGATCGCCGGCACCTGGTCGAGCCCGTTCTCCATCGAATAGGTGCGGACGCAGTCGGTGATCTCCTTGAGCTGGCGCAGGTCCTGCTCGATCTGATCGGCTTCGATATGGGTCCATGCGTCCAGCGGCGACTGCTCGCCGCGGAACGGCGCATAGGAGACGCACTGAACCTTGTCGGCGGGATCGATCGGGGCGCGCGCGAGCGTGATTGGCGTGGCCAGCCACCACCACACGGCAGCAATCGCACCCAGTGAAACGAGCAGCAGCGCCAGTGGCGTACGAAGTGAAATCGGTTCCGTCCTCCGCGAAGGGTCCGTCGATTACCTGCTTGCACGCCGTCTGCCAAGGGGGTGCCCCAATGCCGATCCGCCCCTGCCCTGCGGGAATCCGGCCGTCGACCGTCACCTAGCATCGTGACTTTGCTGGACAAAATTCCAAATTCAGGTCATGGACTCCGAAAGACTTTTCCGCCGCATTGGAGACCCATTTGGACGCCATCACCGGCGCGTCCGCGGGATCCTGACGCGGACGGGCAGCGGATACATTGGGGAATTCATGCGGCAACGGGTGTTCGAGTCACGAAATGCGGTCCTGCGGCAGTTCGCCGCCACGCTGGCCGTTTCCTGCCTTGTCCTTAACGCCAGCTTTGGCGGCGCGTCCGCCCAGAGCGGCACGCCTGCCCCTGACCAGGGCAAGCAGCCGGCGGCCCAGGCCACTGACGCCGCCAAGGACGCCAGCCAGAGCCAGAGCCAGAACCAGAAGCGGACCGACGAGTTCGCCGAAGCTGCCCGTGCCATCAATGGTCCGGGGGGCAACCCCGAATGCGTCTGGCTCGGCCGTCGCGCGGTTCAGTTGATGTACAGGGACGACCTCGATACCGCCTTCCGCCACCTCGATCTGTACGACCGCTTCGGCTGCCCCGGCGGCCACATCCAGGCCGCGTTCCGCTGCCTGACCCGCTTCCTGCCCCAGATCGACGACAAGGTTCCGAACAGCCTGAATAACCTGACCCAGGCTTGCTGGATCAACCCGGCTGCACAGCCGCAGCAGGCGGCGGCCGCAGCCTCCCAGCCGGCAACGCCGACCACCGGCAATGCGCCGGCACCGCAGCCGGCCGCGAGCCCCTCACCGGCAGCCAGCCCGTCGGCCGCGCCCCCGAAATAGTCGCGAACGTTTCAGCTGTCGTTCAGGAACGATCGGCGATAGAGGCGATTGGCACTGCCGCGCGTCTTCTGGAAAAGGCCATGCCCTTATAAGGACATGAGACCATGACAGTTGTGAAACCGCGCGGCAGAGGTATGCTCCCTTTGCCGCGGACTTGGTCGGATCTCGGGGTCGGATCCGCTTCCCTGCCCCCTCAGCCCCTTTTGGTTTAGCCGCGATGCGCGTTGTCGCCGCCGTTTTGTTGCTCGTGTCCGTGCTTCACGCCGGCATCTGGGGAGTCTTGCGCGACAAGGAACCCGCGCCTGACTTCAGGGGCCTGCTGCCCTCGGTTTCCTACGCGCCGTTCGAAGGCTCGGCCCACCCTGACATCGACAACATCCCGTCCATCGAGAAAATCCGCGCCGACCTGAAGACGCTGTCGACGATGACGCGCGCGATCCGTCTCTATTCGTCCACCGGCGGCGTGGAACTGGTGCCTCCGATCGCGGCCGAGTTCGGCATCAAGGTCACCGTCGGCGCCTGGATCGACAAGGACAAGGATCGCAACGACCGCGAGATCAAGGCGGCGATCGAGCTCGCCCGCAAGAACAGCAACGTCGTCGGCGTCGTGGTCGGCAACGAGGTGATCTACCGCGGCGAGCAGAAGGTCGAAGACCTCATCGACATGATCAAGAAGGTCAAGGGCTCGGTCCGCGTGCCCGTCACGACCGGTGAGATCTGGAACATCTGGCGCGACAATCCCGAGCTCGGCTCCAGCGTCGATTTCATCGCCGCGCACGTGCTGCCCTATTGGGAAAATTTCCGCTCGGACCAGGCGGTCGACCAGGCCGTCGACCGCTACAATTTGTTGCGCAATCAGTTCCCGGGCAAGCGCATCGTCATCGCCGAATTCGGCTGGCCGAGTGCGGGCTATAATTTGCGCAACGCCGACCCCGGTCCGTTCCAGCAGGCCCTGACCTTGCGCAACTTCGTCAGCCGCGCCGAAGCGCTCGGCATGGAATACAACATCGTCGAGGCGATCGATCAGCCCTGGAAGTATTTCGAGGGCGGCGTCGGTCCCTATTGGGGCATCCTCAACGCCAGCCGTGAGCCGAAATTCGCGTGGACCGGCCCGGTCGAAAACCCTGACTACTGGAAGCTGATGGGAATAGCGCTGCTGGTCGGCATCCTGCTGTCGCTGCCCATCCTGCGGATCGAAAAACCGACCGTGAAGCAAGCCTTCCTGCTGTCGGCGACCGCCAACGGCGTCGGCGCCTGGGCCGCGACCGTGTTCGCGTTCTGGAACGACCACTATTTCATCTTCGGCTCGGCCTTTGCGCTGACGCTCGGCATGATCCTGCTTGTTCCGCTGGTGCTGATCGCGATGGCGCGCATCGACGAGATCGCCGCGGTCGCCTTCGGCCGGCCGCCGCAGCGGCTGCTCACCAAGGGCAAGCCGGTCGAGAACGTGCCGGAGAACTACTATCCGAAGGTCTCGATCCACATTCCGGCTTACTTCGAGCCGGTCGAGATGCTCAAGCAGACGCTCGATGCGCTGTCGCGGCTGAACTATCCGAACTACGAATGCGTGGTCATCATCAACAACACGCCCGACCCCGCCTTCTGGCAGCCGATCCAGGACCACTGCCGCGCGCTCGGTGAACGCTTCAAGTTCATCAACGCCGAGAAGGTGCAGGGCTTCAAGGCTGGTGCGCTGCGCATCGCGATGGACCGCACCGCTGCCGATGCCGAGATCATCGGCATCCTCGATGCCGATTATGTCGTTGATCCCGACTGGCTGAAGGACCTCGTGCCGGCTTTCGCCGACCCGCGCGTCGGCCTCGTGCAGGCGCCGCAGGAGCATCGCGACGGCGACCTGTCGATCATGCACTACATCATGAACGGCGAATATGCCGGCTTCTTCGATATCGGCATGGTCCAGCGCAACGAGCTCAATGCCGTCATCGTGCACGGCACGATGTGCCTGATCCGCCGCGCCGCGATGGACATGGCCGGCGGCTGGTCATCCGACACGATCTGCGAGGACTCAGATCTCGGCCTTGCGATCCAGGAGCTCGGCTGGGTCACGCATTACACCAACCATCGCTACGGCCAGGGCCTCTTGCCCGACACCTACGAGGCCTTCAAGAAGCAGCGCCATCGCTGGGCCTATGGCGGCCTGCAGATCGTCAAGAAGCACTGGCGGCAGTTCCTGCCCGGCAAGAGCCGCCTGACGCCCGATCAGAAGCGCGAATACGGCCTCGGCTGGCTGAACTGGCTGGGCGCCGAAAGCCTCGGCGTGGTCGTGGCGCTGCTCAACCTCATCTGGGTGCCGATCGTCGCCTTTGCCGACATCGCCATTCCCGACAAGATCCTGACGCTGCCGATCATCGGCGCCTTCGTCGTCTCGCTCGCGCACTTCCTGTCGATGTACCGCGCCCGCGTTGCGATCAAACCGGGCCAGATGCTGGGTGCGATGATCGCGGCGATGAGCGTGCAATGGACGGTGTCGCGCGCGGTCGCGCAAGGCCTGATCACCGAGCACATCGCCTTCGCGCGCACCTCCAAGGGCGGCCTCAGCAGGATGTCGATCGAGTTCCAGGCGTTCTGGGAGGCCGTGATCGGCGCCCTGCTGCTGATCGGCGCCGGCGTATTGATCGCCTCCAACAGCTTCCGCCAGATCACCGAGATCTACATCTTCGCCGGCGTCCTGGTGTTGCAAAGCCTGCCGTTCCTCGCGGCGGTCGCGATCGCGATCCTCGAGCTCAGCCGCATCAACTCGTTCCAGTTCTGGCGCGACAGCGCGATCCGCTCGGCCGAGCTGATCGGCCTGCGCCCGGTCGCGCTGCCGGCCCCCGGCACGCCGCAAGCCGTGCCGAACGAGGTCCGGCGCGAGACCAACTGACGGGACGAATGGCCTTGTGGCGCGGGTGAAACCTACGCGCCGGCAAGCCACCGGCGCTATCCGGCGTGGATAGCGTCCCGCCAATCGGGTTGAAAATTTCGCCTTAAGCTGCGGACACCCCAGGAAAATCCCCGCTCCTGCCAACAGTTTCGGCAACCACCCCTGCTATTGACCTCGGCGCCCCGTCCCCCTACACAGCGCGGGCCGAAAGCATGATCCGGAAACAGCCGGTTTTTCCCCGCGACGCAAGCTTAAGCGCAGCGGCAAGACATGCTTCTCGAATGTCCGACGACGATGGTGATCTTCTTGAAGCCATCCGCGGCCATGGGAGCGCGTAGCTCAGCCGGTAGAGCACGTGACTTTTAATCACGGGGTCCTGGGTTCGAGCCCCAGCGCGCTCACCATAGCAAAAGGCTCATTTTCAGTGCATTAGCGAGCGGCCCTTGCGACTGGCGCCACCTGCCCCCGGATGCCACCGTCGCCGGTTCAGACTACCTGAACAATGCCGAACTCTCCTACAGCAGGCCTTCGAGACTTTGCATGCAACGGACGCCACAGCGGTCGATGTTTGACGTCATCGTTGGGATGAGTACCCATTGCGACCCGTGATGAATCTCAGAGTAATCCTCAGCGGCCCCTTGTCGCAAAAGAGCGCGCCAATTTCCGATAGACTCCAGTAGTCGCCCCGAGATGAACTCCACCCCGCCTGCGCCTATTGTGCCCTTTCCCTCCGGGCATGTTGGCGATGATCTGCGCAGCGAAAGACAGCCCGCCCGTTCTGCTCTGCTCCAGCTGCAGACGGCCGATGACGTTTCTGGCCACGCTGCCCGCAATCCTCACGCTTCCCGCAGTGCATGCCTACCAGTGCCGTCCCTGCTTGCGGGTGGACACCATCCCGCTGGCTTGAGGCCGAAAGGGCCGAGCGCGCGTTACGGGGCATCGTGCTCTCGACTGCCGCGCCCTGCGATTGCGTCGCACCCGCGGCTGCTCCAGGCCGCCCGGGCCCAAAATCCCGGAAGACAACGGGCCGGAAACGTGTAGGATTCCCCAAAACCGGAGGAACGGCATGTTTGAGATCAACGGTTTCGACACGGCGGGCGTCGTCAACCTGAAGCGGGCGTCACTCGCCGCCGCCCTCAAGAAGGCCAAGGAGCTGGTTGAGGACGGCTGCTGGGACGTTCAGGTCGTCGATCCCAATGGCCGGGTCTACACCTCGTTCGAAGAGCAGGCCGCCTAGTTCCGAGCGATCACCTGCCGTTACCCGCCTCGGCCGACATTCGACGAGGCATTGTTCAGCCAGCGCCGCGTTGCTTCGTCGCTCCAGCCGGGGACTGCAAAGCGCGCCGGTGGGCTTGCGTTCGTGTGTGGCCGGTCCACCGCGTCATGGCGCGCGCGAGGATGATGCGCTGTTGCTGTCTGCACCGCACTGCATGGTACGAGCGACAGGCCCACGAGACCTACGGAAAGAAGAGCGCGCATCGCGTCAGCTCCAATCGAGCAATCTTTCCGTAATCTGATGTCCCGATCTGGGCACCACAATTGCTCGGCGCATCACAACCAGGCGAGACATGTGCGCTTTACGGCGACATTGGCGGACGGGCAATCGGCGCCCTGCCATTGCCAGTCCACTGGTTTGGGCGCAGGCTCTCTGTAGGCGCTTAAGACGCCACACGGGAGAGAGACATGAAGGAAGCGGGCCTAGACGGCCGCCACCGCGACAAGGATGGCAGCATCAGCAAGAAGCACGGCAACACGCTGGTCGGCACATTGCGCAAAATCTACGGAAGGGGTTTTGCGGCCGGATATCCCGATGCGACGCCACTGAGCGAGGTCCTCACCCAGCTGAACGAGACGTCGCTGAGCCAGTTGCGCCGCGATCACGACACCGGGCATTTGGCGCACAAGATCGATCACGCCTTGAAGTGACGTTCTGCGCAGACCCGGCGCACCGCAGCAGCGTGGACGTCATCCGAAGAGTTCAGCTCGACCTGGCTCAGCTCTCCGGAGCTGCCGCCGCAGCAGGCACGGTCAGCGGAGCCCCGCCAACCGAAACAGGCCCCAGGGGCGCCAGAGGCTTGGACTCCCGAACGATCCGTTTGCGCATCGCTGCAGAGAGTCCATAGCGCGCATGCGCTTTTCGAATGGAGGACGTCACGTCCGACATCGTCATCGTGCTTTGCAGCGCATCGATCTTGGCCATCAGCGTCGACAGCTGCGATGAGATCTTCCTCACATCGACCCGCTCGTCGGTGATGCTCTGTCGCAGCGACAGCAGCAGCATTGAATCCTGCTGCAGCAAAACCGAGTTCTGATCCGATGCCTGATTGTTCTGCTGCAGCATCGCGGTGTGTTGCTGCTGGGCCGCCTGAATGTCCTTCAACGCAGCGACAACGGGATCCGGCTTTGGCTCGGACCCTTCGAGGCGCGGGAGCAGTTCAGCCAATCGGCTGACGTTCAGCGACGAAAAATCGGTTTGCGACGTATAGATGGCCGCCGCGCCGTTGATGGCCAGGGCACAGACCGAAAAGGCCAGGATCGATTTGCGGCTGGACCGCTTGACCGACTCCGGGGCTTCGGCAGTTTCGGATTCATGCGCTGACGCGGCGTCGGCCAGTGCGACTGCGTCGAGTTCTTCGGCGAAGTTCGCCGTTTCCAATGTCGTGGTCACGTGCATGGACCCCAATGAGCGAGCAGCAGGCAGCCGCCCATGGAACGTCCTCGCGACGAGTCCTTGTACGCAGCACCCTTACACAACTGTCTAAAATTGTGAGCATTTTGAATTAATTCCACGTTAGCGGCCGGGCCCAGCGACCCCGGCCGATTACGGGGGGCAGAGCGAAGACAGCGGCATGACGCTGACACTGCCGTGGAGCCGCTGTTGGCTCATCATTCAGAAGGACAAATGTCCCAAGGCTGGCACATACCCCTGTTTTGCCCGACGGCGCAAATCCGCGCTTTCACCGGATTCGAAACCCCTTATGCCAGTGCCACTTAGCTACTGTGCATGGGGTTGTTATCGCACTCTCGAGACGCGCCTACCCTTCGTCCAGCAGCTCGAACAGTTCCTCCACCCGCTCGAACGGCGCGTCCTGCATCTTGGCGTGATAGACCACCCGATCCCCGCCGCGCTGCAGTGATTTCCCCCGCAACTTCCGCAACCGTCCCGGCAGGAACGTCGCGGCCGCAGCCTCCGGTCCGACGTCGAGGCGGACGATGCCGCGTCGCTTGCATTCGAGCCTGAGCCATCCTGCGGCGAAGAAGTCGCGCGCGACCGGTGGCAGCGGCCCGAAGCGGCGGGAGGTTTCCTCCTCGAGGTCGTCGAGGTCATCCTCGCTGCTGCATCGTGCGGCGCGCGCATAGAGCTCGAGCCGCACGGGCTCGGACTGCACATAGGTCTCGGGCAGCATGTCGGCGACCGGCAGGTTGAGGTCGGGCACCCACACCGCGGCGCGCGCTTCGTCGACCTTCTCCGAGGCCATCTTCAGCAGGTGGCTGTAGAGCACGGGCCCGAACACCTGGACATGGCCGGATTGCTGCTCCGAAAACAGGTCGCCCGCTCCTCTGAGATCGAGATCGCGCTCGCTGATGGCAAAGCCGGCGCCGGGCCGGCTGAACTCCTCGAGCACGGCCAGCCGCTTCTCGGACTGCCCGGAATTCGTCTCGGTCAGCAAATGGGCGAAGGCGCGGATGCCGCTGCGGCCGACCCGCCCGCGCAGCTGATGCAGCTGGGCAAGGCCGAACTTTTCGGGCCAGCAGACCACGATGGTGTTCGCACGCGGAATGTCGAGGCCGCTCTCGACGATGTTGGTCGCGAGCAGGACGTCGGCCCTGCCCTCGACGAAGCTCATCATCCGGTCGTCGATCTCGTCGGCCGCCAATCTGCCGTGCAGGCACACGATGCGAAGATCGCCCGCCACCGCCTGCACCCGCGCCAGCATCGGATCCAGGTCCTGGATGCGCGGACAGATCAGAAAACTCTGCCCGTGGCGCCGCTGCTCGCGCAGCAGCGCGGAGGCGATGGCGGCATCCGACAGCGGCGCAATCCTCGTTGCGACCGGAAGCCGGTGCACCGGTGGCGAGGCGATCACGCTGAGGTCGCGGAAGCCGGCAAGGCCCGCCGCCAGCGTGCGCGGGATCGGCGTCGCGCTCATCATCAGCACATGGATATTCTTGGCAAGGCCGGCGAGCTTGGCCTTCTCCGCCGCGCCAAAATGCTGCTCCTCGTCGATGATGACGAGGCCGAGGTCGTCGAACTTCACGTCCTTTGCCGTGAGCGCCTGCGTTCCGACCACGACCTTGATCCGGCCGCTGCGCAGTCCCTCCCTGGTCTCGCGCAGCTCGGCGCCTGAGGTCGCACGCGACAAATTGCCGACCTCGATGCCGAACGGCGCAAACCGCTTCTGGAAGGTTGCGACGTGCTGCCGTGCCAGCACCGTCGTCGGCACCGCGATCGCCACCTGCTTGCCCGACAGCACCACGGCGGCCGCCGCCCGCAACGCCACCTCGGTCTTGCCAAATCCCACGTCGCCGCAGATCACCCGGTCCATCGGATGGCCGGATGCAAGATCCTCCAGCACGTCGCGGATCGCCTTGGCCTGGTCGATCGTCGTGAAAAAAGGAAAGCGCGCGACGAACTTCTCATAGGCCGATCCCGGCGGGACCAGCTTTTCGGCACGCCGCCTGCGCCGCTGGCTGATGTGCTTGGCCAGTGCCTTGCCGGCGATCTGGATTTCGCGCTCGGCCGACGTGCGGCGCGCCCACCACGAGCTGCCGTCCGCCTTGTCGAGCGCCAGCTTGCCGGGTTCGGTTGCGTAAGGCCACATCAGCGCCAGATCGGGCGGCGGCACGAGAACCGCATTGTCGCCCGCGAACACCAGACGGATCATCTCCCGCAGCGCGCCGCCGCCCGTGTTCACGGTCTGCAAGCCGTCGAGCACGGCAAGGCCACGCTGGAGATGCACGACCACCGTGCCCTGCTCGGGCACATCGGCATGGTCGAAGGCCGCGCTCCAGGCCCGTGCCATCGGCTGCGGGTGATGCGCCCGGCTGCCGAGCACGTCGGACGCCGTCACGACGACGAGAGACTTTTTTCCCGGCACGACGAAGCCCGCATCGAGATCGGCCAGAAGCGCCGCCTCGCCGTTCCGCCCGCGCACCGCCTCGTCCCAATCCGCGCAGCGCTGCGCCTTGACGCCGCCCATCCGCTCCATCGCGCGCAGATCGTCCTCCTGCGCCGCGACCAGGATCAGCCGCGAACCGGCCCGCCGCGTCTCCTCGACGAAGGCCCGCAGCGCCTTCCTGGAGGAGGTCAGCTTCGAAAACTCCGGGATGGGCTGGAACGACGCCGTCCGCGGCAGCACCTTCATGCCCCTGGAGAGCTGCTTCCAGTCGCGCCGTCCGAGGTATTCGCGCTCCCTCTCCGCGCGAGGCGCCGCTTCCTCGATCGTGCCCAACCAGCCGTCGACATGCAACGGGACGCCGGCATCGGCGATCCATTTGGCCCGCCCGCAATAGTCGAACAGCGTCGCGCGCTTGCCGCGTTTGCCGGCGAAGGCGAGCCGCTCCGACATGGGATCGACGAGCAGCTCCGTGGTCTCGAAAATGATCCGGTGCTCTTTCGGATCGAACGCCACGATCCGGCTGATGGCGCGGCCTGAATGCTCGATCCGAAACGGCCCCAGCGCGCCGGCGGGAAATATCTCGAAGGTCTGCCCGTGAAACAGGGCCCCGCCCGGATAGTCCGGCTCGTCCTCGAGATCGTAGCCCAGGGCCTCGAGGCGCCCGCGCAGCTCCCGTTCGGCAAACGCCCCGCCCACCTTGAGGCTCACGCTCAGGCGCGACAGGCTTGCAGGCGGCGGCAGACGCTCCATCACGGCTTCCGCCGTCGAGACCAGGAAGAGCGGCTTCCTGGATTTTGCGAGGCGTCGCAGCACGGAGGCTCTGCGCCCCGCCAGCTCGTGCGACGGCTCGAGCTGATCGAACGGCAAGGTGTTCAGACGCGGAAACACCAGGACCTCGCAGGAGGGATCGAGCGCGTGAATGACGCTGCCGAGCCGCTCCGCCCTGTTCTCACTCTCGGCGAGAAACACGATGCCGCTGCGTCCGGACTGCTTCCATTGTGCAAGCAGATGGAGCGCCATCGAACCGAGGGGCGACGAAGACGAGATCGTGGCGCGCTGCGACCCTTTGCCCTTCTTTGGCGATGTCTTGTTTGGCGATGTCTTGGTCGCCTTCGCCTTTTTGGTAAGCCTCACTTGAATCCGTCTCTGGTCGTAAACTGTCACCCACCGAACGCGAGCTGCCCGCACTGCGATTCGGCAACTCGCCGCCATGCATATGGGATTTGCCCTGCCAACGCACGCCTCGTGGCAACGTTCGGGACGCCTTCGCGCTCCCGAAACTCTTGGATCGTTCTGTGGACGGGAACTTGCGCTGCTCCGGCGCATCCAACGCGGCGCGGGATCGGCTTCGCTGGATGCAAGGCCTGATGCGATCAAGGACGCCCTGCCCGCATGGCCGGCACGAAAAACCCCAGCGCTTGGACGCTGGGGCGTTTCGTTCAAAATGAATTGGTCAAGCAATGACGCTTTCTTAGCAGCGAATTCGCCGCGCGTTTGTGAACTGGTTCACACGTCTTGCTGATTGTTGGCGCGGCCCAATCAGGCCGGACCGGGGTACCGTACCTCCGGTTTGAGTATGCGCCCGCCGCGCGCTAGGATGCCTCCTTTCACGGAGGCTCATTTGAAACTATTCATTTTCATCGCCGCCATTGCGCTGCTTGTGACGGCCCCCGCCCGCTCACAGCCGCTGGTCGACCCCAACAAGGTTGCCCCCGAATACCGCGAGGCCGCCGAGAAGCGCCGGGCCGAGCAGTTGCGGCAGCGTGAATGTGCGCTGAAGGCGGATCTGGAGAAAGTGCTGCCCAGGGATCGCACCGCCTTTCTCAACCATTGCCTGGACACGATGGCGGCCAAGCAATAGCGGCCGATTGGGTGGTCTTGATGCGCTGAACCCGCGGCCCATCGGCGTGGGCTGACCGCGCTCGGCCGCGCGTTCCGCGAGCGCCGCCTGCATGCTCGCGCCCGTTGCATCGGGTGCGACAGGACGTGCGGCCTATTCCCGTCCGGCATTCAAGCTTTCTTCAGACATTTGGCGTGAGGTGGTGATCCATTTCCAATAGTCATTGTTGTCCGCACGTGAGCTTTGTCCAGATCCAGTGCACGCGCTGCAAGACCGTGTTTCGCGATCGTGCGGGACGGTTGCAGGATGGCTATTCGCGGCAATGTCCGAGTTGCGAAGTCGTGCTGTTCTTCGCCGAGGATTCCCCGAACCCTCAGGTCAAGCTCGCGATGAAGCGCGCGCGCAAGGCCCGCAAGGAGCAGCGCGAGGCCGAAATGGTCAGGGCGCCCGCGCCGCAATCGCGCACGACCTCTTCGCGATCTTACGGTGGACGGATGCAGCAGCCGGCTGAGGAGGAGCAGGACTAGGGCGTGTACTCATAAACGTCGGTTTGTCAACGCAAAGCGGAAGTCTCCCGCCTTGAACGTGCTCGGAAGCTTATGACCCTGGCTGTGTGAAAACGCTGCGCTTGAAGTGATTCGCGCGATATGATTCCCGCACGATTTGCGGGGGCTCGGATGAAGCGCTTCGTTGAGGGTGCGGCTCGTGGGCAGAGCACGCTGTTTCCTGAATGCGTGGAGGACTGGATCGACGCGGATAATCCAGTTCGCGTCATCGACGTCCTCGTCGACGACCTCGATCTGGCCGGACTCGGGTTTGGCGGGGTCGATCCCGAGGCAACCGGCCGACCGTCGTACCATCCCTCGATTCTCCTCAAGCTTTACATTTACGGCTATCTAAACCGGGTTCAGTCGAGCCGGCGGCTGGAACGAGAGGCCGGGCGCAATGTCGAGGTGATGTGGCTGCTAGGTCGGCTCGCTCCCGATCACAAGACGATTGCGGACTTCCGCAAGGATAACGGCCTGGCGCTACGCAAGGTATGTGCGCGCTTCGTCGAACTCTGTCGTCAGATGGGTCTTCTCACGACAGCGAGCGTCGCCATCGATGGCAGCAAGTTCAAAGCTGTGAACAATCGCGACAAGAACTTCACGCGGGCGAAGGTGGAACGGCGGCGTGCCCAGCTGGAGGAAAGCGTCGCGCGCTATCTGAGCCAACTTGACACGGCCGATCGACAGGAGCCGACGGAGGCGCTGGCTGCGAAGGTAACAAGGCTTACCGAGAAGTTGACGAAACTGAAGGAGGAGATGGGCAAGCTTGGCGTTTGCGAGAAGCA
>NZ_JBXAQU010000022.1:0-154878 GCF_058807535.1 Bradyrhizobium sp. GW821-FHT12B03
CGGCGGAAACTCTCGACCAATTGCTACGAGTGAGCGATACACAGGGTGTTGCGACGAGCCGTTGAATCCGCCCAGTATCCAGAGACAGCAGTGAGTTGACCGAGAGGCCGCGGCGTACTGGATGCCCCGGTCAAGCCGGGGCATGACAGTGGAGTACGTAGGACGCACTGCGCATCACAGACCGCGCCGCTTTGTGAGTTGTGCCCGCGCCTCAGACCGCTACCATGCGCCCGCTCCCATGGAACACGGGAGACAGCACAGCGACCGGGAGGCGACATGAGCGGGCAGGAACGCAAGGTGAAGGGATCGGACCTGTTCGTCGCAGCGCTGGAGAACGAAGGCGTCGACCGCATTTTTGGCGTGCCCGGCGAGGAAAACCTCGATCTCGTCGAATCGTTGCGCACGTCCAGGATCGAGCTGATCCTGACCCGTCACGAGCAGGCTGCCGCCTTCATGGCTGCCACGCATGGCCGGCTGACCGGCAAGCCCGGCGTTTGTCTCTCGACGCTCGGCCCCGGCGCGCTCAACCTGTCCACCGGTGCGGCCTATGCGCATCTCGGCGCGATGCCGATGATCCTGATCACCGGCCAGAAGCCGATCATGAGCAGCCGGCAGGCGCGTTTCCAGATCGTGGACGTGGTCGCGACCATGAAGCCGCTGACAAAGCTGTCACGGCAGATCATCAGCGCTTCCAGCATCCCGACCGTGGTGCGCGACGCCTTTCGCGTGGCGATGGAAGAGCGGCCGGGGCCGGTGCATCTCGAGCTGCCCGAGGACATCGCGGGTGATGAGGTGCCCGCGGTCCCTGTCATCCCGGTCCACCCGATCGAGATTCCGGTCGCCCACCGCGCCGCGCTCGACCGCGCCGCCGAGATGATCCTCGCCGCAAGGCATCCGCTGGTGATGATGGGCGCCGCAACCAGCCGGCCGCGCTCGACCCACGGCATCGCGAGCTTCGTGCGGCGAACCGGCATTCCGTTTTTCACGACGCAAATGGGCAAGGGCACCGTGCCCGGCGGCACCAATCTCTACATGGGCACCGCGGCACTGTCCGAGCGCGACTATGTCCATGATGCGATCGACGCCGCTGACCTGATCATCGCGATCGGTCACGACCCGATCGAGAAGCCGCCCTTCATCATGGGGCCGTCGGGGCCGAAAGTGATTCACGTCAGCTATACGTCAGCCAGCGTGGAGCAGGTCTATTTCCCGGATGCCGAGGTGATCGGCGATGTCGGCCCGAGCCTGGAACTGCTGGCGGATCGCCTCGAAGGCAAGCTGCCCCAGGCCGCCGCGCTGCTGCCGTTGCGGGAAGAGATCCTCAATCATATCGCCGACCGCGCCACCGAAGCGCGCTGGCCGCCGACGCCGCAGCGGATCGTGCACGACATCCGCCAGGTGATCCCCGAGAACGGCATCGTCGCGCTCGACAACGGCATGTACAAGATCTGGTTCGCGCGCAACTACCGCACCCGCGTCGCCAACACCCTGCTGCTCGACAATGCGCTCGCGACCATGGGCGCCGGCCTGCCGTCGGCGATGATGGCGGCGATGCTCTTTCCCGATCGCCGCGTGCTCGCGGTCGCCGGCGACGGCGGCTTCATGATGAACAGCCAGGAGATGGAGACCGCCGTTCGCCTCAAGCTCAATCTCGTCGTGCTGGTGCTCGAGGACAACGCCTACGGCATGATCCGCTGGAAGCAGGCGGTCGATCATTTCGCCGACTATGGCATGACCTTCGGCAATCCCGATTTTGTCCTTTACGCGA
This sequence comes from Bradyrhizobium sp. GW821-FHT12B03, assembly GCF_058807535.1. Classification (NCBI taxonomy): domain Bacteria; kingdom Pseudomonadati; phylum Pseudomonadota; class Alphaproteobacteria; order Hyphomicrobiales; family Nitrobacteraceae; genus Bradyrhizobium; species Bradyrhizobium sp. GW821-FHT12B03. The sequence continues at coordinate 1,769 of NZ_JBXAQU010000022.1, forward strand.
AGGCGTACGGTGCCAAGGGCCATCGCATCGCGAGCATCGACAGCTTTGGCCCGACGTTGGACGCCGCGCTCAAGGAGGGCGGCGTGCATCTGGTCGTGATCCCGATCGACTATTCGGAGAATGTGCGGGTGCTGGTCGACGAGCTGCGGGCGCATGAGAAGGCGAAGGCGTGAGAACTGCGCTCTCGTGCCCCGGACGCAGCGCAGCGCCTCTTTGGCGGTGCGCTGCAGAGCCGGGGCCCATGCATCAGCGAACTGTGCAGCGTTCTGGGTCTCGGCTCGGCGCGGCAACGCCAACAGCGCGTTCACGCGCGTCTTCGATACGCGATGCGTTGCAGCGCGTCCGGGACACGAGAGAAACAACCACACTTGTGTCATGGTCGCCGATCTCCGACACTCCAATCACTCAACCAACCACAGGATTATGAAATGACTCGCGTTCGCTGTATCACCGAGATGGGCATGGGCGTCGACGTTCACGGCAGGGACGCCACCAAAGCGGCGAAGCGGGCAGTGTCTGATGCCATCCGGCATTCGAGCCTTGGCTTCTTCCGGATGATCGACAAGACCGCGAACGACATGTTCGTCGATGTCACGATCGGCGTTCCCAACCCTGAGGCCGTGGACAAGGAAGCCGTCGCGAAGGAGCTGCCTTACGGAACCGTGACGGTGACTGCGGTCAAGGGCGGGCTGGAGATTCCCTCGGCCACGGAAGCGGCCAACGATCCCATCCTCATCGCCAATGCCGCCGTCATCGTCAGTTTCGACAAGGACTAGGCCGGTGTCTGACAGTGATGAGCGGCTGCTGGATCGTCCGATCTGGAGTGCACTGACGACGAGCCAGAAGCATCTGGCAGAGGGTGGGCCGCGGGCGCTGCGCTATCCCGTGGACATGACGCCGTTTGCCGACATGGTCGACATGTCCGAGGCGAGCTTTGCTGCGCTCCGTGATCTCCTGTCGGGCTCGCAGGTTGCCGCCCTGTTCACGCCGGAGCCGGTCGATATTCCCGCCGGCTTCAAGGTGGTGCTCGCCGAGACCGGCGAGCAGATGATCGGCTCGCCGGCCGACAGTTCGCTGCGCGACGCCGAGATCGTCACGCTGGGGGCCGCCGACGTTCCGGCCATGATGGCGCTGACGGAGCTGACGAAGCCCGGTCCATTCGCGCTGCGGACCCATGAGCTCGGTACATTCCTCGGCATCCGCGCCGGCGGCGAACTGGTCGCGATGACGGGCGAGCGGATGAAGCCGGGAAGGTTCGTCGAGATGACGGCCGTCTGCGTGCATCCCGACTATCGTGGGCGCGGCTATGCACAGGCGTTGCTCGCGGCGGTCGCGCGCCGGATCGAGGCGCGCGGCGACATTCCGTTCCTGCACGTGTTTTCCAGCAATGCGTCCGCCATCGCCCTCTATCAGCGGCAGGGCATGCGCATCCGTCGCCGCCTGCACGTGACCGCGCTGATGAAGCAGGAATGACGGCCCGGTGGCGCGCACCGGGCCGCTGCGATCAGGTCTTGTAGTCGACCAGCAGCGCGCTCGACGTGGAGGAATTGTTGCTGCCGCTGGCGCTGTAGGAGGTCGACTGGCTGGTCGCGCTCTGAAGCATCGCGAGCAACTCCTTCATCATCTCCTCGGTGCTGGCGGAGGACGAGCTGGACGAGGAGGTGGAGGAGGTCGAGGCGGTGCTCGACGAGTCGCCGCTGTCGTCCGGCGGCGGAGGCGGGCCGCCGGCGCCACCGGCCCCGCCGGAGAAGGTGTTGGCAAACACGTTCTTCAGCTCGCTGGCCTGATCGCTGGTCAGCTTGCCGCTCGAGACCTCGCTCTCGATGAGGTCGTCGATCTTGGATTGCATTTCGTCGGGCGAGGGCGGCGACGAAGAGCTGGAGCTGGATGCGCCGCTCTTGAGTGCGGAATCGATGTCGTCGAGCGCGGAGGAGAGAGCCGATTCGTCGCTCGAGCTGATGGTGCCCGCCGAGACTTCCTTGGTGAGCTCGCTCTTAAGGAGGTCGAGTGGGGAGTACGAACTGGTGGAGGTTGCCGAGATCGAGGTCATTGCCGGTTACCCATGATGAGGTTGAAAGTACGCTGAACATGGGTGTGAGGCTAAGGGTCGCGCGCTTAACGAGGTCTTGCCGCAAGGATTGCAGCGGTTTTCGTTGTGTTGCTCGCGCCCCGATGAACACGCCGCGAAACAAAAATGCCGATGTGGCCTGCGCGGATCCGGCCCTGGAAGGGTGGGCTTCCCCGCGGCCGATTTGTCGCTATATCCATCGCAACCAATTCAGGGAGGCAGCACTTCATGGACGCCAAGGCAGACATCAGGACGACCGATTTTTCCGCCGTACGGACGGCGATGCAGCGCTACGTCGATCAGGAGATCATCCCCGGGGCATCCTGGGCGGTGCTGCGCGGCCGCGAGGTCGTCGACCAGCAATGCGTCGGGTTTGCCGACCGCGAAGCGAAAACCGAGCTCCGGCCCGACCACATCTTTCGCGCGTTCTCCAACACCAAGATCTTCGTGACCTGCGCGATCATGCTGCTGATGGAAGAGGGCCGCATCGGGCTCGATGAGGCCGTCGAGAAATTCCTGCCGCAGCTCGGCAATCGCAAGGTGCTGAAGCAGGGTGCGACGAGCTTGGCCGATGTCGGGCCGGCGAAGGGCTCGATCACGATCCGCCAGCTGCTGACCCACACCTCCGGCCTCAGCTACGGCATCTTCGATCCCGGCTCGGTGCTGTTCAAAGGCTATAACGGGGCGGGCGTGCTCAATCCGCTGACGCTGCTGGCCGACATGATCGACAAGCTGGCCGATCTGCCGCTGTCCTATCATCCCGGCGGCGGCTGGGAATATTCGGTGGCGACCGACGTGCTCGGCCGCGTCGTCGAGGTCGTCTCGGGCAAATCCCTCGATGCCTTCCTCAAGGTGCGGATCTTCGATCCGCTCGGCATGACCGACACCGGCTTTTACGTGCCCGAAGCGCAGCAGGGCAGGCTGGTCGCGCTCTACACCGGCGCCGACGTGCTCGATCCGATGAAGCCTGGCCTGACGCGCGCCGACCATCTGCCTTATCCGCAGGCCTATCGGCGGCCATTGCCGCGGCTGTCGGGCGGCGGCGGTCTGGTCTCGACCCTGCCGGACATGCTCGCGCTGGTGCGCGCGCTTGTGCCGGGATCGGACGCGCTGCTGAAGCCGCAGACGCTGCGGCAGATGATGACGAACCAGCTGCCTGCAGGGCAGACCATCCGCTTCGCCAATCTCGGGCCGATGCCCGGCAAGGGTTTTGGTCTCGGCGGCGCCGTCACCTTCGCGCCGACGCCGTTCGATCCGCCGAATTCCACCGGCGAATTCCAGTGGGGCGGGCTCGCCGGCACCCATTGGTGGATCTGCCCCGAGGCGAATACGTCAGGCGTTCTGATGGCCCAGCGCTACATGGGCTTCTGGAATCCCTTCTTCTTCGAGTTCAAGCGCCTGGCCTACCAGGCGGTCGGAGGCTGATCGCAAAAAAATTGCAGGCCTCCGCGAATCCTTTTCGCCCGTCGCGCCCTCCCTATCGTCGAGGCATTCTGCCTTGGCTCGTGTCGGAGGATGTGATGGGATTTTACAGGAAGAACATCGGTGGCCTGCACCAGGCGGTGCGGGTGGCGCTCGGAATTGCGGCTGCGATTGCCGCGTTCGTGTATCTGTCCGGGCTTGCGGCGTGGCTGGTCGCGTTCGGCGGCGCAGGCTTCGCGCTGACCGGGCTCGTCGGCTATTGCCCGATGTGCGCGATGGCCGGGATTGGGCGAGGAGGCGTGTCGTGAGGGCGGCTGCGATGTCGCCAAACCTGTTCGAAGCGGCGCGGCTCGGCGATCCCGAGGCGATCGCCTCGCTGCTCGCGACGGCGCAGCCGGACATCCGCCGCTACGCGCGTGCCACCTGCCGCAGCTCGGCGGATGCCGAGGACGCGGCGCAGGAGGCGTTGTGGATCCTGTTCCGCCACGTCGGCACGATCCGCTCGTGGCTCGCGTTTTCGGCCTGGCTGTTCAGCGTGGTCCGCCGCGAATGCCTGCGGCTCGCGCGCAAGGCCGGGCTGATGCCGGCCATCGATGCGAGTGAAGCGGAGGCCGCACTGCTGTCGCGCCCCGAAGCCGATCTGCGGCTCGACGTGGCCGCGGCCTTCGAGGCGCTGCCACCGCATTATCGCGATGTCGCGCTGATGCGCGACGTCAAGGAAATGACGATCGACGAAATCGCCGTCGCACTCGGCGCGTCCAGGCAGACCGTGAAGGCACGCCTGCATCGCGCCCGCGCATTGATGCGCGAATATCTGACGAGATGAGACATGACCGAGTACCAAAGCCCCGAAGATCTGAAATCGGTCCCGGCCTTCGTCGCGCTGGCGCCGGTCGAGGCCAACGCGTTTCTTGCGTTCAACCACGCGGTCGAGCGCAAGGACGGCTTGATCCCGCCGAAATACCGCGAGCTGATTTCGCTCGCGGTCGCGCTCACCACGCAATGCGCCTACTGCCTCGACGTGCACACGGCGCAGGCGGCGAAAGCCGGCGCGACGCGCGAGGAAGTGGCGGAAGCCGCGTTGATCGCGGCAGCCGTACGCGCCGGCGGCACGCTCGGCCATGCGCTGCTGGCGCAACGCCTGTTCGAGCAAAACCGAAACAAGGGAGAGACATAGATGATGCAGGCGGGAGGCATCACCTCCCGCCCGCTGTTTGCGTCAGTCCTTCCACGGATCGAATTCGCCTTCGCCGGCCATGGCGACGGCGAACGGCCGCAGCGTGTGCAACACCCGCACGGTGCCGGCGTGCTGCGCCAGCACATCCGGCAGGCGGCGATAGGCCATCGGGCTCTCGTCGAGGTCGGCACCGATCAAGGTGACGCCGCGCTCGTTGAGCCAGCGGTCCATCTCAGCGCGCGAGAAGCGCCGCTTCGCCTCCTTGCGTCCGAACAGGCGGCCGGCGCCGTGCACGGTCGAGTACAGCGAAGCCTTGGCTTGCTGACTGTCGACGCCTTCGAGAATGACGGCGTCGTCGCCCATCGAGCCGCCGACGAATCCCTTCTGGCCGGGAAACGCCGGCGTCGCGCCCTTGCGCACCACCCACAAATCACGCCCGTCGTGGGTCTCACGCCAGGCATAGTTGTGATGGTTGTGCACGCTCTCGGTCACGCTGCCGCCGATGATCTGGCGGACGCGTTCGACGACCCATTCGCGGCCCGCATAGGCGTAACGACCGGCGAGCTGCATCGCGGCGATGTAACGGCGGCCGAGCTCGGAGTCCTCGTCGACCACGGCGGGCGGGACGTTCATGCCGTCCTTGCCGCCGGCGGCCTTGAGGTAGCGCGTCGCGGAGGTGTGTCCGAGACCGCGGCTTCCGAAGTGGACGCCGATCCAGACAAAGCCTTCCTCGTCGCGCATGAGGTCGACATAGTGGTTGCCCGACCCGACCGTGCCGAGCTGGCTCACCGCCTTCTGACGGTAGGCCTCCATGTCGCTCTCGCGCCAGGCATCGCCGTCGTCGAACAGGTCGTGCTCGGCCCGTTCCGCGTTGGCGCGTCCAACGCCGAACGAGATCACCTTGGCGACGTCGCGGATGATTGTCGGCACGAGGCCTGCGATGTCGTCGAAGCGCGTGTCGAGCCGCGCGGCCATGTTGCCGCAGCCGATGTCGAAGCCGACGCCGGAGATGCTGATTTGCTTCTCATAGGCGATGACCCCGCCGACCGGCTGGGCGTAACCGAGATGGCCGTCGGCGCAGATCACGCCGGACACGACGTTGCCGACCGCCATGCAGTTGCGCATCTGCGCGATGGTCGCCTCCTCGTGCGGGCCGAGAACCTTCAGCGGCGCATTCCGGAAGCGGGCCTCCTGCGGACGAAGCTCGGCGATCGCGCTCGCAGTCGCATCGGCCTCGCGGGCGAGATGCTCCTTGCGCGCGGCGTCCTTGTACAGGCACCAGGCCGGCTGGCCGCGTCCTTCGCCGACGCGCGAGTCGGGATCGACGCCGGCGGCGAGGCAGAGCTCGCGGGCGCGTTCCATGTAGGGATCGGATCGTCGCATGGTCATGTGTCCTGCTTCACATCCTACGCGTACCATAGTCGGCCTGCGTGGATCATTTCAGAGATTGCGGAAGCCCCGGGCGCGATGTCTCGCGTCCGGGGCCGTCGTCGTTGCGCATCAGTTCAGCGCCGTCTCCGACGCCGCGATCCACGCGACCACGGCCTCAGAGAAGCCGTTGACGCGGGTCCAGGCGCCGTGGCCGACACCGTGCTGATACGAGGCCACGTTCACCATCGTGCCACGCGCCCTGGGCTCTGGCACCGGGTCGTGGCTCTGTTCGTCGGTGAAGACGATGAGGCGATCGCCCTTGCGGTCGATCTCCGTCACGGCCTTGCCGAGCCAGGTCCCGCTGTGAGCCTGCGAGTTGATGATCGCATCTCGAAGCGCGAAGCCGCGGCGGGGAGGGACCTTCACCACCTTGTCGGAGAAGGTGAAGATCTCGACCTCGTCGCAGATCTCGCGTGCGAGGATGGCCAGGCCACACGCCGCCTCCGCGCGGGTCATTTCCGACTGCGCGGAGAGGGTTGCGAACATCGAGCCCGACACGTCGATCAGGAGCCGGGTGCGGCCGGGGAGCCGCACATGGTCCTTGACCGACTTGAGCATCGCAGTCTCGAGCTCGGGCTCGAAGTCCGGCGCATAGCGCGCCGCCGTGATGAAGCGGTACGGCAGGATACGATCCGTCCGCATCGCCTCGATCGCGCCTGCGATGGTCTCGCGCGGCACCCCTGCGGTCTGCATCAGCCGCAGATTGCGCAGCAGCGCCAGGCCGCCGAGCTTGCGCTCGGCGATCAGCCGCTCGAAGGTCTCGCGCTTGCTCTTGCCGGCCGAGAGCGACACCTCCCAGGTGTCGGGGGAGGCGAGCTCGCCATCGACGAGCTGCTTCCACACCTTGGCCTGCTCGGCGTCCTTCGGCTTGGCGTGCACCAGGAACAGCACGTCCCTGATCCGCACCGCGCCGTCGCGGTCCCACTTGGCGAGCTGATAGGCGTCGAACTTGGTCAGCGCGCGGGCAAGACCCTTCTTGACCTGCGCCGAGACCGGCTGACGCTTGCGCTGCTGCATCGGCCCGAGCGCATCCGCCCAGTAGATCGCGAGCAGTTCCGTCATCTCGTCGGGACGCTGGATCACCTGGAAGAGCGTGTCGGCAACGAGCACGCGATGCTTCTCGCTCCGCGCCATCTCGCGGATGACGAGCAGCGGCGCGTGCCGCAGCTTCATCACCTCGCGCGCCTCGATCGCAAGCTGCGCGACGCGCTCCGGCGCGACCTTGGGCACCAGCGCCTTGATGCGGTCGGCGATTGCGACGCCGTCCTCGTAGAACTGGTCCTCCCACAGGAGGCAGTTCATCAGCGCCCGCTTCAGCTCCATCTCGGGCGTGAAGCGAATTGCGCGCGCGCCCTGACGCGTGAAGGCGCGAACGATCTTGTTGAGCCTGACCATGTTGGCCTCCTCTCATGTGATGGTGGAATGGAAACGGGTGCCGGGGAACAAGCGAGGCTGATCGTGCTCTACCAACTGAGCTACGGACGGACGTCCGGGAGGGCTCGAACCTCCGACAGCGAAGTAACAGCGCTCTTCACCACCGGCGGTGGGAATGCAAGGGTCACGATCCGGGAACGGGCGAATGCTGAGATCCGGCAAGCGGGCCTGCCGGAAAGCGCTCTGGCCATTAAGCTACCGGTGCATTGTACACCGGGCGGGATTCGAACCCGCATCTCTCGCGTGATAGGCGAAGTAACAGCAGTCTTCACCACGGACCGTGATGGGGTTGGCGGGGAACAAGCGATGCTGTTGCTGCCCTTTCGGGCGATCCGCCTTTCGGCGCGCAGGGTTCGAACCTGCTCGGCGCTTTCGCGCTTTTACCACGAAGTAACAGACATCTTCACCACCGCCAGGCCGATGCTGTCGCATCGGCCTTTGATGGGTACGCTGGGGAACGCGCGATATCGGCTTTCAGTGACGACAACGCAGTAGCCATCCTTGAGAACGGATCCTGCGCCGGGCCGCATGCGAACCTTTTCCGAGGCCGCATCCCGGTGCGTGTGTCAAAGGCGGGAGGCATACCCGCTCTGCCGTGGAGGAAGTATCCGAGATCTTCACCACCAGCGTCGGTTGAGCCGCGATCATCACGGCAAACCAATCTACAAAAATTCTATCGCGGCGCTGTCGACGCGCCGCATGTTGCGAACCGTCGGGGTTCGCTCTGCCATCGGTGTCCGGCTCATCGCCTCGTTCCCTCCGGCAGGCCCCGCGCACTTGGGCACGCGCCTCTCGAGCGCGAGCCCCGGGATCCGGGTCTCCCGTTCCGGCTGATGCCGGGGTGTTCGAACGGGCCGCGCGGCGGGCAACAAAAAACCCTCCGGAGCGGCAGGCTCGGGAGGGTCCGTGAGAAGCGGACGGTCGATCTTGCGGTCAGGCAAGATCGCTCCCATGAGCCGGGCATGCGACGTCGAATAGCTCTGGGCTATTCGGCATGCGGACAATTCTTTCGTAGCGGTATGACATCGCTCGGTTCCTGGTGCTTGTTGCGAACGGAAGTGCTCGCGAGGCCGCGGGAAATACGCCTGCAACTTGCGGATGTCAAGCGACGCAAGTGGGAAAATTGAAAATGACGGATGCGTGACGTGCCAAACTATCTCGGCCTCGACGGGTTTCGTTTCGGCTGGGTCGCAGCCTGGATCGACGAGCGCGGCGACCATGGCTTCGATTATTCACCCGGCCTCACACGTTTGCTTGCGATGCCGCATGCACGCGCGATGATCGACATGCCGATCGGATTGGAGAAGAGCGGCTATCGCACTTGCGACCTGCGTGCGCGTGAATTGGTCGGCCCTGCGGTATTTCTCGGCGCACGTCGCGACCTCTGGACGTTTGCCGATATGGCGGCCGCCAATCGCTACTACTGGAAGCACGAGGGCAAGGGCAGGGGCGTGTCGGCGCAACTCTGGAACATCAGGGACAAGATCAGGGAGGTCGACGAGATCATGACGCCGGCGCGGCAAGCGACGATCGGCGAAGCGCATCCGGAATTGATCTTCTGGAATCTTGCTGGCCGCATGCGGCTCGAACCGAAGACGTCGCCGCGAGGCCGCGAGCAGCGTGTTGAGCTGCTGAGAGACCGGGGCTTCACCAAGATCGAAAGATGGCTGACGCAGCGTCACGGCACCGGCATTGCACGCGACGATCTCATCGACGCCTGTGCCTGTGCGGTCGCGGCACGCGACAGCACGCAGCGCGTGGGCGATGGCGAGACCGATCCGCGCGGATTGCGAATGGAGATCAACTATTGAGCCTTGCGTCATACGGCTCCTCGCCTAGATTAGATTCGCCTCAACAGCAGCTCGAAGGTTCCGATGTCCGATCTCTCCGTCTTTCCCATCACCAGGCGCTGGCCGGCCAAGCATCCTGAACTGCTCCAGCTCTATTCCTTGCCGACGCCGAACGGCGTCAAGGTTTCGATCATGCTGGAGGAGATCGGACTGCCTTACGAAGTCCATCTCGTCGATTTCGGCAAGGACGACCAGAAGACATCAGAGTTTCTGTCGCTCAATCCGAACGGCAAGATTCCGGCGATCCTCGATCCCAACGGCCCCGGTGGCAGGCCGCTGCCGCTGTTCGAGTCCGGGGCGATCCTGCAATATCTCGCGGAGAAGACCGGCAAGCTGCTGCCGCAGGATGCGGCGCGTCGCATCCAGACCATCCAGTGGGTGCATTTCCAGATGGGCGGCATCGGGCCGATGTTCGGCCAGGTCGGCTTCTTCCACAAATTCGCCGGCAAGGACTTCGAGGACAAGCGTCCGCTCGAGCGCTATGTGGGCGAGTCCAAGCGCCTGCTCGGCGTGATGGAGATGCATCTCGCCGGCCGGCAGTGGTTCATGGACGAGGACTACACCATCGCCGATATCTCGATGCTTGGCTGGGTACGCAATCTCATCGGCTTCTACGGCGCCGGCGATCTCGTCGAGTTCACCCAGTTCAAATCGGTCGGTGCATGGCTCGAACGCGGCCTCGCGCGCCCCGCCGTGCAGCGGGGGCTGAATATTCCGAAGCGGCCGTAAAGTCAGGTCAGCGCTTTATGCGTCATGTAGAGCGCCATCAACGAGACGAGGGCGATCATGGCCCGGCGCAACACCGATTTGCTGACGCCGTTGGCCATGCGGGCGCCGAGATCGGTGCCGATCCAGAGGCCGGCAACGATGCCGATGATGGCCGGCCAGCCGACCATCAGGCCTTTGCTCCAGTAGATCCAGGCCGCCGGGATGTTGGTCGGGATCACCGAGAAAATGAGGCTGACGAGCTGCGCCTGATGCTGCGGCACGCGCAGGCCCGCGGCGAGGCCGACGGTGATCGCGAGCCCACCGCCGATGCCCATGAAGCCGGAGGAAAAGCCCGCCAGCGCACCGATCAGGAACAGAGGAAGCCAGGGCAGATCATCTCGGTCGCCATCCTCGGTGCTTCCGTCCTTGCGCTCGCGGCGCAGGATCAGGAGCGCGATCAGCGCGAGGAGGTAGACGACATAGGTCCATTGCAGGGCCGAGTCGGAGACCGCTGCCGCCGCGTAGCCTCCACCGGCGCCGCCGATGAGAAATCCGATGGCGATCCAGACGATCCACCGCAAGGGACTGCGATTGCCGCTCTGCCAGTAGCGGCGCACGCCGGCAAGGCCTGTCGGCGGGACCTGCGCGATCAGCGACGTGCCCTGGGCGACGTGCTGCTCCGCTCCGAGCAGCAGGACGCAGAAGATGACGAGGCCGCCGCCCGGGCTCGTGCCCATGAAGCCCGATGTCACGCCGCCGACAAGGCCGACGCCGATGCCTGCAAACAGATCGTGGATCGCAGACATGGCTCAAGCCCTGGTTCGTCGCTTGACGTCCGGCTTCGTCGTGCGGAATCCTTCGATCACGCTGGCGACCGTGGCCATGCAGGCCTCGACGTCAAAATCCTCGCCCCAGCATTTTTGCAGCACGAAGCCCTGGAAGATCGCGATCAGCGTGCGCGCGACGGCGTCGGCGCCGAGGTCGCGCTTGATGAGGCCATCGTGCTGGGCACGTTCGACCAGCGCCACGATCAGGGCACGTGGCATGTCGATGCCCTCGACGACGCTGGTGCGGACGCGGCGGTTGCGCAGCGCCTCGGCCCAGCCATGAATGCCGACGCGCCGCCGCGCTTCGCCGGCGGGGTCGGTGAGCCATTGCGCGTAGACGCGGGGCAGCGCGTGCAGTCCTTCAATCGGATCGCCCGATCCCTGTGCAACCGAGTTGAGCACGGCCTCGCGACGATGCCGGTCGTCGGCGAGCGCCTCGATCAGGTCATCCTTGCTCTGGAAGTAGAGATAGACCGCACCGTGGCTCAAGCCCGAGCGCTTCACGATGTCGGCCATGCCGGTCTGGTGAAAACCGTTCTCGGCGAAGCAGGCGAGGGCAGCCTCGAGGATCTGCTGCCGCCGGCCTTCGCGCTGCTTGTCGCTGATCTTGGGCATCTTGGCCGTCCATAAATAACTGACCAGTCGATCGTTTTAGCCAATGCATCGAGAATGGCCAAAATACTGCTGGTCGTAATAAAAAACGAACGTTCAGTCATTTTAAATCGCGGGCAGATTTTGGTCAAGCCCTGATAGCGCCGGGCCGACGCACGGGAGGAGTAGACGGCTGCGAGCCGCCCACAGAGGCGGCGGCTCGGCGCCCGATCGTGTGCCGCTAGAACAGCCGGCCGCCGTTCGGCACCGGTTTGCTCGGTTGCACCAGCACGACCTTGCCGTCGGCATCGGGAAAGCCGAGCGTCAGCACTTCCGACACGACCGGTCCGATCTGGCGCGGCGGAAAGTTGACGACGGCGGCGACCTGTTGCCCAACCAGCGTCTCGAGCGGATGGTTTTCGGTGATCTGTGCCGAGCTCTTGCGGACCCCGATCGCTGGTCCGAAGTCGATCCACAGTCGCCAGGCCGGCTTGCGTGCCTCCGGGAATGGCTTGGCGTCGACGATGGTCCCGACGCGGACATCGACCGCGAGGAAGGCGTTGAAGTCGATCGTCGGCGAGGCGGCCGCGGCGGGATCGTGAGTGACATGCATGATGTGTCCGTTCGGAGAGCTGGCTTGGTTCGCGATATTGTCGCGCGAACCGGAGTTTCGTACAACGCCGCAGCCGAAGCACCACGCATGCGCGAGGAACGTCTTGCCCAACATCATCTACGGCATCAAGAACTGCGACACCATGAAGAAGGCCCGTGCCTGGCTCGACGGCCACGGCGTCGCCTACGAGTTTCACGACTACAAGGCGGCGGGCGTCGAGAAGGACAAGCTCAAGCAGTGGAGCTACAAGGTCGGCTGGGAGACGCTGCTCAATCGTGCCGGCACGACCTTCAAGAAGCTGCCCGATGCCGACAAGGAGGGCCTGACCGAGAAGAAGGCGCTGGCGTTGATGCTAGCGCAACCATCTATGATCAAGCGTCCGGTGCTGGAAGTCGGCGGCAAGCTGCTGGTCGGCTTCAAGCCGGACATCTACGCCAAGGAAGTCAGGACGAAGTAAGCCGGCGCCACATCGCGCTGATCGCTAGTTCAACTCGATGACCTCGCTGGCGACGCCGGGATCGGACTGGTCCGCGAACTCGACCACGTCGGCGGCCGCGATGCGGCCAGGGGCGCGATGAAAGAGGTCACGGTCGATCACGGCGCGCACTTTCAAGCGCGGCGGCGCGTCATTTCCGCGCATCAGATTCTTGATCTCGAAGCCGCCATCCTCGCAGAAAGTCTTGAGCGAGGCGATGACGTGACAGACCTTGCCGCCGGTCAGGAACGGCAGCAGCAGGCGCTCGTAGGCGACGACGCGCCCATAGATGTCGTCGACATCGGCAACGCTGTAGACCGGAAGTCCGCGCGCGACGCATTCATAATAGATAGGCATCACGGAAGGCACGAGCCGCGGCCCGATATATTCATCCAGCGGAACGCCCTTGCCGGTGTGTCCATAGGCGCGCGAAATGCGTGTGCCTTCGCTCTGGATGATCAGGCGCGGGGTCGGCGTCGAATTGTCCACCGTATAATAGATGAGATCGGACAGCTCTTCCTCGAGCCGCGCGGGCTGGTACTCCCAGATCGCCGGCGCGATATGCTGGCGCGCATAAAGTCGCAGCCACGTGTTCAGGAGATCACGCTGCCGGATCGACTTGACGACGGAGGGAGCGGCGCTTGCAAAATCCAAGACAATATTCCCGGCACCTGGAAACCCGCGCATGATGCCCGCTGCGGGAAAATTTTCTATGAAGGCTGGCGCGCGGGACGAAAGACCGTTAACGACGGCTTGATGACCGGTGCCTTCGCGAACCGGGAGGCCGGGCAGGCGCGACATCAAAACATCTCCGACTAAGGGAGCATTTGTATCCCAGCCGGAGGCCTGATCTGCTCAGCTTTCCGCCTTGCCTAACCCCCGTCACCTCCGGCATATTCCGCGCCCGGAGGCGGCGTTCCGGAGGGGCTCCAAGGCCTCCGGAAAGCCGAAGCAACAAGGACAGCCACGCAGCTAGCGCGGGCAGGGGGAAAACTGTTTGGCCGATGAGTTCATTCTCGAAACGGAAGGCTTGACCAAGGAGTTCGCGGGCTTCTTCGCTGTCCGCGACGTTGCGCTCAAGGTTCGCCGTGGGAGCATTCACGCGTTGATCGGCCCGAACGGCGCCGGCAAGACGACATGCTTCAATCTTCTGACCAAGTTCCTCAAGCCGTCGGCCGGAAAGATCTTGTACAAGGGGCAGGACATCACCGCGATGGCGCCGGCCGACGTGGCCCGCCTGGGACTTGTTCGTTCATTCCAGATCTCGGCGGTGTTTCCGCATCTCACCGCGCTGGAAAACGTCCGTGTCGCGCTTCAGCGCCAGCACGGCAGTTCGTTCGACTTCTGGCGCTCCAAGTCCGTGCTCAACCGTTTCAACGATCGCGCGCGCGACCTGTTGAACGATGTGGGCCTCAGCGAGTTTGCCAATACGCCCGCCGTCGAGATGCCCTACGGTCGCAAGCGCGCCCTCGAGATCGCAACCACGCTCGCGCTCGACCCCGAGATGATGCTGCTGGACGAGCCGATGGCCGGCATGGGCCACGAGGACATCGACAAGATCGCAGCGCTGATCAAGCGGATTTCCGCGAAATATACCATCCTGATGGTCGAGCATAATTTGAGCGTCGTGGCCAATCTCTCCGACATCATCACCGTGCTGACGCGCGGGCAGGTGCTCGCGCAGGGCCATTACACCGAGCTCACCAAGGACGAGCGCGTCAAGGAAGCCTATCTGGGAGCCGGTCATGGCTGACACTGCGATTGCCGCGGCTCCGGCGAAAGCTGCGACCGGCGGAAACATCCTCCAGGTCCGCAACCTGGAAGCCTGGTACGGCGAGTCCCACATCCTCCACGGGATCAACTTCGACGTGAACGCGGGCGAGGTCGTCACCCTGCTCGGGCGCAACGGCGCCGGCAAGACGACCACGCTGAAGTCGATCATGGGCATCATCGGCAAGCGTGCCGGCTCGGTGAAGTTCAACAACCAGGACATCATCCGCACGACCTCCGACAAGATCGCGCGGATGGGCATCGCGTTCTGTCCGGAGGAGCGCGGAATCTTCTCCAGTCTCGATGTGCGGGAGAATTTGCTGCTGCCCCCGGTGGTCCGCGCAGGCGGCCTGCCGCTCGAGCAGATCTTCGACCTGTTTCCGAACCTGAAGGAACGGCTCAACAGCCAGGGCACCAAGCTGTCCGGCGGTGAGCAGCAGATGCTGGCGATAGCGCGCATCCTGCGCACCGGCGCGAGCTTCCTGATGCTGGACGAGCCGACCGAGGGCCTTGCGCCTGTCATCATCCAGCAGATCGGCCACACCATTGCGCGGCTCAAGAAGGAGGGCTTCACGATCCTCCTCGTCGAGCAGAACTTCCGCTTCGCATCCACCGTCGCCGACCGCTACTACGTGGTCGAGCACGGCAAGATCATTGACGGATTTTCCAATGCGGAGCTTGCCGCCAACATGGACAAGCTCCACACCTATCTCGGCGTCTAGAACTGCCAACGAGAAAATTCAAAAAGGAAAGTTGCATGAAGACCAGGTCGATTGCGTCGTTGCTGCTGACCACCGCGCTCACCTTCGCCGCAGCCGGCGTCGCGTCCGCGCAGGACAAGACCGTCAAGATCGGCGCGCTGTCCGATCAATCGGGTCTCTATGCCGACCTCGGCGGCCCCGGCTCGACGCTCGCAGCCCAGATGGCGGTTGAGGATTCCGGCCTTGCAGCGAAGGGCTGGAAGATCGACATCATCTCGGGCGATCACCAGAACAAGCCCGACATCGGCACCGCGATCGCGCGGCAATGGTTCGACGTCGACAAGGTCGACATCATCGTCGACGTGCCGAATTCCGGCGTGGCGCTCGCCGTCAACAACGTCATCAAGGAAAAGAACGGCGTCTACATCAACTCGGGTGCGGCGACCTCGGATTTGACCAACGCGCAGTGCTCGCCCAACACGGTGCACTGGACCTACGACACCTACATGCTGGCCCACACGACGGGCCAGGCGCTGGTGAAGGCCGGTGGCGACACCTGGTTCTTCCTGACTGCGGACTACGCCTTCGGCGCCGCGCTCGAGCGCGACACCACGGCGGTCGTCACCGCCAACGGCGGCAAGGTGGTCGGCGGCGTCAAGCATCCGCTGAACACGCCGGACTTCTCGTCCTTCCTGCTCCAGGCGCAGTCGTCCAAGGCCAAGATCATCGGTCTTGCCAATGCCGGCGGCGACACCACCAACTCGATCAAGCAGGCGGCCGAGTTCGGCATCGGCAAGGGCGGACAGAAGCTCGCCGCGCTCTTGCTGTTCCTCACCGACGTCAAGGCGATCGGCCTGGAGACCGCGCAGGGCCTCAACTTCACCGAGACCTTCTATTGGGACATGAACGACCAGACCCGGGCGTTCTCCAAGCGCTTCGCCGACAAGATGAAGAACAACGCGCCGCCCACCATGGTGCAGGCCGGCGTCTATGCGGGCGTGCGTCATTATCTCAAGGCGCTCGAAGCGCTCGGCGGCAATCCGCATGACGGCGTCAAGGTCGTCGAGAAGATGAAGTCGATGCCGACCGAGGACGATCTGTTCGGCAAGGGCGAGATCCAGCCCAACGGCCGCACCATCCACAGCGCGTATCTGTTCGAGGTGAAGAAGCCCTCGGAGTCCAAGGGGCCGTGGGACTTCTACAAGCTGGTCGGCACGGTGTCGGGCGACCAGGCCTTCACGCCGCTCTCCGAAAGCAAGTGCGCGCTGCTGAAGAAGTAAGATAAACGGCCCGCAGGCCTTGAGGTCTGCGGGCAACTTTCAGGGGAAGGCCGAAGGGACCGGGTGCGGGATCGATGCAGGCTCTTTACGCTCAGCTACTGGTGGGACTGATCAACGGCTCGTTCTACGCGCTGCTCAGTCTCGGGCTTGCCGTGATCTTCGGCATGCTCAACATCATCAATTTCGCCCATGGCGCGCTCTACATGATGGGCGCCTTCGTCGCCTATTTCCTGCTCAACCTCGGCGGCATCAACTATTGGTGGGCGTTGCTGCTGGCGCCGATCATCGTCGGCATCTTCGGCATGATCCTGGAGCGGACCATGCTGCAATGGCTGACCGGGCTCGACCATCTCTATGGCCTGCTGCTGACCTTCGGCATCGCGCTGATCGTGCAGGGCGTGTTCCAGAACTATTTCGGCTCCTCCGGCCTGCCTTACGCCATTCCGGACCAGCTCAAGGGCGGCATGAATCTCGGCTTCATGTTCCTGCCGATCTATCGCGGCTGGGTCGTCATCTTCTCGCTGGTCGTGTGCATCGCCACCTGGTTCCTGATCGAGAAGACGCGGCTCGGCGCTTACCTGCGCGCCGCCACCGAAAACCCGACGCTGGTTCGCGCCTTTGGCGTCAACGTGCCGCGCATGATCACGCTGACCTACGGTCTTGGCGTCGGTCTTGCCGCGCTCGCGGGCGTGCTCTCGGCGCCGATCAACCAGGTGCGGCCGCTGATGGGCGCCGACCTCATCATCGTCGTGTTCGCCGTGGTGGTGATCGGCGGCATGGGATCGATCATGGGCTCGATCATCACCGGCTTCGCGCTTGGCGTGATCGAAGGCCTGACCAAGTATTTCTACCCCGAGGCCTCCAACACCGTCGTGTTCGTGCTGATGGTGCTGGTGCTCTTGGTGAAGCCAACGGGATTGACGGGAAGGGCGGCCTGATATGACAGCCTTGACGGACGACACGCTGCCGGTAACCCCGCGCGCGATGCGTGACGAGATGATCGTGTTCGTGGTGATGGCGCTGCTGCTGGCCGCAGTGCCATTCAGCGGCATCTACCCGTTCTTCGTGATGCAGGCGCTGTGCTTCGCGCTGCTCGCCTGCGCCTTCAATCTTCTGATCGGCTATGGCGGCCTGCTGTCGTTCGGCCACGCGATGTTCTTGGGAACCGCCGGCTATTGCAGCGCGCACGCGCTGAAGGTGTGGGCGCTGCCGCCGGAGCTCGGCATCCTCGTCGGCATTGCCGCCGCTTTCGTGCTCTCGCTCATCACCGGCTACATCTCGATCCGCCGCCAGGGCATCTATTTCTCGATGATCACGCTGGCGCTGTCGCAGCTGCTGTACTTCATCTATCTCCAGGCGCCGTTCACCCATGGTGAGGACGGCATCCAGGGCATCCCGCAAGGGCGCATGTTCGGTCTGTTCGATCTGTCGAAGCCGACGACCCTGTACTACGTCGTGCTGGTCGGCTTCCTTGCCGGCTTCCTGCTGATCTACCGCATCATCAACTCGCCGTTCGGCGAGGTGCTGAAGGCGATCCGCGAGAACGAGCCGCGCGCGATCTCGCTCGGCTACCGGACCGACCAGTACAAGTTCCTGGCGTTCGTCCTGTCGGGCACGCTGGCCGGCTTTGCCGGTTCGCTGAAGGTGTTCGTGGCGCAGAATGCCTCGCTCACCGACGTGCACTGGTCGATGTCGGGCGAGGTCGTGCTGATGACGCTGGTCGGCGGTCTCGGCACCATCTTCGGCCCCGTGGTCGGCGCCTTCGTGATCATCGCCATGCAGCAATATCTGGCCGGCTTCGGTCAGTGGGTGACGGTGATCCAGGGCTCGATCTTCGTGATCTGCGTGCTCACGTTCCGCCGCGGCGTCATCGGCGAAATCGCGCATTACTTGCGGCGTTCGCTCTAAGTGATTGATTTTTAATCAATTCACATATTGCGTGAAAGCGGTGGATGATCCGGCTCCGCGGGCGTGGGGTGGCACGCGCGCGGATCGAAAATGGTCTATGACAGTTTTGTGACGGCCCTCCCGGGCCGTGCCATTTCCAACCGGTAGTCTTTCCCCATGATGCGATGGTTTCGCGCTTTCCTGCCCAAGGAAGAACGGTTCTTCGACCTGTTCGACCGCCATGCCCAGACCGTGATCCAGGGCTCGATCGCGCTCCAGGGCGTGCTCAACGGAGGCGAGGAGACGCCGGTCTACTGCCAGCGTGTCAACCAGTTCGAGAACGACGCCGACAACATCACCCGCGAGGTGCTGACGGCGGTGCGCCGCACTTTCATCACGCCGTTCGACCGCGGCGACATCAAGAACCTCATCACCTCGATGGACGACGCCATCGACCAGATGCAGCAGACCGCCAAGGCCGTGATGCTGTTCGAGGTCCGCATCTTCGAGCCGCCGATGCGGGAGATTGGTGCGCTGTTGATCGAATGCGCCAATCTGGTCGGCCGCGCGCTGCCGCTGATGCAGTCGATCGGCCCGAACGTCGCGATGCTGACCGCGATCACCGAGGAGCTGACCAAGCTCGAAGGCCGCGTCGACGATCTCCACGACATCGGGATGAAGGAGCTGTTCCTCAAGCACCGCGCCGGCAATGCGATGGATTTCATCGTCGGCGTAGAGATCTACGACCATCTCGAAAAGGTGGCCGATCGCTTCGACGACGTCGCGAACGAGATCAACAGCATCGTCATCGAGCAAGTTTAGCGCATGATCCGGAAAAGTGTGCAGCGGTTTTCCTTCGCGACAAACGCGGAACGCGTTTGCGCGGAGATCATGCGCAAAGCGTAGAGTAGGGGCCTCGCCGTGGATGCTGCGTTGGGTCTTCCCGTCCTGGTCGGACTGATCGCCGTCGCGCTGCTGTTCGACTTCCTGAACGGCTTGCACGATGCCGCCAATTCGATCGCGACCATCGTCTCGACCCGCGTGCTGCGGCCGCAATTCGCGGTGTTCTGGGCCGCGTTCTTCAATTTCATCGCCTTCATGGTGTTCGGGCTGCACGTGGCCCAGACCATCGGCACCGGCATCATCGATCCCGCGGTGGTCGATGCCCAGGTGATCTTCGCAGCCCTCGTCGGGGCGATCGTCTGGAACCTCGTGACCTGGGGGCTTGGGATTCCGTCCTCGTCGTCGCATGCATTGATCGGCGGTCTCATCGGTGGCGGCATGGCCAAGGCGGGGATTTCGGCGGCGGTGTGGGGCGGATTGTCCAAGGCGGTGCTGGCGATCGTGCTGTCGCCGCTGGTCGGCTTCCTGCTTGCCATGATGCTGGTGGCGATCGTGTCCTGGCTTTCGGTGCGCTCGACGCCGTTCGCGGTCGATCGCGCCTTCCGCATCCTGCAATTCGCCTCCGCCTCGCTCTATTCGCTCGGCCATGGCGGCAATGACGCGCAGAAGACCATGGGGATCATCGCGGTGCTGCTCTATTCGCAGGGCCATCTCGGCGGTGAATTCTCGGTGCCGTTCTGGGTGGTGCTCTCCTGCCAGGCGGCGATGGCGCTGGGCACGCTGATGGGCGGCTGGCGCATCGTCCGCACCATGGGCCTGCGCATCACCAAGCTGACGCCGATGCAGGGCTTTTGTGCCGAGACCGGCGGCGCGGCGACCCTGTTCATGGCGACCTTCCTCGGGGTTCCCGTCTCGACCACCCACACCATCACCGGCGCGATCGTCGGCGTCGGCGCCGCTCGCCGGGTCTCCGCGGTGCGCTGGAACGTGGCCAGCTCGATCGTCTATGCCTGGGTGATCACGATCCCGGCCTCGGCGATCGTGGCGGCGCTGACCTGGTGGGCGGTCAAGATTTTCGTCAGGTGACGAGCTTCAGCCCGATGATCCCGGCAACGATCAGCCCGATGCTGGCAAGACGGAAGGCGGTGGCGGGCTCGCCGAACAGGATGATCCCGAGCGTCGCTGTGCCGACCGCGCCGATGCCGGTCCACACCGCATAGGCGGTTCCAACGGGCAGGGATTTGAGGGCTATCCCGAGCAGGATGACGCTGCCGGCCATGGCCGCGAGCGTGATGACGGACGGAACAAGCTTGGTAAAGCCCTCGGTGTATTTGAGGCCGATCGCCCAGGTGATTTCGAGAAGACCGGCGACGAACAGGATGCTCCAGGCCATGACGACCCCTCCATGCAAGGCAGGGTCGTCCCCGCGGCTGAGATGCTGATCAAGGGGAAGGCCGTCCTCCCCGAGAGGTCGATATGGGGCTGGCCGGGGGGCTGCGCAATCACCACATGAGGCTTGATCAGGCCCATTTTCCCTGCCAAACGCTCCCGCCATGTCCGACATCGCCATTCCAGCCGAATCGCCGGCCCGTTCCCCGCTTGCCACCGAGGTGGCGCGGCGGCGGACCTTTGCGATCATCTCCCACCCCGACGCCGGCAAGACCACGCTGACCGAGAAGCTGCTGCTGTTCGGCGGCGCCATCAACCTCGCCGGTCAGGTCAAGGCCAAGGGCGAGCGGCGCAACACGCGCTCGGACTGGATGAAGATCGAGCGCGAGCGCGGCATCTCGGTCGTGACCTCGGTGATGACCTTCGAGTTCGAGGGCCTCGTGTTCAACCTCCTGGACACGCCGGGCCACGAGGACTTTTCGGAAGACACCTATCGCACGCTGACGGCGGTCGATTCCGCCGTCATGGTGATCGACGCCGCCAAGGGCATCGAGGCGCGCACCCGAAAGCTGTTCGAGGTGTGTCGTCTTCGGGATATCCCGATCATCACCTTCATCAACAAGATGGACCGCGAGAGCCGCGACGTGTTCGAGCTGCTCGACGAGATCGAGAAGACGCTGGCGCTCGATACCACGCCGATGACCTGGCCGGTCGGCCGGGGCCGCGACTTCCTCGGCACTTATGACGTCGTCAACGGCGGCGTGCGCCTGCTCGAGGGCGGCGGGGCCAAGACCGGGGCGGCGCAGCAGATCGAGATCGAGGAGCTCGCCAAGCTCAACGCCAATCTCGACGTCTCCGCGGTGAAGGACGAGCTCGAGCTCGTCACCGAAGCGTCAAAACCGTTCGAGCTGGAGGCGTTTCGCGAGGGCCATCTGACGCCGGTCTATTTCGGCAGCGCGCTGCGCAATTTCGGCGTCGGCGATCTTCTCGAAGGCCTCGGCAAGTTCGCGCCCGAGCCGCGCGCCCAGGAGAGCGACCAGCGCAAGGTCGAGGCCACCGATCCGCGCATGAGCGCCTTCGTGTTCAAGATCCAGGCGAACATGGATCCCAACCACCGCGACCGCATCGCCTTCGCGCGCCTGTGCTCCGGCAAGCTCAGCCGCGGCATGAAGGCCAAGCTCGTGCGCACCGGCAAGAGCATGCCGCTGTCGAGCCCGCAATTCTTCTTCGCGCAGGACCGCTCGGTGGCGGACGAAGCCTTCGCCGGAGACGTCGTCGGCATTCCCAATCACGGCACGCTGCGCATCGGCGACACCCTGACCGAGGGCGAGGATTTCAACTTCGTCGGCGTGCCGAGCTTTGCGCCGGAAATCGTCCGCCGCGTGCGTCTCACCGACGCGATGAAGGCGAAGAAGCTGAAGGAAGCGCTTCAGCAGATGTCGGAAGAGGGCGTCGTGCAGGTGTTCCGCCCACGCGACGGCGCGCCGGCGCTGGTCGGTGTGGTCGGTGCGCTCCAGCTCGACGTGCTGAAGGCGCGGCTGGAGGCCGAATATTCCCTTCCGGTCGAGTTCGAGGTCAGCGAGTTCCAGCTTGCACGCTGGGTCTCGTCGGACGATCGCAAGAAGCTCGACACCTTCATCGCCGCCAACACCTCGAGCATCGCCGACGACGTCGACGGCGATCCCGTATATCTGGCGAGGAACGAGTTCTATCTCGGCTATACGAAGGAACGTGCCGAGGGGATCGAGTTCACCAACGTCAAGGACGTCAAGAAGAAGGGGTAAGGCGCGCCCAGGCCACTTGCGCGCGAGCATGTGAACGCGCGCGGACTTGACGCTTTCGCGGGCGATGCCACGTCTCGTTCAGGTGGCATTGCGAGCTCACGCATCATGTGGCGCGGCATCCTTGGTCTTGTCTTGTTGTCGGTGTTGACCGTCGCAGCCGACGCGCGGCCCCGGCAGATCAATCCGATCCCGTTCGCGCACGAGCCGTGCAGCGTGCTCGACGGCAGGCCTTGCACGCCGTCTTATTGCAGCCCGCTCGAGCCCGGGCCGTGCATCCCCGAGATCGACTATCCCTACGGTGAAAATCTCCAGCTCACGATCGAGAGCAGCCCGTCCGAGGCCGATCGCGCCAAATACCGGAGGCCGGATCATGACCTCGACACGATCGGCGACCTCTTCGCCGCGCTACGCTCCTGCTGGTCGCCGCCATCGGACAATGCGCGGGCCGGCATGCAGATGTCCGTGCGCTTCAGCTTCAACAAGGCGGGCGGCCTGATCGGCCCGCCGCGCCTCACCTACGCCACCGCGGGCGTTCCGGCCGAGACCCGAACGACGTACCTCAATGCGATCAATTCATCGCTGAAGGCCTGCCTGCCGCTGAAATTCACTGGCGGACTCGGCGGCGCCCTGGCGGGGCGGCCGATCGCGATCCGCTATGTCGATAATCGCGAGCCGGGCAAGTAGCGCATCGGTTGCGACCGGCGGCCAATCGATGATACGCCATGGGCGGGGGCGCTCGCCAAAGGGGAGGATGTCGTGGGTCTGCTGGTCATGATCCTGGGGCTGGTGCTGTTTTTCGCGGCCCATGTCTTCACAACGAAACGCGAGGCGCGCGCGCAGGCGATCGCAAGGCTGGGCGAGGGGACCTACAAGATCCTCTATTCGCTCGCCTCGCTTGCGGGGCTTGCGCTGATCATCTGGGGCTTTGCCCATTACCGCGCCACCGGCTGGATCGACGTCTGGTATCCGCCGAAGGCGATGAAGCACATCACGCTCGCGCTGATGCTGCCCGCAGTCATCCTGGTGGTCGCCTCCTATCTGCGCGGCCGCATCTATACGACGCTGAAGCATCCGATGCTGGCCGGTATCAAGCTGTGGGCGGCCGCACATCTGCTGGCCAACGGCGATCTCGGCTCGATCATCCTGTTCGGCTCGTTCCTGGGTTGGGCGGTGTATGATCGCATTTCGCTGAAACATCGCACCGACAGCGGCGGCCCGCCAATTCCGGTGGGCGGCGCCACCAACGACCTGATTGCGGTTGCGGTCGGCGTGGTTGCGTATCTGGCGCTGGCGTTCGCGTTCCATCCCGTCGTGATCGGCGTTCCTGTCGTCGGGGTCTAGCCGATCGGCACAAGACGGCACCCGCATGTCCGTGCGCGGAAGGTAACAAGAGCAACAAGCTTAGGACATCCCGATGGACTGGTCGCAATCTCAGATCCCGCCGATGCGGTTCGAGGCGCGCTTTGGCGATCGGGTTGTCCCGGCGTTCTGCGATCGGCCGGAAAGCCTGTGGGCGATGATTGCGGACGCCTGCGAGCGCAACGCCGACGGCGAGGCGCTCATAGCAGGCAATGTCCGGCTGAGCTGGCGGCAGGCTGTGGAGCAGTCTGCCCGGATCGCGGCGGGCTTTCGCAAGCTCGGATTGCAGCGCGGCGATCGTGTCGCGATCCTGCTCGGCAACCGCGTCGAATTTCCGCTGCTGCTGTTTGCCGCCGCGCATGAGGGCCTCGTCACGGTTCTGCTCAGCACGCGCCAGCAGAAGCCGGAGATCGCCTATGTGCTCACCGACTGCGGCGCCAAAATCCTGATCCACGAGGCCGGGCTTGCCGAGCGGTTGCCGGATGCGCGCGATGTGCCCGACGTGATCCATCGCGTTGCCGTCGACGACGACCCGCATGTGTCGCGCTTCGCGGTGCTCGCGGACAACGCCGCGGCCGCCGCACCAGTCGACGTGCACGAAGAGGACACCGCAATGATCCTCTACACCTCGGGCACGACAGGCAAGCCGAAGGGCGCGATGCTGGCGCATTGCAACATCGTCCATTCCTCGATGGTGTTCGCGTCCTGCCTGCAATTGACGGAAACGGACCGTTCGATCGCAGCAGTGCCGCTCGGTCACGTCACCGGTGTCGTCGCCAACATCACGACCATGATCCGCTGCGGTGGCGCGCTGATCATCATGCCGGAGTTCAAGGCCGCCGATTATCTCAAGCTCGCCGCGCGCGAGCGCGTCACCTACACGGTGATGGTGCCGGCGATGTACAATCTCTGCCTGCTCCAGCCCGATTTCGACGGCTATGATCTGTCGAGCTGGCGCATCGGCGGTTTCGGCGGCGCGCCGATGCCGGTTGCGACCATCGAGAAGCTCAAGGTGACGATTCCCGGCCTGAAGCTGATGAACTGCTACGGTGCGACCGAGACCACGTCGCCCTCGACGATCATGCCGGGCGAATTGACGGCGAGCCATATCGACAGCGTCGGCCTGCCGTGTCCCGGTGCGCGCATCGTCGCGATGGGAGCGGACGGGCGCGAGCTGCCGCATGGCGAGATCGGCGAGCTCTGGATCCAGAGCGCGTCCGTCATCAAGGGCTACTGGAACAACCCGAAGGCCACCGCCGAGAGCTTCACCAGCGGGTTCTGGCATTCGGGCGATCTCGGCTCGGTCGATGCGCAGGGATTTGTCCGCGTGTTCGACCGGCAGAAGGACATGATCAATCGCGGCGGACTGAAGATCTATTCGGCCGAGGTCGAATCCGTGCTGGCGGGCCATCCCGCGGTGATCGAGAGCGCGATCATTGCAAAAGCCTGTCCGGTGCTGGGCGAACGGGTCCACGCCGTGGTGGTGACGCGGAGCCCGGTTCCCGGCGACGCCTTGCGGGCCTGGTGCGCGGAGCGGCTGTCCGACTACAAGGTCCCTGAGACGATGGCGATCACCGCCGAGCCGCTGCCACGCAATGCCAATGGCAAGGTGCTGAAGCGGCAGTTGCGGGCGCTCCTGGGAACCTGAGCCGGACAGGCGGCTCCGGGCTCTCCCGGGTGGTTAACGCCTTGATTGGGCTCGCTTTGCCTTGCCACCGCCATATCGTTAGGCTACCTCGCCGCCACACGGGGGACGGGATTCCTGACGCGAACGCTTTGGCGCGCGCACCCGGATGGGCATGGGATTGGCATAAGTGTCTGAATTATTTGACGAAGTCGACGAGGAAGTACGTCGCGAACAGTTCAAGAAGCTGTGGGACAAGTATTCGATCTACTTCATCGCGCTGATGGTGCTGATCGTGGCTGCCGTCGGCGGCTGGCGCGGCTACCAATATCTGGAGGGCAAGAAGGCCGCCGAGGCCGGCGCCGCCTTCGAAAAGGCCGTCGAGCTGTCCGAGCAGGACAAGCACGCGGAGGCCGAGACGGCCTTCACCGAGCTCGCCGCCAAGGCTCCGTCGGGCTATCGCACCCTGGCGCGGCTGCATGCTGCGGCCGAGGTCGCTAGCCGCGATCCCAAGGCGGCCGCCAAGATGTATGACGAGATTGCCGCCGATCGCGGCGTCGGCGGCGAGTGGCAGGATCTGGCGAAGATACGCGCCGCCGGCCTGCTGGTCGACAGCGCTGGCTATGCCGACATGCAGCAGCGGCTGGAGGCTTCCGCCACGCCCAAATCGACGTTCCGCCACAGCGCTCGCGAGATGCTGGCGCTGTCGGCCTGGCGCAACAACGACACGACCGCGGCCCGCAAATGGCTCGACGCGATCGCCGAGGACGGCGAAACGCCGCCGGGCCTGCGCTCGCGCGCCGAGGCGCTCCAGGCCCTGCTGCCGCCCGTCGCCAAAAGCTGACGGTCCCGAGAGCTGAGACGAGACACCAATATGCGCCGCACGCCACGCTTGATCGCAGCCGCCGTCCTGATCGCCTTCACGGGCGTCCTGGGCGGCTGCTCCAGCTTCGATCCGAGCGATCTGCTCGATTTCCTCGACACCAAGAAGAAGCTGCCGGGTGATCGCAAGCCGGTCTTTCCCGAGGGCGTGCCGGGCCTCGAGCAGGGCGTGCCGAAGGAGATGTACAAGGGCGCGCAGCAACAGCCCGATCCGAATGCGCCTGCCGTTGCAGCTTTGCCCGCGGAGCCGCAGCCTGAGTCGGCCAAGCCGGCAAAGGGTGCCAAGGCGAAGAAGACCAGACAGCCGGCTGCCAGCGCGGCAGCGCCCGCCGATGCGCCTGCCGGTGAAGTCGATGGCGAGGCCCAGCCGGAGGCTGCGCCCCCAACGGCGGCTCCGCCGCCCAGGCAGAAGATCGTGCGCAAGCGCACCACCGCGCCGCCGCCCGATCAGCCCGTCCAGCAGGCCCAACCGACCCAGACCACGCAGCAGCAATCGCAGGGCAGCTTCCCGGCGCCGCTGCCGAGCGGCAGCTTCTCGCGCTAATGATTTCATTGCATTGACAGGCGCGGCCTTCGCAGCGCACGAATGACCGATGTCCTTCACGATTGCCATTATCGGCCGGCCCAATGTCGGCAAATCGACGCTGTTCAACCGCCTGGTTGGGCAAAAGCTCGCGCTCGTCGATGACCTGCCGGGCGTCACCCGCGACCGCCGCGAGGGTGAGGCCAGGCTCGGCGACCTCGAATTCACCATCATCGACACCGCCGGCCTCGACGAGGGCGCCAAGGGCTCGCTGACCGCGCGGATGCAGGAGCAGACCGAGACCGCGATCGCGCAGGCCGACGCGCTGTTCTTCGTCGTCGATGCCCGCATCGGCCTCACGCCGACCGACCGGGCCTTTGCCGATTTCGCCCGCAAGGCCAACAAGCCGGTGCTGCTGGTCGCCAACAAGAGCGAAGGCAAGCATGGCGATGCCGGTGCGATGGAAGCCTTCGCGCTTGGTCTTGGCGATCCCATCCAGATCTCGGCCGAGCACGGCGAGGGCATGGGCGAGCTGTATGACGCCCTCGCCAAGCTGATGCCGGAGCCCGTCCACGACGATGAGGATGAGGACGACGCGCCGCTCACCGAGGAAGAGGCCGCCACGCGCCCGATCCGGGTCGCCGTCGTCGGCCGGCCCAATGCGGGCAAGTCGACATTCATCAATCATCTGCTCGGCGAAGAGCGTCTGCTGACGAGTCCGGAGGCCGGCACCACGCGCGATTCCATCGCGGTCGAGATCAACTGGAAGGGCCGCGAATTTCGCGTGTTCGATACCGCGGGTCTCCGCCGGCGCTCGCGCATCGAGGAAAAGCTCGAAAAACTCTCGGTTGCGGACGCGCTGCGCGCGGTGCGCTTTGCCGAAGTCGTCGTGATGATGATGGACGCACAGAACCGCTTCGAGGAGCAGGATCTGCGCATTGCCGACCTGGTCGAGCGCGAGGGCCGCGCGCTGGTGCTTGCGGTCAACAAATGGGACCTGATGGAAAGCAAGGGCGGCGGCGCCATCTCCAATTTGCGCCGTGATGCCGACCATTTGCTGCCGCAGGTCAAAGGTGTACCGATCGTCGCGGTGTCGGGCCTGATGGGCGAGGGCATCGACCGTCTGATGCAGGCGGTCCAGGACGCTTATGCGGTCTGGAACAGGCGCGTGTCGACCGCAGCGCTCAATCGCTGGTTCGAGCAGGCGGTCCAGGCCAATCCGCCGCCGGCAGTGTCCGGCCGCAGGCTGAAGCTGAACTACATCACGCAGACGAAGGCACGGCCGCCGAGCTTCGTGCTGTTCTGCTCGCGCGCCGACGCGGTGCCGCAGTCGTATTTGCGCTACCTGACCAATTCCATGCGCGAGACCTTCGATCTGCCGGGCACGCCCGTGCGCATCACGTTGCGCGAGAAGGCCAATCCGTTCGCGCACAAGCGCAAGCGGCCGTCGTGAGCAGCGATGCCGGGGAGGCGATGGCGCAGGGCGCTACGCCGGTCCGGCGCGGCGCGGTCGCCTTCATCTTCGTCACCATCCTGCTCGACATGCTCGCGCTCGGCGTGATCATGCCGATCCTGCCGAAGCTCATCGAGAGCTTCGTCGACAACGACACCGCGCATGCAGCCCGCATCTTCGGCCTGTTCGGCACCGCCTGGGCGCTGATGCAGTTCGTATTCTCGCCGGTGCTGGGAGCGTTGTCGGATCGCTTCGGACGGCGGCCGGTGGTGCTGTTGTCGAATTTCGGACTCGCCGCCGACTACGTGCTGATGGCGCTCGCGCCGTCGCTTGTCTGGCTGTTCATTGGCCGCGTGATCTCCGGCATCACGTCGGCGAGCATCTCGACCGCGTTCGCCTACATCGCCGATATCACGCCGCCGGAACGGCGCGCGGCGGTCTTCGGCAGGATTGGTGCGGCCTTCGGCGCCGGCTTCATCCTGGGCCCGGCGCTCGGCGGCCTGCTCGGCGACATCGATCCGCGGCTGCCGTTCTGGGCGTCGGCTGCGCTGAGCTTTGCCAATGCGCTCTATGGGCTCTTCGTCCTCCCGGAATCGCTGGCGCCCGACAAGCGCGCGCCGTTCCGCTGGACCCGCGCCAATCCGGTCGGGGCGCTGCATCTGCTGCGGTCCAACGCGATGCTGGCCGGGCTGTCGATCGTCAACTTCATCGCGCAGGTCGCACATGTCGTGCTGCCGTCGACCTTCGTGCTTTATGCGACCTATCGCTACGGCTGGGATTCCAAGACGGTTGGGCTGACGCTCGCGATGGTCGGCATCTGTGCCATGGTGGTGCAGGGGCTCGCCATCGGCCCGATCGTGCGCGCGCTCGGCGAGCGGAAGGCGCTGCTGATGGGCCTGTGCTGTGGCGCGATCGGCTTCGTGATCCTGGGCGTTGCGCCGACCGGACCGCTGTCCTGGCTCGGCATTCCCGTGCTGGCGCTGTGGGGCATTTCGGGTGCGGCCTCACAATCGCTGATGACGCGGATGGTTGCGCCCGATCAGCAGGGCCAGCTGCAGGGCGCCACCGCGAGCGTGCAGAGCGTCTCGCAGCTGGTCGGACCGTTCCTGTTCACGCTGACATTCTCGTATTTTATCGGTGCCAGCGCGCCGTGGCATCTGCCCGGCGCGCCATTTTTGCTCGCGGGCGCATTGATGGTGGTGTGTGTGGCGATGGCGATGCGGACGTTGGCCGCAACAAAGACAGTCCCGTAAGGTGGGCAAAGGCGCCTAGGCGCCGTGCCCACCATCGCTTTGTGACCCGAAGAAGCGGTGGGCACGCTTCGCTTTGCCCACCCGACGTTAGCTATGGCTTACTTCTTCACCAGCGGGCAATCGCTGTCCTTGAGCGGCTTGGCTGCGTCTTCCGGTGCGATCGTGGCGATTTGCTTGTAGTAGTCCCAGGGACCCTTCGACTCCTCGGGCTTCTTGACCTCGAACAGATAGGCCGGGATGAGGCGGCGTCCGTCCTGGCGCAGCGGCCCGTTGCCGAACAGCGGATCGTCGGTCGGAAGCTCCTTCATCTTGGCGACGACCTTGGCGCCGTCATGCGGATTGCCGCCGAGCGCATCCATTGCCTTGAGATAGTGCAGCACCATCGCATAGTTGCCGGCCTGCGTCATTGACGGCATCGCGTTCTTGCTGGCCAGTGCCGAGAAGCGCTTGGACCATTCGCGGGTCTTGTCGTTCAGGTCCCAGTAGAATGATTCGGTGAAGGTCAGGCCTTGGGCGGTCTTGAGGCCCAGTGAGTGCACGTCGTTGATGAACAGCAGCAGCGCGGCGAGTTTCTGGCCGCCCTGGACGATGCCGAACTCGGCCGCCTGCTTGATGGCGTTGGTGGTATCGCCGCCCGCATTGGCGAGACCGACGATCTTGGCCTTTGAGGATTGCGCCTGGAGCAGGAAGGACGAGAAGTCCGCGGTGTTGAGCGGGTGCTTGACGCCGCCGAGCAGCTTGCCGCCATTGGCGGTGACGACGGCGCTGGTGTCGCGTTCGAGCGCATGGCCGAACGCGTAGTCGGCGGTCAGGAAGAACCAGCTGTCGCCGCCGGCCTTGGTCAGTGCCTTGCCGGTGCCGTTGGCGAGCATGTAGGTGTCGTAGGTGTAGGAGATCGTGTTCGGCGTGCAGGCCTTGCCGGTCAGGTCCGCGGTGGCGGCGCCCGAATTGAGCAGCACCGCATTCTTCTCCTTCACGAGGTTGCTCACTGCGAGTGCCACGCCGGAGCTCGGCGTGTCCGCGATCGCGTCTACCTTGTCATTGTCGATCCACTGCCGGGCGATGTTGACGCCGACGTCAGGCTTGTTCTGGTGATCGCCGCTCAGCACCTCGATCTTCCAGCCCTTCTTGAGCAGGCCGGAATCCTCGACCGCCATCTTGATTGCGACCACCGAGTTCGGGCCACCGATGTCGGCGTAGAGGCTCGACATGTCATTGAGCACGCCGATCTTGACGGTTTTGTCTTGGGCGGAAGCGGATGTGGCAAAACCGAAAGCGGCGCAGGCCAGAAGGGCCGCAGTGCGGCGCGCGAACGTCGTCATAAAAGATCTCCTCCATTGTCAAATATGCGGACGGCTCTCTTGCGGAGCCTTGGTCCGGCTGATGGCTCTACCGTGTCCCGCGGCCATCGGCAATGCACCTAAAGCCGGATGACGCTGTGTCGAAGTGTCATCCGTCGGTTAACTTTTGGGCAAAATGCGTCAAGACGCTATTTGAGCGCGTCCGACGTCAGCTTGAATTTCTGGATGCGCTTTCCGGTGTCGACCTCGGCGGTATAGACGTTACCCTTGGCATCGATCGCCATGGCATGCACCCAGTGGAATTGACCGGCATTGCGGCCGCTATGGCCGAAGCTGCCGACCACGCTGCCGTCGTCGCGCCTGATCACCCGGATCTCGTTGTTCTCGCCGTCGGCGCTGAGCAGAAAGGTCTGCTTCGGATCGGGCCAGATCGCGATGTCCCACACCGCGCCATTGCCGAGCGTGTTCCTCTCGAAGAAGAACTCCTTCACGAAAGTGCCGTCCTTCCTGAACACCTGGATGCGGTTGTTGATGCGGTCGCAGACGTAGACCAGGCCGTCATTGGCGAGCTTGACGCAGTGGACGGGGTTGCCGAATTGCTGGGCAATCGGGGCTTTGGGATCGTAGGGGGCCTGCTTGTCGTCGTTTGGCTTGTTGCCGTAGGCGCCCCAGTGCCGCTTATAGGTCAGCGTACTCGCGTCGAACACGATGACGCGGCGGTTGCCATAGCCATCGGCGACGTAGATCTCGTTCGCCTCCTTGTCGATCGCGGTCTCGGCGGGCTTGCCGAGCTGCGTCGTGTCGTTGCTGCCGAGGCTCGGCGCGATCTTGCCGATCTGGGCGACGAACTTGCCGTCGAGCGTGAACTTCAGGATCGCGTTGTCATTGTCGGCATTGCCGCCGATCCAGACGAAGCCGCGCTCGTCGACCTCGATGCCGTGCTCGCGTCCGACCCATTCGTAGCCTTCGCCCGCACCGCCCCAGGAGCGCAGCAGATTGCCGTCCGTGTCGAACTCGAGGACGGGCGGCGCCGACACGCAGCATTTCGAGCGCGGCGGAGTGAGGCTCGCGCCTTTTTCGTCGTCGGTGAGCGAACGCGGGCGATGGATCACCCAGATATGGCCCTGCCAGTCGACGGTGATGCCGCCGACCTGGCCGAGGATCCAGTTGTTCGGCAGCGGTTTTGGCCAGGAGGGATCGACGGCGAAGGTCGGGACATCGCCGGCTGTCGCCGTGACCGGAAGCGCACATGCGAGTGCCGCGATCAGGATCGAGAGGGCGTGAGAGACGCGTGTGAGCGTCCGGTTGAGGCCAGTGCGATCATGCCTTGCACGATCAAGCTGCGGCGTCATGGCAACCTCCCTTTTTGGCTTGCGACTTTTCTGCCGCTTGAGCGCGGGCAGTCAATCGCGGGGAGGGCCTCAAGTCAATCAGGCAAGGCAATTACGCTGGCGAGCGGAAGCTCATCAAGGTTCGCGTCTTGTAGTCGTAGAACTTGCCGGTCTCGGTCCACTCGGGCGCGCACATCGGGACGATGAATTCGACGACCTGCTCGGGCGTGTCGAGCGTGGCAGGGTCCTCGCCCGGCATCAGGGTTGCGCGCATGCGGGTGCGGACCGGGCCGGGGTTGAACAGGTTGATGCGCAGCGGCGTGTTCGCGGTCTCCTGCGCCCAGGCGCGCGCCAGCGTTTCCAGCGCGGCCTTGGAGGCGGCGTAGGGGCTGACATAGGCGGTCGCCTTGTTGGCGGCGCCCGAGGTGACGAACACGGCGCGCCCGGCATCCGACTGCTTCAGCAACGGCTCCATGCAGCGGATCAGCTGGAAGTTCGCGGAGACGTTGACCGCCATCACGTCGTTGAAGGTCTTCAGCTCGATATGGCCGACCGGCGAGGAGGGGCCGAGCACGCCGGCATTGCCGACCAGGATGTCGAGCTTGCCGTAGCGTTCGTGAAGGCCCGCTCCGAGCCGCGCGATGCCGTCGGAATCGGTGAGGTTGAGCGGCACCAAGGTGGCGCTGCCGCCGGCTTTCCGGATCTCGTCGTCGAGCTCCTCAAGCCCGCCCTGCGTGCGCGCCACTGCAACAATATGCGCGCCGGCCTTGGCCAGGGCCTCGGCGGTAGCAAAACCGATGCCGCGTGAGGCGCCGGTGACGAGAGCGATGCGGTTGGCGAGGGGCTTTGTCATGGCGGGGTTTTACAGGCCTGGATGGCCGGGACAAGCCCGGCCGAGCCAAAATCCGACCGCAGATCGGGTCAGGGCGTGTAGTTCTCGAATTCCCAGGAGCCGAGGAGGCCAACTTTTTCGGCAACCTCTTTCCAGCTATTGCCCATGCATCTCTGGCAATAGCCGCGCACGTATCGTTCGAGCGCAGGGTAGTCGTATTCCTTGACGAACAGGAAGTGTCTTCCCGGGACATGAGCGTCTCTCATGTTCTTCGCGAACCACTCCGGAGTGCATAGAGTGAATCCAAAGGACTCCTCGCCCGGCCCGTCAGCCGGGCCGACCATTGCCGAAATGTAAATTCCGAACGGGCCTTCAGGCCAAAATGCTTCCAGCGATGGCGTGTCGCTGCATGATAGCCGTCTGAGGTTGGCTACAACGACCATGCCCGCGTCGTCAGCTCGCCTCCGCCAGCAGCGACAGCTGCCGTGGCTGCTGCTCGGTCTGGGTCTGGTCGGTGAGGTGGGTCGGATAGGCCCCGGTGAAGCAGTGATCCGAGAATTTCGGATTGGCGGGGTCGCGGCCGGGCTCGCCCATGGCGCGGTACATGCCATCGATCGACAGGAAGGCGAGCGAGTCGGCGCCGATGATCTCGCGCATCTCGTCCAGCGAATGCGTCGCGGCCAGGAGGCCGCCGCGGTCCGGCAGGTCGATGCCGTAATAATCGGGATAGAGGATCGGGGGCGAGGCGAGGCGGAAATGCACTTCCTTGGCGCCGGCATCGCGCATCATGCGCACGATTTTCTTCGAAGTGGTGCCGCGCACCAGCGAGTCGTCGATCAGGATGATGCGCTTGCCTTCGATCGCGGCGCGGTTGGCCGAATGCTTCATGCGCACGCCGGATTCGCGGATCGCCTGCGTCGGCTGGATGAAGGTGCGGCCGACATAATGGTTGCGGATGATGCCGAGCTCGAACGGCACGCCGGAATGCTGGCTGTAGCCGATCGCGGCGGGCACGCCGGAATCCGGCACCGGCACGACGACGTCGATCGGCACATGGCTCTCGCGCGCGAGCTGCGCACCGAAGGCCTTGCGCACCTCGTAGACCGAGCGGCCGTGCACGATGGAATCCGGCCGGGAGAAATAGATGTACTCGAAGATGCAGGGACGCGGTGCGATCGGCGGGAACGGCTTGTGGATGTCCTGGCCGTTCTCGTCGAACACGATGACTTCGCCCGGCTCGATGTCGCGGATGAAGCGGGCGCCGATGATGTCGAGTGCGCAGGTCTCCGAGGTCAGGATCGGGCAGCCATCGAGCTCGCCGAGCACCAGGGGGCGGATGCCGCGCGGGTCGCGCGCGCCGACCAGCTTCTTGTTGGTCAGCGACACCAGCGCATAGGCGCCCTCGATCTCGCGCAGCGCGTCGATGTAGCGCTCGATGAAGCGGCTGCGCCTGGAGCGCGCGACCAGATGCAGGATCACCTCGGTGTCGGTGGTCGACTGCATCATCGCGCCGCTCTTCACGAGCTCGCGGCGCAGCGTCAGGCCGTTGGTGAGGTTGCCGTTGTGGGCGACCGCGAGGCCGCCGGCATTGAGCTCGGCGAACAGCGGCTGCACGTTGCGCAGGATGGTGGCGCCGGTGGTGGAGTAGCGGACATGGCCGACCGCGACATTGCCGGGCAGGCGGTCGATCACCTCGCGGCGGGAGAAGGTGTCGCCGACGAGACCGAGGCGGCGTTCCGAGTGAAAGCGGCTGCCGTCATAGGAGACGATGCCGGCGGCTTCCTGGCCGCGGTGCTGGAGGGCGTGGAGACCGAGGGCGGTGATCGCGGCGGCGTCGGGGTGGCCGTAGATGCCGAAGACGCCGCATTCCTCGCGCAGCGTATCCCCCTCCAGATCGTCCTGTAGCTCAATCGCGGCTGGGCCAGAGGGCCGGTTCAAGTCGAGATCAAGCTGGGCGTCCTGGTCAGGGTGTCGCATCTCGTCCGCGCCTCTCTATTAGGGCCTAATCAACGCGCCGCAGGTTTCTCGATCAGCTTTTTCAGGCTGTCACGAGCAGGTTTACTGTATCCGTCGCCACTGCCCGAAGGCTGCTGCTCGGAATCAGCTTGATCATCATCTGGTTTGTTTTTCTTGAATCTCTTCAAGATGGTGTTCTCGGGGTCGTCGGGCAAGAGGGCCATCAGCCAATCCCCGGTTCCCTGGAGCACAACGCGGGATTTCGCTCCCGTGACCCAGTCCGGGCGCTGCTTGTCCGGCACCAGCCAGGTGAAGAACAGGAAGGCGACCACGACGATCAAAAGGCCGCGAGCCAGCCCAAACAGGAAGCCGAGGGTGCGATCCAGCGCGCCGATCCGCGAATCCAGGATCATGTCGGAGATCCGGACGGTGATCACGGAGACCACGACCAGGGTACCCACGAACACGCCGGCAACCACGACCACGCTCGCGACCGTGTCGTTGTTGAAATAGGTCTTTGCGGTCGGCAGCAGCTTGGAAAAGGAATACAGCGTCACGATCGCCGCCGCGCCCCAGGCCGCGATCGACAGGATTTCGCGCATGAAGCCGCGGACCATGGCAAGCAGGCCCGAAATCAGCATCACACCGAGCAGGATCAGGTCGAGGAGTGTTACTGGCATCGGCTGGTCTGGTCCGCTCGTACTCTCAAAGGTGCTCAGCGAATCGGTGTTTGGCCGCCGCCCTAAAAGAGGGGCAGACGGCGTTCCCGGCAAGGCCGCAACCACGCAATCCCATGCTGCTTTTGTGACGGCTGTATAGCTGCGGGGGCCGTGGACGTCACCTCCACCTAACCCTCTCCGCGGCGGAATCTTGCCGGTGTGGCATTTTTCTCTGCCGAACCGCCGGATTCGCCCCGGCGGGAGCCGCGGGCGGCGATCTCGGCCACCAATGTCGTCAGGCTGTTCACCGCGTTGAGCGACAGTCCGGCGTCGCCGCCGGTCTCGCCCCGGGCCGATTCGGGCAGCACGGCGCGCTGGAAGCCGAGTTTTGCAGCTTCCTTCAGCCGGGCCGGGGTCTGCGCCACCGGGCGGACCACGCCGGAGAGCGAAATCTCGCCGAAATAGACCGCGTCCGTGGGTAACTGCGCATTAACCAGGGACGACACCAGTGCCGCGGCGGCGGCGAGATCAGCCGCCGGCTCGTGGATGCGCAAGCCGCCTGCGACGTTCAGATAGACGTCGTGGCCGGACAGTTTGACCCCGCAATGGGCCTCCAGCACCGCCAGCACCATCGAGAGCCGGCTCGGGTCCCAGCCGACCACCGCCCGGCGCGGGGTGCCGAGCGAGGTCGGGGCGACCAGCGCCTGCAATTCGACCAGGACGGGCCTCGTGCCCTCGATCCCCGCGAACACCGCGGTGCCGGGCGTGCCGAGATCGCGCTCCGACAGGAACAGCTCGGAGGGGTTGGTGACCTCGCGCAGGCCAAGGCCTGTCATCTCGAACACGCCGATCTCGTCGGTCGGGCCGAAACGGTTCTTGACCGCGCGCAGGATGCGGAATTGCTGCGAGCCTTCGCCCTCGAACGACATCACGGCATCGACCATGTGCTCGACCACGCGGGGGCCGGCGATCTGGCCGTCCTTGGTGACATGGCCGACCAGGATGATGGCCGCGCCGGTCTTCTTGGCGAAGCGGATCAGCGCCTGCGCCGAGGCGCGCACCTGCGTTACCGTGCCGGGTGCGGATTCCACCGTGTCGGTCCACATGGTCTGGATCGAGTCGATCACGATCAGCCGCGGTACCGTGCCTTCCGACAGCGTCGAGACGATGTCCTCCACCGACGTCTCGGCCGCCAGCTGCACCGGTGCGTCGGACAGGCCGAGCCGCTCGGCGCGCAGGCGCACCTGCGCGACCGCCTCTTCGCCGGAGATGTAGACGATGCGGTGGCCGGTGCGCGCCATCAGGCTGGTTGCCTGCGTCAGCAGCGTCGATTTGCCGATGCCGGGATCGCCGCCGACCAGCAGCACCGAGCCGCGGACGAAGCCGCCGCCGGTGACGCGGTCGAGCTCGGTCATGCCGGAGGACAGGCGCGGCGCGTCCGGCGTCTTTCCCGACAGGCTCTCCAGCGCGAACGTCCGGCCCTTGCGCTTGGAGCGGATCGACACCGGCACGCTGCCGGTCGTGTCCTCCTCGGCGAGCGTATTCCACTCGCCGCAGGACTCGCACTTTCCCTGCCAGCGGTTATAGGCCGCGCCGCAGTTCTGGCAGACGAAGGAAAGCGTGTTCTTGGCCATGGGACGGTTGAGTCGGAGGTCTTGCTGCCTGCTGATAGCACGGAATGGCGGGCGGTGAGGCCGACCGCCCGCGCGCTCAATATCGCAATTCGACGCAACCGGTACATCCTTTGTTAGTTCTGGGTCGCATCACCGCGCCGGGCTTTGCCAAATGTTAGCGGACGCGGGGCCAGTTTCGGAACCAATACGGGGTGGCGGAACGAATGACGATATTCTTGCGGATATTGCTCGCTGCGGGCATGGCCTGCGGCGTTCTGGCGCCCGCCGGCCGTGTCGTCGCGGCCGACGCCAAATCCCTCAACATCGTCTTCGTGAACCCCGGCAAGACCGGCGAGGTCTATTGGGACATGGTCGCGCAGACCATGCAGGCCGCGGGCCGCAAGCTCGATGCGCAAGTCGAGGTGCTGACCAGCGAGCGCAACTACCGCACCATGCAGGAGCTCGGGCTCGGCGTCGTGGCACGTCCCGACAAGCCCGACTTCCTCATTCTCTCGAACGAGGAATCCGCCGCCGTACCGATCCTGGAGGCGGCCGAGGCCGCCGGGGTCAAGACGCTGCTGCTCTCGAACACGCTGATCGGCGGGGATGCGGCTCGCCTCGGACCGCCGCGCCGGACGCTCAAGACCTGGCTCGGCGACATCACGACCGATCTTCAGACCGCGGGCGCGCGGATGGCGAACGCGCTGATCAGCGCGGCGCGCGCCGAGAAATGGCAGAGCCCGGACGGCAAGATCCACATTCTCGGCATCGGCGGCGACGAGATCACGCCCGCCTCGATCGCCCGCAACGCCGGGCTCGCGCTCGCGGTGGCGGCCGCGCCCGATGTGGTGGTGGATCGCCTGCTGTTCGCCAACTGGACGCAGTCCGAAGCCGAGCAGGTCACGGCGAATTATCTCAGCTGGGCCTCGCGCAAGCAGATCCGGCCCGCCGGCATATGGGCCGGAAACGATCCGATGGCGCTCGGCGCGCTTCGCGCCGCCGCCGCTGCCGGCCTCATGCCCGGCCGGAACATCGAGGTGGTCGGCCTCAACTGGTCGGAGGATGCGCTGCGCGAGATCAAGGCCGGCCGTCTGCTCCTGACCGACGGCGGGCATTTCCTGCTCGGCGGCTGGTCGATCGTCCTGCTCCGCGACTACGCCGATGGTTGCGATTTTGCCGCCGTCTCCCCCCGCGTCGAGGTCAAGACATCCGCGATCACGCGCGACAATCTCGCTTCGGTCGGGGACCTCATCGCGACGCGCGCCTTTGACAGGATCGATTTTGCACGGTTCCGGGCGAAGGTGGGACGCTGCGGCCAGTATGATTTCTCCCTCGATGCGCTCATCTCGTCCCTGGCGCGTTCGGACGGCGCCGGTGATTGATGCGCGATGGTGAGGCGATGACCGGTCCGGATCGCAACGCGCAGCCAGCGCCACCGCGCTCGCGCTCGGTCGTCCGCGCCATGATCTGGGCCACCGTGCCGGTGCTGCTGGTGGTGCAGTTGCTTGCCTCCGCCGGCGTCGAGGTCTCGAGCTTCTGGTCGCAGATCAGGCAGCTCGACGCCCGCATCGCCCGCACCGCCGAGAGCCGTGCCGAGCTGATCGCCGAGCCGCTCTGGAAGATGCGTTACGACCAGGTCACGGGCGTGCTCAACGAGATCATGCACGACGAGACCATCGCGGCGGCGGCCGTCTATGACGACACCGGCGTTGCGATTGCCCGCGTGGTGGCGCGTCCGGCGGACCAGGCGGCGGTCGCCGAAGTCTCGCGTCCGATCAACTACAGCAACGGCAACATCGCCGTGCAGGCCGGACGTATCGCGATCGCCTATTCCTACGCGACAGTCTATGCCGACACCGGCAGCCGTCTGATGCTGCTGCTGATCGTCGGCCTGCTCGCAACGCTCGCGACCATGGTCGCGATGCGGATCTCGGCCAACATCTTCATCGGCAAGCCGCTCGCCGCGATCATGTCGGCGATCCAGCGCAGCAAGCAAGACGGCCGCGCCTATCCGGCGGACATCAGATCGTCCAATGAATTCGGCCAGCTCGCGCACGCCTTCAACGCGATGCAGCACACGACGTCAGGGGCGCTCGACCGGCTCGGCCACATGGCGTCGCACGACCCGCTCACGGGCCTGCCCAACCGGCGCTCGCTGTCCGAGCGCCTGGTGACCTTGAGCGGCGATGCCGGCTCGCCGGATTCCCTGATCGCCTTCTGCTTCATCGATCTGGACGACTTCAAGGGCATCAACGACACTTTCGGTCACGACGCCGGCGACAAGTTCCTGGTGCACATTTCCGAACGCCTGCGCGATGCGGTCGAGCCGCGGGACTGGGTCGCGCGGCTCGGCGGCGATGAATTCGTCGTCATCCGCCCCGAGGTCGGCAATGAGGCGACCGCGCAGGCCTTCGCGCGCCAGCTGCTGGATGCGATTTCCGAGCCGATCCGGCTGCACGACAAGCAGGTCGTGCCGCGCGCCAGCATCGGCCTTGCCGTCCGCCGTGCCGGCGATCCCGAGCTGTCGCATTTGCCGGCGCTGGCCGACATCGCGCTCTACCATGCCAAGACCAAGGCGCCCGGCACCGTTGCAGTGCTGGACGAGACGCTCCAGCGCCACTACCGCCGTCGCAGGGAGATCGAGCTTGCCATTCCCGCAGGCTTCGACGAGGGGCAGTTCGAGGTCTGGTATCAAAGCCAGGTCGACCTCGAGAGCCAGAGCGTCGTCGGCCTGGAGGCGCTCATTCGTTGGCGCCACCCTGAATATGGCGTGATCGGTCCCGGCGAATTCCTGTCGCTGATCGAGCGCAGCGGCAACAATGCGCGGCTGACGCGCTACGTGCTGGCCGACGCCTGCCGCGCGCTGCAACGTCTGGCCGCCGCCGGCAGGTCGGATATCCGGATCGCGATCAACCTGCCGCCGTCCGAGCTCGCCGACCATTCGCTTGCCGCCGAGCTGCGCGAGACCTGCCTGCGGTTCGGCGTTGCGGCATCGATGCTCGAGCTCGAGATCACCGAGGGGTCGCTGATCAACAACATTGCCAGCGCGTCCGAGACCTTGCATCGCCTGCGGCGGCTCGGCGCCACCATCGCGCTCGACGATTTCGGCACGGGCTACAGCTCGCTCGCCCATCTCAGGCGTTTCCCGCTGGACAAGGTCAAGATCGACAAGGCCTTCATCAGCGAGATTCCGGACAGCGCGGAAGACAAGGCGATCGTCGGGGTCATCGCATCGCTGGCCGGCACGCTGGGGTTGACCCTGGTCGCCGAAGGCATCGAGCGGGCCGAGCAGGCCCAGGCCATGCGCGAGATGGGCGTGAGGTTCGGGCAGGGCTTTCTCTATCAGAGGCCGCAGCCGCTCGCCGCCGTGCTGCAATCGCTCGAGGGGCAGGCCGTCGAGGGCCGCATCCGCCTCGACAGTCCGCCGATCGCGCCCGAATTCGCCGCCTGAGCGCGGTGCGCCTAGGGCTGGGTCGCGTTCCAGAGCATCGAGAGCCCGGCTGCGATCATGATCGCATCCATCACCATGCGGAACATCTCGGGTTTCAGGTGCATGACGAAGCGCTTGGCGACAAAAGCGCCGGCCATCAGCGAGGAGCCTGCGATCAGGCCCTTGATGAAGATCTCCTGCGTCAGCGCGCCGAAGCGTTCGAACGTCACCGACTTCGCGAAGTAGAGGCCGAGCGAGGCGGCGGCTTCGGTCGCCAGGAACGCACCTTTGCTCAGGCCGTAGAACAGGAACAGCGGCACGCTGAGCGGGCCGGTCGAGACCACGATGCCGGTGAGATAGCCGATGACGGCCCCGCCGATTGCGAGGTGCCAGAGATTGGCCTTGAGGTCGTGCCGGGCGAGCCAGTGGCGCACCGGCACCATCGCGATCAGGAAGACGCCGATGGCAAGATCGACGGCGTGCGAGGGCAGCGCCAGCAGCGTACGTGCGCCGAGCGCTGCGGCCGGAATGCCCGTCACCGAATAGGCCGCACAGGCCCGCCAGTCGACCTCGCGCCACCAGGCCAGAATCCGCGAGAAATTCGCCATCACGGAGGCCACCGCCATGATCGGCACGGCCTCCTTTGGCCCGTAGGCGTAGACCAGCACCGGCATCAGCATGATCGACGAGCCGGTGCCGACGATGCCTGAGATGGTGCCGGCGATGAGGCCGACGGTGAGGACGAAGAGGAAGGCCAAGGGCGCGGCTCCGGGAATCGGAGCAGTGTAGCGGTGGACGAGGCTAGGCGAGAGACGGAATCTTCGCCCGCATCGGCATGCCGGCCTGCGCACCGGGCGTGAGGCACTTTTGGGCCGCCGCTTCGCATCCGACCTGAAGCGCAGTTTGCAGTGGAACCTTCTCGTGGATCATCGCAGCGAACGCACCGGCAAAGGTGTCGCCGGCGCCGGTCGTGTCCACCGGCGTGATGCGCGGGGCGGGGACGCGCAAACGGGCGCCATCGGCCGTCACGGCCAGCGCGCCTTGCGCGCCTGCGGTGACGATGCAGGTGAGGTCGCCGGTCCTGCCGAGCTCGGCGGCTGCGGCCTCGTAGTCGGGCGGAGCGAGGCCGAGGGCCGTGGCGGCGTCGATCGCCTCATGCTCGTTGACGAGAAGATAGTCGGTGACGGCGAGAAGCTCGGACACCATCTCGCGGGCCATCTTGTCGGGGACGGGCGCAAGGTTCCAGACGACGGTGCCGCGGGCCGACGTCGTCCGCTGCGCCGCTTCGAGCGCCTGCGCAAAGGGAACTTCCATCTGAAGCACCAGCACCGTGTCGGGGCGAAACAGCGCGGCGGGCAGGTCACCAGCACTTGCGGCCAGATTGGCGCCGCTCGCCACCGTGATCGCATTCTCGCCGGATTGATCGACCGTGATGAAGGCGCAGCCGGTTGGCTCGTCGGTCCTGACTACGAGATCGGTGTCGACACCGTTTGCCCGGAGGTTCTCGATCGCGCTGTCGCCGAATCCGTCCCGGCCGACGCGCCCCGCCATCCGGACCTGTCCCGGTCCTGCGATCCGCGCGGCGGCCACGGCCTGATTGGCACCCTTGCCGCCGAAATGGGTCTGGTAGGACGGCGCCAGCACCGTGCGGCCGGGACCGGGAATGACCGGCACCTGCGCGACCAGATCGATGTTGAGCGACCCGAACACCAGGATCATGGCGGACAGGCCGTCAGCCTTGCTCGTCCATGATGCGCAGCTTTTCCACGCGGCGGCGGAAATCCTCGTCGGTGGAGAATTCGGCGGAGAGATAGGACGAGACGAGATCCACGGCGAGCCAGGCGCCGACGATCTGTGCGCCGATGCACATCACATTGACGTCGTCATGCTCGACGCTCTGATGGGCCGAATGGACGTCGTGGCAGACTGCGGCGCGAATGCCCTTCATCTTGTTGGCGGCGATCGAGGCGCCGACGCCGGTGCCACACACCATGATGCCGCGTGCCGCCTCGCCCGACGTGACCTTCTGCGCAACGGCGCGCGCGATGTCGGGGAAGTCCACCGGCTTGTCGTCATGGGAGCCGACGTCGACGACGTCGTGGCCGAGCTTGCGGATGTGGTCGATGACGGTCTGCTTGAGCGGCCAGCCGGCGTGGTCGGATCCGATGACGAGACGCATGTAATATCCCTCTTGATTGTTCATTGACCGTGACAGCCGCGAAACGGCTGTCACGGCTTCTTTCTGGTTCAGCTACGCATGTCGGCCGGCAGATCGACCCCGTGGAACTTCTTGTAGATCGCGTTGAGCTTGCCGTTCTTGACGTTCTCGGTGATCCAGGCGTTGAGCTTGTCCATCAGGCGCTGCTCTCCTTTCTTCAGGCCGATGGCGAGGTCGAAGGTCGCCAGCGGAATCCGGGATTCGAACACGCGCGAGGGGTTCTTCACGCCGATCTGGTTGATGATCGTCGCCGACGAGGCGACGCAGTCGACCTGGCCGGACACGGCTGCCGTCACCATGGTGGCATCGTCGTCGTAACGGGCGATCTTGAGGTCCTTGTCCTTCATGTTGGACAGGGTCGTATCCTGCGTCGTGCCGCGCGAGACGCCGATCGACTTGTCCTTCAGGTCGGGCCAGTCCTTGACGGCCGAGGACTTCAGGCAGCCGATGTCGGATTGCAGCGTCGCGTAGCGTTTGGTGAAGTCGATCACCTTGGCCCGCTCGGCCGTCACCGACAGGGTCGAGATGATGATGTCGGCCTTGCCGGTGAGGACATTCGGGATGCGCGTTGCGCCGGTGGTCTGGATGAATTCGAGCTCCAGCCCCCAGTCCTTGGCGAGCATCTGGGCCACTTCGACGTCGGAGCCGGTCGGCTTCATGCTGGAATCCATCATGCCCGAGGGCGGGATGGCGAGGTCGGTCGAAATGCGGATCTTCTTGGCCTGCGTGATGTCGTCGAGCAGATCGGCCGATGCCGGCGTTGCCGTCATGACGATCAGGCCAAACAATGCGGCGGCGGTCCCCTTCAATGTCTTTGTCATCCCTGGTTCTCCTCTCCCTGTTATGATTTTAAGTTTCCCGTGCCCACGAATTGCGTGAGCTCGGGTGTCGTCGGCGACGTCAGGATCGAGGCGGGTCCGGTCTCGTGGACCTTGCCGCGATGCATGAACACGATCCGGTCGGCGATCCCCTTGGCAAAGCCCATCTCGTGCGTGACCATCACCATGGTCATGCCGTCGGCCGCCAGCTGCTCGATCACCTTGAGCACTTCGCCGGTGAGCTCGGGGTCGAGTGCGGAAGTGACCTCGTCGAACAGCATGACCTTCGGCTGCATGGCGAGCGAGCGGGCGATCGCCGCGCGCTGCTGCTGGCCGCCGGACAGCTGTTCGGGATAGGCGTGCAGCTTCTCCTCAAGCCCGACCTGCGCCAGCACCTTTCGCGCGAGATCCCTCGCCTGCGACGTGGCGATGCCCTTCACGGCGCAGGGGGCAAGCGTGATGTTCTGCTCGATCGTGAGATGGGGAAACAGATTGTAGCTCTGGAACACGATGCCGACGTCCTGGCGCAGCGCGCGCAGATCGACGTCGGGACGGTCGACCCGATGTCCGCAGACGACGATCTCGCCGGCATCGACTTTCTCGAAGCGGTCGATGCAGCGCAGCGCCGTGCTCTTGCCGGAGCCGGAGCGGCCGATCAGGGCGATCACCTCGCCGCGCTCGACGGCAAAGGAGACGCCGTCGAGCACCCGGAGCGGGCCAAAGCTCTTCTGCACGTCGCGGAGCGACACGATTGGTTCGGAGGAAGGAGCGTTTTGCTGCATGTCAGGCTGGCGCGAGGTTGGACCGGCCACGCCCCATCCGCCGTTCCA
This sequence comes from Bradyrhizobium sp. GW821-FHT12B03, assembly GCF_058807535.1. Lineage (NCBI taxonomy): Bacteria > Pseudomonadati > Pseudomonadota > Alphaproteobacteria > Hyphomicrobiales > Nitrobacteraceae > Bradyrhizobium > Bradyrhizobium sp. GW821-FHT12B03. Next base: position 46,101 of record NZ_JBXAQU010000022.1, read on the forward strand.
GCTTCTGGCTGAACAGTGACAGGGGATAGCACATGGCGAAATAGACGACGGCGATGATGGCGTAGATGGCGAACGGCTCGAACAGCGAGTTGTTGACGATCTGGCCCGAGCGCATCAGCTCGACGAAGCCGACGACGGAAGCCAGCGAGGTGTTCTTGATGATCTGCACCATGAAGCCGACGGTCGGCGGCGTCGCGATCCGGATCGCCTGCGGCAGGATCACCTTCATCATGCGCTGGGTCCGGCTCAGCGCCAGGCCCTCGGCGGCCTCCCATTGCGGCTTCGGCACGGACTGGATGCAGCCGCGCCAGATCTCGCCGAGATAGGCCGCGACGTAGAGCGTCAGCGAAGCGCCGGCGGCCGCGAGCGGCGAGACCTTGAGGCCGATCGCGGCAAGGCCGAAATAGCCGAGGAACAGGATGACGAGCAGTGGCGTCCCCTGGACGAGCTGAACGTAGACGGCGCTGGCGATCCGCACCGATTTGAGCGGCGATATCCGCGCGAGCGCGATCACGAAGCCGACGATGCCGCCGCCGATCAGCGCGATCACCGATAGCCCGATCGTCCAAAGCGCACCCTGGCCGAGGAACATGAGGTGATTGATGTTGAGATGTCCGCCCATGGTCATCTCACAACGGCGTGCCGAGCCGGCGCCGGCGCGGAAACAGCACGAGGCCAAGGCCCCAGAATCCCGCGCGCATCACCAGCGACAGGATGACGTAGAGGACGGCGACGATGATGTAGGTCTCGAACGCGCGATAGGTGTCGGACTGGATGTAGTTGGCGACCGCGGTGAGCTCCTCGGCCGAGATCTGCGAGCACACCGAGGAGGCCAGCATCAACAGCACGAACTGGCTGGTGAGCGCGGGATAGACCTTCTCGATCGCCGGCAGCAGGATGATGTGCCAGTAGATCTGCAGGCGCGAGAGCGCCAGGCCTTCGGCCGCTTCGATTTGTCCGCGGGGGATCGCCTCGAAACCGGCGCGCATGATCTCGGCGGTGTAGGCCCCGACATTGATCGTCAGCGCGGCCACGGCGACGGTGAAGGCGGAGAGTTTCATCCCCAGGCTGGCGAGGCCGAAATAGACCAGGAATATCTGCACCAGCAGCGGCGTGTTGCGAATGGACTCGACATAAACCTTGCAGGCGCCTGCAATCAGCGTGCTGTGCGCGCCGCGGCCGACCGCCGCGAGCGTGCCGAGGAGGGCGCCGAGTGCCGTCGCGAAGGCCGCAAGCTCCAGTGTCAGCGCCGCGCCGGCGGCAAAGCTCGGCCAACGCTCCAGCACTGCGGGAAAGTCGAGTTGGAGGCTCATCGCCGTTGGTTCAGCCGGTTGTCTGGTTGGTCATGCGGTCATAGACGCGGAACAGCGCCTGGTTGCCGTTGCTGCCCTCGCCATGGGCGCGCGCATCGACATACTGGCTGGTGACGAGCGCGGTGCCGGGCAACGGCACGTTCAGCGCCTGCGCGTGTTCCTGCACCAGACGGAGGTCCTTGAGCTGGAGATCGATCCGGAAGCCGGCGGAGACGTCGCCCGCGATCATCGCGGGGCCGAGCTTGTCGAGCATCCAGGAGGCGGCGGAGCCGCCGAGCAGCACGCGACGCAGCAGATTGAGATCGAGGCCAGAAGCGCGCCCGAGCGCCAGTGCCTCGCAGATGGCTTGGATGTTGATGCCGCAGATCAACTGATTGCAGAGCTTGACGGTCTGGCCGGCGCCGGAGGCGCCGACATGTGTGATGGTCGTGCCCATCGCCCGGAAGAACGGCTCGGCCTGGGCAAACGCGTCGGCATCGCCGCCGGCCATGATCGAGAGTGCGGCGTTCTTGGCGCCCACCGGGCCGCCCGAGACCGGCGCGTCGATGAAGCTGACGCCAGTTTTTTGCAGGTCGGCATGGATGCGGCGGACCGCGACCGGCGAGATCGTGCTCATGTCGACGATGAGCTTGCCGGGCGGGGGTGATTTAAGGAGTCCTTGTTCGCCGTAAACGGTCGCCTCGACATGGGGCGTGTCGGGCAGCATGGTGATGACGATGTCGGCGCCTTGCGCGGCATCGGCAGGGCTGCCGGCGCGAACGGCGCCGTCCTTGACGCTGTCGGTCAGCGCAACTTCGTTCAGATCGAAGACGCGAACCGGGTGCCCGGCCGTCAAGAGGTTGCGCACCATCTCCCGGCCCATCGTGCCGATGCCGATGAAGCCGACATTGCCCTTGTCGTTCCGTCCCATGTTGTCAGTCCGTTTCTTGGTCGATTGGCCGCTTGATTGACTGGTCTGCCGCGATCAGCCTGAGGCGGTGGTCTTGTCGACGTCGCCGACGACGGCCCGTCGCCGGTACTCGTCGCCGATGGCGAAATGCTTGCGCAGCGTCGCGTCCGCGCGTTCCGGATCGCGCGCGATGACCGCGTCGAAGATCCGCCGGTGGTCGTCGATGAGATACGTCTTCATCGACGGGAACGCCTGCACCAGCTCGCGGCGGCTGCGATGCGAATGTGTCAAGAGGCCCGCCATCGAACTGTGGAGCACCGTCAGGGTCTCCGAATGCGACGCCACGACGATCGTGCGATGGAATTCGAAGTCGGCCATGCCGCCGGCATCGGCCTCGTCGATCGTCTCTCCGATCTTCGCAAGCGCGCGCTGGAGGCGTTCGAAATCGGCGATGTTGGCGCGCTCGCAGGCGAGCCGGATCGCCTGACATTCGATCGCGACGCGCGCCTGCATGACGTCGTCGAGCATGTCCGCCTGCTGGGCGAGCGCGAAGGTGAAGAAGTCGTTGAGCACCGAGACATCAGGCCGGGTCACCACGGTGCCGATGCGGTCGCGGATCTCGACGATGCCGAGCACGGTGAGGGCGCGCAGCGCCTCGCGCACGATCGGCCGGCTGACGCCGAGGAGGGTGGCCAGCTCGCGTTCGGAGATGAGGCGGTCGCCGGGCTTGAGCGAGCCCGCAAGCAGGCGTTCGCGCAAGAAGGCGAACACCTTCTCGAACCCTTTTTCGCCCTCAGTGGCCCGCTTGAGCTCCATCCCGGTCTCTTTTGGTCTGATCTTGGTCAGACCAGTATGCTGACCAAGGTAGCCGCGGTCAAGAGGTCAGATCGCGCGGCCGGGCAGCGGGGCGAGGTGGTTTCGGCAGGGTGCCTGCTAAGGCATTGAATCGATGAGGGGCGGCTACTGTGCATGGGGTTGTTTTTCGTGTTTTTGTTGGTCACCCCGGACGCCGCCAACGCTTGGCTTGCCGGAGTGCGGGAGGCGCCTTGCTGCTGACAGCATGTTGGCAGCAGCGGCCGGCTACGAGCATCTCCTGACAAACGGGGAGAGTGGGTCATGCCGATCGAGGCAAGCTGTCATTGCGGTGAGACGGTGTTCGAGGTGACGGAGGCGCCCTCGAGCGTGACGCGCTGCACCTGTTCGCTCTGCGCCAAGCGCGGCGCGTTGTGGGCCTATTACAAGCCGGCGCAGTTTCGTCTGCTCTCGCCGCCGGACAACGTCGCGACCTACCTGTGGGGCAGCCGCACGGTCAAACACCATTTCTGCGCAAACTGCGGCTGCGGCACCTATTCGGAATCGCCGGACTGGTCGACCGGCAAGCCCGATTTCGACAATCCCAGGGTCGGCGTCAACGCGCGCCTGTTCGATGATTTCGATCTGGAGGCCGTGCCGGTCAACGTGATCGACGGCAAGAATTTGTGGTGAGGGGTCACCGCAGCACCACCCACGCCGGCGCGTGATCGCTGGCGCCGTCCTCGCCGCGAACTTTCTTGTCGACGCCGGCCTTGGCCAGGCGCGGGGTGAGGGCGGGGCTGAGCAGCAGATGATCGAGCCGCAGCCCCGCATCGCGCGGCCAGCGGTTCCGCTTGTAGTCCCAGAACGTGTAGATGCGCTTGTCCGAATGAAGCTCGCGGATCGCATCATACCAGCCTTGTTCGACGAGCGAGGCAAAGGCCGCGCGGCTCTTCGGCTGGATCAGCGCATCCTTGTCCCATGAGCGGGTCGGATAGATGTCGATCTCATCAGGCGCGACGTTGTAGTCGCCGGCGAGCACGACGGGCAGATCCTGCTTGATGAAGGTCCTGGCGTGACGCTTCAGCCGCGCGAACCAGTCGAGCTTGTAGTCGAACTTCGGTCCCGGCTGCGGATTGCCGTTCGGCAGGTAGATGCTGGTGACGATGATGCCGCGCACGGCGGCCTCGATGTAGCGCGCCTCGTGATCGTCGCGGTCACCGGGCAGGCGGTCGCGGGTGAGAATGGGCTCGGCATTGCGGGCGAGGATGGCGACGCCGTTCCAGGTCTTTTGTCCACGCCATACTGCGCCATAGCCGGCCTTTTCGATGGCTGCCGCCGGAAATTCGCCATCACTTGCCTTCAATTCCTGAAGCGCGACGACATCAGGTTTCGCCGCGCGCATCCATGCGAGCAAATTGGGCAGGCGGCGATTGATGTTGTTGATGTTGAACGTCGCGATCTTCATGTAGAGCTAGCGGCTCCTGCCTTCCGTCACCGGAGATACAATGTCCAAGTTGAACTTTGCTGCTTTCGTCGTCGTTGCCGCGATCTCCGGAGCGGCTTCGGCACAATCGTCCGATCCGCGCGGCGCGTGCAAGGCGGACTACGATAAATTCTGCGCCGGCATCGCCCCGGGCGGCGGCATCGTCGCCTGCCTCAACGGCAAGCGCGACCAGCTCAGCGCGACCTGCAAGGCGGCGCTCGACAACAGGAAGAAGAAGTAAGCGGCTGACGGCTCAGCTCGGCAGCGGCGGCGGGGCGGCCGGCTGCTCGACCGGCGGCGGTGCGGGCGGCTGTTCGGCGGTCCGCGCCGGTGCCGGCCGCTCCAGCGGCTCGACCACGTTGCCGCCCTTGTAGATGCGGGCGTAGCGATCGCCGAGGCTGGTCAGCACCTCGTAGCCGATCGTGCCGAAATGATGCGCGAGCTCGTCGACGGTGATGCCTTCGCCGATCAACGTCACCATGTGGCCGCGCCGTGCCGCGTTCGGCGGCAGATCGGTGATGTCGATCGCGATCAGGTCCATCGAGACGCGGCCCGCGACCGGGCAGCGCTTGCCGGCAACGATCACCTCTGCGCCGCGCGTGCCGTCGTTGGAACTGGCGGCGCGGAAATAGCCGTCGGCATAGCCGACCGCGATGATCGCAAGCTTGGTCGGCCGCCGCGCGGTCCAGGTGCCGCCATAGCCGACGCTCTCGCCGCGCTCGACATTGCGGATCTGCACGATGCGCGCCTTGAGGTCGACCACCGACTGCATCGGATTGTCGGCCTCCGGCGTCGGGTTGACGCCGTAGAGGGCGGCGCCCGGCCGCACCAGGTCGAACTGGAAAGGTGCGCCGAGGAAGATGCCGGAGGAATTGGCGAGCGCCGCCGGCACGCCGGAAAATTCGCTGGCGATGCCGCGGAAGGCCGCGAGCTGTTTTGCATTGACCGGGCTGTTGAGCTGCTCGGCCGAGACCAGATGGCTCATCACCAGCGTGATGCCGTGATCGCCGGCATTGATGCGGGGGATGATGGCCTGCGCTTCCGCAAGCGTCAGCCCGAGCCGGTTCATGCCGGTGTCGATGTGAATAGCTGCACCTCCGTTCCAGCCGGTGCGACGGCAGAACACGTCCCATTCGGCGAGCTCGTTGAGATCGCCGATCACCGGACGGCAATTGATCTGGGCGTAGTGCTCGCCGGTGTTCTGGAAATAGCCGCCCAGCACATAGATGGTCGGCTCCGGTACCGCGGCGCGCACCTTGCGCGCCTCCTCGATGGTGGCGACGAAGAAGGTCTTGCAGCCGGCCTTGTTGAGGGCACGAGAGACCTGCGCGGCGCCGCAACCATAGGCATCGGCCTTGATCACCGCCGAGCACTCGGCCGGCACCGCCGTCTTCTCGAGCTTGCGCCAGTTGGCGATGATCGCGTCGAGATCAACGGTGAGCACGCCGCCGAAGGCTGCGAGCGCGGCAGCCTGATTGGCCTCCGCAGAGAGAAGGCCGGATTGCGGGATCATTTTCGGGTCGGACGCCATTGTCATGGCGTCGTTTTACGCAAGAGCCCCGCGCGGTTCAACCCGGGGAACCCAGCAAAGGAACTTAGTACTCGCTGCGATCCGGCAACTGGCCGTCATGCGCAAGGTCGCCGAAGCGCGTGACCGAGGCGTCGAAGTGGAGCTCGACCGTGCCCGTCGGACCGTGGCGCTGCTTGCCGATGATGACTTCGGCCCGTCCGACCGTGCGTTCCATGTCGGCCTGCCATTTGGCATGTTCCTCGGTGCCGGGACGCGGCTCCTTCATGGCGAGGTAATACTCCTCGCGGAACACGAACAGCACGACGTCGGCGTCCTGCTCGATCGAGCCGGATTCACGCAGATCCGAGAGCTGCGGCCGTTTGTCGTCGCGCGATTCCACCTGACGCGACAGCTGCGACAGCGCGATCACGGGGACGTTGAGCTCCTTCGCCAGCGCCTTCAGGCTGGTCGTGATCTCGGTGATTTCCTGCACGCGGCTGTCGCTGGCGCGCTTGCCCGAGCCGGACAGCAGCTGGATGTAGTCGATGACGAGGAGATCGAGGCCCTTCTGGCGCTTCAGCCGGCGCGCGCGCGCCATCAGCTGCGCGATCGACAGACCGCCGGTTGCGTCGACATAGAAGGGCAACGATTGCAGCTCGATCGAGACCTGGCGGATCTTCTCGAAATCGGCCTCGGAAATGCCGCCGCGGCGGATGTGGGAGGAGGGGATGCCGGTGCGCTCGGCCACGATGCGCGTGGCGAGCTGGTCGGCCGACATTTCGCAGGAGAAGAAGCCGATCACACCGCCATTGGCGGCCTTCATGGTGCCGTCGGCCTGGAGTTCCGGAACGTAGGCCTGGGCGACGTTGTAGGCGATGTTGGTCGCCAGCGACGTCTTGCCCATGCCGGGACGTCCCGCGACGATGATGAGGTCGGAGTGCTGCAGGCCGCCCATCTTGGTGTCGAGGTCGCGCAGGCCCGTGGAGATGCCCGACAGCTTTCCGTCGCGCTGGAAGGCTTTGGCCGCAAGATCGACCGCGACCGTCAGCGCTTGCGAGAATTTCTGGAAGCCGCCGTCGTAGCGGCCGGATTCGGCGAGTTCGTAGAGACGCCGCTCGGCGTCCTCGATCTGCGCCCGCGGTGCGAAGTCGACCGGCGCGTCATAGGCGACATTGACCATGTCCTCGCCGATGCCGATCAGGTCGCGCCGCAACGACAGGTCGTAGACGGTGCGGCCATAGTCCTGGGCGTTGATGATGGTGGTCGCTTCGGCTGCGAGCCGCGCAAGATATTGCCCGATGGTCATGCCGCCGACATCCGTATCGGCGGGCAGGAACGTCTTCAGCGTGACGGGCGTGGCGATCTTGCCCATCCGGATCAGGCTGCCGGCGGTCTCGTAGATGGTCTGGTGCAGCGGCTCGAAGAAATGTTTCGCCTCCAGGAAGTCGGAGACGCGGTAGAAGGCATCGTTGTTGACCAGGATCGCGCCCAGAAGGCTCTGTTCAGCCTCGATATTATGCGGCGCGCTCCGATAGGTCGGAGTTCCTGCGTCAGGCGCGAGTTTGAGAACGTTCGAATCAGTCAGGGCCATGGTCGGACGTGCTTAGCAATTTTCTTGGGCGGATGCGGGGCCGGGATAAAGCGCCGCCTCGATCCAAAGCGGAAGCAAAAGCTGACCGCTATCAACCGCTCAGTTAAAATGGTGGATGATTAGCAGCCGCAGCACGCGCCGCGCTTGACGGATTTTTGCGGAACTCGCCTCGGCCTGGAAGTGGCCGCGACCGTGCCATGGAAAAATCCTGAAACAGTGAACCTAATGAATGGGCGGGCAGACGTATCAAGAGCGCGCGAAATGACGCACGCTGGCCGCTTTCGGCTCGGGTTCAGACCAGCAGGAGGTAGACCAGCGCAACCAGGGCCGCGCCGACGCCGGTGACGATCAGGGCGTAATCGGTGCGGAGGTCGTCCTGCACGTCGAATGAGGTTTGGGTCTCTTTGCTCATGGCGACGGTCTAAGCCAGGCCCGACCAGACTTATGTGAAGCAGATCACATCTCCCCGGATTCTTTCGGGGGTAGGGCCGGAACGGGCAGGCGGGCGGGGGATTGTCCCCGGCAACCCGCCATCAGGGAGACGAGGCAAGCGATGCGGCCAGAACGGCAGCACCAGATCTGGCGAAGCGAGGCAAGCAGCCGGCTTTGGCTGTCCGGGCTAATCGCGGCCATGCAGCACGCCGAGCGTCCCGAAGTGCGCCGCCAGCCGGTCGCGCCCGAGATCCTGGTGGAACTGCGGGCGCAATTGGCGTTAACGGCGTCTTTCCGCGCTTCCCCGATTTCGACCCTGCGTCACTAGGAACTATTCACCGGCCAGTTTCAGCTTTGGCTTGGCGCCGCTTTCGCTCGCCCGGAGGCGGGCTTCGTCGCGCGCGATGTAGTCCCGGGTCATCGGCACCACGCCTTGACGCTTGGTGAGCTGGATCTGGAAGTTCATCATGTGCTGCTTGCGAAACGTCATCTCGCTGGCCGCCAGATAGAATTCCCACATCAGGGCGAAGCGCTCGTCGTAAAGCTGCACGGCCTCCTCGCGGCGCGCCATGAAGCGCTCCCGCCAGGCCTTCAGCGTCTCGGCGTAATGCAGCCGCAGGATCTCGATGTCGCAGACCAGGAGGCCCGCACGCTCGATCGCCGGCAGCACCTCGGACAGAGCCGGGATGTAGCCGCCGGGGAAGATGTATTTGGCGATCCAGGGATTGGTCGAATCCGGGCCCTGCGAGCGGCCGATCGAGTGCAGCAGCATGACACCGTCCTCGTTCAGGAGCTCGGCGCAGCGTTGGAAGTAAGCGTCGTAGAACCTCACCCCGACGTGCTCCAACATGCCGACCGAGACGATACGGTCGAACGGCCCCTTGATGTCGCGATAGTCCTGGAGCAGGAATTTGGCCGATCCGGTCAGGCCCTTTTCGGCCGCGCGCGCATTGGCGACCTGCAACTGCTCGGTCGATAGCGTGATGCCGGTGACGTCGGCGCCTGCGATCTCGGCGAGATAGAGCCCGAGCCCGCCCCAGCCCGAGCCGATATCGAGCACGCGCTGGCCGCCCTCGAGGCGCAGCTTTGCGGCGATGTGCCGCTTCTTGGCGAGCTGCGCATCGTCGAGTGTGCTCTCCGGCGTCTCGAAATAGGCGCAGCTGTATTGCTTGTCAGCGTCGAGGAAGAGCGAATAGAGCCGGCCGTCGAGATCGTAGTGATGCGCGACATTGCGACGCGAGAGCGCGCGCGGATTGAACTGCTTCAAGTGTCGCGTCAGATAGCGCAGATGCCACCAGGGTTTCGCCCACTGCGGCAATAGGTCGGGTTGATCGAGCAGGATCGCGAGGGCATCAGCTATGCTGCCGCGTTCGACGACGAATTCGCCGTCCATATAGGCTTCGCCAAGCCCGAGTTCGGGATTGACGAGGATCTTTCGTTCTGCGTCCGCGGTGACGAAACGAACCGCGATCGGTTCGCCCGAGCCGTCGCCGACGGTGAACTTCGACCCCTTCGCCGTGGTCACCGTCATCGACCCGCGGCGAATGAATTGAGACAGAAATTGACGCAACAAACGGTCCATCGACACCTTCCTCTCGAGCGAACCCGAAGAGATGCGACTAACCCGGCCCTCACATCCGCCGCTCAGGTCCCGCTCTGGTTCCTATGCGTTTGCATCTAAATCTAGGCAGGCTGTTCCGGCACCGCTATTGCGTTGTGTTCAAGGCCGATATTCCAAAAGCGTTTAATCACATCCTTGCGCGTGGAGCCTGCTTCCATTCACGGCTCAATCCGCTAAAAGGTGACCGCCGCCGCGCCGGATGCCGGCTGCATTCGCGGAAATTCATGGAGATGATGGGAATGTCGAGCCGAGCGCTCAGCCTCGCGACGGTATTGCTTCTGACCGGCTTCGGGGCGACCGATGCCGTTCTTGCGCAGGCGACGAACCTCGAGGCCGGCAAGGCCCCATCCCAGCTCTTCGCGCAGACCTGCAATGCCTGCCACAAGAGCCCGAAGGGGCTGTTGAAGACAGTCGCGCCGGGTTCGCTGCCGGGTTTCCTGCGTCAGCATTACACGACCAGCTCCGACATGGCCGGCGCGCTCGCTTCTTACCTCGTATCGAACGGCGCCACCGACACCCGCTACCAGGCCAAGGACGGCAAGGACAAAAAGGACGGGGCCAAGGACAAGGAAGCGAGCACCAATCCTGCGCAGTCGCCCGAGCATCAGGGCCGTCGTCAGCGTCCGCAGGACGCCGCCAAGCCGGAAGCCGAGGGCGCAGCTCCGCCTGCCGAGGGCCGCCAGAAGCGTGCGGCGCGGCCGAGCGAGGAGGGCGCAAAGCCCGAGGGGCAGGCAGCGCCAGAGGGCCGCAAGGGCAAGCGTCGCGGCAAGCCCGGGACCGAGGAAGCACCGAAGGTCGATGCCGCGGCGCCGGCCACTGACGAGAAGAAGAGCGAGCCGAAGACGGAGCCCAAGCCCGAGAGCGCCAAGGTCGAGCCCGAGACCAACCTCGACGGCGGCAAGGCATCAGAAAAACCCGCGGAGCCGAAGCCGGAGACCGCCAAGGTCGAGCCGCGCGGCAGCGAAGCTCCGGCGCTTCGGCCCGATCCGGTGCCGCAGGTGACGCCGGCTGCACCGGCCGCGAAGCCCGCCGAGCCGGCCGCGCCCAAGGCGGCGGAAGAGGCGGCTCCCAAGCCCGCCGCGCCTGCCGCAAGCTCCGAGCCGGCAGCCAAGCCGCAGGAGCCGGCGCCGCCCGCGACCGCTGCGGCTCCGCCGCCGGCGGAGTCATCAGGACCTCCTGCGCCGCCGATTTCGCGCTAAGCCGACCTGCATTTTTCAGATCGCGTTGCGAAGGCCGCGCCCACCGCGGCCTTCGCAACGTCTTGACGGTAATTAGAGCAATGCTCTAGAGTAATACTCTAGGAGATGCCGATGGCGGCGAGCGTGCGTGACGACCTGTTGGCGGCGGGGCTGTTCGTGTTCGACCGCGTCGGCTTCGAAGCCGCGACGGTGGCCGCGATCCGCGCCAAAGCGCGCGCCTCCAACGGTAGCTTCTTTCACGTCTTCGGATCGAAGAAGGAGCTCGCGGGCACATTGTTCCTGGAGGTGCTGCGGCACTATCACGCCGCCGTGTTGGCCGCGCTCGATCCTGTGCCCGACGCCGAGCAAGGCATCGATCGCCTGATCCGGGCGCATCTCGGCTGGGTCGTATCGAGCCGGCGCGAGGCCCGCTATCTCTTCGAGATCTCGCGCAGCGAATGGGGCGAGGACGTCCGCGACGCCCAGCGCGCGCAGAATGCACGCCTTGCCGAAGGCATCGAACGCTGGCGCGGGCCGCTGGTTGCCGGCGGCGAGCTTCTGCCGATGACGCCGGTGATGTTCGTCAGCCAGCTGATCGGTCCGGCGCAGATCTTCTGCCGCGCGTTCCTGTCGGGGCGCGATCGTGCCGATCCGCGCAGCGAGGCCGACACGCTGGTCGCCTGTGCCATCCGCGCGCTGCGGCCGTCCGGTCGAATCGACAACCAATAGGGAGAGATGCCATGCGAGCCGAGGCAGATCCGGAATTTGCGGCCGTAGCCGCGCGCATTCACGCCAATGTCGGCCGCCAGGGCTTTATGAATCTCGTTGGCGCCGAGCTCTCGGAATTGTCGCGCGGCACCTGCACGATCGCGGTGGCGCGCCGGCCGGAGCTGCTCCAGCAGCACGGTTTCTTCCATGGCGGCGTCACCGCATTTTTGGTCGACAACGCCACGACGATCGCGGCTGCCACCTCGCGCGGTCAGCCGGCGCTGACGGCCGAATACAAGCTCAATCTGTTGTCGCCCGCGGTCGGCGAGAAGCTGATCTGCCGCGCCCGGGTGATCAAGCCAGGGCGCCAGGTCTCGGTGGTCGCGGCCGACGTATACTGTGTCAGTGACGGCGTCGAGAAACATACGGCAACCGCGCTCGCCTCGATCGCGATGCTGAGCGAGGACGTCGCCGCCAAAACGAAAAGCCCGGCCGCCTGAGGCAACCGGGCTTCTGATTTGTCTTCGTCATTCCGGGGGCCCGCGACGCGAGAACCCGGAAATTCGAGATTCCGGGTTCGATGCTTCGCATCGCCCCGGAATGACGAACTGACGTGTTTACTTCTCGGTCTCTTCCGCAGCCGGGGCCGGCTCGACGTCGTCGTGCTGGGCTTCCGGATCGAAGAACTCGCCGGCGGCGGCGATCGCCTCGGCGGCCGCGTCGCGGTCCTCGTTGCGGGTCGAGATGTCCTCGCCGCGGTTGATGCGCTCGGCCTCGTCCTGGCTGCGCGCGACCGTGACGGAGATTTCGACCTCGACCTCGGGGTGAACGGCGACGGTAATGGTGTGCTTGCCGATGGTCTTGATCGGCGCGTCGAGCTGGACCTGCGGACGGGACAGCGAAACGCCGTCGGCTTCGAACGCGACGACGATGTCACGCACGTTGACCGAGCCGAATAGCTGGCCGGCTTCCGAGGCCTGGCGGATCACGATGATGTTCTTGCCCTGGATCTTCTCGGCGACCTTGGACGCCTCGGCCTTGGACGCGAGGTTGCGGGCCTCGAGGTCGGCCTTCATGCCGTCGTACTTGGCGCGGTTGTCGGCGGTGGCGCGCAGCGCCTTGCCGCGCTTGAGCAGGAAATTGCGGGCATAGCCGTCGCGAACCTTCACGACCTCGCCCATCTGGCCGAGCTTGTTGACGCGTTCCAGCAAAATGACTTCCATATTCTTTTCTCCTTTGAAGTGCTCTGTGAGTTCTGGGTTTCAGGGTTGGACTTAAGGGGTTGGCAGCGGCGGCGGCTGGCGGCCGCGCAGGAAGCGCTCGCGAAAGCCGAACACGGCGTCCGCAAGGCCCAGGATCACCATCGCGAGGACGGGCCATCCGAACACGACGACGACGGCGTAGGCCGAGCCGAGCCAGAACGTGCGGCTCTTCAGCGCGAGCGTCAGCGTGTGCAGCACGGCAAAGCCGGTCAGCGCATAGCCCATCATCAGCGCCGCGGTGGCGATCTGTGCGACGATCGCCAGCAGCCCGCCGGTGAAGGAGAAGGCGAGCGCGACGCAGAGCGCCACGAGCGTCATCGGCGGCAGCTCGGCCGTCATCAGATCCGGCCAGGGGCGGCGCAGCCGGCCCGACGTCGCCGTCACCTTGGCGCTGAGCCAGAGGTTGAGGGTCAGCGTCATCATCGCGACGATGGTGGCGGCGGCCGGCGCGATGCGCACCAGCGCGTCGACAAGCTGGCCAGCTTCGCCGGAGGCTTGCGGATCGGTTGCGCGGAGGATGCGCATCAGGCCGCGTCGCAGGGTGCCCATGATGGTGTCGGCGTCGGTGCCGAGCGTGAGCAGGGCGGCGATCGTGGTGAGCGTGGCGAAGCCCGCGATCCACAGCAGGATGCGTCCGACCGGATACCACTCGAGCTCGGGCTCGGCCGGCGGCTCGGTGGCGGCGGCCGGCGTGGCAGGTCCCACCTGCCGGCTGAGCAGGACGAGATGGCCGAGCCACCAGGCCGGCAGCGCGACGGTGACGGCAAAGGCGATGCAGTAGGGCAGGCCGAACAGGGCGCCGAGGCCGATCGCAGCGGCGATGCCGCCAAGGCTCGCGCAAAGCGGTCCCCAGCCGATCGAGGCGACCATCAGCGGCAGCGGTGCGAGATAGAACAGGACGAGCGAGATCAGCGCGCCCGAAACGATCGAGGCGAACATCAGGGCCGACGCAGCGCCGGCGATCAGGGCTATCAGTCCAAAGGCCATCATCAGCTGTCCCGCTCCTTCCGAGCGGTTAGAGGCATCTCGCCCCAACCATCGGCGACCGGACGACCCCGGAAGCCTTATGAGTTCAGATAAGTCGCGACCGGCGGCTCAACGGCCGCCGGTCGAATTGGTCGTATCAGCGAATGACGTAGGGCAGCAGGCCCAGGAAGCGCGCGCGCTTGATGGCGCGGGCGAGCTCACGCTGCTTCTTCGCGGACACCGCGGTGATGCGGCTCGGCACGATCTTGCCGCGCTCGGAGACGTAACGCATCAAGAGCTTGGAGTCCTTGTAGTCGATCTTCGGAGCATTCGCGCCCGTGAACGGGCAGCTCTTGCGACGACGGAAAAACGGACGGCGTGCACCAGCTTCAGCCATTGATCTTACTCCCCATCCGTCGTGGTTTCAGCTTCTTCGCGCGGACGGCGCGGGCCGCGATCACCGCGGAAGCCACCACCGTCACGATCACCGCCACGGAAACCACCCTCGCGGTCGCCACGGAAGCCGCCTTCGCGCTCGCCGCGGAAGCCGCCGCCACGGTCGTCACGCTCGCGATCACGATCGGCCTTGCGCATCATCGCGGACGGGCCTTCCTCGAGCTCCTCGACGCGGACGCTGAGATAGCGGATCACGTCTTCGCTGATGCGCTCCTGGCGCTCGATCTCGGCGATCGCCGCGGACGGCGCGTCGATGTTGAGCAGCACGAAGTGCGCCTTGCGGTTCTTGTTCATGCGGTAGGTGAGGGAGCGCACGCCCCAGTTCTCGGTCTTGGTGACCTTGCCGCCGAGACCCTCGACGATACCGGTCATCTGCGCAGTCAGTTCTTCGACCTGCTGCGGGCTCGCGTCTTGGCGCGCGAGAAAAACATGCTCATAGAGAGCCATGGTGGTCCTTTCCTCATGTTGGCGCATCGCCCGGCGTCAAGCCCTTAAGAGGCCTTCGGAAAGGACTCTGGGATTAAGCTCAGAAGGCGGAAACACGGGACGACGGGCCGACTGGCCCTGCCACAGCAAAATCACGAATGATTTGTTGAGACCGTCCGTTCAGCTCCCGGCCGGGGTCTGCGGATGCGCGCCTTATACGGATTTTGACCGGCTTTGCAAGGTTTGCGGGACCAGTTTCGGCCCGGGGCGACCCAGCGGGCTCTGCCAGGACCAGCCCGTCACGCCGAACTCACCTTGATTTATTTGTTTGTATAGCATACAAATAAACCAACGGGAGGATCCAATGGCGGACAAGTCTGGCCGCGCTCCATCCGAGCCGGCCGCTGACGACCCCAAGCACGCTGCGCGCGCCACACGCTCGGCCGGCCGCAAAATGCGCTCGCTGCTGCTGGATGCGGCCAGCCCGCTGTTCCGGGAGCGGGGACTGTCGGGCACGGCGATCACCGACATCGCGGCCGCCGCTGACGCATTCCCGAGCCAGATCACCTATTATTTCCGCACCAAGGAGGCGCTGTTCGTCGAATGCGCCTGCCGCGAGTTGCTGTACCTCGCCCGCGCGACCGAGCAGGCGGCGCTGAAGGCGCATACGCCTGGGGACTACACCCGGGCTCTGGCCGAGACGGTGACGGCGAGCGATTCGGTCGCCTTCTTCGCCGAGGCGCTGACGCTGACGCGACGTCGCCAGGATCTCGCGCCACTGGTCGAGCGCACCATCGAGCGTCTGCATGCCGAGGGCGCGCGCGCTTATGCGAGCCAGGTTGCGCGCCACGGCTGGCGCTCCTTGCGCGCACCCGACGAAAGCTCGCGGCGGTTCTGGGCCGTCGCCATCGGAATCATCCTCGAAGGCTACGCCATGGGGCGTTCGCCCGAGGCCCTGTGCGCCGAGATGCTGCGCGTGCTTGGTGAGCAGGCGAAGTCTGCCGGAGACGCCGCGCGCCTGCGCCTCGTCGACCACCGCGAGGCATCGACCACTTCGGATGAGGAGAGTTAGTCCATGACCGCGCTTCGCATGCGTGCCCGCGATTTCCTGACCGAGGACCAGCTCGTCGACGTGCGCCGGCGCGTGACCTGGAAGGGCATTGCGCTGATCGCGCACGCCTGGGCGCTGATCATTGGCGCAATCGCACTGGTCGCCTGGTGGCCCAATCCGCTGACTTATGTTTTCGCTGTCGCCATCATCGGCTCGCGCCAGCTTGGGCTTGCGATCTTGATGCATGACGGTGCGCATGGTTGCCTCTCCGTCGACGAGAAGACCAATCTGACGCTGAGCCAGTGGTTTTGCGCCTATCCGATCTTTGCGGAGACGCGTGCCTATCGCCGCTATCACTTGCAGCATCACGCGCACACCCAGCAGGAGGATGACCCTGATCTCGTGCTGTCGGCGCCATTTCCGATTACGCAGCTGAGCTATCGCCGCAAGTTCATTCGCGACATCACCGGGCAGACCGGCTACCAGCAGCGCAAGGCGCAACTGCTCAACGCGCTCGGGCCGAAGGACTGGCCGTGGCGGCAACGTGCGGCGCATTTCTGGGAAAAGCTTGGCCCGCAATGCCTCGTCAATGCCGCGATGTTTGCGGCGCTCGCGGCGGCCGGCGTGTGGTGGGCCTATCCGCTGCTGTGGCTCGTGCCGTTTCTCACCTGGATGATGGTCATCACCCGCATCCGCAACATCGCCGAGCACGCCGTCGTGCCTGACAGCAGCGATCCCCTGCGCAATACCCGCACCACGCATGCCGGTTTTCTTGAGCGCCTGTTCATCGCGCCGTATTACGTGAACTATCACCTCGAGCATCATTTGCTGTTCTACGTGCCCTGCTACAATTTGCCGAAGGTGCATCGGCTGCTCAGCGAGAGCCGGCACGCCGGCCGCATGGAAGTGCAGCCGAATTATGCCGCTGTGCTGCGGCTCGCCACGGCCAAGCCGAACCGTGACGACCGTCCGGGCCAATTGGCGAACAGCGCGCGCCGTGCACAAGCAGGGGCGGCGGTCGATACCAACCAGACCAATGGCGGATTCTAGGGGCGCATCCCCACGTGAATGCCAGCCGAAGTTCCTATCTTGGCTTGACATTCCGGCCCCGGACAGTGTCTACGGCCCCCTTTGAAGCACGATCCGGAACCATGGCCCAAGGCCGCGCGTAATCGGCTGCCGGTTCTCGCAGGGATCATGCTCGACAAGCAGGGAGCGCCGATGACGGCTGCATTCACATTTCCGGGGCAGGGATCCCAGGCGGTTGGCATGGGCAAGGCCTTGGCCGACGCCTTTCCGGTGGCGCGCGCCGTATTCGACGAGGTCGATGCCGCGCTTGGGGACAAGCTGACGGCCATCATCTGGGAGGGCCCGGCTGAAACCCTCCAGCTCACCGAAAACGCGCAGCCGGCGCTTATGGCGGTTTCTGTCGCCACCCTGCGCGTGCTCGAGGCCGAAGCCGGTTTTTCCGTGGGGCGGGATGCCGCCTTTGTCGCCGGCCACTCGCTCGGTGAATATTCGGCGCTGGCTGCAGCCGGCAGCCTGACGGTTTCCGATACTGCGCGACTGCTTCGCACCCGCGGTCTTGCAATGCAAAAAGCCGTGCCGGTCGGCGCCGGTGCGATGGCCGCTCTGCTGGGTCTCGATTACGAGGCCGCCATGGAGGTCGCCAATGAGGCGGCGCAGGGGCAGGTCTGCCAGGCCGCCAACGACAATGGCGGCGGGCAGGTGGTGGTCTCCGGCGACAAGGCGGCAGTCGACCGCGCCGTCGAGATCGCCAAGACCAAGGGTGCCAAGCGCGCGATGCTGCTGCCGGTGTCCGCGCCGTTCCATTGCAAGCTGATGCAGCCCGCGGCCGACGCCATGGCCGAGGCGTTGGCCAAGGTCACGATCAAGGCGCCGGCGGCGCCGCTGGTGTCGAACGTACTGGCGAGAGCGGTCACTGATCCCGACGAGATCCGCCGCCGTCTGGTCGAACAGGTCACCGGCACCGTGCGCTGGCGCGAGTCGGTTGCCTATATGGCGGGGCAGGGCGTTACCCGCTTCTTCGAGATCGGCGCGGGCAAGGTGCTGACGGGTCTCGTCAAGCGTATCGCCGATGGCGCCGTCGGCGTCGCCGTGGGCGGGCCGAACGACATTGCCGCAGCCAAGGATGCATTGGCCGCTGCGAAGCAGGCCTAGAGGAGTTTTTCGATGTTCGATCTGACAGGCAAGAAGGCGCTCGTCACCGGCGCGACCGGCGGCATCGGCGGCGCAATCGCGCAGGCGCTGCATGCGCAAGGCGCCACGGTCGCGATATCAGGGACGCGGAAGGAAGTGCTGGATGAGCTTGCGGGCAAGCTCGGCGAGCGCACCTTCGTGCTGCCGTGCAATCTTTCGAAGGCCGACGAGGTCGAGGCGCTGGTGCCCGCGGCGGAAGCCGCGATGGGGCAGGTCGACATCCTCGTCGCCAATGCCGGCATCACCCGCGACAATCTCTTCGTGCAGCTCCGCGACGAGGACTGGGAGGAGGTCATCAACATCAATCTGACCTCGACCTTCCGCCTGGCGCGCGCCGCCACCAAATTGATGATGCGCAAGCGCTTCGGCCGCATCATCGCCATCACCTCGGTGGTCGGCGTCACCGGTAATCCCGGGCAGGGCAACTACACGGCCTCGAAAGCCGGTCTGATCGGCATGATCAAGACGCTGGGTGCCGAATACGCCAAGCGCGGCGTGACCGCGAACTGCATCGCACCCGGCTTCATCAAGACGCCGATGACGGATGCACTCAACGACAAGCAGCGCGAGACGATTCTGACCAAGGTTCCGGCTGCCCGCCTGGGGACGCCCGAGGACATCGCGGCGGCCGCTGTTTACCTGAGTTCGAACGAAGCGGCCTACGTCACCGGCCAAACCATCCATGTCAACGGCGGCATGGCCATGATCTGAAAGCCCTCGTTCCGTACTGCCCACATGGCGGTGCGGGATGCGGCAAACGGCCGTTTCCGAAGGGAAATGAGGCTTGTAGTCAAGGCAGTTGAAGTATGATAACCGGACCTTCAACGGATGGGCAAAGAACGCCATTGCAGGTTTTTGAAACCCTGTATATTGGCGATGCGGAGCCTTGGCCGTCGTTCGCAGGGCCCAGCATCGGTTAGGATGGGCCAAATCAAAGTTCGTAAGCGAAGGCAGTCAACGACCACGACGGCTCGTATCGTCCCGGGGGGTCGGGTCTACAGGGAACAACACGAGGTTATGCAATGAGTGACATTGGCGAGCGGGTTAAGAAGATCGTGGTCGAACACCTTGGTGTTGAACCCGAGAAGGTTGTCGACGCTGCGAGCTTCATCGACGACCTCGGCGCCGACAGTCTGGACACCGTCGAACTGGTGATGGCGTTCGAAGAAGAATTCGGTTGCGAGATTCCGGACGACGCTGCGGAAACGATTCTCACCGTCGGCGACGCCACGAAGTTTCTC
The DNA here is from genome assembly GCF_058807535.1 of Bradyrhizobium sp. GW821-FHT12B03. Lineage (NCBI taxonomy): Bacteria > Pseudomonadati > Pseudomonadota > Alphaproteobacteria > Hyphomicrobiales > Nitrobacteraceae > Bradyrhizobium > Bradyrhizobium sp. GW821-FHT12B03. Next base: position 65,243 of record NZ_JBXAQU010000022.1, read on the forward strand.
GAGAAGAACGCGAAGAGCTAAGGCTCTTCATTTTCGCGGGGACAACATTGAAACCGGACGGGCCGCTTCCCAGCGGTCAGCCGGTTTCTTGTTATTGGCCGTGAATCTTTCGATGCGGAGTTTTCGGATATGAGGCGGGTTGTCGTCACGGGTCTCGGCATGGTTTCGCCACTCGGCTGTGGCGTCGAACCGACCTGGAAGCGCATCCTCAACGGCGAAAGCGGTGCGCGCAGGATCGAGAGCTTCGATGTCTCCGATCTTCAGACCAAGATCGCCTGCACGGTCGTGCGCGGCGACGGGGCGAACGATACCTTCGATCCCGACAAGTGGATGGAGCCGAAGGACCAGCGCAAGGTCGACGACTTCATCATCTTCGGCATGGCCGCAGCCGGCCAGGCGCTCGACGATGCTAACTGGCATCCCGAAACCGAAGAGGACAAGTGCGCGACCGGCACCATGATCGGATCCGGCATCGGCGGCCTCAACGGCATCGCCGACACCGCCGTCCTGCTGAAGGAGCGCGGACCGCGCCGGGTGTCGCCGTTCTTCATTCCGGGCCGCCTGATCAACCTCGCCTCCGGCTATGTCTCGATCGCGCACGGGCTGAAGGGGCCGAACCATTCGGTGGTGACGGCCTGCTCGACCGGCGCGCACGCGGTCGGCGATGCCGCCCGCTTGATCGCGCTCGGCGATGCCGACGTCATGGTGGCCGGCGGCGCCGAGTCGCCGATCGGCCGCATCGGCATTGCCGGCTTCAACGCCGCGCGCGCGCTCTCCACCGGCTTCAACGAGAGGCCCGAGAAGGCCTCGCGTCCCTACGACAAGGACCGCGACGGCTTCGTGATGGGCGAGGGCGCCGGCGTTCTCGTCCTGGAAGAGCTCGAGCACGCCCGGCGCCGCGGCGCGAAGATCTATGCCGAGGTGGTCGGCTACGGTCTGTCGGGCGATGCCTATCACATCACCTCGCCGTCGCCCGACGGTGATGGCGGCTTCCGCAGCATGTCGGCCGCGCTGAAGCGCGCCGGCCTCACGGCGTCCGATCTCGACTACATCAACGCGCATGGCACCTCAACACCGCTCGGCGACGAGATCGAGCTCGGCGCGGTGGAGCGTCTGCTCGGCAACGCGGCTTCCAAGGTTGCGATGTCCTCGACCAAGTCGTCGACCGGTCATCTGCTCGGCGCGGCCGGCGCGATCGAGGCGATCTTCGCGGTCCTCGCGATTCGCGATAATGTCGTGCCGCCGACCATCAATTTGGACAATCCGTCGGTGGAGACTGCGATCGATCTCGTGCCGCACATTGCGAAGAAGCGTGAGGTCAACGTCGCATTGTCGAATTCTTTCGGTTTTGGCGGTACCAACGCGTCGGTGATCGTCCGGCGCCTGGTCCATTAGTTTGTGGTTGCGACGAATCCACCGTTTTGCCGTATTCGGCGATAGTCATGGTAGTGGGCGCGTGCATTTGGCAGGGCAAATGATTGTCAGGCCGCGATTGAACCGGCAGGATTCAGGTTGCATCGATGAGTGAAAGGCCGCCCATTTCGCCCCGGAGTCCACGGGCAGCGCTCGAGCCCGAGCAGGTCCCGCCGCCGCCGAAACGATCGGACCGCGCGCGCAATCCCTTTGTGATCGTCGGCAACGCCATCATCACACTTCTCCTGATCACCATGATCGGTGCGGGGGCCGTCTATTATTACGGCCGGCAGATGCTCGAAACGCCGGGGCCGCTCAAGGAAGACAAGATCGTCAACATCCCGCAGCGCGCCGGCAAGCGCGACATCGCCGAGACGTTGAACCGGGAAGGCGTGACCGACGTCAATCCGTGGGTGTTCATCGCCAGCGTCGCCGCGCTGAAGGCGAGCTCGGACCTCAAGCCCGGCGAATATTCGTTCCAGAAGAACGCGTCGTTGCGCGACGTCATCGCCACCATCGTCGAGGGCAAGGTGGTGCAGCATGCGGTCACGATACCGGAAGGCCTGACCTCCGAGCAGATCGTGGCGCGGCTCTCCGATAACGACATCTTCACCGGCAGCGTGCGTGAGCTGCCGCGCGAGGGCACGCTGTTGCCCGAGACCTACAAGTTCCCGCGCGGCACCACGCGCGAGCAGGTGATCCAGCGCATGCAGCAGGCGCACAAGCGCGTGCTGACCGAGATCTGGGAACGCCGCAACCAGGACATTCCGGTCAAGACTCCGGAGCAGCTGGTGACGCTGGCCTCGATCGTCGAGAAAGAGACCGGCAAGCCGGACGAGCGCAGCCGCGTCGCCGCCGTGTTCGTCAACCGCCTGAAGCAGAGGATCAAGCTCCAGTCCGATCCGACCATCATCTATGGCCTCGTCGGCGGCAAGGGCACGCTGGGCCGCCCGATCAAACGCAGCGAGATCACCCAGCCCTCGCCCTACAACACCTATGTGATCGAGGGCTTGCCGCCGGGCCCGATCTCCAATCCCGGCCGCGCCTCGCTGGAAGCCGCCGCCAACCCGGCCCGCACCCGCGACCTCTATTTCGTCGCCGACGGCACCGGCGGGCATGCCTTCACCGAGACCTACGACGCGCACCAGAAGAACGTCGCCAAGCTGCGCGCGATGGAAAAGCAGATCCAGAACGACACGGTCGAGCCGGCCGAGGACGCGCAGCCGCCGGCAGCCGCTGCGCCCGGCACTGCCGACACGCCGACCGCGACCACCCCCAGGCCGAACCAGCAGAAAAAGCCGCCGGCTGCTCCTCGGCCCGCCAATCCCGCTCCGGCCCGGCAGGGCGCGGTGCAGCCCTCGCCGCCGGTGGTGCAGCGCTAGGCCGCGCGCAGACCTGACCTGCCCACGGCACTTTTGCGGATTCCACTTTCCGGCAAAATAGTCTTAAGATTCGCGCGGCCCGATGGCCTCGCGAATCCCTGAGTTTCTGGAGAATCTGATCTGATGGCGCTGTCGTCCATGACCGGCTTTGCCCGAAGCCACGGCGCTAGCGGGCCGTACACGTTCGAATGGGAGTTGAAGTCGGTCAACGCCAAGGGCTTCGACCTCAGGGTGCGGCTGCCGCAGGGGTTCGACGAGCTCGAGGCTTACGCCAAGAAACGCGCCGGCGAGCTTTTGTCGCGTGGCACGGTCTACGCCAATCTCACCGTCAAGCGCGCCAATGCGGCAGCCTCCGTCCGCGTCAATGAGGACGTGCTCAACGCCGTCCTGAAGGCTGCCTCGGTGATCGCCGGCAAGGTCGATGCGGTCGCGCCCAGCGTCGACGGTCTCTTGGCCATCAAGGGTGTCATTGAGGTCGCCGAGCCCGAGGGCGACGAGGAGGAGGACAAGGCGGCGCGCGCTGCTGTGGCCGAAGCCTTCGACAAGGCGCTCGACGAACTCGTCGCGATGCGCAAGCGCGAGGGGACCTCGCTCGCCCAGATCCTGACCCAGCGGGTGGATGAGGTCGAGCAACTCGCGAAAAAGGCCGAAGCCGCACCCGGCCGCAAGCCCGAGGCGATCAAGGCGAGGCTCGCCGAGCAGATCGCAACGCTGCTCGACACCTCCGACCGTTTCGATTCCGACCGCCTGATGCAGGAGGCGATCCTGATCGCCACCAGGGCCGACATCCGCGAGGAGCTCGACCGCATCGCCTCGCACATCGCGCAGGCGCGCGAGCTGATCGGCAAGGGCGGCCCGATCGGGCGCAAGCTCGACTTCCTGGCGCAGGAGTTTCACCGCGAGGTCAACACCTGCTGCTCGAAGTCGAACGACATCGAGCTGACCAATACGGGGCTCGCCATGAAAAACGTGGTCGAGCAATTTCGCGAGCAGGTCCAGAATCTGGAGTGATCGATGACGATTGGCGGTCACGGAACTGACGGTGTCGAGCGGCGCGGATTGATGTTCGTGCTGTCTTCGCCCTCGGGCGCAGGCAAGACGACGCTGTCGCGCTTGTTGATCGAGCGGATGCCGGGCCTGCGAATGTCGGTCTCGGCGACGACTCGCGCGAAGCGCCCCGGCGAGGTCGACGGCCGCGACTATCTGTTCGTCGACAAGCCGCGCTTCGAGGCGATGGTGAAGGACGACGAGCTGCTCGAATGGGCGACCGTGTTCGACAACCGCTACGGCACGCCGCGCGCGCCGGTCGAGGCGGCGCTGTCGGGAGGGCAGGACGTGCTGTTCGACATCGACTGGCAGGGCACCCAACAGCTGCGCGAAAAAGCGCGCGCGGACGTCGTCAGTGTGTTCATCCTGCCGCCGTCGGCCGCCGATCTCGAAAAGCGGCTGCATTCGCGTGCGCAGGATTCCGACGAGGTGATCCGCAACCGCATGAGCCGTGCCAGCCACGAGATGAGCCACTGGGCCGAATACGACTACATCGTGATCAACCACGACGTCGACGAGGCCTTCGCCGAGGTGCAGTCGATCCTGAAGGCCGAGCGCCTCAAGCGCGAGCGGCGGATTGGCCTCGTGGGATTCGTCCGAGGTCTGCAAGGTCAGCTTCAAGGCTAGGCTGCGCCAGCCGCGGCCCTTGCTTTGCCATCCGTTCCAGCATCGCCGTGATGACGTCGATGTCGACATCCTCGTCGCGCGCGTCTTCGGCGCGATCGTCGGGCGCTTCTTCGCGAGTATCGATTTCGTGAGTATCGATGGCCGCGAGTTGAGGCGCTGACGTCTCAATCTCGAATTCCCCGTGAAATACGTCGGTCGCGGCCTCGTCGGGCGCGGCTGCCTTGACGTGTGTGGGAGCGGCCTGCGCGGCGACCCTGGCGATCTCGTCGGCGAATGCGGCGAGTGTTGCAGCCTGCTGCGGACGCGGGCGCGCGGCATCGAAGTCGATCGGCTGCGGCTGCTGCACGCGCGGCGTCCCAGCGACCCAGGGCGCACGGCTGGCGTGCTGATCCTGCGGCTCCCAATCGTCCCAATTCACCCGGCGGTCGCTCGCCTGGACGCGAACACCCGCGCCGGCGAAGCGGTAGACGACGCTGGCGAGGATGCCGGCGAGCGCCAGTGCACCGACGATGACGAGCAGGAGCGTCTGGAGCGAGCCGGTCGGCTTGTCGGCGGGAATTTCGGCGGCAGCCAGCGCCACCGGAGCGGCCGACGATTTCGCCGGCCGCGCGGCGGCCGTTGCCGGTGAGGCCACCGGCTGCGGTGCGGGCGGGGCGGTCGTGGCGGACGCGTCGGGCCAACGCGTGGCGACCGCGGGCTGCTCTGCATTGCTGTCGCTGGCGGCCGGAGATTGGGGCGCGGCGGCGGCCGGTGCGGCCTGTGCGATCATGCCCGGCGCGGCTGTGCCCTGCGGCGTGAGGTATTCGGCGCGCGCGTCCTGCACCGAGCGTGGCTGCGGCGCCGTCGAATCCGCGGCCGGTGCGTCGGTCGTCGCCTGGGCACTCTGCACGGCCCTGCCGCCCTCGGCGCGCAGGTACCAGCATTGCCGCTTGGTGCTGCGATCGAGGCGATAGTACCAATGCTGTCCCTGCGGTGCGGTGCCCTTCGGCGAGGCGAGGCAGTCGCCGGCAGCGCTTGCCGTGCCAGGCGCACTCGGTGCGTTCTGCGACACGGCGGCCAAGGGCGCGCCGGCAATGATGCTGGCGAATAGAGTCGAAATGAACTTCGCGGCTCGGTTGCCCATCCTGGTCTCCCGGTTACGCATCACGCAACGCTGTTACCTTCCCTTTTTCGTCAAAGACTTGGGTGGCAATGAGCCGCAAATCCGGAAAGGATGTGGCTTGAATCGGGCCTGCGGCATGTTCGTTCCGCCACGACAGGAGGTTTTCTTGCCGTGCTGTTGCCTGCTTGAGTTCCGGGTTCCCGCGCAGCCGGAGCCGAAAGTTCCGCAGGCGCTGCGCGGCGAGGGGCCATGGCTTCGCGTTCTCGCGGCAGGTTTCGCCCGAGCCTTGCTGTCGTTCGCCGCCCGTTGGAAGCCAAAGGGCGCAGGGAAGACCGGGCGCCGGCGGCACCCGCAATCCGTGCGCTACGAAGATGCACACGGTTTGACCACAGGTGATGCCGGTCGCCCGGCCTTCCCTGCGCGGATGGTTTTAACGGTGTCCTTCGTGCTCTCCCCGGGGAGCGATGCACTATTGCCCCCGTCGTCTCGCAGATCGCTGATGCGCGTGCCCGGTCGGGCCGCCACATCACCGCGAGCCTTGACGCACAGACCCCGGGCGTCAGGACCACACGACTTCTCCGTCCGCGGACGGCCCCGCCTGATCATCAGGGGCTTGCGTGTGCTCACCCCCAACGACCGACAAGCCCGCTGTGACCGCACCGTGTCGTACCGCGTCGCGTGAGACTCACGGTTGCCCGCCCTGCCATCACGCGGTTCGCGCCGGTGCTGCCGCGTCCACCGCACCCTGGCCCGCATGTCGTGACGGTCGCGAACGCCCCTTTGGCAGGGCCAGGCTGAGGGGTGTATGCCATAAATCCGAAATTCGGGAAAGTGGAATATTTTTGCAGCAAGGGCTTGACCAGGTGTTTTGCCCGACGCCTCGCGGCGGGCTCCCACGACCTCCGCCGTCATTCCGGAGCGCGTGCCAGCGCGAGCCCGGAATGACACAAGCTATCGCATATGCCTTCTTGGGGACGACCTGAGCACGCGCTTTGAAGCCGACGCGCCGAACACAGCCCCGTGCATATCAAGGCGCGGCGAAGCGGGCAGATCAGACCCCGAATGCGTGTCCACGCGGTGTTCATGGTTGTGCAGCCCGGAAGGGGGCGGGTCCTTGATGACGGGGCTTACGTCGCACGCGCCGCATCCCGTTGCGGCCTGTGGTTGTTTGATCGCGGCGCAGAGCGTTGGTGGCTGTCGAGAAGTTGCGGGGAGAACGCGGTGTGGCTTCTCGAACACGCCTCGAACTTTGTTCTCGCCCGGAGAACTACGGAATTTCGATAGGGCTGGCCACGGTCCAGCGGGCCGCGCCGGGGCAGGCTGGGACGGCGCCACTCCTGTCCGGGACAATTTGCGGGCGGGCAGTGTGTTCCTGACGGGCGTCGATCGTCGTGTTGGCGAGCATCAACCGCCTCCGCTCGCCGGTCTTGAGCCGTCTCGATGACAGCGAGCGCGCAAGTCTTCAAGCAACGGATGCCAGCCGTCGTCGCGTTGTCTTCCAAAGAGCGATTGTTTCCAGAGATAGAAGAATGTTCGTTGTTGTTTCTGTCGATCTGATTGCCCTTGAGGCAACTGAATCCTGTGACATGCTCATTTGTGTGCTGCGGAGGTTCAAACGACATGCATAAGCTGACTTTCGCCTTGGTGATCGCGTTGTGCGCGGTAGAGGGTGTTCAGGCTCAGCCGTTCTTGCCGCCGCCTCGGGGCGCCGAGGTCGGGCCACTTCCACCTCCGCCATCCGGGCGACCTCCTCGATTGCGTTGCGTGGCGCTTCCTCCTGGTCCACCGGGACCTCCACCCATCATCTGCCGTGCTCCTCCTGCGCCTCCTGGCGCGCCGTGCGGATGTCGCGGTCCGTTTGGCCCGGTCCCAGGGATAGTTCAGTAGCTGAGGCGCCGATGGACGGCATCTCTGTTGCGCAGGAGCGCTGCAACGAAACGCTACATTGCGAAACGCCACGAGGTTCGAAAGCTGTTTAAGAGAAGTTCTGTTCTCGGATCGAACAGATCGAGTGCAGACGCGAGGGACATGACGAAATGAAGCCTTCTTCGGTGGTGGCGATTGGCCGACGGACTTTCCTTATGCGAACCTCGCGAGCCCGCATGGTCTGTTTCGTCTCAGACTCCGATTTATCGTTCTGAGACTTTCGATGCGCTCCCTGGTAAGTCGGCCAGCCCTCGCTCGCGACGCAAAGAGGCTCGGTATTCGCCGCGTCTTCTCGAAAGGGCTCCTGGTGGTTGTCGCGCTATCCTCGACGGGATGTTCGATCATGCCCAGCTCGGGGCCGGAAGATCACGTCATCAAGAGCAATGCGACGAAAGCTGGACCGGACTACGGGCTCGTCAAGCTCACCCCCGCCGTGGTCGACCTGCTGAAAGAGTACGGCCCCACTGCGATCTCCGCGGCGTTTCCGGATCGTCGGCCGCCGCCCAGCATCAAGTTCGGTGTGGGTGATGTCGTCGCGGTGACGATTTTCGAAGCCGCGGCCGGAGGTTTGTTCATTCCCGCGGAGGCGGGTACACGGTCCGGCAATTTTGTCTCGTTGCCGAACCAGAACGTCGATACAGCCGGGTTTATCACGGTGCCCTATGCCGGCGCCGTCAAGGCGGCGGGGCGCACACCGAGCGAGATCCAGCAGGACATTGTAAAAGCGCTCGGCAATCGCGCGATCGAGCCGCAGGCGGTGGTTTCCCTGTCGACGCAGAATACGTCGTTGATCAGCGTCCTGGGTGAAGTCAACAGCCCGAGCCGTCTGGCGGCCAACGCCGCGGGGGAGCGGATTCTCGACGTTATCTCGCGCGCAGGCGGCCCAAAGGGGCAGGGGTATGAGACCTGGGTGACGTTGGAGCGCGCCGGCAAGCGTGCGACCGTTCCCTTTGGCGAGCTCGTGTATCATCCCGCCAACAATGTCTGGGTTCATCCCGGTGACACCATTTATGTCTACCGGGAGCCGCAGATCTTTCTCGCCTTTGGCGCGTCTGGATCGCAGGGGCAATTCCCGTTCGATATGTGGAAGATCAACATGACCCAGGCGATGGCCAAGGCGGGCGGTCTGCTTGATGCCCAGGCCGAGCCCGCCGGCGTCTATGTCTATCGGCGCGAGCCGCGCGAGCTTGCGGAACGACTGGGAGTTGATTGCTCCAAGTTCGCCGGAGCCTTGGTGCCCGTGGTCTATAACGTCGATTTCCGGGACCCCGGGGGCTTCTTCCTGGCAAGCAGGTTTGACATGCGGGACAAGGACGTGCTGTTCGCGACGAATGCGGCGACCTACGATACGGACAAGTTCCTGAACTTCGTCCGGACCGTGATTGCGACCGCTAACGACACGATTGTTGCCGCAGACAACGCGCAGACTCTGAGGATCAATTTGCGGCAGTAACGGCGGGAACATCGCCCATCGGCTTCTCGCGCATCCCAGAATGACGCAGGGCAATCGCATATGGCGTGCACAGTGTGGCGGCATCGGCGGTGAGCTCCCTCCCCCGCGTGCGGGGGAGGGTTGGGGTGAGGGCTGTCTCCGCAATGGGATTGTCGATAATTGCGGAGGGACCCAAGTGGTGAGAGCCCTTACCCGCCGCGCTCGGGACGATGCTTCGCATCGCCCGGGGCGCGTCGGCCTCTCCCGCATCCGCCTTCGCCAAGGTTTCGGCGGACAAGAGCGGGAGAGGCGGAGCAAGCCCGCGATCCCAGTTAAATCCATATGCGATTGCCCTGCAGAATGACGGCGGGATGCGGGAAGCCAGGAGACTACGAAGCCTGTCTCCACACCCGCGCCAGCGTCAGCGCCAGCAGCCCCAGCGCGGCGCTGATGAGGCCCACCATCACGTAGGATTGCGCGAAAACGCCGGTCTGAATGAAGACCTGGCACGCGATCACGAAGCAGATTGCGGCCAGCAGCAGGCAGGCGCAACCGACGATGATCGACAGATAGCGTATCGCGGTTGCGACCGGTCTTGCGGGTGATGCGGAATCGTTCATGCAAGTACCAACGGCGCGGTCACCAGCAGGTTCCGCCACTGCCATGCGCACGGGACTGCTAGTCACGTGCGCAGCAATCGACCAGCGCGCGCCAGATCCGCTGGACTTCGATCGCTCGCTGAAGCGCGAGGACGTCGTTCTCGCTTGCATGGGACGATCGTGTGTCCGGATGGGGTTCGCGCGGCGTGATCCAGCGTTCGGATATCGGATCGTACCACTTGCCGAGAGTGAACAAGCCCGTGTCTCCTGTTTCGTCTCCGCGGTGTCTGATCGTCTATCCCATCCGCCTGTTGCTGGTGTTCTGGGTGAGGTTGCCGTGTGCGGCCTGCTCGCGAATGTTCTGCTTCTCGTCGTCGCGGTGACCCTTGGTGGTGTCGACCGGGACCGTCGGCGCGCTGCCGGGGCCCTTGTGGCTCTGGTTGTCGTCGGGAACGGGTCGCACTGTCGTTGTCAGCGGCTTCGTCATCAGCTCTGACTCCGTGTTGCCTTCACACCAAGCAAACGCGTTGCAGGCGCGGGACGTTCCAAGGTCGGGTCCGAAGTGATAAGGCCTCACCTAAACCGCCGCGTCACCATCGCCAGCACGAACACCGGTTCGTTGCCGTCGTACACGCCGAGTGTCCAGCTGTCGCCGGGGCGGAGCGCATGCTCGACGTCGCGGGAGAGCCGTACCGCTTCTCGCCAGGCGGCCTCGTCGTTCGCAAGCGTCTCGCCGGTTGTGTCGGTGTGGGGCTGTTGCCCCTCGAAGTGAAAGAAGTACCGCGGCATGTCGGGCAATGCGGCGTGCAGGCAAACGTTCCGCGCAATACGCGGCGTTTGACACAGCAAGGTCAGTCCTCGGCCGTTGCCGTCCCGCCCAGCACCTCGCCAAAATGTTTCCTGACCGAGTCGTTGCAGGCGCAGGCCCTGGCTTGGAGCGCGCGTGCATCGAGGATCAGGATGGTGCCGCGGCGGGTAGCCAAGATGCGCCTTGCCTTGAACGTCTGGATGACGCGGCTGGCATAGCTGCGGGAGACGCCGAGCATGCCGGCGAGCTGCTCGTGGGTGAGAGGGATCTCGGCCTCGCCGATATGCTCGTGCACGGAGATGATCCACTTGGCGGCGCGCTGCTCGATCGAATGGGCGGCATTGCAGGCCGCGCTCTGGAGCAGCTGCGCGAACTGGCAGTCGGCATAGCGCGACAAGACCTCCCGGAGCGTGGCCGACCTCTGCTGCGCCTGCTCCAGCGCGCGCAGCGGCAGCCGGAGAAGCGTGCCACCGAGCTTCACGACGACGCGCGAATAGGCGAGCGAGGAGCTGCGGCCGGCGGCAATCCCCACCGCGCCCTCGCGGCCCACCAGCAGGCTTTCGACCTCGCGGTCGTCCTCGACCGGCACGGCGAACGACACCAGCGCACGGCCGCAGGGAAGATGCACCGCCGTCACCGCGTCGCCGGCGTGATGCAGGATGTGGTTCGCCGCGAGGTCGACCGGCTGGAGGTGTGGCGCGAGCAGTTCGAAATCGTGAGGGCTGAGCTGTCGGAGCAGATCGTTCTGGGGCCGGCCGGTCACATTGTTTTCTCTTGTTGCTTGGTCTCGGCCGGGAATCGGCACCGGCGAGAACCCTACGTTTCCGCAGCGGAACCGACGGTTCCAAAGTGCACACAAGGAATTTTCGGGCGTCGAAAAATCGGCGCGGTTTGCGGAATTTCGGAATGCGTCGAGGCGACAGGCCGCACGGAGCCGGCTAACTTCGCGATCTCTGTTCAGGAGTGAACACAAGCGGCTTGCGGACCGGCGTAGCGTCCTCACCCGCAGAAGCGCCGTACCCCGTGCGCTTTGCCCGACGACCGCCGGCCCATACCTGCTCGAACGCCGCCGGGCCGGCGGGTCCGAGGGCATCGTCGCCGCCCATCACCCGATGCGGGCGTGCTGTGATGGCCGGCTTTTCGCCGCGTGCGCGCGCCAGGCGTCGATCGCCTTGTTGGCGAGCATCAACTGCCGACGTTCGCCGGTTCTGAGCTGCGCTTCGATGGCGTCGAGGAGAAAGTTGGACGTCGCCTCCGGAGGCCCGAGCTCGCCGCTTTGCTCCAGGAAGCTCCAGGCGATGAAGAACGCGCTTTCGACGGTGCAGCGAATGGACATGCGCAGCCAACGCGTCGCGCCCGCCGGCGTTCCGCGCAGAGGCGAGTACCTCGAACGAAAGGGCGCCGCGCTTACTTCAGCGAGGTGCTGATCGAGCCGAACTTCAACTTCAGCGTCGAGCCGAGATTGTTGACCACGGCGATGATCGCAAGCGCGATGCCGGCGGCGATCAGACCGTACTCGATCGCGGTGGCGCCGGATTCGTCGGCCAGAAAGCGGCGGATGGTCTGCATGGGCTCACCGAAATTCCAAAGAGAAGGCTGGTGAGATCTATAGTCCGCGGCTCTTCGGTTCCCCTATGCGGAACCGGGCCTTGCGTCAATTCCGAGTTAATCGCGCTGACGAAAATGGCTCCAGATCCGTGTCGCCGTCACACGGATCTCAGTTCTTCAGCACGATGCGGCCGACGACCCTGCCGGCGCGCAATTCGTCGATCCATTTCTGGACGTCGGCCATCGGTTCCTCGCGCATCGGCGTCGGCTTGATCTTGCCGGTGCGGGCGAGCGCCATCAGCTCCTGGCCCTCCGCGAGCGTGCCGACCATGAAGCCTTCGACGGTCAGGCGCTTGTAGACCCATTGCACCATCGGCAGCGTGAACTGGCCGCCCATCAAGCCGGACACCACGACCTTGCCGCCGCGCGCGGCGACCGCCACCGCGAACGCCATCGACTTCTCGTTGCCGGCGAAGTCGACGATCTCGTCGAAGCCGCCTTCGGTCTCTTTCAGGATGCGCTTGATCACGTCGGGCTCTGACGGATCGTAGGCGACGGCTGCGCCGTTCTTCAGCGCCGTGTCGCGCGCGGCCGGCGAGAGGTCGGCCACCGTGATCGGCTGCTTGAACATGGCCTGCGCGAAGGAGAGCCCCATCATGCCGACGCCACCGAGCCCGATCAGCAGGAGGTTGCGCTGGCGCGGACGGTCGACCAGGCGCTTGAGCGCGCCGTAGGCGGTGACGCCGGAGCACATCAACGTTGCGGCCTGGTTGACGGGCAGGGGATCGTAGTCGAGCAGATACTTTGCGTCGGGCACCAGGACGTGAGTTGCAAAACCGCCATCGATGGAGACGCCGAGGAAGCGCTGCTTCGCACAGAGATTCTCGTCACCATTGGCGCAGTCGCGGCACTGGCCGCAGCCGATCCACGGAAACACCGCCTTCTTGCTGCCAATGAGGCCGGCGGGAACGTCAGGGCCGACTTCGTCGACGATTCCGGCGATCTCGTGGCCGAGCGTGAAGGGCAGCGTCATGCCGCGCGTGGTGTCGAGCTTCTTGCCGCCGCCGAGATCCGCATAGCCGTCCTGGATGTGCAGGTCGGAATGGCAGAGGCCGCAGCGCTCGATGCGCACCAGCACCTCGCGTCCTTGCGGCTTGGGCGTGTCGACGATGGTCTCGCACAAGGGCGCATCGAACTTGACCAGGGACTGCCGACGCATCAACGCCATTTTCTTTCCTCCGGAATTTCCGTCTTAGCCTTCGCTGCGTATATCGGCCAATTCACGCGCCATGGCAACAAAGCCGGAAATCGGAACGGTCTCCGCGCGCCGCGTCGCATCGACGCCGGCGGCGCTCGCGAGCCGCGCCGGATCGACGCCCAGCGATTTCAGGCTTTGCCGCAGCATTTTTCGACGCTGGCCGAAGGCGGCGGCGGCGACCTGTTCGAGCAGCTTGCGATCGCACGGCAGAGGCGTTTCGCGCGGGATCAGGCGGACGACGGAGGACGTGACCTTCGGCGGCGGCACGAACGCAGACGGTGCAATGTCGAACAGGATCTTCGTCTCGCAGCGCCAGTTGGCGAGCACGCCGAGGCGGCCATAGGCCTCCTCGTCCTCGCGCGCGACGATGCGCTCGCCGACCTCGCGCTGGAACATCAGGACCATCATGTCGTACCAGGGCGGCCAGGGCTCGGTGGTGAGCCAGCCGATCAGCAGAGGGGTCGCGATGTTGTAGGGCAGGTTGGCGACGATTTTTGCGCGCTCGCCATTGAGCCGCGGACGCGGGTCGAAGGTCATGGCGTCGCCATGCACGATCTCGAGTCTGTCGGGGTAGCGTGCGGATATATCCTGCAGGGCCGGGATCGCGCGCTCGTCATGCTCGATCGCGATGACGCGTTTGGCGCCGAGCGCGAGTAGCGCGCGGGTCAGTCCGCCGGGGCCGGGGCCGATCTCGACGATGGTGGACTCTTCGAGGGGAGCCGCTGCGCGCGCGATGCGGGCGGTGAGGTTGAGGTCGAGCAGGAAATTCTGGCCGAGCGATTTGCGGGCCGACAGCGCGTGCCGGCGAATGACCTCGCGCAGCGGCGGGAGATCGTCGATCGCGCTCATCCGTTGCTGGCAGCCGCCATGCGGCTGGCGAGCTGAAGTGCCGCAATCAGGCTCGCCGGGTTGGCTTTGCCGGTGCCGGCGATGTCGAAGGCGGTGCCGTGATCGGGCGAGGTGCGGATGAAGGGCAGGCCGAGCGTGACGTTGACGGCGTCGTCGAAGGCGACCGTCTTGATCGGGATCAGCGCCTGGTCGTGATACATGCAGACCGCGCAGTCATAGAGGCTGCGCGCGGCCTCGTGGAACATGGTGTCGGCGGGCAGCGGGCCCCTGGCCTCGATGCCGTCCTTGCGCAGAACTTTTAGCGCCGGCGCAATCACCGTCTGTTCCTCGTGGCCGAGCGAGCCGTCCTCGCCGGCATGCGGATTGAGGCCGGAGATCGCGATGCGCGGCTTCGTGATGCCGAAGCGGGATGTCAGTTCGGCCGCGACGATGCGCACGGTCGAGACGATCAATTCGCTGGTGAGCTGGGCCAGCGCCTCGCGCAAGGAGACGTGGATGGTCACGGGCACGACGGCGAGCCGCGGCGACCACAGCATCATCACCGGCTGCGGCACGCGGCCGTCCACGGCGGCAAGCTCGGCGAGGAATTCGGTGTGGCCGGGATGGCGGAAGCCGGCGCGGTAGAGCACGCTCTTGGCGATCGGATTGGTGACGACGGCACCGGCGCGGCCGGCGCGGACATCCGTGACCGCCTGACGGATCGAGGCGAGCGCGGCCGGCGCGCTCGAGGCGTCGGGCTTGCCCGGCTCGGCCGTTGCGCGTTCGCCGGTCGCAACCACGGGCAGGGCCTCGGCAAAGGCGGTTACGGCCTCGCCGGCGCTGACGGAGGCGATCCGGATCCCGGCGCCGAGCGCTTTGGCGCGCCGCGCGATCAACGCCTCGTCGCCGAGCAGATAGAAGGCGGGCAGGTTCAATTCACGGCGCCGGAGCCAGGCTGCAATCGTGATGTCGGGGCCGATGCCGGCAGGCTCTCCCAGGGTCAGGACGAGGGGCTTTGCTGCGGGAGTGGCCATCAGCGGTTGCGATATTCGATCATCGCCGCCTTGCGGAGCTCGTCGAGATACGCCTTCTGGGTCTTCTCGTACTTCTCCTGATACATCTTCTCGCGGACCTCGCGCTTCTTCGGCGTGTCGATCATGGTCGGCTTGCGCGAGCACAGCACCACCATCTCGATGCCCGCCTTGGTCACCTCGGGGGCGGTCAGGTGGCCGATCGGGGTGTCGTCGAGCACCTTGCGCAGTGCCTCGGGCAGGTCCGCGGTGGTCTTGGTGACGCTCTCGCGGATGGTGGCATTCGGCGTCGAGCGGAACAGCGAATTGGCTTCCTCGCAGCTTCCGACGCGCGAGCGATATTGCTCGGCTTCCTTCATCCGCGTTTCCTGGAAGGCCGGCGACGAGCCGCGCGGCACGATCAGCACGATCGGCTGCATCTTGTATTCGGTGCCCTCGATCTGGAGCTTGTCGCCGGTCTGGGCCTGCACGGCCTGCGCGACGTCGCGCTCGCCGATCATCAGCTTCTCCTTGAAGCGGCCGCGCACGAGGCTGGTCCAGACCATCTCGGCCTTCATCCGGCCCTTCAGCGTTTCGGGGCGGACGCCTTTGACCTCGAGCGACTTGGTCAGCTGATCGGTCGAGATGCGCATGCGCTGCGCCATGCCCTCGTAGGACTGGTTGATGTCGGAGACGCCGGGATCGACGCCGTACTTCTTGCCTTCCTTCAGCTTCACCTTGTCGTCGATCAGCTCGTTGATGACCTCCTGCCGGCCCGGGGTCTTCTGGGTCGTCAGCTGGTCGAGCTTGGAGCGCTGCTCGATGTCGAAATCGGTGATCGGATCGCCGTTGACCATGACGACGATGTTCTGCGCGCGCGACGGCGTGGCGGCCAGGAACAGGGCGGCGAGGACGAGGAGGAGGCGGAACACAGGCAAAGCAGTCGTCATGGATATCGCTCGTATGTCAGCCGCGGTGAACCTGCGATTCTGGAAAACGCGGCCGGCACTTCAAACCATTTACTGGAGACCGCCGGAACTGCTGGTCGTCGACGAGGTCGCCAGCGTGCGCAGGCCGATCTGGAACATGAACGCGTGGCTCAGCACGGGCGGCGTCGCGCCGGCGGAATAGCTATACGAAGTTACGTAGTTCGCCGCCAGCACGAAGCAATCGTCGACATAGCCGGCGCCGAGCACATACTGGTTGATCTTGTTGGCCTCGAGGTCCCAGCGCGCCGAGCCCGACACCACCCAATTGGTCGCGACCTTGAGCGAGCCCGAGGTCAGGATACCCTCGCGGCGCGTCAGATAGCCGAGTTCCGGCTGCGCCGCATAGTTGCCGTACATCACGCTGACCGACCAGCGATCGAAATTGGCGCGGCCTTCGGCCTCGAAACGCTGGACGTTCCAGGTCTGCTCGTCCATGCGGGAGCGGACGCTGAACGTATAGGTGCGGTTGGGCGAGTAGGCGAGGCTCGCCACGTAGTCGGAGCGGGGCTTGTCGAGACCGGAATCCAGCCCCGTGTTGATGGAGTCCTGGACCGCGTAGGAGTTCATGCCGAACAGCTGGTAGGACTGGCCGAACAGCGCCTTGACCGCGCCGCCCTTGTCGAACTGCGTGGTGGCCTGCACGCCGACATTGGCGCGGCCGCCGCCCTCGACGCGGTCGTAACCGGAGAACTTGTCGACGCTGAACAGGTTCGAGGTGTCGAACACCATGCTCTGCGCATCTTCGTTCGGCAGCTTGCCGGCATAGGTCTCGTTCGGGCGGATGATGATCTGCGCGATCGGCTCGATCGTGGTGGAGCCCCAGGGCTGAACGTTGATGAAGGGATAGCGGTATTCGAGGCCGACGGTCGGCATCAGGCGGAACGCCTGGGTGTCGCCGACCGGCAAATAGTTCGACACGCCCGGCTGGTTCGAGACCGAGGAGTTGATCGCATCGGCGCGGAGGCTGGCGAACGGCGTCCAGATCTGGCCGAGCGGGTCGGTGAAGGACTTGCGCCACTGCGCCTCCGCCGTCAGGCGGGTATAGGTGCCGGGGAAGCCGCGCAGCAGGCACTGGGAGGGCGTGCGGGCGAGCGGATCGGCCGACGCCGTCGTGCACAGGCTGTTGGTGTTGGCGAGCGTCGTGATCGGATCGAACACCGCACTGTCACGCGACAGGTTCACGAAGTTGGTCTTGTAGCTGAACTCGCCGCCGAAGACGGGGTAGTTGAGCACGTTCGAATAGTCGATCACGGGATAGACGACCGGCACCTGGCTCTGGTTGCCCGAGTAGCTCAGCCAGTACATCGTGCGCGCGTCGAAGAAGCTGCGATTGCCGACGCCGGTCAGGTAGAGCTGCGAAAGCGCGTCGGTCGGCAGGTTCAGGAACGAGCCGAGCGGATCGCGGTAGGCCGCCAGGCGGTAGTCCGACATGAAATAGTAGTCGGAGAGCAGGACGCCGTCCCAGCCCCAGACCCATTTGTCGTTCAGCGCGAACTGGCCCTTGGTCTCGACGCCGCCGCGGAACTGGCGGTCGCCCGGCTGGCCGGCGAAATTGCTGGGGTTGAGCTGGTCGATGCCGTAGACGCGGATCTGGTAGGCGCCGTCCATCAGGCGCTGGCGGAATTCGGCCTGGAACAGCACGCCCTGCTTGGAGGTGATGCGCGGGCTGAAGGTCGCGTCCATGTCGGGCGCGATCGCCCAGTAGAACGGCACTTCGACGCCGTAGCCGAACGCGGTGTAGGAGGTGAAGCCCGGCATCAGGAAGCCGGTCTTGCGCTTCACGGTCGGGTCGGGCGTCGAGAAATAGGGCATGTAGGCGAGCGGCACGCCGAAGAATTCGAGCTGCGCCGTCTCGAAATACAGCATCTTCTCCTGCTGGTCGTGGATGATACGCGCACCCTTGACCTGCCACAGCGGCGGCTTCTTCGGATCGTCCTTGCACGGCGCGCAGGCCGTGTAGACGCCGTTCTCGAACACCGTGTAGTTGCCGCTGGAGCGGTCGGCGCGGCTCGCGGCCATGCGGGTCTGGTCAGCGGTGTCCACGCGCAGCGAATCGACGAAACCGTCGCGGTAGTCGTCGCTTAGATCCAGGATCTCGGCATAGGTGATCTTGCCGTCGGCATCCGTCATGCGGATGTTGCCTTCGGCATGGAGCCGCTTGGTCTTCTGGTCGTAGATGACCTTGTCGGCCTCGACGCTCGTGCCGTTGTAGAACAGCTGGACGTTACCCACCGCGGAGACGCGCGAATTGTTGTAGTCGTAGTCGACCTCGGTCGCCTGAACCAGCATCTGGTTGTCGTTGGCGACCTTCGGCGGCTTCGGACGCGGCGGCAGCGGATTGTAGGTGTATTGGGCAGAGGCCGGCGCCACGGTGGCAACGTCAATCAGGCCGCCAAGCGAGGCAGCCGTGACGAGCGCGAGCAGGAGCCTGCGGACGGACAAGCCGCTTCCGTTCGCGCGCACAACGGTGCGGCGCGTCAAACGAGACACGAGCCCTCGTTGGACGGCAGTCACTAACCGTCCTCCTGATACAACAAGGCCAAAAAGCCGGTGAGGCCGCCCACCACCACGGGCAACCACGCCGCAGCGATCGGATGCATCAACTCAGCCTTGCTCAAGTCTTCAGTCACTTTCGACAGAACGTAGAGCAGAAAGCCTGCGCCCACGCCACTCAAAACCATCTTCTGCACGCCGCCCATCCGGAAGAAGCGCAACGACACCGAGGCCGCGAGCATCACCATGGCGGCGAGCAAAAACGGCTGCGCCAACAGCTTGTGATACTGGAGTCGATAGCCGGCTGTCGCGAAGCCTGAGCTTTCGGAGGAGCGGATGTAGCTCGGTAGTTGCCAAAAGGACACAGTCTCGGGTGTGGAAAAGCTGTTGCGGACCTGGGCCTCGGTCAGCGACGTGGGAATCGCCATACCGGCCTGCTCCGTCGGCGGCGCGTCGAGCGAGAAACGGCGGACGCCCCTGAAGATCCACTGTCCGGGTTCGAGCTCCGCCTCGCGCGCCTCGATGCGCTCCTTGAAGTGCTGCTCTGTGTCAAACCGGAACAGCGTGAGCCCGGTGAGCCGGATACCCTGCTGCTCGCTGCGCGCCGCGTTGATGATCGTCTGGCCGTCGCTGGTCACCTGGTTGAGCCAGAAGCCGGTGGCGTCCTGGATGCCGCCGCCGGGCGCCGAGCCGAACAGCTCGGCCTCCATGCGCTTGGAGAGCTCGCGCAGATTGGCCGACATCGGATTGTAGGCGACGGTGGCGATCACCCCGATCAGGAGCGCGCTGCCGAGCGCCGGCGAGATGAACTGCCAGGCCGAGACGCCCGCGGCGCGCGCAACCACGAGCTCGAGCCGCCGGGAGAGGGCGAGATAGCAGGTCATGGCGCCGATCAGCATGCAGAACGGCGTCAGCTTCTCCAGCAACTGCGGCACCCGGAACAGCGAGGTCTCGGCGACCATGATCGCGGAGGCGGATGCCAGGCCCGAGGTCTTGCGCACCATCTCGATGTAGTCGACCAGCACGAGCAGCAGGAAAATGCTCGCAAACACGCCCAGCGCCGCGACCACGAAGCGGCCGGCGAAATAGCGTCCGAGCGTGTTGGTGAGCATGCTCATGCGGTGGCCGGCCGTCCGAACAGCCGCGCGATCCGCGCGTTCGATCTGTTGATGGCCTCCATGAGGCGGGGCGGCGGCTCGATCACGACGCCGCCGACGATCATCCACAGCCCCACGCCGATGGCGCCCACGACCATCGCGTATTGGACCAGCACAGCGCCCGGCGATTTCACCGCCATCACTGAGCAGGCGAAGCCGGCCATGCGCAGGCCGAACACCGCGATGATCGACGAGCCGATCGAGAAATTGCGGCTCTGGCGGGTGGTGCGCGGCGCGCCGAGGAAGGCGAAGGTCAGCACGGCAAAGGCGAACGGATAGATCGGCGCCAGCAGGCTGTCGTGCAAGGCCGAGCGGAACTGACCGGGAATCTGCTTGTAGACGGGGTCATTCTCGGATGGGGAGAACAGCTCCCAGAGATAACGCTCGCGAATGCCGAGGGTGACGTCGCGGCCCTGATTGCCGAATTTCGACATGTCGAAGCCGTAACGGCCGAAGGCCACCAGCGCGGGGTCGCGCTTGCCCGCCTCGAAGCGCTGGAGATTGCCGTCCTTGAGCACGAGGAACGAGCCATTCTCGTTCTTCACGACCTCGCCGTGCTCGGCGACGATCGAGATGCGCTCGTTGGGATCGCGGCGGTCGTCGATGAAGATGCCGGCGAGGATGCCGCCGGGCTGGCGCTCGCGAATCCGGATCGTCAGGTTCTTGTCGAGCTGGGCGAAGCGGCCGGGCTGCAGGATGTTGGTGAGCACATCGGCGGTGATCTCGGCGTCCCACTGCTTGATCCGCCGCATGCCGTCGGGGGCGAGATAGGCCGCAATGAAGGCAACCAGCAGCGCCACCACGCAGGTGGCGTAGAAGAACGGATAGAACAGCCGGAACGGCGAGAAGCCGGCGGCATTCATCACGATGATCTCGGAATCGGTCGCGAGCTTGTTCAGCGTGTGCGAGATCGCGATCATCAGCGCGATCGGGGAGATGATCAGGACCAGCGCGGGCACGACGAGGCTGGTGATGCCGAGGAAGGTGAGGATGGTCTGACCCTGGCTCGTCATCAGGTCGATGCCGCGCAACGCCTGCGTAATCCAGATCACGCCGGTGAGGCTGACCAGGACCAGCGCAAACGACGCCAGCGTCGTGCGGAAGATATACCTATCGATTGACCCCATGCGCTACCGCACGAATCCCACCAAGTCCCCAATGCAGGCTGGAAGTCTCGCCGTCCAACCAATCCCCGAACGGGGATCCCCAAGGTTGGACGAACAGCTCTTCCGCCAGCTCACTCTCTCACTACCATCCCTTTGATCCGTCAACAAAATGGCTGCCCCGTGGCACCCTCATAATATGGTTAATATTTCCCTCGTTGTGGCATGGCGGCCACGGGCGGTGCTTGGCATCTGCCGGGCGCGTGGCCCATAGTGGGTAAAGTCCAGTGAATCGCCGTTCAGCGCCGGCCCGTGGCCGGGATCGTCGAGCGGAAAAACCACATGTCTTGAAGGAGTTGCTTATGTCCGATGCCATCAAGGTCGGCTTCGTCCCGCTGTCTGTCGCCGCACGTGGCATCCTGGTCGTGTTCTGTGACGACGGTCTGAAGCTCGGCCCGGCGACGGCCAAGGCGCTCGGCGGCGCCACCGAACTTGTGAAGCGGGCGGCCTCGGCCGCCGCCTTCAAAGGCAAGAGCGGCGCTGCGCTGGACATCCTGGCGCCGGAGGGGATGAAGGCCACCCGCCTGATCGTGATCGGGGCCGGCAAGGCTACGGGCCTGAAGGCGAACGATTTCCTCAAATTCGGCGGCGTGGCGGCGGGCAAGCTCTCCGCCGGTGCCGCGGCCATGACCATCATGGCGGAACTGCCTGATGGCGCCATGACGGGCGAGCAGACGGTCGCAATCGCCTCGGGCCTGCGGCTGCGGGCCTACAAGTTCGACCGCTACAAGACCAAGAAGAAGGACGGCGAGGAGGGCGGCTCACGCGCCGACGTCTCGCTTGCGGTGGGCGATGTCGCCGCGGCCAGGAAGGCGTTTGTTGCGGCCGGCCATGTCGTCGACGGCGTGATCATCGCGCGCGACCTCGTCAACGAGCCGCCGAACGTGCTTTTCCCCGAGGAATTCGCGCGCCGCGCCAGTCTGCTCCGCAAGCTCGGCGTCAAGGTCGAGGTGCTCGACGTCAAGGCGATGGACAAGCTCGGCATGGGCGCGCTGCTTGGCGTCGGGCAGGGCTCGGCGCGACCGAGCCGCACCGTGATCATGCGCTGGGAGGGCGGCAAGAAGGGCGAGGCACCGGTCGCCTTCGTCGGCAAGGGCGTCTGCTTCGACACCGGCGGCATCTCGATCAAGCCGGCCGGCAGCATGGAGGACATGAAGGGCGACATGGGGGGCGCGGCCTGCGTCGTCGGGCTGATGCACGCGCTTGCGGCGCGTAAGGCCAAGGCCAACGTGGTCGGCGCCATCGGCCTCGTCGAGAACATGCCTGATGGCAACGCGCAGCGGCCGGGCGACATCGTCACCTCGATGTCGGGCCAGACCATCGAGATCATCAACACCGATGCGGAAGGCCGCCTCGTGCTCGCCGACGTGCTCTGGTACGTCGCCAAGAAGACGAAGCCGAAATTCATGGTGGATCTGGCGACCTTGACCGGAGCGATCGTGGTCGCGCTCGGCACCGAGCATGCCGGCATGTTCTCCAACAATGACGAGCTGGCCGATCGGCTGCTCGCCGCCGGTATCGAGAGCGGGGAAAAAGTCTGGCGCATGCCGCTCGGTCCCGAATACGACAAGCTGATCGATTCCCAGTTCGCCGACATGAAGAACACCGGCGGCCGCCACGGCGGCTCGATCACCGCCGCGCAGTTCCTCCAGCGTTTCGTCGACGGCACGCCCTGGGCGCATCTCGATATCGCCGGCATTGCCATGGGCGCGCCGAAGACCGACATCAACCAGAGCTGGGGAAGCGGCTATGGCGTCCGCCTGCTGGATCGTCTGGTGGCAGATCATTACGAGCGCAAATGACCTGAGATGACTGAAGTTCTGTTCTACCATCTGCAAAACATGACGGTGGAGAACGTGTTGCCGCCGCTTCTCGAGAAATCGCTGGAGCGCGGCTGGCGCGTCGTGGTGCAGTCGACATCGGAGGAGCGCGCCGATGCGCTGGATGCGCATCTATGGACCTACCGCGACGATTCCTTCCTGCCGCATGCAACATGGCGTGTGAGCGATGCCGCCGACCAGCCGATCGTGCTGGCAATCGAGGAGGACAATCCGAACGGCGCCAACGTCCGCTTCCTGATCGACAATGCCGCGCTGCCGCAGGACGCCCCCGGCTATGAACGCATGGTCTTGCTGTTCAACGGCGACGATCCGGACGCGCTGGCGCTCGCCCGCATCGCCTGGACGGATTGCAAGGCGCGGGGATTTGATGTCACCTATTGGCAGGCCGACGAACGGGGCCGGTGGCAGCGGCGGAATTAGCGGCCGTCCGGAATTAATGATAATTTGCACATTTGGGGTAAGGCTGGTCTTGGCCACCTTCGTGCCGCAAAGTGATGTTGGGACAATCGTTTAGGGCTGGTCCTTAACGCGGGGAATTTAGTTTATCGTGCGACATCAAAAGCTTCCCGGCTCGCTCATAGTTGCGTTGGCTGCCGTAGCACCGCTGGTCGCGGGCTGCTCGGGGACCGATCTGCTGTCGAAGGACGCCCAATGGTTCAACACGCCGAGCCGCCTGTTCATCAAGAGCATCTCGATTGAGTCTCCGCCGCTGACCCCCGACAAGCCCGTGACGGCAGAGGATCTGGTCAGTGCCGACGGCGCCTGTCCCGGCATGGCGCCATCCCCCGGACCGGCCGATGCCAATGCGTCGACGACCGCGCCGGCCCCCATGGGCGGCACGGTCGCGCTCGGCCATACCGAATGCGACGTGGTGCGCGGCATCGGCGCGCCCTCGAATGTCGGCCTCTCCAACGATGCCGCCGGTCGGCGCGTCGCCGTGGTGACCTGGACCACCGGTCCGCGTGCCGGCATCTATACGTTCACGTCCGGCCGCCTGTCCTCGATCGAGGGTACGCCGGAGGCGCCTGCGATGCCGAAAGCGGCCAAGCCGAAGCCGAAGAAGAAGGCGGCGACTTGAAGCGGGATGAGTCTCGGTTATCGAGGCGAGCCCGGAACTCGAATTACCGCTCCCCGTTGGGGAGAGCTGAATCGCAGCCGCACGAATCCAATTTCATCATGCTTTCAGGCTCCCGCGCCGGTTACTGAATCAGCGCGATACCGACCCGTCTGATCAGTTCCGCCCATTTCGGCGTTTCGGTCCGGATCTGGGCGGCGAACTCGTCCGGTGTGCGCGTGATCGCTTCCATGCCGAGCCCGGCAAACTTCTCTCGTGCGGCCGGTGCGGCCACTGCCTTCTGCGCCTCCTCATGCACAAGCGTGATGACCGAAGCCGGCGTTCCGGCTGGCGCCATCAGGCCGAACCAGGCGGTGGCCTCAAAGCCGCGGAAACCCAGTTCATCCAGCGTCGGCAGATCAGGCATGGCCGGCGAACGCCGCAGCGATGTGATCGCCAGCGCCCGAACGCCACCGTCGCGGACCTGCGGCAGCATCGACGCGATGCTGCCGAAGCACATCGTGACGCGGCCGGCAACGAGATCGCTCAACAGCGCTGAGCTGTCGCGGTAAGGTACGTGCTGCATCTTGATGCCGGCCATGGATTGGAACAACTCGCCCGCCAGATGGGTAGAGGTGCCCACGCCCGCCGAGGCGAAGGTGAGGGGAGTCCGCCGCGCCAGATCGACCAGATCCTGAACGCTCGCCGCCGGCACATCCTTGTTCACGACGAGGATGTTCGGCGCGCTCGTGACCTGGGCCACGGGGACCAGATCGTGCGTCGGATCATACGGCAGCTTTGCGTACAGAGACGGGTTGATGACGATTGCCGCATTGCCGGCCATCAGCAGCGTGGCTCCATCCGGCGCCGATTTGGCGACGTGGTCCGCTGCGATGTTGCCGCCCGCGCCCAGCATGTTCTCGACCACGACGGGCTTGCCCCACTTCGCCGTGAAGTGTTCGGCCAGGATGCGGGCCGCCACGTCGGGGGCGCTTCCCGGACTGAAGCCCAGAACGATGCGAATGGTCGATTGCGGGTATTTCGGCTCCGCTTGCAGCGGCTGCGCCAGCCACAGAAGCGATATCAAAGCAAGCGCCGGCCGTATCATGATCCGTCTCCTTGTCCGGGGGCGGACTGTCTTCCTCGCTCGGTCGTTCGTCGTCACCCCATGGGGTGATGTCCCGTTGCACGGGCGGGCGCAGGTGCTAAGTCGACGGATCGAGCGCCCGGGCGAGGTGCGCCATCGATTGCACCAGCTCGGCGTGACCGCGGACCCCGATCTTGGCGTATATTCGTTTGGTGTGGGACTTGAGCGTGTTGGGGCTGATGCCGAGCATGGCGGCAGCCGCCTTCATGCCGCTGGTCCGGGTGAGCGCGGTTGCCACCCGCAATTCGGCCGCCGTCAGGCCATGGCGGGCCGCCAACAGCGCGCTGGCGGCCTCACCGTTACGGGACATGTCGACCAGGAGCGCGATTGCCGCAGGGCTTGCGATCTTGTGATGCGAGGGGTGATCGAACGCGTGCCCCCGCACCGGCGTCACGGTGATGCCGATGTCCCGGCCGTTCGGCTGCGACAGGCGATGGATTCCCGCTGCGCCGTTGCGGATGGCATCCGTGACAAGCGCACGGACGGTGTTCACGACGCCTGGCGGTCCGGACAGGTCGCTGCCGGCGTGGACGCGAAGCGACAGCTCTTCGCCCTGCGTCCGGGCCGCGGAGTTGGCAAACAGGACCCGCTGCCCGGCGTCAAAAGTGATGATTCCGGTTGTCAATGCGTCGAGCGCGTCACGCTCGGCCCGTGCCGCCTCGCGGTAGTCGAGCATGCGCAAGCGCAGCTCGCAGGCGCGCCGCAAATGCGGCAGCAGCGAGCCCAGGACCGCGGTGTCTCGTTCGCTGAACGGTCCGCTCTTCTCGCTACGTTCGACGTTGAGCGAAACCCGGAATTCCGGATGGCTCACCACATTGACGATCGAGCCGTGCGCGAGATTCTGCGGCCGAAGAACGTCGTCGTAGAAGGCGGTGCGCTTGAGTTGAGGCAGCTCGATCAGGTCGTCGGAGTGCACTACCCGGCCTGCCGGAAAACGGCTCGACCGCATCCAGGGATTGTTGATGTGATAAAGTTCGTGGCGACGCTTGCACTCCGGATCGATCCGGGCGAGGTCGTGGAAGGTGTAGAGCTTGTGGTCGACGCTATAACCATGGATCAGCGCGGCTGCGCTGTGGGTGATGTCCGCGATGCCTTCCAGGGCAGCGCTCCAGAGCGAGCCGTCGAGCACGGCGTCGTAGATCAGGCCAACAAGCGCGTCTCGCCTCTGTTCAAAATCGGCCGGCATCCGCGTTCCTCCGCAGCCGCATCAAGCTCGCCGATGCCGACGCGATCCGCAAGCGGTTTAGCTCCGCTGTTCGAGAGAGCCCGCGAGGGTGACGCAATGCCCGCGCGGAACTCTGTCAACCCGCGGCATCGGCGCGCCCTCGAACGTCAGCCTGTCCGGTGATGATGCCGCTGGCCGCCGCATCGCCGTGGTCACCTGGACGACCGGTCCGCGTGCGGGCATCTACACGTTCACCGCCGGATGCCTGTCCTCGATCGAGGGCACGCCGGAAGCGCCTGTGCCGGACCCGGACCGCATGGCTACCCAAAAAGTGAGGCCGCCAACAAGGCCCAGCAAACCTGCCAGTCCAAGGGTGCGAATGTACTCAATCCAGAAAAACAGGGTTGGCACGCCATTGACGATTGTTGGCTTGCCGTCGGTCCAGGCATTCTGGACACTGAGCATGGACACCAATGCCAGGACACCGAATGGTAGTGCCGCGACGACGAAGCCTCCGAGAGCGCAGGCTGCGATCCCGACGTGCGATCGCATGCGGCGGACGAGAAGAAAGAGAGGAAGACCGAGCAACACGGCGTGGGCGATTGCGACCATGAACGTCGTCATCGTCAAGTTCAGGACTTGCGTGACGACGAGGATGTTGATCGGCTCTTCGATCTGCACGCAAAATGGGATGACGAATGCTGCGGCCGCGCCGAACGCTGCAAGCAGGGTTGCTCCCAACAGGTGCAAATGCTGCTGAAGCCGCATGTCTAGCCGTTGCCTAGAGGTCGTCGTGGTGGATCCCACAACTGGCCAACCTAAAGCATGATGCGGAAAAGTGCGAAGCGGTTTTCCGGAGAGATCGTGCGCAACCAACAGCCTAAAGCGTGATGACGATTCAAGATCTCATCGCGCTTTACCCCGCCGCCTCATCAAACTGCGTGCTCGCCTCCAGCCATTGTTCCTCCGCGCGTGCCAGCGCGTCGGCGGCATTGGCGCGTGCCTTCGACAGTTGCGCGGCCTGCTTGGGGTCGCGGGTGAAGATGTCGGGGAGCGACAGCGCGGTGTCGATCTTGGTGATGATCTCGCTGACGCGGGCGATCTCGGCTTCGGCTTCCGCGATGCGCTTCTTCAGTGAGCCGCGATTGTCCGATTTCGGGCGCTGCGGCTTCTCGCTTGGCGCACTGCGCTCGCGCGGGGGGGCTTCGCCATTGCGCGCGGACAGCACCAGGCGGCGGTATTCGTCGAGATCGCCGTCGTAATTGGTCACGGTGCGGTCGGCAACGATCCAGAGCCGATCGGCGCAGGCCTCGATCAGATAGCGGTCGTGCGAGACCATGATGACGGCGCCGGGGAATTCGTTGATGGCCTCGGCAAGCGCGGCGCGGCTGTCAATGTCGAGATGGTTGGTCGGCTCGTCCAGGATGATCATGTTGGGGCCGAAGAAGGTCGCAAGTCCCAGCAGCAGCCGGGCCTTCTCGCCGCCCGACAGTTTTCCGGCCTTGGTGTCGGCGGCCTTGCCGGAGAAGCCGATTGCGCCGGCGCGCGCCCGCACCTTCGCTTCCGGCGCATCGCCCATCAGCTTGCGCACATGGTCGTAAGCGGAGGCGTCTTCGTTCAATTCGTCGAGCTGATGCTGCGCGAAATAGGCGATCGACAGCTTGTCGGCGCGCGTGACCTTGCCCGAGAACGGCGCAAGACGCCCGGCAAGCAGCTTGACCAGCGTCGACTTGCCGTTGCCGTTGGCGCCGAGAAGCGCGATGCGGTCGTCATTGTCGATGCGCAAGGTGACGCGGCTCAGCACCGGCGTTGCCGGATCGTAGCCGACCGACGCGTTGTCGACGGCGATGATCGGCGGCGACAGGATCTTTTCCGGTGCGGGAAAGGAGATCTCGCGCACGTCCTCTGTGACCAGCGCCGTGATCGGCTTCAGCCGCTCCAGCATCTTGACGCGAGACTGCGCCTGACGGGCCTTCGACGCCTTGGCCTTGAAGCGGTCGACGAAGGCTTGCAGGCGGGCGCGCTCGGCCTCCTGGCGCTTGACGGCCTTGGCATCGAGCAGCTCGCGCGCGGCGCGCTGCTCCTCGAAGGAGGAATAGGTTCCCTTGTAGAGCGTGAGCTTGCCGCGTTCCAGATGCAGGATCTGGTCGACCGAGCTATCCAGGAGGTCGCGGTCGTGGCTGATCACGATCACCGTGCGCGGATAGTGCGCCAAGTGATCCTCCAGCCACAGCGTGCCTTCGAGGTCGAGATAGTTGGTGGGCTCGTCGAGCAGCAGCAGATCAGGAGCTGCGAACAACGTCGCTGCCAGTGCGACGCGCATGCGCCAGCCGCCGGAGAATTCGGCGCAGGGGCGGAGCTGATCGGCGGCGGAGAAGCCGAGGCCGGAGAGGATCGCGGCGGCTCTGCTCGGCGCCGAATGCGCGTCGATGTCGACGAGCCGGGTCTGGATCTCGGCGATCCGGTGCGGGTCAGTCGCGCTCTCGGCCTCCGCGAGCAGCGCGTCGCGCTCGAGGTCGGCCCTGAGCACGACCGAGATCAGGCTCTCGGGGCCGTTCGGCGCCTCCTGCGCGAGGCTGCCCACCCGCCAGCGTGGGGGCAGGGTCACCGAGCCGTGCTCCGCCGCGAGCTCGCCGCGGATCACCTTGAACAGCGTCGACTTGCCGGTGCCGTTGCGCCCGACCATGCCGACGCGCGATCCGGGCGTGATCTGCACGGAACTCTGGTCGATCAAAAGACGTCCGGCGAGGCGGATGGAGAGGTCGATGATAGCAAGCATGCGGCCTTGTCACCGCAGCCGGGATCAAACGCAACCCGTTTTTGCGCAGGCCGTGCCGTGCCCGTCAGTCAGTGCGTGCCGCCATCACGGTCGCGCTTCTTCAGTTCGTTGAGGAGCTGTTCGAGATGGGTCGGCAGCCGGGGTTCGGGACGGAGGCTCTGCTGAAGCCGTTCGCCTACGGCATCGCAAATCGAGCGGCTGGTGCGCCGGTCGATTTGTTCGGTGTCATTGGCGAAGAGGCCAGTCATCACGCGGTTCCGTGTGTTTCAAGGTAACGACACGGCATCAAGTCCTTGGCCCCCAAAATGGTTTCGTCGATTGGGGGGAACGCCCGGCAGTCCAGTAACAATTGTATGAATTGGTCGTATCTGCCCAAAGACAAGGCCCCGGCGCAGGGGGAACGCCGGGGCCTCGCTTGGAAGGTACCCTGGGGGAAGGTACCTCGAATAAGGTGCTGTCGGGCTCAGTAGCAGCGGTTGATCAGCCGCCAGCGGGGTCCCCAGGGGGTCGGGACCAGCCGGCGCACATAGCAGCCGCCATAACCATAGGAGGGGCCGCCGACATAGAAGCGGGGTCCACCCCAGCCGTGGTGCCAGCCACCTCCGCCGCCATGCCAGCCGCCGTGCCAATGGGCGGAAGCGGAGGTCGGTGCCAGCGCGGCACCCAGCGCAAGCGCGGCGACAGCGGCAAGCGAAAGTTTCCTCAACATGGTGATCTCCTCAAACTGCCGGCGCGGGGCTATCGCGTCGATGGAAAGGCCGCCGAAACGGGTCTGCCTCATGGTCAGGCTTTGGTTTCGATGGGCCCGACCTTACGCCGGCCAGGCTGAACCAAACCCTGACGGCGCCTTCAGATTGGGTTCATCTGGGTGAAATTGCTGTAATTAACGCCGCCGCCCTCGGGACCGGAGCCCTGCGGCGAAGCGCCCGTGGGCCCGTTTTTGGGGTCGCTTGCCGTATCGCGAAGGCGCCGATATAAGCCCGGCAACTCCGAACCACCGCTTTCTCCTCAAGGACAAGATTATGGCCATCGAACGCACTTTCTCGATCATCAAGCCCGATGCGACCGCGCGTAACCTGACCGGTGCGGTTAACGCCGTGATCGAGAAGGCGGGCCTGCGCATCGTCGCGCAGAAGCGCATCCGCATGACCAAGGAACAGGCCGAGACCTTCTATGCCGTCCACAAGGCGCGGCCGTTCTTCGGCGAGCTCGTCCAATTCATGACCTCGGGCCCGGTGGTCGTGCAGGTGCTGGAAGGCGAGAACGCCGTCGCCAAGTACCGCGACGCGATGGGCGCGACCGATCCGTCCAAAGCGGCCGAAGGCACCATCCGCAAGCTCTACGCAAAGTCGATCGGCGAAAACTCCGCGCACGGTTCGGATGCGTCGGAGACCGCTGCGATCGAGATCGCGCAGTTCTTCTCGGGCAACGAGATCGTCGGCTGATCCATCAGCCGCACTAAAGCGCGATGAACGTCATCGCGCTTTAGTCTATTGTTTGAGCATGATCTTTTCGGAAAATCGCTTCACACTTTTCCGGATCATGCTTTAAGGCGACCGGGCGAAAGGACTCATTGTGAACTGGCTCTGGCAGATCTTCGATCCCGCTACGATCGGGGCATTCTTCACCCAGTTTCGCAACGAGATGGCCGAACCGACCTTCTGGATTGCGGTCGGCAAGATCATCTGGATCAACATCCTGCTCTCCGGCGACAACGCGCTGGTGATTGCGCTCGCCTGCCGCGGCCTCAAGCCGCGGCACCGGCTGTGGGGCATGATCTTCGGTGCCGGCGCGGCCGTGATGCTGCGGATCATCTTCACCGGCATCGTCGCGAGCCTGATGGAGCTGCCCTACCTGAAGCTCGTCGGCGGTCTCGCGCTGATCGTGATCGCGGCCAAGCTCCTGGTGCCTGAAAACGAGGACGAGGAGGGCGTCGAGTCCGCCTCGCATCTGTGGCACGCGGTGCAGATCGTCGTCGTCGCCGACATCGTCATGAGCCTCGACAACGTCATCGCGGTCGCTGCTGCCGCCAATGGCAGCGTGCCGTTGCTGATCCTCGGCCTTGCCATCAGCGTGCCGCTGATCGTGGCCGGTGCGGCGCTGATCATGGCGCTGCTCGCAAAGCTGCCGGTCCTGGTGTGGGCCGGTGCTGCGCTGCTCGGCTGGATCTCGGGCGAGGTGATCGCGACCGACCCAGGCATCGCGCCGAAGCTGCATACGCTGTTCGACGGCCCGTTCGGCGCCTCGCTGGACGGCATGCTCGGCGCTTTGCGCATCCCGCCGCAATTCGCCCATGGCGGCGCTGGCGGCGAGTATCTCTGCGCGGCCATCGGCGTCGTCGTGGTGCTGGTCGTCGGCTCCATCTGGCGCCGGCGCAGCCTGAGCCAGGCCGCGCTGGAATCTTCCGAGCGCCACGCCAAGGCGTCGGCGGAGTAAGCTTTTCCGAGCGGCGCGTCCTTCACCTCTCGCCGTCGGGAGAGGTGAGTCAGCGCCGCACGATCGAGCCGGCCCGGTTGACCAGGCGGGCGAGCTGGCGGAAGCGGCTGCCGACGCGGTCGGCGACGAGGTCGCCGAGGCGGTGCTCGAACACCAGCATCAATTTGCGTCCCTGGCTGCGGAAATGCGTGGCGGGCAGCACGCCCGGCCGCGCCGCCGAGATCAGATGCGCGACACGGAATGCTGCGCCGAGCAGGCGGGCGCGTTCGAGCTGGGCCGGCGTCAGCAGCTCCTGCGTGGTCACCGGTGGCTGGTTTTCCTCGCTCAGGCCCGCGTAGCGATAGAACACGGACAGGCCAACGAAGGCGCGCTCGGTGTGGGTGATGGCGCCGAAATTGCCGTTGACGACGAGACTCAGCGTCTGCTCGCCGCGGTGATCGGGATGCACGCGCCAGCCGATGTCGGAAAGCAGGCAGGCGGTGTGGCGCAAGCGGCGATCCTCTTCGCTCTCGCGCAGCTTCACGACGCGCACCAGGCGATCGGTCCAGGCGATCAGCTCGCGGGCGTGCCTGGCCGAGCGTGACAGCAGCTGGTTCAGCTCTTCCGCGGCGCAGATCAGGCCGTCCTTGTTGCGCTCGGACTCCGGCAGCTTCTCGTGCAGCAGCCCCTCGCGCACGCCGAAGGTCGAGAACACGATGGTCTTGGGCTTTGCCACGCGGATGATGTGCTCGAGCACCAGCGCCGCATAGGTGAGGAGCGGGCGGCGTGCGTCCGCGACGATCTCGATGTCGGCGAGCATGTTCGCGGCCGCTAGACGCCGGAGGCGACGCGAAAAGTCGAGTGCCTCGGCCGCGGAGATGGAATAGCCGTGCATCACCTGGAGCGGATAGCCGCTCTGGATGATGTGGATGCGCGCGAGCGCGCGCCAGGTGCCGCCGACGGCGTAGAAGGTACGGCCGCTACCCGCCTTGAGCTGCGGCACCTCGTCGAGCTCCTCGCGCACGATGCGGTCGGCGCGCTTGAGCGATTTGTGCGCGAGGTCCTGGAGTGCGAGGCCGCCGAGCGGCAGGGTCACGCCACTGCGCACGCTGTTCCTGCGCACGTCGATCAGTTCGAGCGAGCCGCCGCCGAGGTCGCCGACGATGCCGTCGGGATGGTGAATGCCGGAGATCACGCCGAGCGCCGACAGCCGCGCTTCGCGCGGGCCCGACAGGATCTCGATCTTGACGGCGCAGATGCGTTCGGCCTTCGCGATGAAGTCGGGGCCGTTGGAGGCGTCGCGGCAGGCGGCGGTCGCGATCGCGAACACGCGTCCGACCTGCATCACCCGGCACAGCGCGCGGAAGCGCTTGAGCGAGGTCAGCGCCTTGTCGACAGCGTCGGGCGCAAGCAGGCCCGTGCTCTGCACCTCGCGCCCGAGGCCGCACAGCGTCTTCTCGTTGAAGATCGGAATGAGGCTCCGCGTCAGCGCCTCGTAGACGACGAGGCGGACCGAGTTGGAACCGATGTCGATGACCGCGACGCTCGAGCCGCGCTTGCGCGGCCGAGTCACGTCGACGCCCGATCAGGATTGATGGCGTTCGTTCCGGCGCGTGAGACGGCGCGGCGAGGATTCCTTGAGCGACTTTCCACGGCCAGACAGACTCGGATTTGTCATGAAGTAGTTGTGGACGTTGAAAGGCTCCTCGCCCTTCGCGGCCTTCATACGCGTTGAGGACCCGTCCGGCAACAATTGCCAGCTCTGCTCGTTGTCCTTGAGATTCGCGACCATGATCTGTTCGAGAACCTGCTGATGCACCGTGGGATTTTGCAGCGGACACAGCACCTCGACACGGCGGTCGAGGTTGCGCGGCATCATGTCGGCCGAGGAGATATACACAGCCGCTTTTGCGCTCGGCAGGCCCTGGCCCATGCCGAAGCAGTAGATTCGGCCGTGTTCCAGGAAGCGTCCGATGATCGATTTGACGCGAATGTTCTCCGACAGGCCGGGAATGCCGGGCCGGAGGCAGCAGATGCCGCGCACCACGAGCTCGACCTGGACGCCGGCCTGTGAGGCCTCATACAGTGCGTCGATGATGTCGGGGTCGACCAGCGCGTTCATTTTCATCCAGACCGCGCCGGCGCGGCCGTGGCGGGCATGTGCGGTCTCGCCCTGGATGTGCTCGATGATGCGCTTGCGCAAGGTGAGCGGCGACACCGCCATCTTCTCCAGATCGCTCGGCGCGGCATAACCGGTGATGAAGTTGAAGACGCGCGCGGCGTCGCGGCCGATGGTCGGATCCGAGGTGAAGTAGGAGAGGTCCGTGTAGATGCGCGCCGTCACCGGGTGATAATTACCGGTGCCGGTATGGACGTAGGTCGTGAGGCTGCCGCCTTCGCGGCGTACCACCATCGAGAGTTTTGCGTGCGTCTTCAGCTCGAGAAAGCCGTAGACGACTTGCACGCCGGCGCGTTCGAGGTCGCGCGCCCAGCGGATATTGGCCTCCTCATCGAAGCGCGCCTTGAGCTCGATCAGCGCGGTGACGGACTTGCCCGCTTCGGCGGCTTCCGCGAGCGCGCGCACGATCGGCGAGTTGTTGGAGGTACGGTAGAGCGTCTGCTTGATCGCGACGACGTCGGGGTCGCGCGTTGCCTGCTGCAGGAACTGCACCACCACGTCGAAGGATTCGTAGGGGTGATGGACGACGAGGTCCTTCTGCCGGATCGCGGCAAAGATGTCGCCGCCATGCTCGCGCACGCGCTCGGGATGGCGGGGCACGTAAGGGGTGAATTCGAGGTCGGGCCGGTCGAGGCGGGTGAGCTGCGAGAGCTCGTTCATGGCGAGCACGCCGTCGACCAGGAATACCTCGTCGTCGGCGGCGGAGAGGGCATGCTGCACGAAGTTGCGCAGCTGCTCCGGCATCTTGGCGTCGATCTCGAGGCGGATTACCGATCCGCGGCGGCGGCGCTTCAGCGCGGTCTCGAACAGTCGGACGAGGTCCTCGGCCTCTTCCTCGATTTCGAGCTCGGAGTCGCGGAGGATGCGGAAGGCGCCCTGACCATGCAGATTGTAGCCGGGGAACAGGCGGTTGATGAACAGGGCGGTGGCCTGCTCCAGCGTGATCAGCCGCACCGTACCGTCGGCCGGCAGGCGGATGAAGCGGTCGATCTTGCCGGGCATGCGGATCAGCGCGTTCATCTGCTTGCCGTCGGCGGCGCGCGTGAGCTGGAGCGCGATGGTGAAGCCGAGGCTCGGAATGAACGGGAAGGGGTGGGCCGGGTCGATCGCGAGCGGTGTCAGCAGCGGGAACACGTTGTTGAGGAAGTATTCCTCGATCCAGGTCCGTTCCGCCTTGGTGACCTCCTTGCCGTCGACCAGCACGATGCCGACATCGGCCAGCGTGGCGCGCAGGTCGCGCCAGATCGCCTGCTGGTCGGACGCAAGCTGGGAGACGGTGCGGTTGATCAGCGCGAGCTGCTCGGACGGCGTCAGGCCGTCGGGGCTGCGTTCGGCAATGCCCTCGCGCACCTGGGCCTTGATGCCGGCGACGCGGACCATGAAGAACTCGTCGAGGTTATTCGCCGAAATCGACAGGAATCGCACCCGCTCCAGCACGGGGTGGTTGGGATTGACTGATTCCTCCAGGACGCGGCGGTTAAAATGCAGCCAGGAGAGTTCGCGGTTGATGAAGCGCTCGGGGCTCGAGGCGATCGCCGGCAATCCCTCTGGTTCCGTAGGTTTTTCTTTTGTTTCAACAACTTGCGCGGAGTCCATGAGAAGTCGGTCCATCCAGTTCGCCCCAATTTGCGACTTACGCGCAAAACCGGCCGGAGCATGTGTTAGTGCGATGACGTTTCGATGACATTGATGTTCCGCCGTTCCGCGCCGTCAAGCGATGTTGGGGGAAGGGTCAGGCATCCCGGAGCAGCTCGGCTGCCAGCGCCCGGGTGACCGGGCGGCCGAGCCGCAGGGCCTCGCTGTCGAGCAATTCCACGGCCTGGCGGGCGGCGGCCGAGGATCGCTCCAGGCGGGTGGCGAGATAGCTGACCACGTTCTCGTCGACGGTCAGCTGGCGGTCGGCGCAGAATTTGACGATCAGGCCACGGAACAGCTGATCGTCGGGGGGCAGCAGCGCGACGACAGGCACGGCGCGTAATCGCGAGCGCAGGTCGCTCAGCTCGATGTCGAGCGCTGCCGGCACCTCGCGTCCGGTGAACAGCACATAGGCTTCGTCCTCGCGGGCAAGGTTCATCAAATGGAAGAGGGCGCGCTCGTCAAAATCCTTCGCCTTGAGATCCTCGACCACCAGCGCACCGGTGGCGAGCGCACCCGGAACACCTGCGGCGGTCAGCGCATTGGCCGTGGTCGAGCGGGCGCCGGCCTCCTCGGCCCAGATCGCGGCGAGATGGCTCTTGCCGCTGCCTTCGGGGCCGGCCAGCCACATGATCCGGTTCGGCCATTCTGGCCAGCCGTCGATCAAGGCGAGGCCCGCCGCATTGGCAGGGCCTTCGAGGAAATTGTCCCGGCTGAGGCTCTCCGCATGCGGAAGCGAGAACGCCAATTGCCGGGGGTGAACGCGGCCTGCCACGCTTGGTTTGCTCCATGCCGGACGGCCGGCTTCGCTGAAGATTCGACTTCATCGAGCGCGACTTGGCCGATTGCAGGGCCGTTCCGCGCTCACGGTTGCGCCTGGTTGGCGCTCATTTGGCCTCGATCGTGCTCATGTGCCGCAGCCACTCGACGAGGTAGAGCGACACCGAGGAGAGCGTGAAGACCGTCACGAGGCCCATCAGGATCATATCATAGGGCGCTGGCTTGAAGCCGAAGGCAAGGGACGCGAGCACCAGAGCCGCGTAGGCGACCTGAGCCGCTGTGTTTAGCTTGGATACTTTCGACGGTTTCATCGCGACCGGCTTGTCGAACAGCCAGGACACGATCACCGCAGTGACGATCATGATGTCGCGCGACACCACCAGGATCACGATCCAGCGCGGGATGTCGCCCCAGACGCCGAGCGCGAGGTAGATCGAGACCAGCAGCGCCTTGTCGGCGAGCGGATCGAGCAGGGCGCCGAGCTCGCTCGTCATGTTGAAGCGCTTGGCCAGGAAGCCGTCGACGGCGTCGCTGATGCCGGCAATCAGGAAGACGGCGAACGCCACCTCCATTTGGCTCGACACGATGGCCCAGACGATGATCGGGACCAGCATGATGCGGCCCAGGGTAATGATGTTCGGAATACTCACGCGGCGCTTCCCGGCACCCGGCCTGACCTCGAATCCGGCCCGTTTGAAAGGCTGAACCCGTTGATATCTACATAGTATGGCGCCGAGCGCCATGCGAGCCATTGCGCGTCCCCGGAATTCGACGTAACCAGCCGCAAACCCACTGGAAATCGGGCATGACCGACCGCAAAAACGGCCTCACTTACGCCGATTCAGGCGTCGATATCGATGCGGGCAACCGCCTGGTCGATCTGATCAAGCCGATGGTGCGCGCCACCGCACGGCCCGGCGCCGACGCCGAGATCGGCGGCTTCGGCGGCCTGTTCGACCTCAAGGCGGCCGGCTTCAAGGACCCCGTCCTGGTCGCCGCCACCGACGGCGTCGGAACCAAGGTCAAGATCGCGATCGAGACCGGGCTGCATGGCGGGATCGGCATCGATCTTGTCGCCATGAGCGTCAACGACCTGGTGGTGCAGGGCGCCGAGCCGCTGTTCTTCCTCGACTATTTCGCCTGCGGCAAGCTCGATCCGGAGGCGACCGCCTCGATCGTCGCCGGTGTCGCCGAAGGCTGCCGCGAGTCCGGCTGCGCTTTGATTGGCGGCGAGACCGCCGAAATGCCCGGCCTCTACAAGGACGGCGACTACGACCTCGGCGGCTTTGCCGTCGGCGCCGCCGAGCGCGGTACGCTGTTGCCGCGCAAGGACATCGCCGCGGGCGACGCCGTGATCGGCCTCGCCTCGTCGGGCGTGCACTCCAACGGCTTCTCGCTGGTGCGCAAGATCGTGGAACAGTCCGGCCTCGGTTTCGAGGCGCAGGCGCCGTTCGCGCCGGTCATGACGCTCGGCGGCGCGCTACTGACGCCGACCAAGCTCTACGTCAAATCCTGCCTGCGGGCGATCCGCGAGACCGGCGCGGTGAAGGGGCTCGCCCACATTACGGGCGGCGGCTTCACCGACAACATTCCGCGCGTGCTGCCACAGAACCTTGGCGTCGGCATCGATCTGGCGCGCCTGCCGGTGCTGCCGGTGTTCAAATGGCTGGCCGCGCAGGCCGGCATCGCCGAGCTCGAAATGCTGCGCACCTTCAACTGCGGCATCGGCATGATCGCGATCGTCGAGCCGGACAAGGTCGACAAGGTGATCGAGGTCTTCACCGACGCCGGCGAGACCGTGGCGCAGCTCGGCAGCGTGATCCCGGCCGAGGGCGAGCACCGCGTCGTCTATAACGGCCACCTCGATCTGGCGCTGTGATGAAACGCCGCGTCGCCATCCTGATCTCGGGTCGCGGTTCCAACATGGCCGCGCTGATCAAGGCCGCCGCGGCCGCGGATTTTCCGGCGGAGATCTCGCTCGTGATCTCGAACAAGGCCGATGCGCTCGGGCTCGAACGGGCCAAGGCGGGCGGCGTGAACACGCTGGTGATCGAGAGCAAGCCGTTCGGCAAGGACCGCGCCGGTTTCGAGAAGGTGCTTCAGGCAGCCCTCGATCAGCACGGCATCGAGCTGATTTGCCTCGGTGGCTTCATGCGCCTGTTCACGGCCGAGTTCACAAAAGCCTGGTACGGGCGGATGCTCAACATCCATCCCTCGCTGCTGCCGTCGTTCCCCGGCCTCGACCCGCATGGCCAGGCCTTGCGCGCCGGCGTCAAACTGTCTGGCGCGACGGTGCACTTCGTGATCCCCGAGACCGATGCCGGCCCGATCGTGATGCAGGGCGCCGTTCCCGTCAGCGACAACGACACGGCGGATACGCTGTCGGAGCGCATCCTCGAAGTCGAGCACCGCATCTATCCCGAGGCGCTGCGGCTGCTTTCGACCGGCAAGGTCAAGATCGAGGGCGACGTCTGCAGGACGGAGGGAAGCGGTCCGTCGGAGAATTTTCTGGTTTCGCCGCTGGTGCGCTGACGCGCCGTCGCGTTTCGTCGTCCCAAACGAAATCCCCCGGCAGAGCCGGGGGCAACGTCATGATCTCTCGCTTGTCAGGCGCGAGAGAAGTCAGGAGACCTTGAGGTTCTCCGCGGATGATTTTCCGCGGTTCTCCACGAGGTCATATTCAACCACCTGGTTCTCATTGAGGGTGGAGAGTCCGGCGCGCTCGACGGCGGAGATGTGGACGAACACGTCCTTGTCGCTGCCGTTCGGCTTGATGAACCCATAGCCCTTGGTCGGGTTGAACCATTTGACGGTGCCCTTTTGCGGCATCGCTAGTCTCCTCCGCTAGATAGAAAAAAGACGCGGCCGCTTTTCGCGTGCCACGCCACAAACGGGCTTCCGGAAGTCTGTTCGAGTCTTGAGTCTCAATGTCGCGAAACGCACAGTCGAGCGGCCAATTC
This sequence comes from Bradyrhizobium sp. GW821-FHT12B03, assembly GCF_058807535.1. Classification (NCBI taxonomy): domain Bacteria; kingdom Pseudomonadati; phylum Pseudomonadota; class Alphaproteobacteria; order Hyphomicrobiales; family Nitrobacteraceae; genus Bradyrhizobium; species Bradyrhizobium sp. GW821-FHT12B03. The sequence goes on from NZ_JBXAQU010000022.1 coordinate 103,980, forward strand.
CGATTGTGTCCGATATTGCAACACGAAAATCGCGCGTTAGCAAGCCGCACGCGAATTTCAAGACCCGACCCGAAGTGTCCGTCTGGAATATCCGACCTGTGGCCGCGGAACCACAATCGGGAGCAATCACCCTTGTCTGGAGGCGCCAGCCGGTTGACCCTCCGTAACAGTTCGGCGCAAATCGCGGCATGCGTGCGCCGCTCGTGTTGCATTTTTGCGCGCCGTCATTTGCTGCGGGATTTGTCGTCATGTGCTGCACATCGCAGCCCTCAGGGACACGGCAGACGATCAGGCTGAACCGCGTCCGCCGGAGCGCGGCAGCGATCGTGATGGTGCTTGCGCTTGCGCTCATCGTTCCGGTGTCGGCGGCGACGCCCGGCTACGCGCAGATTCCGACGCCGGCTGCGTCCCCGACGCCCACGCCGCCAACGCCACCGGTCCCGACGCCCAGCTCGACCAGTTACGACCAGTCGGCCGGCAACAGCGCGCTCGATCTCGGCTCGGGCTTTCTGGAGCGGCTCGGCAACCAGGCGTCGGGTGGCTTCAACCGGGCGTTCCGGACCAATCCCGGCGGCGGCGGTGCGTCCGCAAGCACGGACGATCCTCGTTACCGCACCTGGTTCGAGGGCTATGGCATTTCGGTGCGCACCGATGCGCAGGGCGATTTCGTCGGAGACAAGCGCAAGACGATTGGCGGCGTCGCCGGTTTCGGCGCGCGGCTCGCGCCGGGTGTCAATCTCGGTTTCTCCGTCGATCAGAGCCACACCGATATCGATGTGCCGCTCGCGCTTCAGTCGGCAACGCTCGACTTGACCCAGGTCGGGTTCAACGGCTCCGTCGACCAAGGCCCGTGGACCTGGGCGTTCGCGGTGGTGCACGGTTTCGGCAAGGTCCGTTCCAGCCGGGACACCGGCGTTGGCCTTGCCACCGCCGGCTATCGCGCCGCGGTCGACGGCGCACTGACCGAGATCAGCTACTACTGGACCAAGGATCAGATGCGCGTCGTGCCCAAGGGGGCGCTCGAATATGTCCGCGCCACCAGCGTGGCATTCCAGGAGGCCGGCGGCCTCGATCCGCTCAATGTCGGCTCGACAGCGCTCTCGCGCGCGCGTGTCATGATCGGGGCCGAGGTCGGGCGCTACTTCATCTTCGACCAGAAGATTCTGGATCTCTCGGCCTACGGCAAGTTCGTCGACAATTTCTATCAGAACCTCGGTTCGGTCCAGGTCAGCCTGGGGACCGAGAGCATCGTCGTGCCCGGCATCGGCGAGAGCCGCTACGGCATGGATGCCGGCGCCTCGGCCTCGCTCAGCCTGACCAACACGGCGCGGCTGTACATCAATTACGACGGCAAGTTCCGCAACGAGCTCACCTCGCACCAGGGCACGGTCGGCTTCGAATATCGGTGGTAGGGCGCAGCGCGCCCGTGGCTATGTCGGCGTCGTCGCGACATAGCCTGTCAATCCAAAGCCTTCGCGCATGGCCGTCATCATCGGCACCAGCGCATTCGGGTGGATGAACTCGTCGCGGAAGCAGGGATAGGTCCTGGGATCGAAGATCTTCTTCAGCCAGTCGACCACGATCTTGTGGCGCTCGGAGTCGCGAAACTCCTTGTGATAGGTGAGCCATAGATCGGCGCGGTGACTGACGCCGAGATCGACGGCAATGAGCTGCGCGCCGAGCGCGATCGACACCGTCGGCAGGAAGCCGATGCCGGCACCGCGCTCAACCGCATAGAGCACGCCGACCGAGGAGTTGGTCTTGATTCCGACGATGCCCTCGAGCGATTTCAGCCCGAGCACGCGGGCGTAGGCGCCGTCGTCGACCTGCGGAGCGCTCTGCTTGATGATGCGGTGGTTCTTCAATTCGGCGAGCGTTGCCGGCAGGCCGTAGAGGCTTTCGTACTCCTTGGAGACGAAGGGGTAGATGTGCAGCCGGCCGAGCTTGGCGACGATCAGATCGGGGTTGGTCGGCGGCTCGAGCTGGATCGCGATATCGGACTCGAGCCGCGCGACGTCGGCCTGCTCCATTGCGCAGCGCAGATCGACGGTGATCTTGCGATAGGTCTTCTGGAAATCGATCAGCCGCGGCAGGATCCAGAAATTGCCGGGGCCTTCCGTCACTGCGACGCGCACGGTGCCTGACGTGTCGTTCGACGAGCGCGAGGCGCGCCGGAAGACGTTGAAGGCGTGACGCTCCATATGTGCGACGTCGGCAATCATCGCGGCGCCTTCGTCGCTGAGCGTGAGCCCGCTCTGGTCGCGCAGAAACAGCTTGCAGCCGATGCTGTCTTCGAGCCGGTCGATGCGGCGCATCAGCGTCGTGGACGTGAGCCCGAGTTCTTCGGCGGCGTTGCGGAAACTTTTATATTTTGCGCAAGCTAAAAACAGCTTCAAATCGTCCCAGGACGCGTCCAGGGCTTCTTCACGGTGCTGCATCATCGCAGCACCCCGGTGCAATACTTGCTGCATACTCCTGATCCCCAACCGCTAAGGTCATGATAGCGGGGCACGAAAGCCGCGAACGATAGAGGGGCGATCTGAGTATGGAAAGGGGCTCGTTTGCCGCAAGGCATGATTTCGATGCGCTGCCGCTCAGTCCGGACGTGGATGTCCGCTGTGCCCAATTTTCCGAAATTGCGGCACTTTCCGAGATGGCGCGCCGGCTGGTGCCCGGCGTGCAGATCGGGACGGCGGAGCTTGCACAATACTTCACTTTCGATCCGCAGAGCATCCTGACTTTCAGCCGGAAGGGCAGGCTGCTCGGCGGCATGGCTTTCCTGTTTCTGAGTGACCGCGGGCACGATGCACTGCTGCTCGACGAGATCTGCCTCACCGCGCCCGAGACGCGCTATCTTGCCTCCGCGAGGGAAGACGTTGCTGCCATCTACATCTGGGCGATCGCGGCGACGGGCCGCGGCATCGCCGGTCTCGGCAATGCTGCAGCTCATCTGCGGCAGCCAAGATTTCGCAACGCGGATTGCTATGCGCAGCCGTCAACCGTGGCCGGACGCGACATCATGAGAGCGACCGGCTTCGCGCCCGTTCCGAGCTTCCAACCAGATCTGTGGTGCTACGAGCGTCCCTGGCATCGGCAGCCGATGCGCATGCCGGGCGCGATCATCCAAGCAAGGAGTTTTGCAGATGCACGGTACTAGAATCCCTCAGGCGAAGCCCGAATCCCGTGCCATCACCATCCACCTCGCGCGTGATCTCAGCGATCTCATGCTGGTCACCGCGATCCGCTCGGCGGTCTATCTCGCCGAGCAGGACTGTCCGTTCGAGGAGGAGTTCGACGGCAACGACATGGTGGCCGCGCATTTCATCGGCTATGTCGGCAACGAGCCTGCGGGCTGCCTGCGGGTGCGCTTCTTCGGCGATTTCGCCAAGGTGGAGCGGCTCGCGGTGCGGCACCAATACCGGCGCTCGCGCGTCTCGTTCAAGCTGGTCCAGGCGAGCGTCGACTATGTGAAGCGCAAGGGATTTCGCAAGATCTACGGCCAGGCGCAGGACCGGCTGGTCGATTTCTGGGCCCATTTCGGCGCCAAGCCGCTCGGCCACAATCGCAAGATCACCTTCTCGGATTTCTCCTATACGGAGATGCTGCTGGAGATCGAGCCTGGCCCGGACGCCATCACGCTGGACAGCGATCCCTATGTGATCATCCGACCCGAGGGCGATTGGGACCGGCCGGGCGTGCTCGACGCCTCGGCGGGGCGGGCGGTGACGTCGCCGTTACGGGACCTCGCCCTGGCCGATCGCTGAAACTGGTGCAGCTCCGCGCAAGACAATGCTGGCTTCCATCACCGATGATCTGCCGATCCTGGTCTGTGCCGATCTCCAGGTCGAATATCTGACCCCCGGGCGTCGCCACGTCATCCTCGACGGCGAGGCCTCCACCGCGCGTTGCCTGGAACTCCTGACGCTGTGGCGCGATAATCTCTGGCCGGTGATGCACCTGAAGCGCATCGCCCAGGCGGCCTGGTTCAATCCGGCATCCAGGCTGACCGATTGGATCGCGGAGGCGAAGCCGAGGCCCGGTGAGATGACGTTCGAGCACCCGCTGCCATCGGCCTACAGCTCGGCACGATTTGTGGACTACATGTCCAGCATCCGCAATGTGCGCTGCGTGCTGATCGGCTTCTCCCTGGACGAGACCATCCTTGCCACTGCCGTCGACGGGTTTCACCGCAGCCATCGTTATCGGGTGGTAGCCGACGCCGTGGCCTGCCGGCAACCGGGCACGGGCGATGTCGCCGCCTACAAGCATGCGGTAGTGAATGTCCTCGGTAATTTTGCTACAATCCAGTCCAGCGCCGAACTGATCAGAACCAGCGGCGCCGTCGCGGTGTAGGCGGCCGCGATCGGCGGATGGATGGGGTGGGACATTGTCACGGGGAGACGAGCTCAAGGAGCTGGCAAGCGACCTGTCGCGTGCCGCCGAGGCGGCGCGCCGCGTCGGTTTGCCCACGACGGTCTATCTGCTGTCGATGGCGCTGGTGGAGGTGCGGGAAGCTGCAGCCGCCGCCGCCGACGACGACGATGGCGATGACGACAGTGCGGCCTGAGAGCCGTTCCGTGGGTGGCTTTGTGCAACGCTGCTGAGCGCTTGCTGCCGACGAATTGGCGTTGCAAGTTCTGCCTTATCGCAATAGCCAAGTGACTTGATCATCAAGTGATGACGCTGGCTGTGCCTGCGACGTGATGACTTAAGGATCCCTGCAAATGTCCATGCTGCCCAATTCGCAAGAAGCCCGCGATGTGGCCTACCAGCTCCATCCCTACACCAATGCGCGCACCCATCAGCAGGCCGGTCCGCTGGTGATCGAGCGCGGCGAGGGTCCTTACGTGTTCGACGCGTCGGGCAAGCGCTATTTCGAGGCGATGGCGGGCCTGTGGAGCGTCGGGCTCGGCTTCAACGAGAAGCGCCTGGTCGAGGCGGCACACAAGCAGATGCAGGCGCTGCCCTTCTATCACACGTTCTCCGCGAAATCGCACGGCCCCTCGATCGACCTCGCCGAGAAGCTGGTCGCGCTCGCGCCGGTGCCGATGGGCAAGGTGTTCTTCACCAATTCCGGCTCGGAAGCCAACGATACCGTTTTGAAGCTGATCGCCTATCGCTCCAATGCGCTCGGCCAGCCCCAGCGCAAGAAGGTGATCAGCCGCATGCGCGCCTATCACGGCGTCACCATTGCGTCGGCCAGCCTCACGGGCCTTCCGAACAACCATCGCTCGTTCGACCTGCCGCTGCCGAATATCCTGCACACGGGCTCGCCGCACTTCTACAAGGACGGCGCGCCCGGCGAGAGCGAGGAGGCGTTCGCGACGCGGCGGGCCGAGGAGCTCGACGCGCTGATCCAGAAGGAGGGGCCGGATACGATCGCAGCCTTCTTCGGCGAGCCGGTAATGGGGGCGGGCGGCGTCATCGTGCCGCCGGCGACCTATTGGGACAAGATCCAGGCGGTCCTGAACAAGTACGACATCCTGCTGGTCGCCGACGAGGTGATCTGCGGCTTCGGCCGCACCGGCAAGATGTTCGGCTGCGAGACCTACGGCATCAAGCCTGATGTGCTCGTGGTCTCCAAGCAGATCACGTCGAGCTATTTCCCGTTCTCGGCAATCATCATGAACGATCGCATGTTCGAGCCGATCGCGGACGAGAGCAACAAGATCGGCGTGCTCGGCCACGGTTTCACCGCGGGCGGCCATCCCGTCGGCTCGGCCATTGCGCTGGAAAACCTGAAGATCATCGAGGAGCGCGGCCTGGTCGCACATGCCGCCGAGCTCGGTGCCTACATGCAGGGCAAGCTGCGCGAGCTCTCCAGCCATCCGCTGGTCGGCGAGGTCCGCGGCGTCGGCATGATCGCGGCGCTCGAGCTCGTGCTCGACAAGCAACGCAAGACGGCCGCGGCGACGCCCGGCGCCGTCGGCGGCATGGCCAGCCGCATGCTCCAGGAGCGCGGCGTGATCTCCCGCAACATGCTCGATGCCATCGCCATCTGTCCGCCGTTGATTGTCACCAAGAGCCAGATCGACGAGCTGGTCGCGGCGATCACGGGCGTGCTGAACGACATGAAGGGCGAAGTGGCGAAGCTGACGCCGGCGTAGGGTCGATCATTCGAGGTGGACATGTTCGCCGCGTCCTCGGTGTCGTCCCGGCGCAGGCCGGGACCCATACGCGTGATCTATCGAGGTCGGATAGTCGTGGTACCGACGAACAAATAACACCCAGTCTCCGCCAAACCACTCCCTGTGGTTATGGGTCCCGGCCTGCGCCGGGACGACGTGGGGAGGGATCGCGGGCCTAAGTCCGCTGAACTCCGATCACGCGGCCTTTCTCGATTGCCAGGGCCAGCTCGCCGCGCTTGAGCTTCAGGGCGGCATCGCCGAACAGCTCGCGGCGCCAGCCGCGTAGCGCCGGCACGTCGGCCTCGTCGTCGGCGGCGATCTCCTCGAGATCGTCGACCGTCGCGATCACCTTGCTGGCCACCGCATGGCGCTCCGCGGTCATCCGCAGCAGCACCTTCAACAGCTCGACGATGGCCGCGCCGTTGGAATTGTTGCGCGGCTTCTCCAGCTTCGGCAGCGTGGCGTGATCCCGTGCCAGTCCGCGCTCGACGGCGGCGACGATGTCCGCGCCCCATTTGGACTTCTCGAACCCCTTCGGCACCGAGCGCAGATGGGCGAGCTTTTCCAGCGTGTTCGGCGCGTGTGTGGCGATGTCGCTGATGGCCTCGTCCCGCAGCACGCGGCCGCGCGGCACGTCACGGCTCTGCGCCTCCTGCTCGCGCCAGGCGGCAACCTCCATGAGCACCGCGAGGTCCTTCGGCTTGCGCACCCGCGTCTTCAAGCGCTCCCAGGCGCGTTCGGGGTGGAAATCGTAGGTCTTGGGGGAGGTCAGGACCTCCATCTCGATCGAGACCCATTCGCTGCGGCGGCGCTTCTTGAGGTCGGCGTCGAGCGCTGCGAACACGTCGCGCAGATGGGTGACGTCGGACACCGCGTAATGCATCTGCTCCTTGGTCAGCGGGCGGCGCGACCAGTCGGTGAAGCGGTGGGTCTTGTCCGGGCGGTGGCCCGTGACCTTCTCGACCAGCTGGTCGTAGGCGATGCTGTCGCCATAGCCGAGCACCATGGCCGCGACCTGGGTGTCGAACACGGGATGCGGGATGATGCCCGCCTGGTGCCAGATGATCTCGATGTCCTGGCGGGCGGCGTGGAACACCTTCAGCACGCCCTCGTTGCCCATCAGCTCGAAGAACGGCTTGAGGTCGATGCCCACGGCGAGGGCATCGACGACGATCGCTTCCTCGGGGCTGGCCATCTGCACCACGCACAGCAGCGGGTAGTAGGTGGTTTCGCGCAGGAACTCGGTATCGACGGTTATGACGGGGTGCTTGGCCAGCCGGCTGCAGGCAGCCGCAAGGTCAGCGGTGGTGGTAATCAAATCCATGAACGGCCCATGACAAGTCCATCAGCCGTTCTGCCGAAAGCGCTGTGATGTCAAGGGGCTCTAAGCGAATTCGAGCCTTGCATTTGGGCTGGAATCGCATTTTTCCGACGAAAATCCTACTCGTACCGGACCCGCTGTGAGGGTTTTCGCGCGCAGGGCAGCGCCACCACGACCACGCACATGGCGACCAGCGCCAGTCCCAGGAACTCGATAACCAACAGATCCACGGCAAAACCCCTTAGAAACATTGCTAAACTTGTCTGGGGTGCATTGAGGGTCTGTTAATCGTCGTGGTTACCGGCGGAGGGGCACGCCGGATGGTGGACGGGGGGTTAACGGGTGGGGCTGCTAGGGGCGGATTTCGGTCGGCCCAGGGAGGGGCTCTGGCGGCGCGTCGACCCATTGAACTTTCCCGGGTTTGAACCGCGCCCATTTGCGGAAGCCGTGCTTGGGATCAACTTTGAGGCGATCGCCGATCAGTCTGTCGAGTTCGTCCTGGCGTTGACGGTCCTCGGGCAGCGCGGGGTGGGTTTTGTGGGGCGTCCGCCCTTGGCGATATGCACTGTCCCACCGCAGCCAGATCTCCCACGACTCCAGCACCAATGAGAGCAAATCCGGATCAATGGGGCTCAGCAGGAAGTGCAACGAGTAGTCGTCTCTCCCGCTGTCGAACTGTCGTTCGTAGATGTGCGGCTTTCCCAGATAATCTGCAACGCCGAGTTCTGGCCCGTCGTAGTATTTGTTGACGGTGTAAATCTGGTCCCAGACGTCGGTGTTCATCATGCGAGCATGACATGATCGATCGCACACCTCCAGCGTGCAGAGGTGAGGTGGCCCGGGGGCCTGACCTACCATCCCGTCGGCACTGATCGGGGCGTCCAAAAACGTCTTCGGCGCCCCGCATGACGGAGTGCCGAAGTTTTGTTCGCGCGATGAGCCGCCCTTACGGCAGCTTCAGCGACGTCTCCGCATTGTACGGCTTCAGCGTCTCGTCGGCAGCCTTTTGCGCGGCGACCAGGGCCTCCTTCGGCTGCTTCTTGCCGTTGAGGACCAGCATGACTTCGTCCTCGAGGTTCTTGCGGACCGGCACGGTCTTGTAGGTCGCAAACCACGGCTTGGCGACGTCGAGCTGCTCGACGGCGGTCTTGGCGTCCGGGTTCTTGTTGAGGAAGTCGACCATGTCGGGCGTCTTGTAGGCGGCCATGTTGGGCGCGAAATAGCCGGTGGCGCGGCTCCACCAGGCACTCTTCTCGGGCGAGGTCATCCACTTGATCAGCGTCCAGGCAGCCTTCTGCTTGTCGGCCTCCAGGCCAGCCGGAATGATCAGCGAGGCGCCGCCGATCGGCACGGCGTTGCGGACGTTGCGCGGGATGAAGGCGACCTTGTAGTTGAATTTTGCGTTGTCGCGCACGTAGGTGAGCGAGCCCGTCGAGAGCATCATCATCGCGGCGTTGCCGGAGATGAAGGAGGTGCTGACGGCAGGACCAGGCGTTGCGCCGGGCGGATGCACCTTGTGTTTGGAGACGAGGTCATTCCACCAGGTCAGCGCGCCCAGCATCGAGGGCGTGTCGTAATAGACTTCGCCGCCGAACTCCTCGTTGTAGTAGCGCCCGCCATTGGTCATGGTGAGCGTTTCCATCATCCAGCCGCAATAGTCGTAGGCGCAGGGGATCGCGATGCCCCATTGGGTCACCTTGTCGCCCTCGCGCTTGGTCAGCTTCTTGGCCCAGTCGGTGAGCTCGGCCCAGGTCTGCGGCGGCTTGCTCGGGTCGAGGCCGGCTTCCTTGGCCTTGTCCGCGTTGATGTAGAGCAGCGGCGTCGAATTGTGGAACGGCACGCCGTAGACCGAGCGGTTGATCACCGCGTTGCCCTGCAGTGCCGGGAAGAACTGGCCCAAAAACTTTTCCTTGGTGGTGCCGTCGGCGGCGATCAGGGAATCGAGATTGGTGAGCTCGTTCTCGATCTGCATGTCGAGCAGGAAGTTGGCGGACATGATGACCGCGGACGGCGGCTTGCCGGCCTTGATCGCGGCACGCGTCTTGATCAGCGTGTCGTCATAGGAGCCGGTGTAGACCGCGGTCGCCTTGACCTCGGGGTGGGTCTCGTTGAATTCCTTGATCAAGGTGCCCATGTCGCGGGCGAGCTTGCCGTCGACGGGAACGGGGAAGAACAGATCGATCTCGGTCGGACCTTCGGCCATCGCCGGGAAGGCGAGGGCGCCTGCCATGGAGCCTGCCATGGCGAGGCCGAGCATGAGCCTGCGGGAAAACAGCATCGAAAAATCTCCTATTTGATGCCTGAGGTGACGAAAGAACTGATGAAGCGTTTCTGGAAGATCAGGAAGGTGATGAGCAGCGGCGCGATCACCATCAGCGTGCCCGCGGCAATGGTGCCCCAGGCCTGCGTGCCTTCTGCCGTCGCGGTGAACACGGAGAGCCCGACCGTGAGCGGCCGCTTGTCCGGCGAATTGATCACCATCAGCGGCCACAGGAAGTCGTTCCAGTGGCTGGTCACCGAGATGATCGCGAACGCGGAGAAGCTCGGCATCGACAGCGGCACGTAGATGTGGCGGATGCGCTGGAACAGGCTGGCGCCGTCGATCAGGGCTGCGTCTTCCAGCTCGGTCGGAATGGCTTCAAAAGCCTGACGCATCAGGAAGGTGCCGAAGGCCGAGGCGAAGAACGGCATCATCACGCCGGTGAGCGTGTCGTAGAGACCGAGTTGCGCCACGATCGTCAGGTTCGGCACGATCAGCAGCACCGGCACCAGCATCAGCTGCATGAGGAAGAGATAGAAGATCAGCGACTTCCCGGCGAAGTCGAGCCGCGCAAAGGCAAAGCCCGCCAGCGTGATCGTGACGAGCTGCACCAGCAGGATGCCGGCGCAGATGATCGTGGTGTTGAGGGCGTAGCGCGGGAAATCGCCGATCTCCCAGGCGTCCCTGATATTGTCCAGCGTCGGCTTCAGGCTCGGCATCAGCTCGGCCATGGTGTTGATGCCGTCCGAGGCCGGGCGCAGCGTCGCAACGCCCATCCACAGGAATGGGATCAGCCAGATGATCGCGAGCAGCACGGTCAACAAAAAGCCGAGCTTTGGCGTGATCTCGCGGCGCGTGGCGAGCGGGGCGTCCTTGAGCAGCCAGTCGATCAGCGTCATGCGCCGCCCTCGCGGTTCGCCATGGTGCGGAAGGAGAGCGCGGTGAGGCCCATCAAGGCTGCAAGCGTCAGCAGCGTTGCCGCCGAGGCCTTGCCGATGTCGTAATGCTCGACCGCCTGCTGGTAGATGTAGAACAGCACGAGATTGGTCGCGTTGGACGGTCCGCCCTTGGTCATGACGAAGACGTGGTCGACCTGCGTCACCGCGTTGAGGATGGCGATCACCGTGACGAACAGGAAGGTGGGCTTCAGCTCCGGCAGGATGATGTGGCGCAGCCTCCGATACGGACCTGCGCCGTCGAGATGCGCGGCTTCCATGACATCCTCGGGCACGGACTGGAGGCCGGCGAGGAAGAACAGCATGTAATAGCCGGCGTTCTTCCAGATCGTGATGATCATGATCGCATAAAGCGCGATGTCGGAGTCGCCGAGCCAGTTCGGCAGCACCGGAAGCAGGCGGCCGATGTAGTAGTCGAGCAGGCCGACATTGGGCAGGAAGATAAACAGGAATAGCGCTGATGCCGCGACCATCGGGATCAACACCGGCAGGAACAGTGCGGCGCGAAGCGCGCTGCTCACCGCGTTGGTGCGCGACAGCGCCAGCGCGAACAAGAGCGCGAGGCCGATGCTCGGGATCGCGGTGCCGACGGCATAGACGAGATTGTTGACGACGGCGCCGGTGAAGGCGGGGTCGGCAAGCACCGCGGCGATATTGTCGAGGCCGACGAAACGGACCGGCGCCTTGGGCGTCGCGCGCTGATACAGCGCGTCGATGATGACGCGTCCCATCGCGCCATAGGTGAACAGCGCAAGGAAGACCAGCGAGGGCAGCAGCAACAGATAGGCAGGCAGCGAGGCTTTGAAGCGGCTGGTGAACCGCTTCAGGACGTGCAGGCGCGGTGCCGCCGAAGTCGCGACCGGGAGAGCCGCGGGTTCAGCGAGGCTCATGTCATCGCGCCGGGAAGTTGAGCGCATAGTCGCGGCCGTCCACTCCGGCCGGGGGCTCGAAGGGAAAGCGCAGACTGGTATCGAGGAAGTCGTGGCTGTGCACGACGAGGTTCTGATCGTCGATCAGCACCACGCCATAGGCCGGCGGCTCGTGGCTGGCGAGATGGTCGGCCGCGGCAGCGTCAAGCTCGAACCAGACCTGGTGGTTGGTGCCGCGGAGTGTCGAGAACGGGATCTTGCCGTAGCTGCCGAAGATCGGCCGGTGCACATGGCCGAAGAAGAGGTGGCGGATGCGCGAGCGATAGGGCGCGATCACCTCGGCGAATTCGGCGCTCTGGGCCAGCGCAATCTCGTCCATCGCGTGCACGCCGACCGGGAAGGGCGGATGGTGCATGAAGACGACGAACTGCTGGTCGGCGGGCGCGGAGGCGAGCGTCTTGGCCAGCCAGTCGAAGCGCTTGGCGCACATCTCGCCGGCGTGGCTGGTCTCATCCAGCGTGTCGAGGAAGACGAACAGACCGTGCTCGGTGGTGCGGGTGCCCTGCACGAAGCCGTTGGGATCGCGCGGCGCGGCCTTCAGGCCGTCGAGGCAGGCGACGCGCTTGTCGTGATTGCCGACCATGGCGATGTGCGGGATTTTCAGCGCAGCCATCGCCTCGGCGAAATTGGCGTAGGATTCAGGCTCACCCCAATGGGTGAGGTCGCCGGTCACGACCGCGAAGGCGGCATCCGACTGGTGCTCGTTGATGTCGGCGATCGCCGCATCCAGCCGTGCACGCGGATCGAGGCCGTAGAGCTTCAACCCGGGGTTCGCGAGATGCGTGTCGGTGATGTGGATGAACTTGAAGGGCATGGCGCTTGTCAGGACGTTGGAGGATGGGCGCCTCCGGCAAGACGGCCCTGACAGGCCGTTAGAGCGCGTATGTTTCAGTATGATGACAGCGGTTCCCCACCCGCCGAATTCCACAGGAAGCGAGGGGTTCGATCCGTAAACCGCGCAACTGTCGCAAAACAACCCCATGCACAGTAGCCGGTGGTTGCAAAATCAATGGCTTGGCGAGCGCTCGCCGTAAAATGCGGATTTTACGAAAAAATGTTGACGCGTCGGGCAAAACAGTAGCATATTGCCACGATCGGAAAATCCGCAGAGCGCGTTGGCGGGCGCTGGTCTTCCGTTCTGACATAGAGACGACGATCAGCCGGTCATAAGCCCAAGGGTCAAGCCGGCTGCTTCGATGCCGGATATTTGGCCCATTCGCTGAGCAGATCGGCGGCGCTGGCCTGAGCTTCAACTGGTGCAATCCAGTCGGTCGCTTCGCGTGACAATTCGAGAGCGTCCAGCACCTCGTTGACGAGCGGCGCAACCCCGTACTGAGCAAGGTGCGACGCTTCGACATGGATCGAGGGTCCCTTTGCACCGAGATGTTTGACCGCATGCTCCAGTTCAGACACGAGCACCACGCGTCCGGAAGCGAGTCTCAACAGCATCCCGCTGGCTGGACCAAGTCCGTCTTCTTCCCAACGATCAATGGTGAAGCCAAAGCGACCGGCAAGGGTGGCGACGTCTACGACAAGGCTGACGATGGGCCAGTCAGTGCTCGAAAATCGGTAGTCCGTGATTTGCACGACCTTGGCCTCGGGCATCTGGTCGTTGCCTCATGTCCCGCAGAAGGTCTGCAACACCCGCTGGTCCGGCAGCGGCGGATCGGCGTAGGCGGCATAGTCCGGCTGGTCCTGATACGGCTTGGCCAGCACCTTCACCAATTCCTCGAATGGCGCGTAATTGTCATCGTTCACGGCGGCCTGGATTACGGCTTCGACGCGATGGTTGCGCGGGATGAAGATCGGGTTGACGGCGTGCATGGCGACTTGCCGCTCGGCTGCGCTCTGCGGCTCCAGCGCGATGCGTGCGCGCCAGCGGCCGGCCCATTCGTCGAACGCTGCGGGCTCCATGAATTGCGCGCGGACGTCGGCGGCGTCATCACCCGCAGCATCGCCGAGCCTGCGGAAGGTGAGGGTGAAGTCGGCCTGGTTCTTCGCCATGGCGTCGAGCAGGTCCTGGATCAGGGCGTCGTCGCCGTCGCGTTCCGTGAACAGGCCGACCTTTCTGCGCAAGCCCGCCTGATAGGCGGCGCTGAACGTCTCGGAGAAGGCGCCGAGAATGTCCTGGGCTTCCGCGACCGCCTTCTCCTGATCGTCGGAGAACAGCGGCAGCAGGCATTCGGCCAGGCGCGTCAGATTCCACAGCGCGATGCGCGGCTGGTTGGCGTAGGCGTAGCGGCCCATCTCGTCGATCGACGAGAAGACCTGCGCGGGATTGTAGGCATCCATGAAGGCGCAGGGGCCGTAGTCGATGGTCTCGCCCGAGATCGAAGAATTGTCGGTGTTCATCACGCCGTGGATGAAGCCGACCAGCAGCCAGCGTGCGACGAGCTCAGCCTGGCGTGCGACGACGCCGGCGAGCAGCGCGTGATACGGCCGCTCGGCGTCGAGCAGTTCGGGATAATGACGGGCGATGACGTGATCAGCGAGCCGGCGGATCGCGTCGGTGTCGCGGCGGACGGCGAAGAACTGGAAGGTGCCGACGCGGATATGGCTCGAGGCGATGCGCGTCAGCACCGCGCCGGGCAGCGCGGTCTCGCGGATGACGTGCTCGCCGGTGACGACGGCGGCAAGCGAACGCGTGGTCGGGATGCCAAGCGCGTACATGGCTTCGCTAACGATGTATTCACGCAAGACCGGCCCGAGCGCGGCCCGGCCGTCGCCGCGGCGCGAGAACGGGGTTGGACCCGAGCCCTTGAGCTGGATGTCGCGGCGGACGCCGTCCTTGTCGATGACCTCGCCGAGCAGGATCGCCCGGCCGTCGCCGAGCTGGGGCACGAAATGCCCGAACTGGTGGCCGGCATAGGCCATGGCGATGGGGTCGGCGCCTGATGGAACCGTCTTGCCGGCCAGGATTTCGGCGCCCTCAGGGGTCTCCAAGAGATCGGGATCGAGGCCGAGCTGGACCGCAAGCGGCCGGTTCAGCTTGATCAACCGGGGGGCCGCCACAGGGGTCGGCGCGACCCGGGCAAAGAAGCTGTCCGGCAGCGCCGAATAGGAGTTCTGGAAGGGGAAATGGACGGTCATGGAGGTAAAGATAGGCGGGGAACGCCTGATGGCAAAGGCTTGAGGCCCAATCGGCCAAAAATGGGCCTTTGGAGCCCAAAACAGCCCGTTCCCTTGGTTGCCGCCTCCGGCCTCGTCGGGTAAACCCTGCCGCAACTTCGGACCGGCCGTTACGGGCCGTCCGATTCGATCCTCAGACATCATTTTGGGACGACCATGCATCGCTACCGGTCACATACATGCGGCGCGCTCCGCGAGAGCAACATCGGCGAGACGATCCGCCTCTCGGGCTGGGTCCATCGCGTTCGCGACCATGGCGGCGTGCTGTTCATCGACCTGCGCGACCATTACGGCCTGACCCAGTGCGTGGTCGACCCGGACTCGCCGGCGTTCTCGCTGGCCGAAAAGCTGCGGTCGGAATTCGTGGTCAAGATGGACGGCAAGGTGCGCCGTCGCCCCGAAGGCACCGACAACGACGATCTGCCGACCGGCAAGATCGAGATCTATGTCAGCGAGATCGAGGTGTTGGGCCCGGCCGGCGACCTGCCGCTGCCGGTGTTCGGCGACCAGGAATATCCCGAAGACATCCGCCTGAAGTACCGCTTCCTCGACCTGCGCCGCGAAAAGCTGCACCAGAACATCATGACGCGCGTCGAGATCATCAAGTCGATGCGCCGGCGCATGGAGGGGCAGGGCTTCTTCGAGTTCAACACGCCGATCCTGACCGCGTCCTCGCCGGAAGGCGCGCGCGACTTCCTGGTGCCCTCGCGCATCCATCCCGGCAAGTTCTACGCGCTGCCGCAGGCGCCGCAGCAGTACAAGCAATTGCTGATGATGTCGGGCTTCGACCGCTACTTCCAGATCGCGCCGTGTTTCCGTGACGAGGACCCGCGCGCCGACCGCCTGCCGGGCGAATTCTACCAGCTCGACGTCGAGATGAGCTTCGTCACGCAGGAAGACGTATTCGCGGCGATGGAGCCCGTCATCACCGGCGTGTTCGAGGAATTCGCCAAGGGCAAGCCTGTCAGCAAGAACTGGCGCCGCATCCCGTTCGCCGAGGCGCTGCGCAAATACGGCAGCGACAAGCCGGACCTGCGCAACCCGATCGAGATGCAGGACGTCTCCGAGCACTTCCGCGGCTCCGGCTTCAAGGTCTTTGCGCGCATGCTCGAAGATCCCAAGAATCAGGTCTGGGCGATTCCGGCACCTAAGGGAGGCTCGCGCGCGTTTTGTGACCGGATGAATTCCTGGGCACAGGGCGAGGGCCAGCCCGGCCTCGGCTACATCATTTTCGACCGCCACACGGACACCGTGAATGCAACGGCTGCCGACGGAAAAGATGTGTCCTACGAACTGATGGATCGCATGCGCGCGCTCGGCAAGGGACCGATTGCGAACAACATCGGACAGGAGAGAAGTGAGCTAGTTCGGAAGCAGCTTGGCCTTAGTGCCGGCGATGCCGCCTTCTTCGTCGCCGGCGATCCCGACAAGTTCTGGAAGTTCTCTGGGCTCGCCCGCAACAAGGTCGGCGAGGAATTGAACCTCACCGACAAGGAGCGGTTCGAGCTCGCCTGGATCGTCGACTTCCCGATGTACGAGTACAACGAGGATGACAAGAAGGTCGACTTCTCGCACAACCCGTTCTCGATGCCGCAGGGTGGCCTCGACGCGCTGAAGGGCCAGGACCCGCTGACCATCAAGGCGTTCCAGTACGACATCACCTGCAACGGCTACGAGATCGCCTCGGGCGGCATCCGCAACCACGTGCCGGAAGCGATGGTGAAGGCGTTCGAGATCGCAGGTTACGGCGAGCAGGAAGTGGTCGACCGCTTCGGCGGCATGTACCGCGCCTTCCAGTACGGCGCGCCGCCGCATGGCGGCATGGCCGCCGGCGTCGACCGCATCGTGATGCTGCTCTGTGGCACCACCAATCTGCGCGAGATCTCGCTGTTCCCGATGAACCAGCAGGCCATGGACCTCCTGATGGGCGCACCGTCGGACGCCACCACCAAGCAGCTCCGCGAGCTGCATGTGAAGGTGAACCTGCCGCAGAAGTGAGGGGGCTGCTTCGCCTCGCTTGGTTAGCGGGGAAAAATCGCTCCACAAATTCGTCATGCCCGGGCTTGTCCCGGGCATCCACGTTTTGGTTACTGCGTGAAAGAACGTGGATGGCCGGGACAAGCCCGGCCATGACGGCGGGTAAGAGCGCGCACCGCCGCTGTCGCTTACAGCCCCGTCGACGCCTCGATCCTGAATTGTGCCAGCGCGACGATCGGCTCGCTGTTCAGGGCGTCCATGAGCTGAAGCATCGGCACCTTGCCGAGCGGCGTCAGCCTGATGGTGAGCGTCTGTCCTGACGTCGCGACGAAGCCGGCGATTGCATCGACTGCCGCCTTGGCATCGAGATTGGAGGCTGCGATCTTCTCACCCTGCGCCCGGATCATCTCGACGATGGCGCCGCGCGCGGCGTCGCGGCTGACGTTCTGCGCGCGGGCAAATTGCGCCACGACCAGATCGACGACGCCGCTGTCGCGCAGGGAGAGCTCGATCGCGCCGGTCTCGATCTGTCCGGCCTGACTCATGGCCTGCACCGGGTCGGCCGTGAACACGCCGCGCGGCACGTTGGCGAGCGCGAAGCGCGCTTGCGCCCTGGCGAGATTGCCGAGATCGATGGTGGCGGGTGTCAGAGCGAACGCGCCCGAGGACTCCGTCCAGGCGGCACCGAGATCGAGGTTGATGGCCAGCTTGTCGATCCCGGCCATCGTCAGCGGCAGCTGCGTGGGATTGGCGGGATCGGTGGGAGCGACCATCTTCACCACCAGATTGGCCTTGCTCGGAATCGATCCGACCAGTTGGCCCCAGTTCAGGCTGATCGTGTCGATGGTGACGAGCTGCCGCGTGTTCTTGTAGGGCGAGACCACGCCTTTGATCTCGGCGCCTTCGAGCACCCGGAACAGGCCCAGCATCTGATCGGGCGAGGGCACCTGCCCGGGAGTGGCGAGGCTGGCGGCCCAACGCAGCAGGTTCGCCAGGCTGAGCGATTTGAGCGCGAAGCGCTCCATCTTCACCTGGCCTTGCGGCGTCGGCGCATCGAGGCCCTCGAGCGCGAACTCGCCCTGCTGGTACTTGATCGCCCTGAGCCGGGGCGTCCCTTGCGGGGTCGTCATCGACATGCTGCCGATCTCGATCTTGCCGACGCGAAGCCCGTCATAGAGGCCGGCGAGCTTCTCCATCATCTCGCGCGATTGCGCCGGGGTCGGCTGAGCGGAGCGGTCCGTCGGCAGCAGCGCGAGAATCTCGGCCGGCCGGAATTTCGACGGCTGGACTGCGATATCGGCGATCGCGATGCCGTCGACCTGCATCCGCACGCCCTGCGTCGACGTCGCCACATAATTGCCGCTCGACATTTGTCCGTAAACGCGATGGTAGCTGTCGTCGCCCGCCTTCTGCGGATCGAGGGCGGCGGCGATTGCGGTCGAGTCGAAATCATTGATGATGAGGTCGGACATCTCGCCGGTCAGCTTGTCCGCCTTGCCGGCCTGCTCCACGTTGATCGTGAAGGAGGCGCGGTCGGCCTTCATCGCGTCGACCTTGCCCTTGCCGAGCTTCTGGAGCGCGAGACCCGAATAGACGACCTCGCCGCTGCCGGCGGCGCCTTTGCCGGCATCGAAGGCGATGGTGAGGGTCGGGGCCGTGATCGAAGATGCGGTCACGCTCGCATACTGATCGAGCACAAATCGATACAAGTCGATCAGGGAGCCTGACGCCGGCGCATTCTGGGCGTGAACAGGACCCGCGTAATCCCGCATGATCATCTGCGGGATCTTGTAGGAGGCTTTCAGCTTCCCGGGGCCGACTTCGTCCAGCGCGACCTCGAAACCGGAGATCTCGATGCTGTCGGCTGCAAAGCGGGTCGCATCGGTCTGGCGGAGGCCCACGCCCTTGATGCCGGCGATCTTGACGTGTGCCTGTGGCTGCCCGGCGGGATCGACTGCGATGTCCTCGATGGTCAGCGTCCGGCTCGTCACGTCGAACGCCACCTTGCCGTGGCTTGCCTTGCTGCCCTGGCTGCGGATCCGGTCGAACACGGCTTCGATCTCCGCGGTGGCGCGATGCCTGGCGTAGAAGTCGAAGCCGAACCATCCGCCCGCGGCGAGCACGGCTGCCACGATCAGGCCGATCAGGATCCGCTTCATTCTCAGCTCCAGTTGCCCGTTTTGCACTGCGCAACCTGCCATATTCGCAAAGCGCGGGGCGGTCCAGGGAAAGCTATGGTTTTCAAATATTTGACCGCGCGGCCTGTTGATGGGGGCGGAATCGGATGTTGCCACCGGGGCGCCGGCCGTGCTTCATCCCGTTTCCATGACCCGGAATACCGCGATCCGCGACAGACCGGTCAGGACAACGTAGTTTGAGGCCGGTAACGCGAGGCAAGAGACCGCATGTCGTCCTATTCTGATGACCTCCACCAGGCGGCGCTCGCCTATCACCGCCTGCCGCGCCCCGGCAAGCTCGAGATCCAGGCGACCAAGCCGCTTGCCAACCAGCGCGACCTCGCGCTTGCCTATTCTCCGGGTGTTGCGGCTGCCTGCACCGAGATCGCCAAGAATCCGTCGGAAGCCGCGACGTTGACGACCCGCGCCAACCTGGTTGCCGTGGTCTCGAACGGCACCGCGGTGCTCGGCCTCGGCAATATCGGTCCGCTGGCCTCCAAGCCCGTGATGGAAGGCAAGGCGGTCCTGTTCAAGAAGTTCGCCGGCATCGACGTATTCGACATCGAGATCGCCGCCGACACCATCGACCGCGTGGTCGAGACCGTGGCGGCGCTCGAGCCGACCTTCGGCGGCATCAATCTCGAGGACATCCGCGGACCGGAGTGCTTCGAGATCGAGGCGCAGCTGAAGGAGCGCATGAAGATCCCGGTCTTCCATGACGACCAGCACGGCACCGCCATCATCGTCGCCGCCGCCATCACCAATGGCCTCAGGCTGAACGGCAAGAAGCTGTCCGACGTCAAGATCGTGGCGTCGGGGGCAGGGGCGGCGGCGATCGCGACACTGAACCTGCTGGTGTCGATGGGCGCGCAGCGCAAGAATATCTGGGTCTGCGACATCGACGGCCTGGTGCATGAGGGCCGCAACACCACGATGGACCGCTGGAAGGCGGTGTATGCGCAGAAGACCGACAAGCGTACGCTTGGCGACGTCATCGGTGGCGCCGACATCTTCATCGGGCTCTCGGCACCGGGCGTGCTCAAGCCCGAGATGGCCAAGGCGATGGCGGACAAGCCGCTGATCATGGCGCTTGCCAATCCCACGCCGGAGATCATGCCGGAGGAGGCGCGCAAAGCGCGCCCCGACGCCATGATCTGCACCGGGCGCTCCGACTATCCGAACCAGGTCAACAACGTCCTGTGCTTTCCCTTCATCTTCCGCGGTGCGCTCGACGTCGGCGCCACCGCGATCAACGAGGAAATGAAGCACGCCGCGGTCGAGGCCATCGCGCAGCTCGCGCGCGAGGCGCCGTCGGATGCGGTGGCGCTCGGGGTCGATACCGGCGAGGCGGGCGGCTTCGGTCCTGGCTCGCTGATTCCAAGCCCGTTCGATCCACGGCTGATCCTGCGCGTGGCGCCGGCGGTTGCGAAGGCCGCGATGGAGTCGGGCGTCGCGACGCGTCCCATCACCAATTTCGACGAATATGCCGCGCAGCTCATGCGCTTTGCCTTCCGCTCCGGCCTCGTCATGAAGCCGATGTTCGCCAAGGCCAAGACCCAGCCGGTGCGCGTGATCTACGCCGAGGGCGAGGACGAGCGCGTGCTGCGCGCCACCCAGGTGGTGCTGGAGGAGAAGCTGGCGCGGCCGATCCTGGTCGGCCGTCCCTCGGTGGTGGAGGCGCGCATCAAGCGCTTCGGTCTGTTGATCCGGGCCGGCAAGGATTTCGATCTCGTCAACCCCGAGGACGATCCGCGCTACCGCTCCTATGTGCAGTCCTATGTCGAGGTCGCAGGCCGCCGCGGGGTGACGCCGGATGCGGCGCGCACGGTGGTGCGCACCAACAACACCGTCATCGCGGCGCTCGCGGTGGTGCGCGGGGAGGCGGATGCCATGCTCTGCGGCGTCGAGGGCCGCTACATGAGCCATCTGCGCCATGTCCGCGAGATCGTCGGTTTCACGCCCGGGGTGAGCGACTATGCGGCGCTGGCGCTGCTGATCACCAGCAAGGGCGCGTTCTTCATCGCCGACACGCAGGTTCGCCCCAATCCGAGCGCGGAAGAGCTCGCCGAGATCGCTTCGCTCGCGGCGGTCCATGTTCAGCGCTTCAACATCAAGCCGAAGATCGCCTTCGTCTCGCATTCCGATTTCGGCAGCTACGACACCGATTCGTCGCGCAAGATGCGCCGGGCGACCCAGCTCCTGAAGGAAAAGCATCCGGAGATCGAGGCCGATGGCGAGATGCAGGGCGACACCGCCCTGTCAGCCGCTGCGCGAAAGATGGTGTTGCCGCACTCCAACCTCGAGGGCGAGGCCAACATCATGATCATGCCGAGCCTCGACACCGCCAACGTCGCCTATCAGATGATCAAGTCGCTGGCGGACGCGCTCCCCGTCGGCCCGATCCTGATCGGCCCGGCGCGCCCGGCGCATATTTTGACGCCGTCGGTGACGGCGCGCGGCATCTTGAACATGACGGCCGTCGCGGTGGTGGAAGCGCAGGAGCGCGCCGCGCGGCAGCAGCCGACGTTATTTACGTAAGACGGACTGCAGCGGAGTAGGTGGTGCAAATCCTTCTCCCCTTGTGGGAGAAGGTGGCGCGAAGCGCCGGATGAGGGGTATCTCTCCGCAAGTCGAGATCGCGAGAGTCGTCCGTGCCGATGGATACCCCTCATCCGTCTCGCCGCTTCGCAGCGAGCCACCTTCTCCCACAAGGGGAGAAGGGGCGCCGTCTCTGCCGCCAACTTTGAATTACTCGCAGTTCACCATTTCCCCGTTTGTAAACCGGCGCACGACTCTTCATAATCGCTCGGTATTCTCGTCAAGACGTCGATTTCAGAAAGCCTGAGCCAAGAGGCCGATC
The DNA here is from genome assembly GCF_058807535.1 of Bradyrhizobium sp. GW821-FHT12B03. NCBI lineage: Bacteria > Pseudomonadati > Pseudomonadota > Alphaproteobacteria > Hyphomicrobiales > Nitrobacteraceae > Bradyrhizobium > Bradyrhizobium sp. GW821-FHT12B03. Next base: position 125,717 of record NZ_JBXAQU010000022.1, read on the forward strand.
ATGCCAGCGTTCGTGACTTTCGGGCGAATTCTGTTCGCCGTGCTGTTCATCTACACGGGCGCGACAAAGCTGTTCGCCATCCAGGTGACTGCGGATTTCATCGCCACCAAGGTCGTGGTGCCAGATGTGATCGCGCCCTATGCCAAGCAGATCGAGACGGCCACCGCCATGACGACGCCGCAACTGCTGGCGATCGGGGTCGGGGCGCTCGAGATCATCGCCGGCTTGATGATCGCACTGAACTTCGGCGCGCGGTTCTTCGCGATGCTGCTGATCATCTACGTCGCGGTCGCGACCGTGCTGTTCTACGATTTCTGGAATCTGGCGCCGCCCGACAATGCGAAGATGCTGGTCGATGCGCTGAAGAATCTCTCGATCATCGGCGCGCTCTGCATGATCATCGGCTACGGCCGCACCACGCGCCCGGCCGAGGCGGCTTACGGGGACGTGTAGGGTAATTCTGCGGGGGGCGTTGGTGTCACGTATCTACGCGCGACGCCACGGTGTCACCGTGACGTCATGCGCCGCGTCGAGCACATAAGGCGTGCCCGGCTTCATCCCGTGTGACGCCAGCACCTCGTGCGGCGTCCGCTCCGGCACGCCGACGAAGCAACCTTCGCCGCCGGGCAGGCGCAGATGCGGGGCCTCCGACAGCCAGAACGTGTCATAGCGGTCCATGAACATGTCGAACACGACAGGCCCGCCGATGATCGCGACCATGCCCGAGGCGACATCGGCGAAGGCGCAGGCCTCTTCGAAGCTCGCGTGATCCGGATTCCATAATGTCGCGTTCGGCATCTCCGGATCGACGGTGAGTGCCTTGATCTTGCGGGTCGTGATCAGCCGCTTGCGCTTCGGTGAGTTCGGCTGCTGCTCGTGCGAGTGCCGGCCGTGCACGACCAGCGCGGCGCGATCAAGCGCCTGCTCGAAGAACAGCTTGTCGCCTTCGAACTTCAGGGTGTCCGGCATGACATGGCTCGCGTCGGCGAGCATGCCGTCCGCGGAGACGATGACGTAGCCTTCGAAACGGAAAGACAACGGCCTTCTATTCGGAAACGGTCGTCACCACGGAATTGACCGGGCGCTGGCTCACCGTCGGCAGCTTGACGTCCTTGAGCAACTCCTGGTCGTATTCGGGCAGCGTCGACGCCGGGAATTTGGCGCGCATCGCCACCACCTTGTAGCCGCCGGCCTTCAGGCGCTTGAGCAGCTCGGGCAGGGCCTCCGCCGTGTGCTTCTGGAAGTCGTGCATCAGGATGATGCCCTTGCCCTTGCTGTCGAGCTTCTTCATCACGGTCTCGATCACCTTCTCGGGCTTCGAGGCCTTGAAGTCGAAGGAGTCGATATCGCAGGAGAAGATCGCCGTGTTGCGATTGCCGAGATAGGTGACCATCTCCGGCGGATGCTGGAGCGCGGGGAAGCGGAAGAACGGCGAGGGCGAGATGCCGCCGAGCGCCCACTTCACCGCGGACAGGCCCTTCTCGATCTCTTCCTTGCGCTGCGCTTCCGTGAGTTTCTTGTTGTTGAGATTGGCGTGCGACCAGGTGTGGGTACCCACCGTGTGGCCGGCCGCGTAGACCTGCTTCAGGATCTCCGGCTCGTAGGTCGCGTGCTTGCCGATCGAGAAGAAGATGCCGGTGGTGCATTCATCGGCGAGCGCCTTCAGCACCGCGGGCGTGTTCTTTGGCCAGGGGCCATCGTCGAAGGTCAGCACCACCTCGTGGTCGCGCAGGAAGTCGAGCTCCTTGAAATGCTCGAAGCCGAAGCCCGGACCGCCGGTGGTGTCGATCTCGACGGTGCGGGCGACGCCGAGCGCGCCCGGTGTGTTGCAGGCCGCGCGCGCCGGCTGGGGCGCCTGTTTCGGCGGGGGCGGGAAGCCCGGTTGCGCCGGCACGGCGGCGACCGCCGCCGCGGGTGCGGGAGCCGGTGCTGCGGCAGGGGCTGCAGCCGGTGCCGCTTGCGTAGCGGCTGCGGGCTTGGCGGCCGGGGTCTGCGACCACGCTGCGCCTGTCATCGCAAGAGACATCGCGCTTGCCAAAATCAGTCCTGCCGCCACACGCATGGTGTTATCCTCGAGATTGATCCCGTTGTTCCGCCGTGGCTTTTCGCCTCCGGCAAAACCATCCTGCCCCAAACGATCCTAGCCTAGATGGTGGGCCCTCGCCATTGCAACGGCTGTTTGGCATCCCGCCACAATTGTTCCCAACCGGATGAGGCGCGGCGCGTCAGCTGTCGGCGAGCGCTCTGGCGACCGCCGTCTTGACCCGCGTGTCGGTCGGCTCGACCGCGGAGGCAAACACCTCGGCGATATAGCCGTCACGGCCAATCAGGTATTTGTGGAAGTTCCAGCGCGGAACATCCTTCGGCCGCGCCTCCGCGGCCCATTTGTAGAACGGATGCGCCTTGGCGCCGACCACCACGGCCTTGGCCGCGATCGGGAAGGTAACGCCGTATTGGTGATGCGCAGTCTCCGTGATCTCGCTCGTGCCGCCGGGCTCCTGGCTGCCGAAATCGTTGGAGGGCACGCCGATCACCGTCAAACCGCGCCCGCGAAACTCGCTCCAGAGCTCTTGCAGGCCTGTGTATTGCGGAGTGTAGCCGCAGAGTGACGCGGTGTTGACCACCAGCAGCGGCCTACCGGCGAACGCAGCGAGGCGGATGTCGTCGCCGGACAATGCAGGGAAGGAGAAAGCGTAGGCCGGGATTCGGCTCATGCCGCCATCGGCGAATGCACGCGTCATCGGTGCGACAGCGCCTGCAAGCGCAGCGAGAAGCATGGTCCTGCGGTTCATCATGACGGCGTCCCGCGAAATGATCCAGGATGCACCTTACTCCAGCGCCCTGGCCGGCCTGCTCAACAACGCGTTATCTGACGCGGCGAGGCTAGTAGAGGCGGACGATGAAGTCGGTGCCTTCGCCGGTCTCGCCCTGGTTGATGCCCTGGTCGGAGATGATGATCGAGCCGCCTGTGGTCAGCATTTCGTTGATCTTCGCCATGGTGTCGGCGGGGATCGCGATGCGGTCGAGGGCTTGAGCTGGACTGTCGGGCGTCACCACGGGCTTGGCGGCGACGGGGATCACGGCGGCGCCACCCTTGCGGCGCGTCATGCGGCCGTCATCTTCGCGCGCCGCGGCGCGGGCGGAGACCGGCAGCGACACCACCGACCAATGCAGCGCATTGGCATCGGTCTTGTCGACTTCGGCGGTGAAGACATGCGTGCCGAGCGGCCGGTCGCTTGCGGCGATCGTGACCGGCACCTCGAACAGCGGCGCGAAATTCTGCCGCACGTAGAGCTTGGAATCCTTGCGGCTGATGAAGACCGCGATCTGGCCGGCCCGCCTGGGCGCGTCCGGCTTTGCGGCCGGTGCGGGATCGGCAACGCGGCTTTCGTCCTTCTTGGTATCAGGCGCGGGCGCGGTGGCCGTCATGGCCGCGTCGGGCTTCTTCGCGGTATCGGCCGCTTCGGCCTTTACGGGCTCGGACTTTACGGGCTCGGACTTGGCCGGCTCAGATTTGGCCGGCTCGGATTTACCGACGTCCGACGTGGATGGTTCGCTTTTGGCTGGTTCGGTTTTCGCAGCCTCGACCTTGTCGGCGCTGGCGGCTTCTTCCGACTGCGGCCTCGCCGCGTCAGATGCGTCGGCCGTCGTGGCTTTGGATTTCGCTGCAGCCTCGGCCTTTTCTGCCGGCGCTGTGGCGTCGTCACGGGCCGGTGCATTGCCGGTCGTCATGTCCGACATCACGGTGTGACCGACCGACGAGCGCAATTCGAGCACGCTGTCGGCACTGGCGGTCTTGGTCTCCAGCGATTTGGCTTCGGTGACCTTGGCTTGCGCCGCACCCTTGTCGGCCTTGTCGGCGGTGTTGGTCTGGGGCTCGACGCTGGCCGCAGGCTGCGGCGGCACGCGCACGGAGGCGAGCAGCGGATGCTGGAAGCTGTGCGGCGTCATCTCGCCGGGCGAGACGATGACGCGTGCACCCATCTTGGTCCAATTCCACATCTTCACCGCGAACGCCATCGGCATGCGGATACAGCCATGCGAGGCCGGATACCCCGGCAGCACGCCGGCATGCATGGCGACACCGGACCAGGTGATCCGCTGCATGTACGGCATCGGCGCGCCGCTATAGATGTTGGAGTGGTGGAATTTGTGCTTCTGGATGACGCTGAACACACCCATCGGCGTCGAATGGCCCTTCATGCCGGTCGACACCGGGGATTCCGCGAACATGCCGTTGGTGTCGTAGACCGTCACCTTCTGCCGGTCGATCGAGACGACGATGACGAGCGGGCCTTGCGGCTTGGTGCCGACTTCCTTCTCGGTGACGACGTCCTTCTTGCCAGCCGCGCCGCGCTTCTGCGGCTTCTGGCGAGGCTCTTCGGGATGCCGTTCCTGCCGGCCGTAGGAGCCGTCGGAATAATCCGTCCAGTAGTAAAATGCTGCTTCCGCCTGGCTTGCCGTACCGATTGCCCCCGCCGCCGTCAAAATGGCGACCTGCCAGAGCCGCGCCGGCTTGGCAGAAGAACCGGACCCGTTCACGCTATTCATCCTCGAATCCATAATCCAAATCAGACATTAGTGTCGCAGAGGGGATACGCGTTCACCAGCAGGGCAGTTCTGCCATCAGCTACTTTTGTCCAAGTCGTAGCAAAAAAGCCTCACGGAGCGGTAAACGGCGGCCGCGGCTCGTTGCCTGTCGTCTTCCTGACCGGCCGTCCGATGCCTACATAGCGGGGACTTGCTACCGGAGAACTTCATGTCATCTCGTTTCCCCGTTCTTTCCAGCATCCGCTTGAAAGGCCTCGCTTTATTGCTCCTGGCTCTGGCCGTGCCGGTGGCGCCCGCCCTGGCTGCCGACGAGCCGGATCTGATCTTCCGCCGCTCGACCGTCTTCAAATGGGTCAGCCCGAACGACAAGCTCGCGACCTACGGTCTCGACGATCCCGAAGTCGAGGGCGTCGCTTGTCATTTCACCGTACCGGAGAAGGGTGGTTTCAAGGGCTGGCTCGGCCTTGCCGAGGAGGTCTCCGACATCTCGCTCGCCTGTCGACAGGTCGGTCCGATCAAGTTCAAGAACAAGATGGAGCAGGGCGACGACATGTTCCGCCAACGCCGCTCGCTGTTCTTCAAGAAAATGCAAATCGTGCGCGGCTGTGACGCCAAGCGCAACGTGCTGGTCTACATGGTCTATTCGGACAGGTTGATCGAGGGCTCGCCAAAGAACTCGACCTCCACGGTGCCGATCATGCCGTGGGGACCGGCGGACGCCAACGTCCAGAAGTGCGGCGAATTCTTCACTCAGTAACGACGGTGCGACCGGCGCGCGGTTTTGCAAGATGCGAGCCGGTCAGCCGCACGAACATCTGCGGCGCAGCTTCATAGCCGCGGCTCGATTGCAGCGTCATTTCGCTCGCCGAAGTGGCGGGGCTGTGAACGGGTCGTTGATCTCCGCGGTCCGTCCGCTGTTCCGCGTCGCGCGTCGTTGCGCGTTTGTCCGCCATCATGATGGCCATCCCTCACGTGATCGCGCCCGGTGATCCGGGCGTCTCGGTTTCGATGGCTTGGGTCGCAGTCGAAGCGCCCCCGGTTCGACAGGGCCCAACCTTCGTTTGGCTTCTCTTCAGCAGAAAAACGTAAAACGCGTGTGAAGCGTGCAAGGCGCGCACATGACAGCGGCCGCGCCCGGCGCACGTCCGCGCTGGAACAAGGACTTGTCGGGTTACTTGAGCTGCGGCGCAACCTGACTGAAATGATTGGCATTTTCCGAGAATTGTTTCGTCGCATCGGACTGGACGAAACAATTCTCACGGAGATGAAACCATTTTCCGCTTTTGGCGCATCACGCGCGAAACCGCCCATGGTTATCAGCTTCACAACGACGACGGCGCACCGCCGGATACCGGAATGAGGGACAAGACCATGCGCGCACTCAGCTTCATCCTTGCTTTCGGTTTCGTTCTCGCTGGTTCCTCGTTCGCGGGCATGCCCGACGGCAATCTGCCCGGTATCGGCACCTTCCAGTACAGCGGCTCGCCGGTCATCGCCCCGGCACCGCAACCGATCGTGGTCGCCGCGCGCTTCTGATCGCCAACAAGAAAAATCAGCCGGCAAAGGCCATCATGTTCCTTCGTCTCTGCGCCGCAGCGTTTATTTCCCTTGTGACCATCACGTCCGTGCAGGCGCAGGTGCGCGCGCCCTCGAGGCTGCCGGATCCCCGCAGCGAATTCGTACGTCAGTGCGCGCCGCGCATGCTCGGGCGCTGGGAGCATCCGGAGGAAGTTTGCGGCTGCCTGCATGACCATGCCGCCGCCGTCGTCGAGGACCGCGATCTGCGCGAGGCGCTGCTGCGCGGCATCAGCGAGACGGGCGTTCCGACGATCGAGACCGATTGGGTGCCGACGTCCAAGCAGGGCGAGATCGGCCCGACCTTCACCAAGATCGCCAAGCCGACCTTGCAGTGCATGTTCGATCCGGCGAAGTAGCCTCCCAGATCATCATTTCGATTTCGGACCGTGTCGCGGCACGCAGGAACTCGTGCGCGAGATCCCTTTATCGGTCATCTTCGCGCCGCGCACCTCCTTGACCTGTCCGGCCGGGCAGGTTCCGTCATCTACCAGCACACGCTGACCGAGCTTGAGGTCGGTGATGTCTTGCTCGCGCCCGACGGTGCCAGCGCGCGCCGTCGAGGCGAGCGCGACGGCGATCAGGAGCGAGAGGCAGGCTGCGCGGCGGAGTGACATGATGGGAGCTCCCGGAATCGATGCCGCAATGTAAGGAGCGGTCGGCGATTCTGATAGGGAAGCTTCGTCACGCTCGCCGGGCCGATCTGCCTTTCGCGCGCAACGCCGCACGCGATTCCCGTGCGAGCCGTTCCGCGGATGCCACGAGTTGTGGAACTGCGTGCCCCGAAAATCCCAGCACGAAGCCGGGCAGGGGGCGCGCGCGCGAATAGGTGTCGGCCAGCAGCCAGCCTTCCGCGCCGGCCGCCTGCTTCGCGTCCGCCGCGACCGACAGATCAACCGACGGATCGAACCTTGCCACAAGATGCAGGCCCTGCGACGGCACCGGCACGGACAACGCACCGTCAGATCTGGCCTCCAGCGTCTCGGCCAGCGCATCGCGGGCCTCGCGATAGAGCTTTCGCACCCGCTTCAGGTTCGCGGCAAAGGCGCCGGAGTTGAGCATGTCGGCCACAGCGCCTTCCATCAGCGTGCCGGGAAAGCGGTCGAGCCCGGCGCGCGCGGCGGTGACGTCGGCGATCAAACGCTCAGGCAAGGCGCAATAACCGATGCGCAGGCCCGGAAACAGCGTCTTGGCGAACGTGCCCATGTAGATCACGCGCTGGAGATGATCGATGCCGGCCAGCGACATCAGCGGCGCGCCGTCATAGCGGAACTCGCTGTCGTAATCGTCCTCCAGCACGAAGGCGCCGGCCTGCCTGGCCCAGTCCAGCAGCTCGAGCCGCCGCGGCATCGACATCTGCACGCCCAGCGGAAACTGGTGCGACGGCGTCACATAGGCCGCGCGTGCGTTCGGCCCCGCAGTTCGCCCTTTGGCGACATGCATCCCGTGCTCGTCGACGGGGACGGGCACGGCGCGATAGCCGCAATGTGCGATGGTGTTGCGCGCGGCGGGGTAGCCCGGATCTTCGCACCAGACCTGGTCGCCCGCCTTCAGAATCGCACTCAGCACGATGCGCAGCGCGTGCAGCGTGCCCGACGTGAGCATGATCTGGTCGGGATCGCAGCGCAGGCCGCGCGCCGACAGCAGATGGTCGGCGATCGCCGCGCGCAGCTCGAGGCTGCCGCGGGGGTCGCCATAATGCAGATGCTCGGACCCGAACGCGCGCAGGCGCCGGCCGACGAAGGCGCGGAAGCGCTGCACGGCGCGTTCGTCGATATGGGTGCAGCCGAGCGAGAACGCGCCTTGCCTGGGTGTTTCGACTGTTGCCTTCGGCTTCCTCGGCTCGGCGGCGCGCGCGGGAATGCGTGCGGCGACAAAAGTGCCGGAGCCGACGGTGGCATCGGCAAAGCCGTCGGCGATCAGACGTTCATAGGCAATGACGACCGCGTTGCGCCGAAATCCGGTTTGCTTCGCCAGCGTCCGCGACGGCGGCAGCGGCTCGCCGGGTTTGACGAGGCCGGCGACGATCATTTCGCACAGCGCCTGATACAGCCGGTGCGCCGCGGAGGCGCCTGGCGTGATGTGCGGGCCGGTGAGGTCGAGCGGCAACTCGGGCTTGCCGGGGGAGGGGGAATTGGTTGGAATTTTTCGCATGGAATTGGCACTATCGCAGACCAAATCGACCGCTACAACTGCTCTGGAATTGTTTCAATCCCGACAGGAGCGGCCGTGAGCCAGACCGAAACCTCGAATTCCTATCCGACGTCAGCGCGCAACCAGGTGAAGCGCCGGCACGACCGCGGCTTCTACGATCACGAGACGGTTCATCGCATCCTGGATTCCTCGATGCTGTGCCATGTCTCCTACGTGATCGACGGCCAGCCCTATTGCACGCCGACCTTCTTCTGGCGTGAGGGCACCAAGCTCTACTGGCACGGCTCGAGCGCCAGCCGCATGCTGCGCAACCAGACCAGGGGCGAGCGCGTGTGCCTGACAGTTGCCCATCTCGACAGTCTGGTGCTGGCCCGCTGCGGCTTCAATCACTCCGCCGACTACCGCGCGGTGATGGCGTTCGGCACCGCCTATCTCGTCACCGACCCCGAGGAAAAGGAGCGGGCGGTGGTCGCCATGGTCGACCGCTTCTTCCCGGATCGCACCGCGAGCCTGCGGGCGAGCAACACGCAGGAGATCAAGGCGACCTCCTTCATCGCGATGGAGATCGAGGAGGCCTCGGCAAAGGTCCGCGCCAAGGGTGTCGCCGACGACGAGGAGGATTACGAATTGCCGATCTATGCCGAGCGTATCCCGGTGCGCACCGTGCTCGGTGCGCCCGAGCCGTGTCCGCGCCTGCTCGACGGCGTCAGCCGGCCTGCGACGCTCAATGGCTATTCGGAAGGCCGCCTGCTCGAAGATGCATTGCGGGATGCTTATTTTGTGGAGTACCCGAACGGCTGAAATCGGCTAGCTTGCGCGCTCTTCGAGTTGTTGAACGCCTGGAGTTGCCTGATGAATGCCGAAACGCAGCAGAGGATTCTTGACGCCGTTGACGCCGGCTTCGAAGCCCAGCTCGCGACCACCCGTGATTTCGTCGCGATCCCCTCGACTCGCGGGGCAGAGGGTCCGTGCCAGGACATGATGGGCGACCTCCTGCGCGAACGTGGCTACGAGGTCGACGACTGGCACATCAATGTCGACGATCTCAAGGATCTGCGCGGCTTCGGCCCGATCGAGCATGATTTCTCGAGGGCCCGCACCGTTGTCGGCACTTATCGTCCCAAGACCGAGGCCGGCAAGTCGCTGATCCTCCAGGGCCATTGCGACGTGGTGCCGGCGGGCCCGTTGGAATTGTGGGACACGCCGCCGTTCTCGCCCGTCATCAAGGACGGCAAGATGTTCGGCCGCGGCGCCTGCGACATGAAGTCGGGCACGATCGGCGCGCTCTATGCGCTCGATGCGATCAAGGCCGCGGGCTTCAAGCCGACCGCGCGGATCCATGTCCAGTCCGTCATCGAGGAGGAGAGCACCGGTGTCGGCGCGCTCTCGACGCTCCAGCGCGGTTATCGCGCAGACGCCTGCTTCATCCCCGAGCCGACCGGCGGCAAGATGGTGCGCTCGCAGGTCGGCGTGATCTGGTTCCGCCTGCGCGTGAAGGGCCATCCGACCCATGTCGCGTTTGCCGGCTCCGGCTCCAATGCGATCATGGCGGCCTATCATCTCGTCCATGCGCTGCAAAAGCTCGAGATCGAATGGAACGAGCGGGCCAAGGCCGATCGCCATTTCAAGACTCTGAACCATCCCATCAACTTCAATCCCGGCATCATCAAGGGCGGCGACTGGGCCTCCAGTGTCCCGGCCTGGTGCGACGTCGATTGCCGCATCGCGATCCTGCCGGGCTGGTCGGTGGCCGACCACCAGAAGGAGATCATGGCCTGCGTTGCCGCTGCCTCGCGCAACCACCGCTTCCTCGCCAACAATCCGCCGGAGGTCGAATGGTCGGGCTTCTTGTCGGAGGGCTATGAGCTGACCGATTCCGCGGCGCCGGAAGCCGCCTTCGGCAAGGCCTTCAACAAGGTCTATGGCGGCGCAGTGGAAGACCTCGTCTTCACTGCGCTGACCGACACCCGCTTCTACGGTCTCAATTACGGTATCCCGAGCCTGTGCTTCGGCGCCAGCGGCGGCGAGATGCACGGCTTCAACGAATATGTCGATCTGGACTCGCTGAAGAAGACGACCAAGGCGATGGCGCTGTTCATCGCGGAACGGTGCGGAGTGGAGAAGGCGTAAGGGCGATCCCCGGTCTCTCCACCGTCATTGCGAGGAGCTCTTGCGACGAAGCAATCCAGACTTGTCACCGCGGAGACAGACTGGATTGCTTCGCTCCGCTCGCAATGACGGAGTGTGCCGCTCGGCTGCCCGAAACACGGGCGCAATCAAATCCTTTAAGCTTAAAATAAAGACTAGGATGCTGCCCTTGCCGGTGGCAGACTGGCGTCCGGTTCGCCGGACGAGTCCCTGGGAGTCACGATGCGCGATTGGGATGACGCTTACGCCAATTCGGCCCATATTCCGGGCTCGGACAAGATGCCGGCGCAATGGGCGGAGCGGGCGGCGGCCTACCGCGCTGGCCTCAAGGACTTTCGTCCCGACATCGCCTATGGCCCCGGTGAGCGCCAGAGCCTCGACCTGATCCTGCCCGACGGCGACAGCAAGGGCCTCGTCGTGTTCGTCCATGGCGGCTACTGGATGCGCTTCGACAAGTCGACATGGACCGATCTTGCCGAAGGCGCGCGCCACCATGGTTGGACCGTGGCGCTGCCGAGCTACACGCTGACGCCGGCCGCACGCATCTCCGATATCACCGCTGAAATCACCGCCGCGATCGCGAAGGCGGCCTCGCTTGTCGCAGGTCCGATCCGTCTCGCCGGGCATTCGGCCGGCGGCCATCTGGTCACGCGCATGCTGTGCGAGGACAGCCGGCTGGAGCCCGTCGTCTTCAACCGTATTGCCGGCACGCTGTCGATCAGCGGCCTGCACGATTTGCGTCCGCTGCTCAAGACGAAGATGAACGAGACGTTGCGCATGACCATGGAAGAGGCGACGCTCGAAAGCGCGGCGCTGCATCTGCCGCGCGGGCATTCGCCTGTCACCGCCTGGGTCGGCGGCAGCGAGCGGCCGGAATTCATCCGCCAGTCCGATCTGATGGCCAATGTCTGGACCGGTTTCGACGTGCCGACGCGCCTCGTGGTCGAGCCGGCACTGAACCATTTCACTGTCATCGACGGGCTCAAGGATCCGTCGTCGCAGATCACCGCGCGCCTGATCGGCCTCGACTGAGCCGGACCCGTAATGATCGATCGAAAGGGCCAGCCATGACGTCCAGCGATTACGATCCCGCAAGCGAAGGCGCCGAGACCGATTTCGCCCGGCGCATGTCCTATGGCGATTATCTCGCGCTGGATGCGATCCTCGGTGCGCAGCATCCGCTGTCGGAGGCGCATGACGAGATGCTGTTCATCATCCAGCATCAGACCACCGAGCTGTGGATGCGGCTCGCCATTCACGAGCTCAGTGCCGCGCGCCGCGCCATCGCCAGGGACGAGGTGCAGCCCGCGATGAAGATGCTGGCGCGGATGTCGCGCATCTTCGAGCAGCTCAACGGTGCCTGGGACGTGCTGCGCACGATGACGCCGAGCGAATACACGCGCTTCCGCTCGCAGCTCGGCCAGTCCTCCGGCTTCCAGTCGCGTCAATACAGGCTGATCGAATTCCTGCTCGGCAATCGCAACCACGCCATGCTCAAGCCGCACGCACATGATGCGGACACGACAAAACTGCTCGAGGCCGAGCTCGCGACGCCGAGCCTTTATGACGAGGTGCTGCGGCTGGCCGACCGCAACGGGCTCAAGATGCCGGCGGCGGTGCTGTCGCGCGACGTCCGCGAGACCCATAGTTTCAACGAGGGCGTCCTGCAGGCCTGGCGTATCGTCTACGAGGCACCAGAGACGCACTGGATGCTCTACGAGCTCGCCGAGAAGATGGTCGATTTCGAAGACTATTTCCGCCGCTGGCGCTTCAACCATGTGACCACGGTCGAGCGTGTCATCGGCTTCAAGCGCGGCACCGGCGGCACCGGCGGCGTCAGCTATCTCAAGCGCATGCTGGAGGTCGAGCTGTTTCCCGAACTCTGGCGCGTCCGTACCATTCTGTAGAAATGCTCATGACCAGATACCGCGTCTACGATGACACCAAGGCTCTGTTCCATCTGCCAGACGGCGTGATCTATCTCGACGGCAATTCGCTCGGCGCATTGCCGCTGGGTGTTGCCGAACGCGTTGGCCGCGTCATCACGACCGAGTGGGGCAACGAGCTGATCCGCGCCTGGAACACGGCAGGCTGGTATGCCCAGCCGCGCCATGTCGGCGACCGCATTGCCCGGCTGATCGGCGCCGAAGCCGGCTCCGTGATGGTCGGCGATACGCTGTCGTTGAAAGTCTATCAGGCGCTCGCGGCGTCGCTCGACATGAACGCATCGCGCAAGATCGTCCTGTCAGACACCGGCAATTTCCCGACCGACCTCTACATGGCCGAAGGCCTGATCGCGACGCTCGGGCGCGGCCATCAATTGCGACTGGTGGCGCCGGAGCACATCGAGGCTGCGCTGTCGGAGGAGATCGCGGTGCTCTACATCACCGAGGTCGATTACCGCACCGGCCGCCGTCACGACATGGCGAAGCTGACCGCGAAAGCCCACGCGCTCGGCATCGTCACGGTCTGGGACCTCGCGCATTCCGCCGGCGCGCTGCCGGTCGATCTTGCCGGCTCAGGTGCCGATTTCGCCGCGGGGTGCACCTACAAATATCTCAACGCCGGTCCTGGCGCGCCGGCCTTCCTCTACGTCGCGCCGCGCCACGCCGACAGCGCGCGCGCCGCGCTGTCGGGCTGGATGGGCCACGCAAAGCCGTTTGCGTTTGAACTCGCCTATGTTGCCGCCGGCGGCATCGAGCGCATGCGCGTCGGTACCCCGCCGGTGTTGGCGATGGCGGCGCTGGAGGCTTCGCTCGACATCTGGGACCGCGTCGATATCGCCGAAGTCCGTGCGCGCTCGCTGGCGCTCGGCGATCTCCTGATCGCGGAGGTCGAACGCCGCTGCCCGTCCTTGAAGCTCGTGACACCCCGCGCGCATGAACGTCGCGGCTCGCAGGTCTCCTTCGCCTTCGATGGCGGCTACGCCGCCATGCAGGCCCTGATCGCCCGCGGCGTCATCGGCGATTTCCGCGCTCCCGACATCATGCGCTTCGGAATCACGCCGCTGTATATCGGCGAGAGCGAAGTGATGAGGGCGGCCGAGATCATCGAGGAGGTGATCGCAGGCGAGGTGTGGCGGCGGCCGGAGTACCAGGTCGTGAATGCGGTGACGTGAGGGATTGGTTCGGCTCAGGCAACCTATTGGTCGATAGCAGCGCTCGCAAAAACATTCTCAGGTGGCCCCTGCAAGTACACGACTATCGGCGAATACTTGAGCGCGATGTTCTTCGGCCCCAAGCTGTCATGTTGGACGTAGATGGCGCCATCCTTCGTTCGTACTGTGACCCTTCCATTTTCGAAGTTGAACGCAACTCCTCGAACAAGGAAAAGCTTTTGGTTACGTTGCAGCTTCAATCCGTATTTGCCTGTCTCTCCCGTCGATAGCGGATAGTAGCATTGCTTCGCGAGAAGACGGATTGCTGTTGATCTGAGCTTGCCGTGAAGCAACTTGTACTGGTTCTGTGGAAGCTCTGACGCTTCGCGAAACATCCCGTTCGGTGGATTCATAACCCACTCTCGCGCCGTATGAACATCCTTCGGGTCTGCCATGGCTGCCATCGACGAGCATAGGAGCGAAATGATCGCCAGGATCATAAGCAGTCGATGCATGGCTACTTCCTTCTCTCGGTGTCTGCTCCGATAGGGAAGCCAACCGACATTCCAGGCGTTCATCCCCTCTCTCCCCACAGCGCTGTCACGATCGCATCCAGCCCATCCGTCAGTGCCGCCGGTCCCGGCTGCAGGATGATCGGTGATTTGATCTCGACGATGCGGCTGTCGCGCACGGCCGGAATCTCGCTCCAGCCGTCGCGCGCGCGGATGCGGGCAGGCACGACTTTCTTGCCGCACCATGATGCGAGGATCACATCGGGGGCTGCCTTACGCACGTCGTCCGCCGAGACGATACGATCCTTCGCCGCCTGCCGATGGCGCAGCTCCGGAAAGACATCCTCAGCCCCGGCGATCTCGATCAGCTCGGACACCCAGCCGATGCCGGATATCAGCGGATCGTCCCACTCCTCGAAATAAACCTTTGGCCGCGGCGAGGGGCGGGGCGTCGCGGCGATCGCGGCGAGACGCTGTTCGAATCCTTGGGCGAGGTCCTCGGCGCGCTTGGCGGCGCCGACCAGAGCACCGAGAGTCCGGATCATCGCCAGGATTCCCGCAACGTCGCGCTGATTGAAGACGTGGACATCGACTCCGGCCCGCACGAGATCGGCGACGATACCGGCCTGGAGATCGGAGAAGGCGAGCACGAGATCCGGTTCCAGCGCCAGGATCTTTGGAATGTCTGCGGAGACGAAGGTCGACACCCGTGGCTTCTCGCGTCGCACCTGGGCCGGGCGCACGGCGTAGCCGGAGACGCCGACGATGCGGTCCTGCTCGCCGAGCAGGTAGAGCGTTTCGACCGTCTCTTCGGTCAGGCAGACGATGCGGCGGGGAGGGAAGTGACGCATGGGAGCAGCATATGCACAAATGCGGGCGCCGATGTCAGCATGGCCATGACCTCGGACGTCATTGCTTTGCCGCGCGAAGCATTTCACGCTGAGACAACAACGAATTGGGAGGATATCCGATGACGCCGCTCGAGAAACTTAAAGCGATGA
Source organism: Bradyrhizobium sp. GW821-FHT12B03 (assembly GCF_058807535.1). NCBI lineage: Bacteria > Pseudomonadati > Pseudomonadota > Alphaproteobacteria > Hyphomicrobiales > Nitrobacteraceae > Bradyrhizobium > Bradyrhizobium sp. GW821-FHT12B03. The sequence continues at coordinate 140,755 of NZ_JBXAQU010000022.1, forward strand.
AGATGCCGTTCGCCGAGCTCAAGGGCGTCGAATTCGTCGAGGCCGGGAAGGACCGCGTGGTGGCACGGATGACCGTCAGGCCCGATCTCTGCACCCTCCACCACACCATCCACGGCGGCGCGGTGATGGCGCTGGCCGATTCCGTCGGGGCGGCCGCGACCGTGATCAACCTGCCCGAGGACGCCAAGGGCACGACGACGCTGGAGAGCAAGACCAACTTTATCGGCGGCGCCAAGGAGGGAACCACGGTCATTGCCACCGCGACCCCGGTTCACCGGGGTCGGCGCACCCAGGTCTGGACCACCCGGCTCGAAACTGAGGACGGCAAGCTGGTGGCCGTGGTGACCCAGACGCAGCTCGTCCTCGTATGAATACGGGGCCTTGATTTTGTTAACGAAATAGTCGTTCCCGATGCTCGAAACTTGGGCAGGTTCCCGTCTTGAAAATCTTGCTGCGTTGCACAATATAGGAGGCCTAGGGATTCGAACGCCTCCTCGAGGGACACCAAGAGGAGTTTTGACGTGGTACTTGAAGACACCGTTCGCACGACGTCCGTTCCGGGGTATGTGCGAACCCTGAGCCAGCAGGAAGAGTTGCCGCTTCTGCGCGATCATCTGCTGAGGCTCGATGCCGGAAGCCGGCATGACCGTTTCAACGGCTTTCTCGACGACAGCTTCATCGAGCGTTACGCGGCCCGGTGCGCCGAGGACGGCACCGTGATCGTGGCTTACATCGTGGACGGCGTGGTTCGTGGTGCGGCTGAGCTGCATCCGCCGGAGGACGATTCGCTGCCCGAGGTCGCGTTCAGCGTGGAGGCCTCGGCGCGCCGACAGAATGTCGGCACCATCCTGTTCAGCCGTCTGATCGCGGAGGCTCGCTGGAAGGGCTACAAGAAGCTGCGTATCACCACCGGTGCCGAGAATCACGCCATGCGGGCGCTCGCCAGGAAGTTCGGGGCGCATCTCGCCTTCCGCCATGGCGAATCGACCGGCACGATCGATCTGGCCAAGACGCCGGAAGCTGAACTCGCGGAACTCGCGGCTGCGCCCTTCAAGGCCGGGCGCGCGCTTCTCAGCTTCAATTCGACCTGCTGGAAGATCATCTCCAGCATGTACGGCAATCGCGCCGCCTGAAGGCGAAAAGCGGACTGGAATCAAAAAGCGGACCGGCGATGCCGGTCCGCTTTTGTATTCCGGGCCGTGAAGTATGTGCTCAAGTGCCGGTGCGTGTGCCGGTGCCGAAGCGGCGGACGACGCGGCGTTCGACCACCACGGAGCGCTGGGCGCCCTGTTCGCCGGCGATCACGCGCGTGGCGGTGATGCGGCTGTTGGTGCGGGCCTGCTTCTTCACCTCGGCCTGGACGACATCGAGCGGCATCCCCATCAGCGCTGCGGCGATCTCGGCCTGTTGCGCCTGGTCGTCGGTGATGCCGACGGCGGCGAAGATCGCCTCGTCCAGGGTGGGCGGGTCGTGACGCACGCGCCGCGTGCCGTACTTGGTATTCCAGTCTGCGCTCATGGGGGCCTCGTTTCGATCCGGGATACCTAGTGCCGCCTATGTTGCATTGCAATATGAATTTGGTGTGGCATCTCAGCTATTCACGGCTTGCATCGATCCTGTGTCATGCCGGTGACAGAGCGCCTGCGTCGATCTCGATTCGTTGCTGCGGCCAGCGCTTCAGCGCGGCATGTCCGGCCGCGGTGAGCCCGTAGATTCCCCGCTCAGTGCGCTCGAACCAGCCATACACGTTGTTAAGCATGATCTTGCCGGCATCGGGACAACGCACGCGTAGATCGCGCACCCGCTGCGGCCCGTCTGCCAGCGCCGAGGCGCAGGCCAGCGCCTGCTGCCGGTAGGCCGTCATGATCGGCGCGCGCGTGCTGCCGCCGAGCACCGGATCGCCCTGGCGGCGCTGATGCTCGGAAACGAGCCGCGAGCGCTTTTTCGGCTCGCGGCGCGGCGAGGCCGTCGGCGGCTTGACCAGCACCTCGACCTGGCCGCGGTCGGTGACCCCGAGCATACCAAAGCCGAGGCGGCGGCAGAGATTGCGATAGCGCGCATCGCTCTCGCGGCCCTTGCCGCGCGCCGACATCTTGGCCGCGATCCAGACCTCGTCGCCGGCCGGCGCCCGGTCGACCGCCTGGAGGATCAGCTCCAGATTGAAGGCGAGCTTGAGCTCGCCGATCACCACCACCGGCGGGTCGCCGGCGCTTAAGCCGACGAGATCGCAGCCGCCGATCTCGCCCTTCACGGTGAAGCCGAGCTGTTCGAGGAAGCGTTTGACGGGCAGGTAGAGCGCGGTTTCCAAAGTCAGCGTCCGGGTCTTGCGTTCCGATCGGAGAATCAGTTCGGGCAGTTTAGCCCGGATCGGACTCCGGGCTCCCTGCCATTTGATCGGGAACGGATGGTCCGGCTATCCTGCGGGCCGCACAGCCGGGCGCTTGACGACGATGACAATCCGGAACGGGCTCTATCACATCCGCATCGAGATGCTGGATGCCGTCCAGGGCGGCAACCAGGGCGTCATGGTGCTGCGCGACGGCACCATGCGGGGCGGCGACTCCTTTTTCTTCGCCTATGGCAGCTACACCGCGGCTGACGGCAAGTGGAAGGGCGAATTGACCAACGAGGAGCATTCGCCCTCGTTCGACGAGCGCCCCGTGTGGGGTCGCAAGGTCGTGACCATCGGTTTCAGCGGCACCTACACCGACGACACCGCCTATGGCGAGGGCATCGCGCTTGCGGGCAAGCAGAGCATCCGCTTCAAGGGCAATCTGCGGCTATTGGTGCCGGATTGATCACACCCGCCCGCCGACCGGGATCAGTGCGCCGGTGATGCCGCTCGCGGCGTCGCTGGCGAGGAACAGGATCACTTCGGCGAGCTCCTGCGGCGTGACCCATTTGGTGAAGTCCGCCTTCGGCATGTCGGCGCGGTTGGCCCTGGTGTCGATGATCGACGGCAGCACCGCGTTCACCGTCACCTTGCCCTTCCACTCGCTGGCAAGCGCCTCGGTGAGGCGATGCACGCTGGCTTTCGACGCTGCATAGGGGCCCATGCCGTTGCTGGCCTGGAGCGCGCCCATGGCGCCGATGTTGACGATGCGGCCGGCGCTGGAGGCGGCGAGATGCGGCAGCGCCGCGCGCGAGGCGTTGAGAGCGGTCAGCACGTTGAGCGCGTACATGCGCTGCCACGTCGTGATGTCGCCGTCGCCGACGGTCTCGAAGGCAAAGCCGCCGGCGATGTTGATCAGCGCGTCGAGCCGGCCAAAGTGCTTCGCCGCTGCATCAACCGCCGTCTTCGCCTGCGCCGCGTCGGACAGATCGACGCTGCCGATCTCGATGCGCTCGGGCGTCGCCGACAGTTGCGAGGGCGCGTGATCGATGCCGGCGACCCGTGCGCCGCGAGACTGCGCGAGCTCCGCAACCACCTTGCCGAGCGCGCCGAGCGCACCGGTGACGATCAGAACCTTGCCTTGCATTGTCGTTCTCCCGGCGCGGCCGCCTATGATTGCAGGTAGCGCGCCTTCAGCGCGGTGCGCTCTGCTGTGCCGAGCTTGAGCCCGTCGCGCAAGTAGGTTTCGAGATCGCCATAATCGCTGCCGACGGCTTCAAAGGCGGCCGCAAGGTAGGAGGGCTCGACGCTACCAATCGCGCTGCGCACGTCCTCGGGCAGATCGGTGGCGGCCGTCGCATCGCGCCGGTAAAACTGGTTGGTCAACAGGTAATCCTCGGCAATGACGTCATCGGGTACGCCGAGCGCATGCAGGATCAGCGCGCTGGCAAAGCCCGTGCGGTCCTTGCCGGCGGTGCAGTGGATCACGAGCGGCGCGCGGTCTTCCAGCAGATGGCCGAACAGCGCGCGAAAGCTGTGCGTGTTGTGTCGGACATAGTTGCGGTAGGATTCGCGCATGATTTCGAGCGCGACCGGCGCGGTCAGCGTGCCTCTTGCGAGTTCGGCGCGCAGCGCGGCCACCACCGTCGGTTCGATCGGCAACGGGTGCACGGTGATGTCGTCGACCACGCAGACGCCCGCGGCGCGTTCCTGCAGCCCCCGAAAATCAAACGCACTTCTGACGCCGAGCGCGCGGACGGCCGCGATATCGTCGGTGGTGAGTTGTCCGAGATGGTTGGAGCGGAAGATGTGCCGCCAGCGCGTGATGCGGCCATCGGCGGTCGGATAGCCACCGAGATCGCGAAAATTGCTGGCGCCTTGCAAGGCGAGGTGGCGGGCAGGGGAGTCTGACATCGGATCAGCGTTTGTTATGTTGCCGGTGCGCTATTACAGGGGGCGATCATGAACGGGCACAAGGCCATTGTTTTGGCGATCACCATGCTGGCGGGCGGACTTATCGATGCGCGGCAGGCCGGCGCACAGACGTTCCAGACCTACCGCTGCACCGATGGTACGCAGTTCATCGTCGGGTTTTATGACGAGGACAAGCGCGCGTTTCTCCAGATCGACGGCGAACCCGTCACGCTCGCCAAGCGGCTGACGGTCTCGGGCGCGCGCTATTCGGGGGCGGGGATCACGCTGAGGATCGACAAGACGGGAGCGACCACGGTCAAGCACCTCAAGCGGCCGGTCACGGCCTGCGGGGCGATCTGAGGCCGGCAGTTCAGGCAGGACACCAGGAATCAAAAAGGGCCGAAACTTCGTTGTTTCGACCCTTTTTCAAACTGCCGCCGGTCGCTCCGGAGAGCGCCGCGGGACTGAACCAAACACAGGCATCAGCGGTCCCATTTCGGCTTGGCCTCATCGACGGCCTCCTGATGGTACCAACTTCCGCTGCAGATCGTCTCGTTCACGGGAAGCGAGAGACGGTCGGCGGGAAGGCGGGCCTCACCGTAGCGGCGTCCTCCGAGAGCCGCGCGGCCCCCGGTGGGGAATTGATAGATCTTTGCAGATCCCTCACTCAGACCATTGTTCATCATTGCGATATCTCCTCGGGTCGAAGCGCTTGGCCTCCATGGTGCGCCCGACTCGTTCGATTGTGGTTACTGGAATCCCCATATCGGCCGCGCGCCCCGAAATGCAAAGTGCTGAAAAGGAAATCAGTTTCAGCTCATTTTCTAGGCAGTCTGCATTCTGCATCCTCCAAGGCACGCGCTTGGTGACTAACGCTTGGGCCATTGCGAAGGTTGCTGGCGACGGGGCGAAGACTTTGCGAATATTGCCGGACGTTGATGCGCGTTTCATCGGCAACCTCCGGCACAGGCCTGCCTGCTCCAGAATCAGGCGTTTTCCGCGGGATTTTTGCGGTGCAGCTTCACGCAAAGGTGCGCCGCTATGACGCACGGCGCTGTGGGCGGCCGGCTGGCGGCGGGAAGCGACCGGACGCCTTGGAAAACCTCCCGCAGTGCGGCCTTTTGGCACGTTAAATGCTTGTAAACGGTCGGCCGATGGTGGCCGGGTACAAACGTGTGGGGGCCCCCGGGCCCCAACCTTTCGCATCATCTACAGAGAGGCTCAATGACCAAGTACAAGCTCGAGTACATCTGGCTCGACGGATATACGCCGACTCCGAACTTGCGCGGCAAAACTCAGATCAAGGAATTCGCGTCGTTCCCGACGCTCGAGCAGCTTCCGCTCTGGGGCTTCGATGGCTCCTCCACCCAGCAGGCCGAAGGCCACAGCTCGGATTGCGTGCTGAAGCCGGTCGCCGTCTTCCCGGACGCGGCGCGTACCAACGGCGTGCTCGTGATGTGCGAAGTCATGATGCCCGACGGCAAGACCCCGCACGCCTCCAACAAGCGCGCCACCATCCTCGACGATGCCGGCGCCTGGTTCGGCTTCGAGCAGGAATACTTCTTCTACAAGGACGGTCGTCCGCTCGGCTTCCCGGCCTCCGGTTATCCGGCGCCGCAGGGTCCGTACTACACCGGCGTCGGCTTCTCGAACGTCGGCGACGTCGCCCGCAAGATCGTCGAAGAGCATCTCGACCTCTGCCTGGCGGCCGGCATCAACCATGAAGGCATCAACGCGGAAGTCGCGAAGGGCCAGTGGGAATTCCAGATCTTCGGCAAGGGCTCCAAGAAGGCCGCTGACGAAATGTGGATGGCCCGCTACCTGATGCTGCGCCTGACCGAGAAGTACGGCATCGACATCGAATTCCACTGCAAGCCGCTCGGCGACACCGACTGGAACGGCTCCGGCATGCACGCCAACTTCTCCACCGAGTACATGCGTACGGTCGGCGGCAAGGAGTACTTCGAGGCGCTGATGGCCGCCTTCGACAAGAACCTGATGGACCACATCGCCGTCTACGGCCCGGACAACGACAAGCGTCTGACCGGCAAGCACGAGACCGCGCCGTGGAACAAGTTCAGCTACGGCATTGCCGACCGTGGCGCGTCGATCCGCGTTCCGCATTCCTTCGCCAACAACGGCTACAAGGGCTATCTGGAAGACCGTCGTCCGAACTCGCAGGGCGACCCATACCAGATCGCTTCGCAGATCCTGAAGACCATCGCGTCCGTGCCGACCGAGAAGAAGGCGGTCGCCTAAGATCCTCCCGGCCCGGGCTGGGGGGCTGGCCCGGGTTGGTTCTCAATCCGCCGGAGCTAAAGGGCTCCGGCGGATTTTTATGTTTTGATGACGGCCGTTCCTGTGGCCGGCCGGCTCTGGCCGCGTGAAACTTGTCCATCGCCGTCGAAAGCGGGATAGAGTGCGGCTGGATGCGTGCAGGGCCGGGGACGGCTGGTGTTTGAAGGCTTCTACAAGGTGCGGTTTCAGCTCGGCGACGCCGTCGGCCGGAGCGTGATGCATGCCGGCAACGGCAAGATGCTCGGCGGCAATTCGGCCTTCGCCCATATCGGCACGTACGAGAAGACCGACGACGGCGTCGACATCGTGATCATGACGGTCCGCCACAACCCCGATCCGAACTATCGCGCCATGGCCGGCACCGATGACGCGACGCTGATCGCGAAAGGCCGGGTCGACGGCGATCTCTATCGCTTCAAGGGCGAGCTCAAAGAGCTGCCGGGCGTGCCCTTCCAGTCGGTGATGACCCCGATCACGGAGGAAGAGGTGCCGATCGCCGGTGGCGTCGGCGAAGCCGGCATCGCCGACGGGCTCTATTCGATCCACCTGCGCATGCTCGACGGTGTCGACGGCGGTCTCACCGGCGTGATGCTGCTCAACCAGGGCCGCATCCTCGGCGGCGATGCCTCGTTCTACTATCTCGGCAGCTACACCGCCGCGAACGGCCGCTGGAAGGGCCAGATTCTCAACCAGGAGCACACACCGGCCAAGGACGATCCGATCTTCGGCGGCCACGAGGTCGGCATCGGCTTCTCCGGCAGCTACGACGCGGAGCAGGCGGTGCTGGAGGCAACGGCGCTTGCCGGCAAGCGCAGCCTGCGCCTGACCGCCGCGCTCAAGCTGATGCACGGCGCCTGATCGTCATCCGGGACACCACATGGCAAATACCGTCCGCATGCTTTCGACGCTCGGCCTGATGGGCGCGATGCGCAGCCTGTCCTCCGCCTTCGAGACCGCCAGCGGCATTCATGTCGATGCCGACTTCGCACCGACCCTGGCGCTGCTCAAGCGGCTGCGCGACGGCGAGGCCGCCGATCTCGTCATTCTCACGCGCGAGGGGCTCGACGAGATGATCGGCGAGGGCCGCGTGATCGCCGACGGCGCGGCCGATCTGGCGCGCTCCTTCGTCGGCATCGCCGTGCGGGCCGGGCAGGCACATCCCGACATCGGCAGCGAGGCTGCGCTGCGCACGACGCTGCTGGCGGCGCGGTCCGTCGCCTATTCGCGGCTCGGCGCGAGCGGCGTGTATTTCGCCCAGCTGATCGTGCGGATGGGGATCGCGGCCGAGGTCAACGCCAGGGCGACCATCGTCGAGCAGGGCTTTACCGCCGAGCGGCTCGTCAGCGGCGAGGCGGATCTGGCCGTGCAGCAGATCAGCGAGTTGAAGCAGGTCGGCGGCATCGAGGTGGTCGGCCCGATCCCGCATGAGCTGCAGACACCGGCCGTGTTCTCCGCCGGCCGCGTGGCCGACGCGACGAACGCAGTCGCAGCCGATCGGCTGCTGCGCTATCTGGCATCACCGGAGGTCGTGCCTGTTCTCCGCCAATCGGGGCTCGAGCCTTGAATTTGCCGGGACGGGGACGCAACGTAGCGCCCATGCGGACTCATCTCCTGGCCATCCTCTTCGCGCTTGCCGCGCCCCTGGCCGCGCATGCGCAATCGGCCGACCTCGTCCTGTGCGACCGGGTGGCGGCCGATCCCAGCGATCCCGACAAGCCGGCCGACGTGAAGGGCGTGACGGAGATCGCGGCCTCCGACGTCACGACCGCCATCAAGTTCTGCAAGCAGGCCGCAGGCTCCTCGCGGCGTGCGATGTTTGCGCTGGGGCGGGCCTATGCCGCGAACCGACAGACCGCGGAGGCGATCGCCGCCTGGCGCAAGGCGGTCGACAAGGGATCGAGCGCGGCCATGGTCGAGCTCGGTGTGCTCTACGGCACCGGCGCCGGCGTCGCAAAGGACGAAGCGCAGGCGCGCAAATTGTTCGAGAAGGCGGCGCAATCAGGCAATCCCCGCGGCGTCAGCAATCTTGCCGCGCTCGGCGGCGCAGCAGGTAGCGCGCCGGCCGATCCCGCACAGGCGCGCGCGCTGCTGGGCAAGTCGGCCGAGACCAACGCGGAGGCGCAATACCAGCTCGGCCTGATGCTGTCCGAAGGCACGGGCGGCGCCAAGGACGACGTCGCGGCGCGCGCGCTGTTCGAGAAAGCGGCGGCGCAAAACCATCCCGGCGCGCTGGAGCGGATGGGCGCCTTCGCGCAGGAAGGCCGCGGCGGGCCAAAGGACAAGGACGCCGCGAAAGCCTATTACGAGCGCGCCGCAGCGCTCGGCGACGCGGATGCCAAGCAGGCGCTGGAGCGGCTGCGCTGCCCCTACGCGATCAAGGACAAGCAGGGCAAGCTCGTCACCACGCTGTGCTTCTAGCTCGCGTGCAGGCGTCGGCGGCCGGGCTCGAAGGCCTTCCTGGACCGCGCAAAACAAGAAGCGCAAAAACAACCCCATGCACAGTAGCCAAGTCATTGAAATCGCAAGTTTGCTGATTTTGCGAAATTTGGGTTGACCCGTCGGACAAAACAGGGGCATGATGGCATCGTGCAGCGAAGGCTCCGCGGGGCGCCCCTGCGCGGAAAAGCCGGATGGCCTCGATGCGACGGCGATGCTAGGTAGCCACACGATTCCTTTCTGATTTTGCGGGCTTATTGCGTTGCTGGACGGACTCTACAAGGTTGAATACGGCGTCAACGATGCGTTCGGCTGCAGCATCATGTGCCTGCATGACGGCAAGATGCTGGGCGGCAATTCGGGCTTCGCGCATCTCGGCACCTATGTCGAGCAGGGCGGCGAGATCGTCGCCGAGGTCATCACCGAGCGGCATAATCTGGATCCGAACTACAAGCCGCTGATGGGCGCCGATGTCGCATCGATCGGGGCACGCGGGCGGCTGTACGGCAATCAGATCCGTCTCGAGGGCGGCGCGGACACGATGCCGGGTGCGAAATTCTGGGCCAACCTCACGCGGCTCGATGACGAGGCGCTGCCTCCGAGCGGTGAGGTCGGTCCCGGCGGCATCGCCAATGGACTCTATGGGATGGGCCTGCGCGCGCTCGACGGTGTCGATGCGGGACTGTCCGGCGTGATGCTGCTGATCGACGGCCGCATCCTCGGCGGCGATGCGTTCTTCTACTATCTCGGCTCGTACTCGTCGGCAGACGGCCGCTGGAAGGGGGAGATGCTGAACCAGGAGCACACGCCGGCGAAAGGCGAGAACCCGGTGTTCGGCGGCTATGAGGTCGGGATCGGCTTCTCCGGAACCTGCACGGCCGATAGTGGCGAGTTCGAAGGCATCGCGCTCGCCGGCAAGCGCAGCCTGCGGCTGGCGGCTTCGCTCAGGCTGATGCGGCGGGCGTAGGGCGGGGACTCATGGAAGGCGCGGTCCGCTTCCGGCAAAAGCGGACCTTGAAACCTGGTCTGCATGAACGTCGTCCTTGGCCCTAAGGCGACGTGTGGGCCAACCACTTGGTTGCCTCTGCTGCAATCAAACTTCACGCAGTGCGCGACGATCCTTGTGCCGACCGTTCCTTGAGACATTTGCCCAAAGTCCAACGCTAACGGCGATCTGGAAGGTGCCGAATACGACGAATGCGCCGACGATGATCGATAGGGTCCTGCCGTCGATTGCGTATTGCTTGTAGAGGTTCCGACAGAAGAACCCTGCGAGTACAGTGCTGTAGGCTGCATAAACACCAGCGAACATGCGCCAGAACTTGCAGGGGAGGACGTTGAATTCGAATGACACTAGCACAAGACCGATGGTCGCAAACGTTTCAATCGTAAGGTTGATGACCGCCGCCGCGCTGTAAGGCCCTGGGTTCGTGAAATGCCAACACGTGAGCAGAACATTGAACAGTGCAAAAAAGCTTCCAGCCCACCGCAACCTCCCGCCTTTCGTGGCGATCTTAGGTAGAGAGCATGGGTGAATTTCGCGCTTACAAGCTTGGTGTAACTTAGGTTGCAGCGACTATTCAAAAGCTACCGGAAGATGGATCGACTCCGCCATAAGATCAAACAAGTGTCCCCTTAGATCAGCAATGGGGCAACTGCAGAGATCAGCCGGCATCAGTCGGGCTTGTTAGAAGTGGCATCACGACGGTCGGGCTGGCTCGGCTGGACAACGCCTTTGAGCGCGTATTGCAAAGTTTCGAGGCTCATAACCCCGGGCGGCTCCTGATCGATGATCCAGACGTCTTCCATCCCCTCGGCCGCCATCTGTTCACCCAGTGCAAGCGCGTCTTGCGGTGTAGCGGCCTGATAAACCTGCGGCCCCGACCTAACAATGTATCTATTCTTGGGCATTAGAGGCGGCAATTTCGTGAGAGCCATGAGGGTTATCTAGGTGCAGGATGTCCTGTCACTGATTGATCTCGTTCTGTCTTCGGATCAAGAACATGTCCGAGACGCGGGTAGTGATGGGCAATCCATGCTGTCTCAGACCACTCCATCCGACCCATAACCCGACGAGGCCGAAAAGACTGGCCGCCGGAATAACCCAGGTCATTCGTCTGGCGCCGAACGTAGCGGCCATTGTCGCGCAAAATACAGCGACCAGCACGACAGGAAGGACATATGGCCAGTTTCCGACAACTCCGTCCAAACCTCTTCGGCCTATGAGCAATACCGCAATCACTCCGAAGCCGCTCATGCCTAAAAGGAGGACATTCCCGCCAATGTCGAGAAGGCTTACCTCGTGCTGTAGGATGGACCGGTCCCCGAGCACGTGTTCGTAAAGACGAACGCCCGAAGCATAGGTCATAAAAAGACAGAACAACCCGAATACGAAGCCGATTGTCTTGAAGAGAGACCTTGCCGTTTGTACTTCCATGCCGGGTACCCTTTCACCTCTGCCCAAGGTTTCTTGAAGCCTCACTTTGGGTAGAACACGCTGGTGAATTTCCCGCTCGAGTTTTTAGTTAAGGTCGGGTTGCTGCAATCTCTCAATAGCGTCGGAGTACGACGGTCTAAAGTACCTGCCGCAGTTCACACCGACACCACCTCACTGCTGCTGTGGATCACAAGCCGACGCATGACGGGCAGCAGCGGCAAGTCTGCTGTCGGTCATAGCGGACATCACGCCTTGCAGTTTGAGCTGCTGCCGGTTCGATGGACACCGGGTTAAGCTAACCCCACCTTGCGCTCGAACTCAACCGGGCTGAGATAGCCGATGGTCGAGTGCCTGCGGGTGGTGTTGTAGAATCTCTCGATGTAATCGAATACATCGGCGCGTGCCTCGTCTCTGGTTCTGTAGGTTTTGGCTTCCGTCCGTTCGGTCTTGAGCGAGGAGAAGAAGCTCTCCATCGCCGCATTGTCCCAGACGTTGCCGGATCGGCTCATGCTGCAGACGATGCCGTGGTCGGCCATCAGGCGCTGGAACTGCTCGCTGGTGTATTGGCTGCCCTGGTCGGAATGATGCAACAGCGCGTCCGGCTTGCCGCGCCGCCAGACGGCCATCAACAGGGCATCCGTTACGAGCTGTGCCGTCATCGCGGCACTCATCGACCAGCCCACCACCCGGCGCGAGAACAGGTCGATCACCGCCGCGACATAGAGCCAGCCCTCGGCGGTCCAGAGATAAGTGAAGTCGGCGATCCATTTCTGGTTCGGCCGCTCGGCAGCAAACTGTCGGTCCAGCAGGTTCGCCGGCACCGTCTCGAGCTGCCGGTCGCCGTTATCCTTTGGCAAGCGCCGCCGACGCGGGCGTGCCCGCAAGCCCTGTAGGCGCATCAGCCGCTCGATCTGGTGCAGGCCACAGTTCGCCCCATCGGCGAGCAGATCGCGCCACACCCGGCGCGCACCATAGGTGCGGTCGCTCGCGATGAAGCTGACTTTGACCTTGGCGCCGAGTTCTTCGTCGCTGCGGGATCTGGCGCTGGGAGAGCGGTTCAGCCAGGCATGGAAGTCCGACCGCGACACCCCCAGCGCATCGCATAGCCATGCCACCGGCCAGATCGCCCGGTGCTTCGCGATGAAGACGAACTTCATGTCGCTTCCTTCGCGAAGAAGGCTGCGGCCTTTTTTAGGATATCCCGCTCGGCCTTCAATTTGGCAACCTCGCGACGAAGCCGCTCGATCTCTAGCTGCTCAGGCCTCATCTGCCCGTGGCCGGGAAACGCCTGCGCCGGGTCGGAGCCAAACTCCTTCACCCATTTGCGCAGAACGTTCTCATGAACGTCCAGATCGCGGCTGGCTTGCGCCACCGACACCCCGCGTTCCCTGACCAGCTTAACTGCCTCGATCTTGAACTCGCGACTAAACTTCCGTCTCTTCATCGCCCACCTCCGGCTTCATGAAACACCTAATCTCGGTGTCCATCAAACCGGCAGCAGCTCAAATTCGGCACCTTGGTTCAAGCGTTCGGCCCGGTTAAGTCGGACGTGGGCTGAACTTGAACGCTCGGGGACGATTCCTCGCCGACTACGTGGAGAACGAAGGGTTTGCTGGGGAGGCTTCGTTCGCTACCTGTTGGGATCGGTGATTTTCGAAGAGGACGTTTTTGCCGTGGCACCATTCGACCCTCGGAGGAGCGAAATAACGCGTAGTCGCGACTGAATAGCCAACAGGAAATCTGGAACACGCCGTGAGTGATGAATAGCGCCGCAAGCACATCGATTGAATAGTGATAGTGCCCAAGCAGGACAACGGCACCGAAGAAAGCGGTTAGCCCGAGATAAAATATTCGCCATTCCAAAATGTGCCAGAAGGCAAGCGCGGCAAGAAATGGCATTCCGGTATGCCCGGAAAAGAACAGGTCACTTCCATAGAAAATCGAGTTCAAGAATGGCGCGGGTTTTTGCGGATCGATAGGTGATGGCGCCATGTGAGTTAGCGCTACGAACACGGCACGGACTAGCAAGAAGAGCGCCATTGCCTTGAACGCGAATGGCAGGCGGTTTGGACGCAAAGCTAGCAAGCTTGCTGTAATTGCAAAGGCGGCGAACGTGCCATAGACGAAGAGGAACCGCACATTGTAGGGACCAACGCGGCTCAGCACCAAATCGGTTACATGATTGCTGGCGTGAACCGTGGCATAGCTTACTGCTGCGAAAATCGCGATAGCGCTGGCCGCTAAGAAAGCAATGCCCTCGCAAAGCGAGCGCATATACGAACCGCTTCCAAACAGACTTCGGTAGAGCCGGATGGATTCTTTCATTCTTGCCGCCACGTTCGCTACTGACAAGGGCGCGACCCGCAGCTCATAATAGTACGCGGTGCACAAGCGCCTTGTGAACTGTCCCACACGTCGAAAATTCAATGCAATAGAATGGAACTCAGGTCGACGGGGTTAGTGGCCGCCGCTCTGCTCGCTACTGCTAGCGCGGTTAGCCTGACGTCGCAGCCGAGCCGCAAAAAGTGATGAACTCGCGCGGTCTCATGCAGACTCCCCGCGGTTCAGGACGGTGCATCATAGCGGATTAAACGATTGCCGTTGAGGGACGCTCGATGTCCGTTTTGGGTCGATTCTGTTGAAAAAGGCGGCGGTTGCGACGCAGAGGGATCAGTGATTCAGTCTGTCTAATTGGCAGGACTGAAGA
>NZ_JBXAQU010000023.1:0-141110 GCF_058807535.1 Bradyrhizobium sp. GW821-FHT12B03
CTTCACCAGCTGATTGTCGACGGTGTCCAGGCTCTCGCTGGTCTCCGTCAAGAACTCCCGCAACAGATCATCCATGAAAACAGGCCTTCATACAGGGAGGGCGCGCACGAGGCGTGATGCGCCAATTCGGAATGGGGCCAGCTTCACCGCAAAGCGTTTAATATTGGTTGAGTATGTGCAAAAGAACGGAACCAACAAAGAGATAAGGCGCTCCGGACAAGCCGAAGCGCCTCGTAAAGATTGGATTAACGTCTGGAGCGCGACGCGCGCGTTTACGAAGCGGTAATGATGATGGCTGCGCCTTCCGGTGCGAGCGTCACGGTGAGCCCGCAGGCCTGCGCGAGCAGCCGCGTATAATAAGGCTGGATCGCGTGCGCATCCGCCGCGGGCCCGCGCTCGCCGCTCAGGAGCTCGGCGATGTTCTGCGGCAGGCGCGCATTATGTCCGCTCGCGGTGATGCGAAAGCTCATCGTCTCGCCCTCGCCGATCGGATCGATCGTCAGCGTGCCGCCGCGCGGGATCGTGTGCTGGGCCACGACAAGCATGTTGAGCAGCAGCTTGACGCGATTCTTCGGCAGCAGCAGCCGCGGCAGATTCCACGTGATCACGCACTTGCCGTCTTCGATGTGGCCGCGCGCCATGGTCTGGGCATCGCCGAGGTCGATCTGGGCGCCGGAGGAGCCGGCCGCGCCGAAGGCAAGACGGCAGAACTGGAGGCGGGCCGAGGCCGTCTTGGCGCTCTTGCGAATCAGGTCGAGCGCGAACTCGCGGTCCTCAGGCTTGGGATCGTCGTCGAGGACTTCGAGCCCGTTGACGATGGCGCCGACGGGGCTGATGAGATCGTGGCAGACCCGCGAGCACAGCAGCGCGGCGAGTTCGAGCATATCGGGAGCAGTAGTGGTCGCGGGCGACGAGGCGTCAGACATATAATGGGGTCCTGGAGGGTTCCTGGAATTGCGCGGCGCTGGACGCCGCGAATCACGCATGCTTGACGGATGCCGCAGGTTCTAACATTCGCGAGCCTGCGGCAGCTAGCTTGCGATCGGTCCGGGGCGGCCATAAAGCCCCAATCGGATCAATCGGGGCGAATCAGTCGAGGAGGAACGGAATTGCCGATGAATGAGGCACGCAGGTGAAGCGGATCATCGACGGGGACGCCGCATCCGGCCTGATGGAGCCGCTCACCGCGCTGGTGGTGAAGGCGGGCGAAGCGATCCTCGCGGTCAACCGCGCGGCGATGCGGGTCGACGGCAAGCAGGACGGCTCGCCCGTGACGGAGGCCGACCTTGCCGCCGACCGCATCATCGCGGACGGCCTGGCGCAGCTTGCGGGCGACATTCCGACGCTCTCGGAAGAGCGGACCCAGCTCGCCGCGCCGCCATTTCGCGACAGCTTCTTCCTGATCGATCCGCTCGACGGCACCAAGGAGTTCGTCGCCGGCCGCGACGAGTTCACCGTCAACCTCGCCCTCGTCACTCGGGGCGTCCCCCTGCTCGGCATCGTCAGCGCACCCGCTCTCGGGCTGCTCTGGCGCGGCATCGTCGGCCGCGGCGCCGAGCGCGTCAGATTTGACGGCGCTACCATCGGTGCCGCCGAACCGGTCCACACCCGCAAGCTGCCGGCGCCGGGCGAGCCCTGGGTCGCGGCTGTCAGCCGCTCGCACGGCGATCCCAAAAGCGAAGCGTTCATCGACGACAGGCCCAATGCCGTCAGACGGACGGTCGGCTCGGCCGTGAAATTCGGCCGGATCGCCGAAGGCAGCGCCGACATCTATCCCCGCTTCGGGCCCACGTCGGAATGGGACGTCGGGGCCGGCTGCGCGGTCGTGACCGCGGCCGGCGGCAAGGTCACCGACGGCAAAGGCGGCGAGCTCATCTTCGGCCAGCGGCAGGACACCGGCTTCATCATCCCGGAGTTCATCGCCTGGGGCGACCCGCAGGCGGCAGGTCGCTACTGACTGAGCTGCTCCTGAAGCGCCGGCCAGCGCTTGCCGACTTCATAGAGGAAGCGGTCCGGGTTGGCGGCGAAGGCGTCGCGATTGGCTTCCCGGCTGAACAGATAAAGCCGCTGCGCCACGATGACGAAGAAGCGGGGGTTACCGGCGATGGTGACGCCGCGGGCGATGTCGGCGGGGTCATAGCCGCCGAACTGCGGTCCGTAGATCTCGGGATGGGCCAGGAAGGAGGCGCGGTTGCCCTCGTTCCGGAAGCGCCAGACCGCGCCCCAGAGGTTGGCTTCGAACTCGGCCGTCCCCTGCACGGCTCGGCCATCGACGAAATAGGCCACGGGGTCGAAGCCCTCGATGGCGACGCCCGAGAAGCGGTTGACGACGATCCGCTCGGTGGTGGCAGCCTGTGCCGGCAACCATGAGCAGGCCATCCAAATGCCCGCCAGCAGGCAGACGAGGCGGCGGATCAAGGCAATTCCGGGGCGCAAAGGGCTATCTTCCTGCCGTTGTGCCGTCATAGTTGCTGCGGATAACATCCGAGTCGAGGGGACATCCGGCGCAACCTAGAGCCGTGCCTGTTGGCGTCAGGTTAAGGAAGCGAACGGATTCGATACCAGGGGTTCTTTTATGACTTTCGCATCACGCCTCGCTGCGCTCGCGCTTGCCGCGATGGTCGGCTGGATCGTGCCGGCCTCCGCCCAGCAGGCGCCGCCGCCCAACCTGCCGCCGCCGCAGCGGACCCCGACGCCCAACACCTATGGGCCGGACGAGCTCGTGACGGCCGGCCACCGCTTCTTCGGCAACGTCTCGCGCGGGCTCGCCTCGATCATCGAGAAGGCGGTCAGCCAATGGGGCCTGCCGAACGGCTATATCCTGGGTGAGGAAGGCTCCGGCGCGTTCGTCGCCGGCTTGCGCTATGGCGAAGGCACGCTCTACACCAAGAACGCCGGTGACCTGCGCGTCTACTGGCAGGGTCCCTCGCTCGGCTTCGACTGGGGCGGCGATGGCGCGCGCACCATGACGCTGGTCTACAACCTGCCCGCCACCAACGCGATCTACCAGCGCTTCGCCGGCCTCGACGGCTCGGCCTATATCATCGGCGGCTTCGGCATGACGGCGCTCACCGCCAACAACATCGTGCTGGTGCCGATCCGCTCCGGGCTCGGCCTGCGGCTGGGAGCCAATATCGGCTACCTCAAATACACGCCGCGCGCGACCTGGAACCCGTTCTAGGGTTTGCCGCTCCGGTCCAGTTCCGGATTCACGTTAACAACAGGGCGGGGCTGGCTTTTTGCCGGCCCGGCATGCATTGTCGTTGGTAAATATTTCCTTAGCTTCGGGAGTTCTGGCCCATGGTCGAACCGATCATGTACCTGGGGATCGGTTTCCTGCTCGCGATACTGTGCGGGCTTGCCATCGTGCCGCTGGTGCATAACCGCGCGGTGCGCCTGACCACGCGCCGGCTCGAGGCCGCCACCCCGCTGTCGATGGCCGAGATCCAGGCCGACAAGGACCAGCTCCGCGCCGAATTCGCCATGTCGGCACGACGGCTGGAGATGAGCGTCGACCAGCTCAAGAACAAGACCACGAGCCAGCTCGCCGAGCTCGGCAAGAAGAGCGACGCCATCAACCGCATGAAGATCGAGCTCGGCGAGAAGAACGCCACGATCTTCGCGCTGGAGGCGCGCGAGAAGGCGGTGAAGGAGCAGCTCCGCGCCACCGAAGAGGAATTCAACGCCAAGACCGAAGCGTTGCGCGAGGCCGAGATTGCGCTGAGCAACAAGCAGGGCGAACTCGCCAAGATCAACTCGGAGCTCTCCGACCGCTCGATGATGGCCGAGAGCCGCCAGGTCGAGCTGGTCGCGGTGCGCGCGCAGATCGAGGAATTGAAGAACCGCGTCGGCGATGCCGAGAAGGAGTTTGCCGCGACGCAGGCGCGGCTGACCCAGGAGCGGACCGAATCCGAGACCGCCTCACGCGAGCTTTCGGATGCGCGGGGCCGCGTCGAAAATCTGAGCCAGCGCGTCACCGAGCTCGATCGCCAGCTCATCGTGCAGGTGAAGGAGGCCGAGATGCTCTCGGGCCGCGTCGCCGACCTCGAGGGGCGCCTCGCGACCCAGGGCAAGCTGCTCGCCGAGCGCGACTACGAGAACAACCAGCTCCGCCAGGCCAGCGAGGGCTCCGAGCGCACCATCAAGGAATTGCGCGTCGAGATCGCCGCCTTGAGCGGCGGCAAGTCGTCGGCCGCCATGGAGCAGCTGCGCGCGGAAAAGACCGCGCTGGAGGAGCAGCTCCGCATCGCGCGCGACGAGCGCGCCAAGCTCCAGCGCGACATCAACGCGATCCAGCAGCAGGCGGAAAGCTCCTGGGCGACCGAGCGCATGGAGAACGCGCTGCTGCGCGAGCGCATCAACGACATCGCCGCCGAGGTCGCCAAGCTCGCGATGCAGCTCGAAGGCCCGAACTCGCCGATCGAGGCGCTGCTGGCGGCCGAGGCCGGCCAGCCGCCGAAGCCGGCGCCGCGCCCGGCCAACGACGCCGCGACCCGTGGCGCGGCTGCGGTCACCCTGCCCGAGGGCGGCGGAACGCTGGCCGAACGCATCCGCGCGCTCCAGGCCCACGCCTCCCGCGCCCGCCAGCAGGGCGCGTAAGCCGGCCGAAACGCGGCCTCGCAGCCGGGTTGCACGACCTGCGGAAGGTTTTCGGGCCGGAGGACGCCTCGAAACTTGACACCTTAAGCCCGCACTTCTAAATCGCGGGCTCCGATCTGCCGGCCGGCCCACAAGTCCGGCCGCCTGCATGATGGTCCCGGGCGCATAGCTCAGCGGGAGAGCGTTCCCTTCACACGGGAGAGGTCCAAGGTTCGATCCCTTGTGCGCCCACCATCCATCCACCTGAATCCTTGCCGGTTGCGAACGATCGTCGACGCCCATTCGGGACCGTCCGATTCAAAATGTCGAAAACAACCCCATGCACAGTAGCCGGCGTCAGCCGGATCAATGGGTTGCGATTTTTCCGAATTTTTCTTGCTCCGTCGGGCAAAACAGGGGCATGATGGCAGCATCCGGGGAGTGGCTGATTGGATGGCGTCGCGTCCGCCGTTCGCTCTTCGAGCTATGGCGGACAAGCCGCTTGCAACAACGGATCGAGCCTCAAGCCGCCCGCGCCGGCCGCAAGGCCGCGTAGAGACCGACGAGGGTCCCGATGGCGACCAGCGCGGCCGCGAGCAGCAGCTGCAATTCCCCGTCATCGGTGGTGCCTACGGACGACACAAGTCTGGTCACGACGACGAACAGCACGCCCACGGAGGCCGCCGCGCCCACGCAGAGATAGGCGAGCTCTCGCGCCAGGTTGCGGCCGAGAAGGCCGAGCGCCGTGAAATACATCGCGCAAGCGTTGGGATGAACGAACAGGGCAACGCGCGCGTAGGGGCCGTAGGCGTCGAGGAGGGACTCACACCGGTTCAGTGCCGCCCTCGAGGCAACCCGCTGCAGGATCGGCCTGAAAAAACGAGCCTGTCCGTAACTCATGACGGCGCCCGTAATGATGGCCAGCCACGCCACGATGAAAACGGAGACATCCGCAGGCTTCGGATTGAGCGCCACGGACATCAGGATGAGAGCGGTCCCTGGAAAATAGCCAAAATACGGGAAGATCGACTCCAGGAGCACGCAGACGAACATGAAGACCAGAAACCACGACGAGCCGGTCGCGCCATGGACGATGGCGTTCAAGTCGAAGAGATCAGTCTTGTACAGGACGAGGTACATGCAGATGGCCAATCCGGCCAGCGCGTAAAACGGCAACGCTCCCGACAGAAAACGTCTCATCCAGCCAGCGCGCCTTGTTTCGCGGACACGGCGAGGACCATCGATATCAGGACAAGACAATCGAGATGCATAGCCCATGCTTTAGGCGAATGAGATTGCTCCTGTCGATAGCAATCCTCGCCCTACCCGCGCACCCCTACCCGATCGACAAGATCTCGATCTCCTGCGTCCCCGAACCCACGACGTCACCGACCGCCTTCCCGATCAACGACCTCGCCACCGGCGCCACGAACGAGATCGACCCGGCCTTCGGATCCGCCTCGTCCTCGCCGACGATGCGATAGGTCTGCACACGGCCATCGGCGCGGCTGAAGGTCACCGTGCTGCCGAAGGCGACGATGTCGGTCGATGCCGGGGTGGGAACGACCTGCGCAGTGCGCAGCCGTTCCGTCAGATAGCGGGCGTCGCGCAAGGGGACCGCCGATTGCCGACGCTTCTCGTTGACGTCCTCGATGGCTTGCGCGGCTTCATAGGCCTCGCGCGCTTGTTGTAGCTGCGTCTGCAAGGCCTGCAGGCCCGCTTCCGTCACGAGGTTCGCATGGGGGGAGATCGGGCGATCCGGCAACAGCGTCTCGGACGCGGTTTCGGCGCTTTCTTCCTTGGTAAAGGCGACGCTCAAGTCGTAAATCCTGTCAAACTGTCTTGCGCGATCGTATCAGACTTGGGGCATGATTTCGATCGGCTGCCCAAGTGCACCTCTCCCCAGCGGGGAAAGGTGTTCGGAGTTCTCGGCTCGCGGCGAATCAACCAAATCTCATCGCGCTTCAGATCTCGAGTTCGACGAAACGACGGAGCTTGAAGACGAGGTCCGGCATCGTCTGACGGAACCGCGTGGCGTTCTGGAAACTGGTCGAGAACGGCGCAAAGGTGATCATCGCGTTCCAATGCCGGTAGCCGTAGACCGTGACCGAAACGCCGGATTCCGGAAAATCGTCCAGCTTGCGCAACTCGCCGAGCACGAGATCGGCAATCGCTTCGGCGGGCAGCAATTGCTTGCCATCCGGTGTCGTGGCGATTTTCGCGGGCGATTCGACCGGCTTGGTGACCGCTGGCGCCGCATTGGACACATCGTCGGGTTCGACCGGCGCCGCCTCGGGGGTGAACGCCTCGACCGGCTCAAATCCATTCGTCGGTGCCGTTGGCGGACCTTCGGTGAGCGGCGGCGGCATGACACTGTCCGCGCGCTTGTTGCCTCCCAGGATGCTGCTGATCATGGCCACAAGGCCAGCATCCTTCACGTCGTCACTCATGACTCCCCCAGCGCATTGTCGTACTCTAGCACCGCTCACATGGACCGCCACAGGGGATGTGCGGTCGGATTTCGCCTGGCCAGAGCCGTCCCTCCACGGCACCGGCGGGACGACGCCTCATCGCGCCACGCCGCCGTGCGATCCGTCACTGCTTCTCGAACGGAACATATTGCTGATACTCCTTGGGCACGGAGTTGCGATAGCGCTCCGGAACGGTGCCGGTATCGATCGAATGTTCGAGCTCCTGCCGCGTCATCTTCTTCATCGGCGTCTTCTTCGCCGTCTTCTTCTCGGCGCTCTTCTTGGAGTCGGTCGAGGGGCTGGGTGCGTCGGGGGTCGCGGCCGGCGTCGTCGCGGCCGGCGCGGCGGTCCCGCCGGCGGCCGGAGTGCTCTGCGCCAGCGCAAGCGGTGTTTGGAGGAGAAGCGCCAGCGCTGCCGTCGCAGCCAGCAAATATGATCTTTGCATCAGAACCTCCAAAATAACTGACCCGAATGAGGCGAAGCGTAGGCCCCCGGGAGCACCATGTGCAAGTCCGCCCACGATAGGCCGGAACCCGGCCGCCAACTGTGGCGGAGATCACATTACTCGCCGCGGCTTGCCTCATCATAGACGCATGTCGAACGCAGCGCCCACCGCGGACACCAAGATGAGCACGACAAAGTGTCGGCCAAGTCCGGGAACACGCAGTTCGAGCTGGTGTTCCACGTTCAACTATTCCTGCAACTATTCCTGCAACCGTTCCTGACAAGGAGAACCGAAATGCGTCGCACCATCCTCACTCTCGCATCGTTCGCGGCCTTGATTGCCGCGCTGGTCCCGGCGACCCAGGCCCACGCCGCCAACGACAGATATTGCCTGCAAGGCCGCATGTGGGGCTATCCCGGCAACTGCCAGTTCGCGAGCTATCAGCAGTGCCAGGCCACCGCCTCCGGCACGTCGGCCCATTGCGGCATCAATCCGCGCTACGCGTTCTCGCAGCAGCGTTACTACTGACCAATTCGCGGCGTGCGCGCACCTCGCGCGCGCCGCCAAAATCCTTGCGTGACGGCGATCCGCCGTCGCGCGGCTGTTGGCCGAACTTGATTCGCACTCAACCCGTCACGTCGCAGTTTCAATTCAATGCGCGGCGCGAAGGCCGAGCTCCCCCAGCCGCGTTGTGAACCAGCGTGACAGCGGCTCATCGAGGAGGCCGCCGACATAGACCTCCGACGTCGTCGCATGCTGCTTGTCCAGCACCAGCAGCACGCCGATCCAGCAGGCGAACCAGACATGCGGATCGGTCAGCGCTCTCAGCTTGTGCTGGTCGTGCGCCACCGGCGTATGATTGCTCGTCTTGCGGATCTCGACGCAAAGCAGATTGTTCGGGATCTCGCGCTGATGCACGACGACATCAGGGTAGATCGACTTGTCCAGATGATCGTCGGTCGAGATGATGGTGCCGTGCGGCAGGTGCAGCGTGCGCTCGCCGAGCCGGTCGTAGTTGCAGTCGACCGACCAGCCGGAGAACTGCTTCTCCAGATGCACGGCGAAGCGATGCGTGATCGCGCGCTCGCCGATGTCCTTTTCGAACAGGAAGCCTTCGTGGGCGTAGAAGTCCCGGAGCGCCGCAATCACCTTGTTCAGCTCGGTCTGCATCGTGCCTCCGGGCTCATTTCGACCTTAGTTCGATGTCGTCCCGGCGAAGGCCGGGACCCATACCGCGAGGTCTATCGAGTGCGCGCAGTGCACGTACCGGACGCCGAGTCTTCGCCAAACCTCTCCCTGGGGTTATGGGTCCCGGCCTTCGCCGGGACGACGTGGGGAGAGAATTTAGCAAACCCTACATCTGGACTTCGATCAGCCGCGGACCCGGCTCGGCGACGGCTTCGGCCAGCGCCTTGTTGAACTCGTCGGCGTTGGTGACGGCGCGGCCGGGCACGCCCATGCCCTTGGCCAGCGCGACGAAATCGAGCGTCGGACGGTCGAGCCGGAGCATGTCGTTGGCGCGCTGGCCGGGCTCGCCGGCACCGACATTGTCGAACTCGCCGCGCAGGATCTGGTAGATGCGGTTGGCGAACACGATGGTGACGATGTTGAGATTCTCGCGGGCCTGGGTCCACAGCGACTGGATCGTGTACATCGCGCTGCCGTCGCCGACCATGGTGATCACCTTGCGGTCCGGACAGGCGATCGCAGCCCCGATCGACAGCGGGGTCGAGAAGCCGATCGAGCCGCCCATGTTCTGGAGCCAGTCGTGCGGGGCGGCCGCCGCGGTCGGCGGGAAGAAGGCGCGGCCGGTGGTCAGCGACTCGTCCACCATGATCGCGTTCTCGGGAATCGCATAGGCAATCGCCTGCGCGATCGAGGCGTGGGTCAGCGCGCCGATCGGCTTGACCAGCTCCTGCATGGCCTGCGGTTTCACATCCTTCGCGCTCGCCTTGACGGCGCCGGCGAGTGCTTCGAGCGCGGCGACCGAATTCTCGCCCCAGGAGGTCATGCGATGGACGTCGCAGCCCTCGGGCTTGAGCATGCTCGGCTTGTTCGGATAGGCGAAGAACGCCACGGGATCGTCGGACTCGACCAACACGATGTGACGGAATTTTGCCAGCATCGGCAGCGCGTTCTCGATCACGTAATGGATGCGGTCGATCGAGTAGCGGCCGCGGCCACGCGCCATCTTCGGGCGGAAGGTCGGGCCCATCACGGTGCAGCCGGTCTTGCTCGCGATGCGCTCGGCCAGCGCCAGGCCCTGCTCGGAGAGCGCGCTGCCGGTCATCAGCAAGAGCGTGCCCTCGCCGTCGCCGTGCAGGATTTTTGCGGCCTGCTCGACCGCCTGCGGCGAATAGCTGGCGCGCTGCTGCTCGGCCGGCACCTCGGCGATGCCGTCGGCCTCGTTCCAGGCGGTGTCGGCGGGCAGGATCAACGTCGCGATCTGCCCCGGCGCGCTCTTGGCGGCGGCGATCGCCGCGGCGCCGTCAGCGGCAACCGATTTGGAGTTCGGCGAGGTCCGGACCCAGGACGACATCGGCCGTGCCAGGCCCTCGATGTCGGAGGTCAGCGGCGCGTTGTAGTCGATGTGGTAGACGGCATGCTGGCCGACGATGTTGACGATGCCGGAATTCGCCTTCTTGGCGTTGTGCAGATTGGCAAGGCCGTTGGCGAGGCCGGGGCCGAGATGCAGCAGGGTCGAGGCCGGCGTGCCCTTCATGCGGTAATAGCCGTCGGCAGCCCCCGTCACCACGCCCTCGAACAGGCCGAGCACGCAGCGCATGCCCGGGACGCGGTCGAGCGCTGCGACAAAATGCATCTCGGAGGTGCCCGGGTTGGTGAAGCAGACATCCACCCCACCCTTGACCATCGTCCGCACCAGGCTTTCCGCACCGTTCATTCGTCTTGCTCCCGCAACCGGTTATTTCCAGCGATCCGTTCGATCAATCATTGTTCGCGGCCTCCGTCAAAGCAATAGGCGGCATCGCGGCCCTGCCCCGCGCGATGATGCGCCGGCTTGGCTAATGCCCCCTTGGCACGGTTGCCGATTTGGTAACGGCATTCATTAACGATGAGCGCCCTCACGGGGCCGTGGCTTGCGAAACGCCCGCAAATATGGCCTGTGGCGTTCGTTGAATCGATTTTTTGCTGGGGGAAACAATGATCCGGTTTTTTGCCGCGCCGATTGCCGCCATCGCACTGCTGACGGCCACCGCCGGCGGCGGGCTCGCCGAAGAGTTCGACTCGCGCGACATCATGGGCGGCGGCCCGAACTTCTTCCGCGGCGGCTCCAGCCCGATCCCCCGCACCACCGTCATGTACAACGGCAACTACGCCCCCGGCACGATCGTGGTGAACACCAGCGAGCGGCGGCTCTATCTGGTGCTCCAGAACGGCCAGGCGCTGCGCTACGGCATCGGCGTCGGCCGCGATGGCTTCCGCTGGGGCGGGGTGCACAGGATCACCGCCAAGAAGGAGTGGCCGGACTGGACGCCGCCGTCGCAGATGCTGGCCCGCCGGCCCGACCTGCCGCGCCACATGAAGGGCGGTGTCGAAAACCCGCTCGGCGCGCGCGCGATGTATCTCGGCTCGACGCTGTACCGCATCCACGGCTCCAACGAGCCGGAGACGATCGGCCAGGCGGTCTCCTCGGGCTGCTTCCGCATGACCAATGACGACGTCAGCGACCTCTACGGCCGCGTCTCCGTCGGCACCACCGTGGTCGTGCTGAACAACTAGAGCCTGCGCGGGCGGTGCGCTCCCTCTCCCGCTTGCGGGAGAGGGTTGGGGAGAGGGTCTCACCGCAACGGGACAAATCCCCCAGAGGAGAGAACCCTCACCCGCCGCTACGGGGCGACCTCTCCCGCAAGCGGGAGAGGTCGATGGGAGCCCGCGGCGCCAACCCGACCAAATCCACTAACGACGTACAGCGGGAACCCGCAGGGCGCGTGAATTTGCGGTCTTGTGCGCGCGGCGCGAATACGGCAGCGTCTGACGACGATGAGCGCATTGAACCCGCCCGCGCGTGGCCTTCGCATCGCCCTCCTGGCGCTCGCAGCGCTCACCTGTGTACCTGACACCGCTACCATGGCCGCCGCGGGCGAACTGCCCGCGGTCGCCGCGCGCCAGCGCTCCGAGAAGAAGAGCTTTACCGACAGCGAGATCATCGAAGGTTTTCTCAAGACCGCTTTCGGCGCCGAATACCATCTCGCCGGCCGCGTCGACCGCATCCGCAAGTTCGACGGGCCGGTGCGCGTGTTCGCCGACAGCGACCGCGCCGATCGCAAGGCGCAGCTGGCAAAGGTCGTGGCCGACATCGGCAAGCGCGTGCAACATCTCGACATCGCCATGATCGACAGCAGCGAGGCGGCGAACGTGCGGGTGAAGCTGGTGCGCGACCGCGATCTCTTCCGCACCATCTCGAACTTCTACGGGGCGGAGAAGGCGCGCGAGATCCGCACCTCGCTCGATCCGCAATGCCTGTCCGGCTTCCGCAAGAACGACAATTTCGAGATCGAGCATTCCGACGTCATCCTCACCGTCGACAACGGCGACTTCACCTTCCTCGACTGCGCCTATGAGGAGCTGCTCCAATCGCTCGGGCCCATCAACGACACCACCAGCGTGCCCTGGACCATGTTCAACGACAACGTCTCGATGGGCTATTTCGACGTCTACGACCAGTACATCCTCAATCTGCTCTACGACCCCCGCATCAAGCCCGGCATGACCGTGCTGGAGGTCAAGGCGGTGATGCCGCAAGTGCTCGCGGATGTCAGGACGTGGGTGAAGCGGGTGAATGATCTGAAGGATTGAGCTCTTACCCTCCCCTGGAGGGGGAGGGTCGGCTCACATGGAGCGCAGCGAAATGTGAGACGGGGTGGGGTGACAGTCTCTCCACCGACGCTGCCCGTGCGGAGAGATCACCCCACCCCGCTCGCGCTGCGCGCGATCGACCCTCCCCCTCCAGGGGAGGGTAAGCATCCACTCCGCCTCTACTGCGCGAGATCGGCGACGGTGGTGGCGGCCTTGAGACCCGTGCCGGTGAGCACCGCGATCGTGGTCTCGCTTGCCTTGATCGCGCCGACCGCGGAGAGTTTCTCCAGGGCGGCGGCCGCGCTGGCGCTGGTCGGCTCGGCGAACAGGCCTTGCCGTGCAAGCCGCCGCAGGGCAGCGACGATTTCGTCCTCGGTGAGCGCCACGGTGCCGCCGCCGTTTTCGCGCAACGCAGCGATGATCTCGCGCAGGCGCAGCGGATGCTTGATCGCGGTGCCCTCGGCGATGGTCTTGCTCACCTCGCGGGTTACAGGCGTATCGACGCCGGCCTTGAAGCTCGCATCGATCGGCGAGCAATTGAGCGGCTGCGCCGCGAACAGGCGCGGCAGTTTTGCAATCTGGCCCGCCTTCAACAGCTCGCGGAAGCCGAAGGCGCAGCCGAGCAGGCTGCTGCCGGCACCGACGGGAACGATGACGTTGTCGGGCGCGCGAAAGCCGAGGTCCTCCCAGATTTCATAGGCGAGCGATTTGGTGCCTTCGAGGAAGAACGGCTGCCAATTGTGGCTGGCGTAAAACGTCTGGCTCGACTGGCGGATCGCCTCGGCTTCCGACTCCTCGCGCGGGCCCTCGACGAGCTGCACGGTGGCGCCGTAAGCGCGCACCTGCGCGATCTTGGCCGGCGACGTCGAGGCGGGCGCCAGAATCTTCACGCGCATGCCGCCGGCGGCGCCCAACCCCGCCATGGACGAGCCGCCATTGCCCGAGGAGTCCTCGAGAATGGCGTCGACGCCGATCTGCCGCAGGAACGACAGCATCACCGCCGAGCCGCGGTCCTTGAAGCTGCCGGTCGGATTGAACCATTCGAGCTTGAAGAAGGGACGCAGCTCGCCCCAATCCTGCTGCACCAGCGGCGTGCAGCCTTCGCCGAGCGTGATCGGCTTTGCGATCTCGACCGGCAGCGCCGCCCGGTAGCGCCAGAGCGATCGCGTCCGGCCATCGACGTCATCGCGCGAGATGCCTGCCCCCGGCGTCACCAGCAGCGGCGTGCGCTCGTCCGAGCACCAGCGCGGCTGGTCGAGCGGATAGAGCTGTCCGTTGCGGGGGTTGATGTAGCTGGCGGCAAGCATGGCGGTCTCCGGACGAGAGGCGGTCCATACGATGTGTCTGATTATGCAGGTCTGGTCCAGCCCACGGCACCGCAATGGCGCAACTGGCGGGCCCCTCTTGAAATCATGAAAAATAACACAATTTCAAATGCTTAGACCTGTCGCACGGATCGAATGGCTGGGTTCGACCGGAGCGAAGACGCGGTATGCGGGCGAGCCAGACCTGCCCGTCGATGACGGGAATTTGGCCATGATCGCCCACCCGGCGCGGCACGATTAACTTGTCTGTCGTCGCGGGCCGCTACAATATGTTGGATTGAGCTTGCGCCGCCGGTGTTCGGCATCGGTAACGCAAGTGAGCCAGGCCCGTCCGAGCGGCGGGCCGTTGGCTTTTTGGGAGCCTGGACATGAGCCGCGCGAACCGTACCGATCACATCCGCCTGACCTCCCATCCGGAGCCGGGCCGGAAGGCCGCTTTTCCGATCCATTGGGGCGCCGCCGACGCGCGCGCCCGCGGGCCGATCATCGGCACGGTGTCGCGCGCAGGCGACCGCAACGTGATCGGCAGCCATGGCGGCTCCTATGCGATGTATCGCGCGCTCGCGGTGTCCGCCGGCGCGCTCGATCCGATTCGGCGGCCCGATCTCACCAACACGTTTCCGGCCGCGACCATCGGCCCGTTCGAGCAATGGCGCGATCCCGCCAAGATCGTCGCGCTCGATCCGTGGGGGCATCTGGTCGCCGAGAATTTCGGCAAGGAGATCGCCGAGGGTGCCGACATCCGCCCGAGCATCGCGGTGACGCGGGCACGGCTCGACCTGCCGGAGATCCGCGAGGCGCTGGCCGCCAGGCGCTTGCGCGCCGACGGCGAGGTCGTGCACGCCAATGGCAGCGTCTCGGTGGTGAAGATCGCGATCGATCCGGTCTGGTATCTGCCCGGCCTTGCGGAGCGCTTCAAGACCGGCGAGACCGAGCTGCGGCGCACGCTGTTCGAGCAGACCGCCGGCATGTTCCCGGAGCTCGTGACCCGGCCGGACATGAAGGTGTTCTTGCCGCCGATCGGCGGCACCACGGTCTACATGTTCGGCGACGTGACAAAACTGCCTGATCATCGCACCAAGATCACCTGCCGCGTGCATGACGAGTGCAACGGCTCCGACGTGTTCGGCTCCGACATCTGCACCTGCCGGCCCTATCTCATTCACGGCATCGAGGAATCCGCGCGCGGCGCGCAGGAGGGCGGGCTCGGGCTCGTCGTCTATAACCGGAAAGAGGGCCGCGCGCTCGGCGAGGTGACAAAGTTCCTGGTCTACAATGCGCGCAAGCGCCAGGAGGATGGCGACGCGGCCGCCGCTTACTTCGAGCGCACCGAATGCGTCGCCGGCGTGCAGGACGCGCGCTTCCAGCAGCTCATGCCCGATACCATCCACTGGCTCGGCCTGAAGCGCATCGACCGCTTCCTGTCGATGAGCGACATGAAATACGACGCGCTGACCTCGCAGGGCATCGACATCGTCGAGCGCGTGCCGATCCCGCTGGAGCTGATCCCGGCCGACGCCCATGTCGAGATCGCTGCGAAGAAGGCGGCCGGCTATTACACGACCGACATCGCGCCCGAGAAGGACGTGGACGGTGTGGTCGGACGCTCGCTGGAAAAATACTGATCGCGCGATGGCTGAGGCTTTGGAACAACAGGCCCGCTCCCTGCTCAGCGCAGGAGCGGTTCGCGCGCGTGCCGGTGAGATGCTTCAAATCGGACTTGCCGGCGCGCTCAACCATTTCACTGTTGATCTCGATCGCATGGACGGCGTTGCCGATGCCGTGCTCGCGGTGACGCGAAAGGCGTATCCGACGCTGGAGGTGCCCTTCCACGCGCGGTGGCGGCATTTTGTGCTTGGCGGCGTCGATCGCTGGGCGCGGCTTGCGGATGCGACATCGTGGCCGGACCGCGCCGCGCGGGCGCGCGCGGAGTTCGACCTCGCCATCGTCAGCGTGCTGCTCGATGCCGGCGCGGGTGCGACATGGCGCTATCGTGACGCGGCGACGGGCGAAAGCATCGGCCGATCCGAGGGGCTCGCCATCGCGAGCCTCGACATGTTCGCAGGCGGGCTCTTCTCCCGCGATACCCGCGCCCCTTTCAGGGCCGATGCGGACGTGCTCGCGCAATTGCCCCTGGCCTCCCTCACCTCTGCGTTTCAGGTGAGCGATGCCAATCCGCTGCTCGGCCTCGAGGGACGCACCGATCTGCTGCGGCGCCTCGGCAAGCAGGTCGCGGACCGTCCGGAGATTTTTGGATTGCACGACACGCCGCGGCCCGGCGGATTGTTCGATCACATCGCGGCGCAGGCTGTGGGCCGCGCCATCGCCGCGCCCGCGATCCTGTCTGCGGTGCTGAACCAGCTCGGACCGATCTGGCCGTCGCGGCTGGAGCTTGCCGGCGTTCCGCTCGGCGATTGCTGGCGCCATCCGGCGATCAAGGCGGATGATGCGACCGCGGGCCTCGTGCCGCTGCACAAGCTGTCGCAATGGCTGAGCTATTCGCTGATCGAGCCGCTCCAGCGCGCCGGCTTCGCGATCACCGACATCGACGGCCTGACCGGGCTCGCCGAATATCGCAATGGCGGCCTGTTCGTCGATCACGCGGTGCTGCGCTTGCGCGACGCTGCTGATGCAGACCGCGCGCATGCGGTGGATTCGCTGCTCGTCGTGGAGTGGCGCGCACTGACTGTCGCGTTGCTCGACCGGCTGGCGGAACGCGTCCGCGCCAAGCTCGGCCGCACGCCCGAGACGTTGCCGCTCGCCAGCATCCTGGAAGGCGGCAGCTGGGCCGCGGGCCGCGCCATTGCGTTTGCGCGCCGCCCCGACGGCTCGCCGCCGCTCAAGGTGATCAGCGACGGCACGGTTTTCTAAACCCTCTCCCCCTGTGGGAGAGGGTGGCTTCGCGAACGCGAAGCCGGGTGAGGGGTCTCTATCCTCATCAACGGTCTTGCAAGTGGAAAGAACCCCTCATCCGGCGCTTCGCGCCACCTTCTCCCACAAGGGGAGAAGGAAGAAAGGCATCCGATCATGGAAGGCGTCACGATCGTCGATCATCCGCTGGTCCAGCACAAGCTGACGCTGGTGCGGGACAAATCCATCTCGACCAAGTCGTTCCGCGAGCTGATCAAGGAGATCGGCATGCTGCTGTGCTACGAGGTGACGCGCGACCTGCCGCTCACTGACACCGTCATCGAGACGCCACTGGCGACGATGCACTCGGCCAAGATCGCCGGCAAGAAATTGGTGTTCGTGCCGATGCTGCGCGCAGGCACCACCTTCGTCGACGGCATGATGGACCTGGTGCCGACCGCGCGCGTCGCGCATATCGGGCTCTACCGCGAGCCGGAAAGCTTTGCGGCGGTCGAATATTTCTTCAAATCGCCGTCCGATCTCGGCGAGCGCCTCGCCATCGTCGTGACGCCGGTGGTCGCCACGGCCAACACCGCCGTCGCCGCCATCGACCGGCTGAAGGAACGCGGCGCCAAGGACATCCGCCTCGCCTGCCTGATCGCGGCGCCGGAAGGTCTTGAGCGGCTGCGCGGCTTGCACCCGGACGTCCCGATCTGGACCGCCGCGGTGGACGAAGGTCTCGACGAGAACGGCTTTATCCTCCCGGGCCTCGGCGATGCCGGTGATCGCGCTTACGGGACGCGGTAAGAGACGGGTTACGTCTCCGCCTCGTAGTCCCGAGGCGAGCCGTCGCCGTTGACCGCTTGGAGCGAGTCCTCCTTGAAGGACGCAGAGTGCCGTTGACCAGCTTCAACCCAAGAGCAACTGACGAGCGGTTCGTTGGACGAATGAGACACCTCGCGGTCAACGACCATGATCGGGCCGCCGCTCCTGTGTTTGACGAGATTGCCGGGCCTGAGCTGCATGGCGATCAGATCTTCCCGCTGCCGCAAATCCCCTTCAGCGCCTGCCACTCCTTGTCCGTCAGCAGCGGCGGGCCGCTGGCGGGGCGATCTTCTTTCGTCATGCGCGCGAGGCGGTCCTCCGTGAGCGGATGGCTCGCCAGGATCGATGTGAGGCCGCCGCCCTCCTTGCCGGTGATGCGGAACATCAGCTCGGCCGCAGGCTTCGGCGAGCGGCCGAGCGCACGCATGATCTCGATCGAGAACGTATCGGCGGCGGTCTCGGCCTCGCGCGAATAGGACGCCTCGACCACGCTGCGCGAGGCGAAGATCACGGCGGACGAGCCGGTGACGTCGCCGAACAGCAGGCCGATCAGGAACGAGGTGCCGCCGTTGTAGATCAGCCCGCGCATGTTGTCGTGATGCTTGAGATGGCCGAGCTCGTGGGCGAGGATGCCGGCAAGCTCGTCGGGGCTTTCGGCCTTGTCGAGCAGGCCCTGCAACACGAACACCTTGCCGCCCGGCAGCGCAAACGCATTCGGCACCGGGGTCGGCAGCACGCCCGCGGTCATGGAATCGTCGTCGAGGCCGGCGGCATCGCGCAGGCGGTTGACCAGCTTTGTGAACGCGGCCTTGCCCGCGGGGTCCTGGCACACGCTGCGGCCGAAGATGGTCTTCATCTGCACTTCGGCGGCATCGCCGATGCGTCGCTCGACCGGCTTCGGCACCAGCGGCGCGAGACGATCGGCGGCGAGCGGCACGCCGAACAGCACGACACAGACGATCGAGACAGCGGCGGCCACCGACCAGCCGACGATCTTTGCGACACCGCGGCGCGAGGTCTGGTGCTCGTCGAGACGCATGCATCGGACGGTCACGTCGGCCGCGAGCGCGGCATCACGAATCTCCAGCCGTGCCAGCGGGGGCGCCGACGTCGAGGCCAGACGCAGGAGACCGGCCGGACTGTCGGCACGGCGAATGTCGGCATAGGCCCAGCGAACGGGCGGCGCGCCCTCCTCGGCGATCTCGAGCGCATCACCGAACCTCAGCGTCACCTGCCGCCTGCGGCTCGACACGCCGTCGAAGAAGATGGTCGGCTTTGCCGACTGCGCCGGAGCCTCGGTGGACAACTCGCTCACAGATCAGAATCCCGCGACATCGAGCCCGTCGGCAAAACCTTCGCCGAGCGCGCTGGCGAGTTCGCCGCTGCCGCGCACATCCGCCGCGGCTCCGATGTCATGCACCTCGACGGTCTCCAGCACCTTGGCCCAGAGATCGCGCTGAAGATAGACCCGCATGATGATGTTGATCGCAAGCGCCAGGGCGAAATAGCCGATGACCATCGCCACCAGCATCGGAATGCTCTTGGCGGTATTGTCGGGGCCGAACACCTGCTCGACCGGCAGGCCGCTCAGCGCGACGACGAGCATCGTGGCGCCGCCGAGATAGGCGGCGAAAATGGTCGAGAGCAGCATCCACCAGCCGATCACCTTCCAGTACAGGCCGTAGAACGCATCGTGCGGCAATCGCGAGGACAGGCTGACGCCGCCGATGCGGATGCCGTCGAGCCACCAGCGCCATTCGCGCGCCTTGAACTCGGCATAGAAGAACGGGGCCAGCGGGAAGATGAGCAGTGCGATCGGACTCAAGAGCCACAGCCACCAGCCGCGCTTGAAGAACGTCCAGCCATCGCCTTCGAAATCACCACGCAGATCGCCGTAATGGGTGTGCTGCATCTTGTAGCGTTCGAGCGAGGCCTCGCGCCACGGCAGCGCCAGGCCGAGGGTGAGGAACACCAGCAGGCCCCACGCCATCGCGCGGAACGAATAGGCCCAGCCCGAGCCGTCCATCCAGAACCGCACACCGCGCCAGACCGTGCGGGTCAGGCGATAGCGCCGCGCGCGAAAAATCGCGAACTGGCCGAACGCGTAGAAGCTGATGAACAGCGGCGTCGAGGCAAAGCCCTGCCAGCGCTCGAACTCGATGCCGACAAGGAAATAGGCGAGATAGATCGGCACCAGGATCGCCAGCGCGAACAGGAAGCCGATCAACAGCTCCTTGCCCCGGCCGGTATATTCGGCGGCATCGCCGTCGACCGACGTGTTCGACCACAGATGCCGGCGGACGTCGGTGACGAGCCAGAACCGGTAGAAGCCGAAAGTGACCAGCTCCAGCATGGCACCCTTGGTGACCATTTTGCGGAACTCGGAACGGTCGCCGGTGAAGTCGACCCGCGTGGGTGGCAGCGGCGGGGGTAAGGGTTCGGACCCGACCGGGGCCCATTGCATGTCGTTCACGGCGGCAACCTCGGGATGCTGGCCTGTTGCAGTCAAACTATAGATCAGAGATTGGTCGATCCCCAAGACGGGCGGGTTCGATTTACCTCGATTCCAGTCGATTTCTGGCACCCTTCCGCGTCGAACGGCGTGCGGGAGATCACGTTGACACATCTGCGTGACGGTCCGCCCAACCCCCACGCAAAGCCTGGATGTGGCAAAACTCGCCCTTGCCCCGACGCAGACAACCGGCTGTAATTGCAACCCAAATACCGCAGCGCAGAATTGAACGAGAACGCGCGGTTCATGTCAGGGAGAGCGGTCATGCATGGGACCATCGAGAGCGCGGTCAAGCTCGACGCGTTGCGCGAGCGCGCGTCGTCGTTGCCGCTCGAGCAATTCGATCCGGGCGATCCTGAACTGTTCAGGACCGATACGTTCTGGCCCTATTTCGATCGCCTGCGCCGTGAAGATCCCGTGCACTATTGCAAGGACTCGATGTTCGGACCGTACTGGTCGGTGACGCGCTACAACGACATCATGGAGATCGAGACCAACCATTCGGTGTTCTCCTCGGCCTCCGCGCTCGGCGGCATCACCATCCGCGACATCGATCCCGACCTGCGCCGCGAGAGCTTCATCTCGATGGATCCGCCGCGCCACGCGGCGCAGCGCAAGACCGTGGCGCCGATGTTCACGCCAACGCATCTGGACAATCTCGCGCTCAACATCCGCCAGCGTTCGGCCGAGTGCCTCGACAATCTGCCGCGCGGCGAAGTGTTCGACTGGGTCGACCGCGTCTCGATCGAGCTCACCACGCAGATGCTCGCCGTGCTGTTCGACTTCCCCTGGGAGGACCGCCGCAAGCTGACGCGCTGGTCGGATATCGCCACCACCATTCCCGGCCCCGACGGGCTCGTCGCCACCGAGGACGAGCGGCAGGCCGAGCTGACGGAATGCGCCGGCTATTTCGCGCGCCTCTGGAAGGAGCGGATCGAGCAGCCGCCGAAGAGCGATCTGCTCTCGATGATGGCGCATGGCGCCGCAACGCGCGACATGGACGCGAAGAACTTCCTCGGCAATCTCATTCTTTTGATCGTCGGCGGCAACGACACCACCCGCAACACCATGTCGGGATCGATCTACGCGCTGAGCCAGCATCCGGAGCAATATCGCAAGCTGCGCGAGAACCCGGCGCTGCTCGACAGCTTCGTGCCGGAGGTGATCCGCTGGCAGACGCCGCTGGCACATATGCGCCGCACGGCGCTGTCGGACCTCGAGTTCCGCGGCAAGCAAATCAAGAAAGGTGACAAGGTCGTGATGTGGTACGTCTCGGGCAACCGCGACGAGGAGGCGATCGAGAAGCCCTACGATTTCATCATTGACCGCGCCCGCCCGCGCACGCATCTCTCCTTCGGCTTCGGCATCCACCGCTGCGTCGGCTTGCGGCTTGCCGAACTCCAGCTCAAGATTATCTGGGAAGAGATCCTTAGGCGTTTCGACCATATCGACGTGGTCGGCGAACCCAAGCGGGTCTATTCGAGTTTCGTAAAGGGTCTTGAAACTTTGCCGGTCAAGATTGCGGCGTGAGTTCGAGCTATAACCCACGAGGATACTGCGCCCCCTCTCCCGCTTTCCGCCTTCGCCAAGGCTTCGGCGGACAAGGCGGGGAGAGATGATGAACTAACTGGAGCC
This sequence comes from Bradyrhizobium sp. GW821-FHT12B03, assembly GCF_058807535.1. Lineage (NCBI taxonomy): Bacteria > Pseudomonadati > Pseudomonadota > Alphaproteobacteria > Hyphomicrobiales > Nitrobacteraceae > Bradyrhizobium > Bradyrhizobium sp. GW821-FHT12B03. The sequence goes on from NZ_JBXAQU010000023.1 coordinate 21,460, forward strand.
ACGACCATGAACATCCAGACGCCGGTGAAAGTGGACAAGGCCGAACGCATGCGCAGGGCGCGCGAGGAGGCCTATGCGACGCCGCTGGCGCAGTTCCATCCCGGAGCGCCCCGGCTGTTCCAGGACGACACGCTGTGGCCGTGGTTCGAACGGCTGCGCAAGGAAGAGCCGGTGCACTACTGCACCAACGCGCCGATCGAGCCGTACTGGTCGGTGGTGAAATACAACGACATCATGCATGTCGACACCAATCACGGCCTTTTCTCCTCCGACTCGACGCTCGGCGGCATCTCGATCCGCGACGTGCCGCCCGGCTACGACTATCCGAGCTTCATCGCCATGGACCAGCCGCGGCATTCGGCGCAGCGCAAGACGGTGTCGCCGATGTTCACGCCCACGCATCTGGACGAGCTGGCCAAGCTGATCCGCCAGCGCTCGCAGACCGTGCTCGACAATCTGCCGCGCAACGAGACCTTCAACTTCGTCGAGCGCGTCTCGATCGAGCTGACGACGCAGATGCTGGCGACCCTGTTCGACTTCCCCTGGGAGGAACGGCGCAAGCTGACGCGCTGGTCCGACGTCTCGACCGCGCTGCCCAAGAGCGGCATCGTCGCCTCGGCCGAAGAGCGCCGCCGCGAGATGGACGAGTGCTACGCCTACATGTCCAAGCTGTGGAACGAGCGCGTCAACTCCGCGCCGCGCAACGACCTGTTGTCGCTGATGGCCCATAACGACGCCACGCGCTTCATGGACCCCGACAACCTCATGGGCAACATCATCCTGCTCATCGTCGGCGGCAACGACACCACGCGCAACACCATGACCGGCTCGGTGCTGGCACTGAACGAGAACCCCGAGCAGTACGAGATGCTGCGGAAGAATCCGGCGCTGATCGATTCCATGGTGCCGGAGGTGATCCGCTGGCAGACCCCGCTCGCGCATATGCGCCGCACCGCTCTCCAGGATACCGAGCTCGGCGGCAAGCCGATCAAGAAGGGCGACCGCGTCGTGATGTGGTACGTCTCCGGCAACCGCGACGAGGAGATGTTCGAGAAGCCGAACGAGTTCATCATCGACCGCCCGCGGCCGCGCACCCACCTCTCCTTCGGCTTCGGCATCCACCGCTGCGTCGGCATGCGGCTCGCCGAGCTCCAGCTCAAGATCGTCTGGGAGGAGATGCTGAAGCGCTTCGACCGCATCGAGGTGGTCGGCGAGCCCAAGCGGATCTATTCCAGCTTCATCAAGGGATATGAGTCGCTGCCGGTCAGGATTCCGGGGTAGCCCGCGGACGCTCGCCCTTAAGGCGAGCCGCCTCAACCTCCGCTGTCATGCCCCGCGAAAGCGGGGCATCCAGTACGCCGCGGCCTCTCGGCTCAAGCACTGCGGCCTCTGGAATACTGGATCGCCCGCCTTCGCGGGCGATGACACCGAGGGTGGGGTCGAGAGCGGGCGCCTCCATCCCAGCTATAAAATTCCGGCATGACAGCTCGCGCCAGATGCGAAGGCAACGCGGCCCGCATCTGTTCTACCACACGGCATCTTAACTCAACTTGATGTCCCACACGCCTTCCTTGCGGCAGGCGGCGACCTCCTCGCGCAGCAGCGCCGTAATGGCGAGCGAGGCCGTCGAGGCCGGGCGGTCGATCGGAGAGGCGAAAATGAGCTCGCGCGTCATCGGCTTGGACACGACCGCGGTTTCCAGCCGCCCGTCCGCGACCTCGCCGTGGACCGACGAGGGCGGCAAGAGCGCGAAGCCGAGGCCCTCCTCGACGAGGCTCGTCAGCACGCGGAAAGAATCCGCCTCGAGCTGGACGTTGAGCTTGATCTTGCGCTGGGCGGCGGCGTGCTCGATCAGCGCGCGGAGGCCGTGCGAATGACTGGGCAGCACCAGCCGTTGTCGCAGCAGCCAGCCGATCTCGACGCTCTTCTTGCGCGCAAGGCCGCAGCCGCGCGGGCCGACCGCGACGATGTTGTCGCGGCCGAGGCTTTGCACGTTGAGATGCAGGTCGGCCGAGCGGCCGTAGAGGATGGCCAGATCCATCTCGCCGCGATGCAGCCATTCGACGAGATGGCCGCTGTAGCTCTCGACGATGCGCAGCGAGATGCCGGGAAATTTCTCGACGCAGCGTCGCGCGAACCGCGCCGACAGCACGCAGCTCACGGTGGGGACGAGGCCAAGCACGACCTGGCCCGACGGCGGCCCCTTGGCCGACTGGATGTCGTCGCGGATCTGGTCGATCTGCCGCACGATGCCGGAGGTGCGCGCGAGCAGCAGCCGGCCGGCTTCCGTCAGCACCATGCCGCGACCGTTGCGCGTGAACAGCTCGACGCGCAGTTCGTGTTCCAGCAGCTTGATCTGGCGGCTCAGCGCGGGCTGCGCCACGCGCAGCGTGTCGGAGGCCTTGCTCAGACTGCCGAGCTCCGCCACGCAACTGAAGGTCCTGAGCTGCCGGAAATCCATGCTTGCCAATCCTGGAAGGCTACTTCATACGCTATAGCAAATGAGCATAGGGGGCTGGCGTTGTTTTCACAACGCCGGGGGATCGGCCGGCGTTATCTTAACTGCCGCTAGATACGGGAAAACGCCATGAGTGAAGACCACCACACCGAAGACTACGCCGACATCCGCGACGCCGTCGCAAAGCTCTGCGCGCAGTTTCCCGGCGAATACTGGCGCAAGCTCGATCGCGAGATGGCCTATCCGAAAGCCTTCGTCGATGCGCTGACCGAGGCCGGCTATCTCTCGGTGCTGATCCCCGAGGAATATGGCGGCGCGGGCCTGAAGCTTTCGGCCGCGGCGGCGATCCTGGAAGAGATCCAGCGCGCCGGCTGCAACGGCGGCGGCTGCCACGCCCAGATGTACACGATGGGCACGGTGCTGCGGCACGGCAATGCCGAGCAGAAGGCCAAATACCTGCCGAAGATCGCCAGCGGCGAGTTGCGCCTGCAGGCCTTCGGCGTCACCGAGCCGACCAGCGGCACCGACACCTCCTCGCTGAAGACCTTTGCGCGCAAGGACGGCAACGACAGCTACATCGTCAACGGCCAGAAGATCTGGACCAGCCGCGCCGAGCATTCCGATTTGATGGTGCTGCTGGCACGCACCACGCCGAAGGAGCAGGCCAAGAAACGCACGGATGGCCTTTCGGTGTTCATCGTCGACATGCGCGAGGCGAAGAACAACGGCCTCGAGATCCGCCCGATCCGCACCATGATGAACCACGCCACCACCGAGGTGTTCTTTACCGACATGAAGGTGCCGGCGGAGAATCTGATCGGCGAGGAAGGCAAGGGCTTCCGCTACATCCTTTCCGGCATGAATGCCGAGCGCATCCTGATCGCCGCCGAATGCGTCGGCGACGCCAAATGGTTCATCGCGAAGGCCACGAACTACGCCAAGGAGCGCAGCGTTTTCGGCCGGCCGATCGGCCAGAACCAGGGCATCCAGTTTCCGATCGCGAAGGCCTACGCCTCGATGCGCGCAGCCGAACTGATGGTGAAGGAAGCGACGCGCAAATACGAGGCCGGGCTCGACTGCGGCGCCGAGGCCAACATGGCCAAGATGCTGGCGGCCGATGCGTCCTGGGAAGCGGCCAACGCCTGCATCCAGACCCATGGCGGCTTCGGCTTCGCCGAGGAATACGACGTCGAGCGCAAATTCCGCGAGACGCGGCTCTACCAGGTGGCGCCGATCTCGACCAACCTCGTGCTGTCCTTCGTCGCCGAGCATGTGCTTGGCATGCCCCGCTCGTACTGAGGTCGCGCCATGGGAGCATTGGACGGGATCAGGGTGATTGCGGTCGAGCAGGCGGTCGCGGCGCCGTTCTGTTCGTCGCGGCTGGCGGATGCCGGCGCGGAGGTGATCAAGATCGAGCGGCCCGAAGGCGATTTCGCCCGCGGCTATGACGCGGCCGCCAAGGGCCAGAGCAGCTATTTCGTCTGGCTCAACCGCGGCAAGCAATCGGCGGTGGTCGATCTCGCCACCAAGGAAGGCTGCGCCGAGCTCGAGAAGCTGATCGCCAGCGCCGACGTGCTCATCCAGAACCTCAAGCCGGGCTCGATGGACAAGCTCGGCTTTTCGCGCGAGCGGCTGCTGAAGGATTATCCAAGGCTGATCTCCTGCACGATCACCGGCTATGGCGACGAGGGCCCCTACGCGCACCGCAAGGCTTATGACCTCCTGATCCAGGCCGAGAGCGGCCTTGCCTCGATCACCGGCAATCCTGATGGCGCCTCGCGCGTCGGCATGTCGATCGTCGACGTTGCGACCGGCGCCACCGCGCATGCGGCGATTCTGGAAGCGCTGATCGGGCGCGGGCGTACCGGCAAGGGCGCCGATATCCGCATCTCCATGTTCGACGTGATGGCGGACTGGTGCACCGTGCCGCTGCTCAACTCCGAGGCCGGCAATCCGCCCAAGCGCATGGGCCTGCGCCATCCCTCGATCGCGCCTTACGGCGTGTTCACCTCGAAGGACGGCAAGGACATCCTGATCTCGATCCAGAGCGAGCGCGAGTGGAAGACGCTCTGCGCAAAAGTGCTGGACCAGCCGGACCTGCCCGCCGATCCCCGCGTCGCCAACATGGTCGAACGCGTGCGCAACCGGGATTTCACCGATACGACGGTGGCAGACGCCTTCGGCAAGATGACGCGCGACGACCTGCTGAAGCGGCTGTCCGACGCCGACATCGCCTTTGCCGAGGTCAACACCATGGCCGACCTCACCAATCATCCGCATCTGCGCCGTATCGAGGTCGATACGCCGAACGGCCGCGTCAGCTATCCCGCACCGGCCCCGATCATCGTCGGCGAGACGCGCAGCTATGGCGCGGTGCCCGCGATCGGCGAGCGTCCATCCAAGACATAACAAGAGCGAGGCGTCATGACCGAGAAGCTCGACATCGATCACTTGCGGCAATGGATCGGCCGCAGCACGGAGGCCACCGATATCGTCACGGCGCAGCTCGTCATGGGCCTGCGCGCGACGCTGTTCCAGGAGGTCGGCGAGCCAAAAAACGGCGACGCCGCGCCGTTCACGGTGCACTGGTGCCTGGCGCAGCCGGTGTTTCCGATGTCGATGCTGGGACCCGACGGCCATCCCACGCGCGGCGGCTTCCTGCCGCCGGTGCCGCTGCCACGCCGGATGTGGGCCGGCGGCGAGATCGAGTTTTTGCAGCCGCTGCGCGTCGGCGATGAATCGACACGCACGTCACGCATCGCCGATGTCACGGTGAAGACCGGCTCGACCGGCACGCTGTGCTTCGTCTCGGTCGAGCACAGCATCTCCTCACCGCGCGGCGTCGCCATCCGCGAGCGGCAGGACATCGTGTATCGCGAGATGACGAGCGGCGCACCCGCCGGCGGCAAGGCCCCGCCTCCGCCGCCCAAGGCGCAGCACCGCGAGAGCCATGTCTCCGATCCGGTGCTGCTGTTCCGCTATTCCGCGCTGACCTTCAACGGCCACCGCATCCATTACGACCGCGACTACGTCACCAGGGTCGAAGGCTATCCGGGCCTGATCTTCCACGGGCCCTTGCAGGCGGCGCTGATCATCGAGATGGCGGCAAAGCTGCACGGCGGCAAGGCGCCGAAGAAGTTCACCTATCGCGGGCTGCAGCCGCTGTTCGAGGGTACGGAGTTTTCCGTCAACGCCAATGACAGCGGCGAGCGCATGGAGCTGTGGACCGCGAATGCGGAGGGACAGCCAACGATGAAGGGCACGGCGGTGTGGTGACGCTCTCTCCTCTCATTGCGAATGTAACGGCGATGTAGGAAATTAGACCCTCACCCTGAGGAGCGCGCCCTTCGCGCGCGTCTCGAAGGGCGAGGCCACCAGCCGGGCCTTCATCCTTCGAGACGCGCGAAGACGCGCTCCTCAGGATGAGGAATAAACAGGGACGGAAACCATGGCAAAGAACGGCAAGAGCGGCAGCAAATCCGTCACCGTCAAGCAGGCCACACTCGACCTGCTGCGCTCGTTCGGCATCAGACGCGTATTCGGCAATCCCGGCTCGACCGAGCTGCCGTTCCTGAGCGACTGGCCCGACGACATCGACTATGTGCTGGCGCTGCAGGAGGCTTCCGCCGTCGGCATGGCCGACGGCTACGCGCAGGCGACGCGCAATGCCGGCTTCGTCAATCTGCATTCGGCGGCCGGCGTCGGCAACGCGCTCGGCAATATCTACACCGCGCATCGCAACCAGACCCCGCTCGTCATCACCGCGGGCCAGCAGGCGCGCTCGATCCTGCCGCTGCAGGCGTTCCTCTATGCCGAACGTGCGTCGGAATTTCCGCGGCCTTATGTGAAGTACAGCGTCGAGCCGGCGCGGCCCGAGGACGTGCCGGCCGCAATCGCGCGCGCCTATTACACCGCGCTGCAGCCGCCGTGCGGGCCGACCTTCGTGTCGATCCCGATCGACGACTGGACGCATGCGACTACGCCAATCGAGGCGCGCAAGGTCAGCCGCGAGATCGGGCCCGAGCCTGAAGCGATGAAGGCGCTGGTAGCCGCGCTCGCCAGCGCAAAGCACCCAGCCCTCGTCGTCGGCCCCGGCGTGGATCGCGCCGGCGCGGTGGACCTGATGGTGCGCGTCGCCGAGAAGGCCAAGGCTAGCGTCTGGGTCAGCCCGTTCTCGGCGCGCTGCTCGTTCCCCGAGCGGCATCCGCAATTTGCGGGCTTCCTGCATGCTTCGCCGGCGCAGCTGTCCGACGCGCTGCGCGAGCACGATCTCGTCGTCGTGATCGGCGCGCCGGTGTTCACCTTCCATGTCGAAGGCCATGCCGCGATCTTCGACGGCGGCGCGACGATTTTTCAGATCACCGATGATCCGGATGCGGCCACGGTGACGCCGGTCGGCACCAGCATCATCGCCACCATGAAGCCGGCACTGAGCCTGCTGCTCGACCTCCTGCCCGAGAGCAAGCGCGCCATGCCCAAGGGCCGCACGCTGCCGCCGGCGCCGCAGGCCGCCGATCCGCTGCCGGTCGAATTCCTGCTGCATTCGCTGTCTCAGGCCATGCCGGACGGCACCTCGCTGGTCGAGGAGGTGCCTTCGCACCGGCCGGCGATGCAGAAGTTCATGCCGATGCGCGGCAAGGACAGTTTTTACACGATGTCGAGCGGCGGCCTCGGCTATAGCTTACCCGCCGCGGTCGGCATGGCGCTGGGCAAGCCGACCAGCCGCACCGTGTGCCTGATCGGCGACGGCTCGGCGATGTATTCGATCCAGGCGCTGTGGACCGCCGCGCAGCGCAAGCTGCCGCTGACCGTCGTCGTCATCAACAATTCCGGCTACGGCGCGATGCGCTCGTTCAGCCAGGTGATGCAGGTGCGGAACGTGCCGGGGCTGGAATTGCCGGGCATCGATTTCGTCCGGCTCGCCGAAGGCATGGGCTGCCATGCGGTGCGGGTCAGCAAGGCGGCGGAATTGGGCGAGGCGCTGAAGCGCGGGATGACGTACGAGGGGACGAGCCTCGTGGAGGTGATCGTGGATTCGGCGGTGCCGGTGCTGTACGGACAGAAGCATTAGGGGCGCATAGCGCATCCACAACGTCGTCCTGGCGAAGGCCGGGACCTATACCGCGTGATCTGTCGATTGTGCGCAGTGCTAATCCCGAACAACCAATCTTCGCCCAACTCCCCCCTGGGGTTATGGGTCCCGGCCTTCGCCGGGACGACACTCAATGTTTGGCGCGAGCGCTGCCTAACTACGACGCCAAGAATCCCCCGTCCGCCGCCAGCACGTGCCCGACGACGTAGGATGACGCATCCGACGACAGCCACACCACGGCTTCCGCCACCTCCTCCGGGCTCCCCATTCGCCGCAGCGGCAGGCCGGCGCTGACGGTTGCGACATCGCCGACGCCGGCGCGCAGCATCATGTCGGTGACGACGCGGCCGGGCGCGATGGCGTTGATGCGGATGCCGCGCGGGGCGTTCTCCATCGCCGCCGAGCGCGTCAGCGAGATCGCGGCCGCCTTGGACGCCGAATAGAGCGAGAAGCCGGGATTGGGATTGCGCACGCCGCTGACGGAGGTGTTGACGACGATATTGCCGCGCCCCTGCGCCTGCATGACAGGCAATTGATGGCGCAGGCACAGGAACAGCGCCCGGACATTGGTATCGAACACGCTGTCGTAGATGTCGGTGCCCTGCTCTTCGAGCGGCGCGCGGCGCTCCTGGAAGCCGGCATTGTTGAAGGCGACGTCGAGCCGGCCGCAGCGCTCGATCGCGGTGCGGACGAGGCGCGCGACGTCGTCCTCGCGCGTGATGTCGGTCGTGAGCGCGATCGCAACCGCGCCGAGTTCGCGGCACGCTGAGGCCGTCGCCGCAAGCTCGGCCTCGCGCCGGCCGGCAATGATGATGGCTTCCGCGCCCTCGGACGCCATCCGCACGGCCGTGGCGCGGCCGATGCCGCTGCCGCCGCCGGTGACCAGGCAGACCTTGCCCTTCATCCGCTCGCCGGTTGGCAGAATTCCGCTCATGGGCCGCTCCAAACACTTGCGCGCGCCGCTCTGCGCCTATAGTTGTATGGTACAACTATAGGCCGGGAGTCAAGCTGTGGCGGAGCTTTCGCTGATCGACGACATCCGCGCCGCCTCGCGCCTGATGGTGCGGGAGCTCGGCTTCATGGACGCCACGGTGGCGGCATCGGACTACCCGCCGTCGGCCGTGCACACCATCCTGGAGATCGGCATCCGGGGGCCGATGAATTCAGGCGAGCTCGGCGATTTCCTGCGGCTGGAAAAATCCAGCGTCAGCCGCCTGGTGCGCAAGCTGATCGACTGCGGCGAGCTCAGGGAGACGCCCGACGAGCTGGACGCCCGCAGCAAGCGGCTGTCGCTGACTTCAAAGGGCCGGCGCACGCTGGAGGCGCTACACGCGTTCGGCCGCCAGCAAGTACGCGGCGCGCTGGCGGCGTTGACGGAGGCCGAGCAGCGCACCGTGCGCGAGGGAATGATGCTCTATGCGCGGGCGTTGCGGCAGAGCCGAGGTGAGGACGAGGCGCAGTCGGCGGCGTAGCCGAAGGTGTCATCGCCCGGCTTGACCGGGCGATCCAGTACTCCGAGAGGGCTATGGTTCAATCGAGAAGCCGCGGCGTACTGGATTCCCCGCTTTCGCGGGGAATGACGGCGGTGGGTGTGGCACCTACTTCCCGAACTCCTCCCGCATCTTCGCCTGGATCTTGGCCATGCCGCCGATCCAGCGGTCGTAGTTCTCGGTCTTCCTGCGCATGTATCCGAGCACCTGGGGGTGCGGCAGGATCAGGAACGTTTCCTGATCGAGGCCGGCGAGCACGTCACTGGCGACCTGCTCGGGTGCAAGATCGCCGTCGCCGGATTGCGGACCCTTGGGGATCGAGCGCAGCATGTTGGTGTCGACGCCCTGCGGGCAGAGGATCGAGACCTTGATGTTGTCGGCCTTGTGCGAGATCGCGAGGTTCTCGGCAAAGCCGACCGCGGCGTGCTTGGTGGTGGAGTATGCGGGACTGCCGACCTGCGACAACAGGCCCGCGGCCGAGATCGTGTTGAGGAAATAGCCGCCGCCGCGCGCCTTCATGCGGGGGACCAGATGCCGGGCCGCATAGACATGGGCCATGACGTGGATCGCCCAACTGCGCTGCCACGGCTCGTCGGACGCGCCGCCGGCATTGACCGACATCGGATCGAAGCCGCCGCCGATGCCGGCATTGGAGCAGAACAATGCGATCGGGCCGAACTGCCGCTCGGTCTCCTCGATGACGTGGGAGATGTCCTTTTCCTGCGCGACATCGCATTTGAACGCCGCGCCATCGACCATCGCGGCGACCGCCCTGGCGTTGGCGGCGTCCATGTCGGCAACGACGACCTTGGCGGCGCCCGCCTTGTGAAACGCCTCGCACAGCGCCTTGCCGATGCCGTTGGCGCCGCCCGTGACGACCACGACCTTGCCGGTCACCTGCATGCGACGTCTCCTCTTGCTCTCAGACCGCTCTTATACCGCTCGGCTTATTCCGCTTCGCGGTTCCTGCTCAGCTCAACACGAGGTCGAGCACCGCGGTATAATGGCACGCCGCACCGGCCAAGACAAAGCCGTGCCAGATCGCATTCTGGAAACGCAGCCGGCGCCAGGCATGGAAGATCACGCCGAAGCTGTAGAGCAGCCCGCCCGCGAGGATGAAGCCCAGCACCAGCGCGGGCAGCGCCTTGACCACGGAATCATAGAGCATGACCCCGCTCCAGCCCATCGCGAGGTAGATGCCGACCGCGACGCGGTCGAACCGGCCGGGATAGCGAAGCTTCAGCACGATGCCCGATATCGCCACGCACCAGACGCAGATGAGCAGCACCAGCGCGAAGACGCTGTCTTTCACTTCCAGGATGAACGGCGTGTAGGTCGCGGCGATCAGGAGATAGATCGCCGAATGGTCGAAGCGCCGCAGCAGCCATTTGACCGGCGAGACCGGCCAGAGATTATAGGTCGCCGACAGCACCAGCATCGAGAGCAGGCCGGCGACATAGATCGAGACCCCGACGATGTCGATCGCGTTGGCGTAAAGCACCGCAAGCACCACCAGCACGGTCGCGGCGACGGTCCCGGAAAACACACCGACCGCATGGATGATCGCGTCGGCGATCAGTTCGGCGCGGTCGTAGTTCCAGCCGATCACGTCGGCTGCGGCGTGGACGGAGGTGGATGCAAGTTGTTTCAGTTGGAAGACGGTCATGGCAATCCGCAAGATGAGTCAATGCCCTTTTCTATGGGTCTTTCGGGATCGGCGCGTCGTTCAAACGGCTGATTTAACGACAAAGGCGGTGGAAGTATGAAGCTTGATTTTCCTCACGCAATTGCCACCTTTGTGAACAGCCGCACATTCCGTCCGCCCGAGATCCCCTAACGTTCATATGGCATTCAGTTTCCAGGATATGGTCGAAGAGGCGCGCCTGTCGGCCCGGGCGCTGCTCGACTATGGCGAGCACTTCTTCAACCCAACGGTGCGGCTCGGGGTCACCGGCCTGTCGCGGGCCGGCAAGACGGTGTTCATCACCGCGCTGATCCACGGGCTGACGCGCGGCGGCCGCTTTCCGGTGTTCGAAGCCTATGCCTCGGGCCGGATTGCGCGCGCAAATCTTGCGCCGCAGCCCGACGATGCCGTGCCGCGCTTCGCCTATGAGACCCATCTGCGCGCGCTGGTCGAGGAACGGCACTGGCCGAGTTCGACCGTCGACATCAGCGAGCTGCGCCTCGTCATCGACTACCAGCGCCACAACGGCGCCGATCGCACCCTGACGCTCGACATCGTCGACTATCCCGGCGAATGGCTGCTCGACCTGCCGCTGCTGCAAAAGAGCTTTGAGCAATGGTCGGCGGAGAGCCTGGCGCTGTCGCGCGAAGCGCCACGCGCGCATCTTGCAACCGAATGGCACGCGCATCTTGCGACGCTCAAGCCAGAGGCACGCGAGGACGAGCAGGCAACGCTCACCGCCGCAAAGCTGTTCACCGAATATTTGCGCGCCTGCCGCAACGAGCGCTTTGCGATGAGCCTGCTGCCACCCGGCCGCTTCCTGATGCCCGGCAATCTCGCAGGCTCGCCGGCGCTGACCTTTGCGCCGCTCGACATGCCCGTCGGCGGGCAGGCGCCGGAGGGATCGCTGTGGGCGATGATGGTGCGCCGCTACGAGGCCTACAAGGACGTCGTGGTGCGGCCGTTCTTCCGCGATCATTTCGCCCGGCTCGATCGCCAGATCGTGCTGGCCGATGCACTCGCCGCGTTCAACTCCGGACCCGAGGCGCTGCACGATCTCGAAGCAGCCCTCACCGGCATTCTCGACTGCTTCAACATCGGCCGCAGCACGATCCTCTCCAGCCTGTTCCGCCCGCGCATCGACCGCATCCTGTTCGCGGCGACCAAGGCGGACCATCTGCATCATTCCAGCCACGACCGGCTCGAGGCCGTGCTGCGCCGCGCGGTGACGCGGGCGGTCGCGCGCGCGGAAACGACAGGCGCCGAGATCGACGTGGTCGCGCTCGCCGCAGTGCGTGCCACGCGCGAGGCCCAGGTCGCGCATGGCCGCGACAAATTGCCGTCGATCCTGGGAACGCCGGCCGCGGGCGAAAGCGCCGGTGGCGAGTTCTTCGACGGCAACACGGAAGTTGCGACCTTTCCGGGCGATCTGCCTGTGGATCCCGAGCCGCTGTTCAACGGCACGGATGCGTTCCGCGGCCTCTCGACCGAGGCCGCCGAGACAAGCGATTTCCGTTTCCTGCGCTTCCGCCCGCCCAAGCTCGAACGCGAGGGCGCGGACGAGCCGGCGCTGCCTCACATCCGCCTCGACCGTGCCTTGCAGTTCCTGATCGGAGACAAGCTGTCATGAACGACCGATCCCAGCCGCGGCGGCCGGCGACGTTCCGGCTCGACGATCCCGGCGTCGTCGTCACCGAAGCCGACGAGACCAGCCGGCTCGGTCGCGGCACGATCCAGATCACGCCGGAGCACGATCCGCAGGCGCTGCCGGTACCGATTGAGGCCGCACTGCCGGCACGGCGCGGCTTTCCCTGGGGCGCGTTGTTCTGGTCCGGCCTCGCCGGGCTGACGCTGCTCGGCGTCGGGCTCGGCGTCGTGCATCTGATCGAGGATCTGTTTGCGCGCAGCGAAACGCTCGGCTTCGTCGGCGTTGCCTTCGCGTTCGTCACCGCGCTCGCGCTTGCCGTGGTGATCGGGCGGGAAGCGTATGGGCTGGCGCGCCTTGCGACGATCGAGAAGCTGCATGCGCGCGCCGCCGCCGTGCTGGCCAGCGACGACCGCAAGGAGAGCCGCGTCATCGTGCAGGACCTGCTCAAGATCGCCCATCAGAACCCCCAGCTCGCGCGCGCCCGTGCTGCGCTGGAGAGCCACACCGGCGAGATCATCGACGGCGCCGACATGATCCGGCTCGCCGAGCGCGAATTGATGTCGCCGCTGGATGCGGAGGCGCGTCGGCTGGTGTCGTCAGCCGCGCAAAAAGTCTCGATCGTCACAGCTGTGTCGCCCCGCGCGGCGATCGACGTGATGTTCGTGTTCGTGGCCGCGCTGCGCCTGATCCGCCAGCTTGCGTATCTCTATGGCGGCCGGCCCGGCGCGCTCGGCATGATCCGCCTGCTCCGCCACGTCATCGCCCATCTCGCCATCACCGGCGGCATGGCCGCGAGCGACAGCCTGGTGCAGCAGATGCTCGGCCACGGGATCGCGGCAAAGCTGTCGCAGCGGCTCGGTGAGGGAATCCTCAACGGGCTGTTGACCGCGCGGCTGGGCCTTGCCGCAATCGACGTGACAAGGCCGCTGCCGTTCGCCGCGCTGCCGCCGCCGAAGCTGTCGGACCTCGCGACGGATCTGCTGCGGAAGAAAGAGGACGAGGCGTAGCGGCGCTCGCGCTTACCCTCCCCTGGAGGGGGAGGGTCGCTGTGCATGAAGCAAAGCGGAATGCACAGCGGGGTGGGGTGACGGTCTCTCCCCATCCAACAGTACCCGCGTGGAGAGATCACCCCACCCCGCTCGCGCTGCGCGCGATCGACCCTCCCCCTCCAGGGGAGGGTAAGAGGAGCGTGCCACTCTCATGCTAAATTCCCCCGCCAGCACCCGCCACCAAAACAGCGGCGAGTCCTTCGGCGGGTTCAGCTCCGGGGTCCAGCCGGTGAGTTTTTCAATCACATAGGTGTCCGTCAGAACGCCGCGCCAGCGGCGCTCGACTTGGCCCAATTGCTCGCGCTTCGCGGGGATCGAATCCCACACCGGCGCGCGATTGTCGGGCTCGCGGCCGACATAGATGCCGGCGTGTCCCTTGATTCGGTCGATGCCGGGGTCGCGGAAGTCCTGGAAGCGGCCGCGCTCGTTGATCTCGATGACGGGCACCCGGCCCCTGAACAGCCAGCGCATCATGGCATAGGTGCGGTAATCCGTGGTTGCGATCCAGGTCGCGCCGGTCTCATCCAGCGCAGCCTGCGCGCGCGCTGCGACCTGCTCGTAACCGGCCTCGGCGCCGATCGGATCGATCTTGCCGAGGAGATTCCAGGGCGCGGCGACGTAGTAGAGAAACACGATGACGACGAAGGCAATGCCCGAGACGACCGCCGTCTTCGCCCAGAACAGGCTTGAGCGGATCAGCCGCGCCGACCACCCTTCCTTCGGCAGCATCGCAAGGTTCACCGCTGCAGCCGCAAAACCGACCGGCCACATGAACATCGGCCAGGTATCGCCGACCCTGAGCGTCAGCGATTTCACCAGAAAATAGAGGAACGGCATCAGCACGGCCGTGGACAGCAGGATCGCGACCGGCTCGCGCCTGCGATAGCCGCGCCATGCCGTGATCACGAGGCCCGTCAGCACCACCGGCAGCATGACGAAGCCGACGAGACCGAACTGCAGGCCGATGTAGTCGCCGACCGTCCGCAGTGAGATGCCGTAATTGGTGGTGGCGCGCACGCCCTGGAAGCGGATCGAGGCCCAATCGTGCTGCACGTTCCAGATCAGCACCGGCGAGAACATTGCGATCGCGACCAGCACAGCGAGATAGGGATAAGGACTGCGCAGCCAGCGCCAGCGCCAATCCGGCACGAGAAGAAACGCCGCAACCGCCGGCGCGAACATGATCACGGTGAATTTCGACAGCATCGCCAGCCCGGCGAACAGGCCGGCCGCCAGCCACCAGCGCCCGTCGCCGCTCTGCGCCAATCGCACCAGGGACCACATCATCGCGACCGCGAACGGGATCATGGCGACGTCGGGCGCGACCTTGGCCATCAACAGGCCGTAATAGAGCGCCGCCTCCGGCATCAGCACCGCGATCATCACAGCGCGCGCATCGCGGGTGAGGCGGCGGACGATGTCGGCGAGCAGCAGCTGGGTCACCAGCATCGCGACGATACCACCGAAGCGGACGCCGAGCGGGGTGTCGCCGAAGATCGCGGTGCCGAAACGAATCAGCCAGGCGATGCCCGGGGGATGATCGAGGAAGCTCAGCGCCGCCTCCTTCGACCACGTCCAGTAATAGGCCTCGTCGGTGCGCAGCTCGATCGCGGAGGCGTAGACGATGCGCAGCAGCGTCATCGCGGCGATGACGAGCACGGCCATGACGAGGGGCCGGCGCGCGGCGCCGTGGAGGGGCATGGTGGTGTCGGGAGCTGTCGTCACGGCCGCGCTTTTCGCCAACCTGGGAGGGGGAGTCAATGTAGGCCACCATCGTTCCGGGCGAGCGAAGCGACGATCCCGCCCCAGCGATGCGGCCGCAGGGTGGGCAAAGCGACTTGTCCGACGTCGCTCGAAGAGCGAAGGCGGAAGCGTGCCCACCAAACCGATCGTAACATCGACAGGTCGTGGGCACGGCGCGCAAGGGCGCGCCTTTGCCCACCCTACGGTTTTGTAACCTTGTCGGGCAAGTGATCGCCGAACCTGTCCACCCCTGGAATTAAACGCTAGGCTGGCTGTTCTCCTTGATGAACTGATACAACCGAATCATGGCCACCGCTCCCGTCCATATGCCCGAACTCATCCGCGCAACCGGCGTACGGCAGGTGCGGCTCATCTGCGGCATCATCCTGTTCTCTTATGTGGTCAGCCATTTCCTGAACCATGCGCTCGGCAACATCTCGGTCGACACCATGGAGGCCGGGGTCTACTACCACGTGCTGTTCTGGCAGTTCCTGCCCGTGACGATCGTGTTCTACGCGGCGGCGCTGATCCACGCCGGGCTCGGTGTGTTCGCGCTGTACCAGCGCCGCGAGTTTCGCTGGAAGACCGTCGAGCCGCTTCAGCTCGTGCTGGGCCTGAGCATCCCCCTGCTCGTCATGGCACATGTGATCGGGATCCGGCTCGGCCTGACGCTCTACGGGCACGAGAAGCTTTACCCGCAGGAGCTCTATCTGTTCTTCGTCCTGGCGCCCGCCCGGCTCTGGCAGATGACGATCCTGCTCGTGGTCGCCTGGATCCATGGCTGCGTCGGCATCTATTTCTGGCTGCGCATGAAGACCTTCTTCACGCGCGCGGCGCCCTATCTCCTCGCAGCCGCCGTCCTGATCCCGACGCTGGCGATGCTCGGCATCTACCAGGGCGGGCGCAGCGTTGCTGCCGACAGCGACGACGCGGACTGGCGCAAGACGAACTATACGAGGCAACAGGTCGGCACGGTCGCGGAAAACAAAGTGCTCGACCGCATCAGCGGCGGCCTCGTCATGGGCTATTTCGGCCTGCTCGGCGTGGTGCTGCTCGCAAGAGGCGTGCGCGCCCTGCGTGAGCGGCGCGGTGGCATGATCGCGCTGTCCTATGGCAACGGCAAGACGGTGCGCGTGCCAAAGGGTCTCTCCGTGCTGGAGGCGAGCCTGCGCCACAACGTCCCGCATGCCAGCGTCTGCGGCGGCCGCGCCCGCTGCTCGACCTGCCGCATCCGCATCATCGGCGATCATGGCGTCCTGCCCGAGCCGTCGCAGCGCGAGGCCTTCGTGCTCACCCGTGTCGGCACCACCGACCCCTCGATCCGCCTCGCCTGCCAGCTGCGACCAACGTCGGATCTCTCCTTCTTCCAGCTCTTCACCGCGCACACCGTGTCGGCGAATGCGCAAGGCTCGACGCCGGCCCGGATCGGCCAGGAGCGCTACCTCGTCAGCCTGTTCGTGGACATGCGCGGCTCGACGCAGCTCGCGGAGAAGCGGCTGCCGTTCGACACCGTCTTCATCGTCAACCGCTTCCTCGGCGCGGTCTCGCAGGCGGTGATCGAGAATGGCGGCCAGCCGAACCAGTTCGTCGGCGACGGCATGCTGGCGCTGTTCGGCTTGTCGGTCGATCCGCAAGAGGCCTGCCGGCAGGCGCTGAAAGCGGCCGCGGGCATCGCCACGCATGTCGACGAACTCAATGAGCTCCTGAGCCACGATCTGCGCCAGCCGATCCGCTTCGGCATCGGTATCCATGGCGGCGAGGTCATCATCGGCGACATCGGCTATCGCGATCACATCGTCTTCACCGCGCTCGGCGATGCCGTCAATGTCGCCGCCCGCCTCCAGGACATGACGAAGACGTTTGCCTGTGAGGCGGTCGTCTCCGAGGAAGTCCGCCGCAGCGCGGGCCTTGCCGATGACGCACTACCGCAGCAGGAGGTCGCGATCCGCGGCCGCGACGAGCCGATGGCGGTGCGTGTAGTTGCAGATACGAAGCAGCTGTCGGCGCTCGTTGATCGCAGCGAGCGCGTCGCGGCGTGATTCTTCTTCACCTCACCCCGCTTGCGGCAGGGCAATCGCATATGGTCTTTGCGCGACCCGAGCGCGCGCCTCGTCCTTCGAGACGACCGCTTTGCGGTCTCCTCAGGATGAGGCTAAGCGGCACCGGTGCTCGTTGAAACGACTGCCGCGCACTCGGTCCTCATCCTGAGGGCCCGCCAACGGCGGGCGTCTCGAAGGATGGCCACAAGGGAATCTCTCCCATATGCGATTGCCCTGCCGCAAGCGGGGTGAGGGAGCAGACCACCGTCGCGGCTACAGTCGACAATCTCGTGACAAACGTAACACCGGCCTGCTGCAACGCAGCGGCATGGGCCTGCTGCGAAAGCACGAATTGACTTCATCCAAATGGTTGAGACACATGGACGCAGGATTGCGGTGATGACCGCGATCCAACGAAAAGCTCCGGGAGGAGACCACATGTTCGATCGACGCGACCTGCTCAAAGGAGCGGGCCTTGCCGCACTTGCGGCCACACTGAATTCGACCAAGGCGCTGGCGCTCGACACCGTCACGCTTCCGTTCGCCAATGGCGAACGGCCGCTGGTGAAATATCCGCAGAAGCGGCCGATGATCGGGCTGACCAGCCGGCCGCCGCAGCTCGAGACGCCGTTTGCGATCTTCAACGACGGCCCGATCACGCCGAACAATGCGTTCTTCGTGCGCTATCACCTCTCCGACCTGCCCTACAATCTCGACCCCGACACGTTCACGCTTCAAGTCAAGGGCAAGGTCGACAAGCCGCTGAAACTGTCGCTGAAAGACATCAGGAAGATGAAGGCGACCGAGATCGTCGCCGTCAACCAGTGCTCGGGCAACAGCCGCGGCCTCGTCGAGCCGCGCGTCGCCGGCGGCCAGCTCGCCAATGGCGCGATGGGCTGTGCGCGCTGGCGCGGCGTGCCGCTGAAGACCGTGCTGGAGATGGCGGGCGTGCAGGCCGGTGCGAAGCAGGTGACATTCGGCGGCATGGACGGCCCGGTCAACGACAAGACGCCCGACTTCGTCAAGGCGCTCGACATCGATCATGCTACCGACGGCGAGGTGATGCTGGCCTATGGCATGAACGGCGAGGATTTGCCGTTCCTCAACGGCTTTCCGCTGCGCCTGGTCGTACCAGGCTATTACGGCACCTACTGGCTCAAGCATCTCAACGAGATCACCGTCATCGACAGCGTCTATGACGGCTTCTGGATGAAGTCGGCCTATCGCATCCCCGATACGCCCAACAATGCGGTCGAGCCGGGCACCGCGCCGAAGGCGACGATCCCGATCAACCGCTTCACCATCCGCTCCTTCATCACCAGCGTGCCTGACGGCGCCAAGCTGAAGGCGGGGCGCACGACATTGCGCGGCATCGCCTTCGACGGCGGCAAAGGTATCAAGGAGGTCCAGGTCTCCGCCGACGGCGGCAAGACCTGGACGAGCGCGACGCTCGGCAAGGATCTCGGCAAATACGCGTTCCGCGAATGGAAGCTGCCGGTGAAGCTCGCGGCAGGCAATCACGAGCTCAAGGTCCGCGCCACCGGCAATGGTGGCGAGACCCAGCCGGATACGCCGCGCTGGAACCCGGCGGGTTACTTGCGCAACGTCGTCGAAACCGTCCGCGTCAGCGTGGCCTGAGGGAGAATGATCATGCAGCGCACCGTTCTCCTCACCATCACACTCGCGCTCGCCGCAATGGTGGGTTCGGCACTTGCCGCGCCGGTCAACTACAAGACCCCCGACGAGGTCGCGGCGTTCAAGCCCGGCCCCAATCTCGAGGTGGTGCAGGGCAATTGCACGGCCTGCCACTCGTCCGACTACATCGCCACGCAGCCGCCGATGAAGGACAAGAAGGGCTTCTGGCAAGCCGAGGTGACCAAGATGATCAAGGTCTATGGCGCACCGATCGACGATGCCGATGTCGGCAAGATCGTCGATTATCTGGCCACGACGTATTGAGGGCGCGCGGGCCAATTGACCGCGAAACGGGCAAAACCGGCAAAAACGCCGCGAAGTTGAGCGGAATTCGGCGAAAGGCTGATGTGGTTTGAGCTACCAAGCCTGCCACAATCCGCGTATCCTGTTAGGACCGAACCGGCCGGTTGGCGGGGACTGGCGGTTCGAGATCTCGGAGGAAGACCCGCGGAGAAGTCGTGATGGCTAAAGGTACGGTCAAGTGGTTCAACCCGACGAAGGGTTATGGATTTATCCAGCCTGCGTCGGGTGGCAAGGATGTGTTCGTGCATATCTCGGCAGTGCAGAAGGCCGGTCTGTCCACCCTCAACGAGGGACAGACGGTTGAATACGAAGAGATCGCAAACCGGGGCAAGACCTCCGCAGAAAACCTCAAAGTATAAGCCCGCCAGCGTTTCGCTGCCTCCCGGATCAGATCCGGGAGCGAGGCCAAAAAAATTTTAGAAGACGGCCAGTGCATTCGACGACAGGCGTTGCGACTGCACACGGATACCTATTTTTCCCGCGAAGGGGCTCATTCAACGCCACAGCAATGACAATCGCGACGGTACTCCCTAGCCCACCGGCAATGGTGCGTCGCGCTTGATCTCCTCCATCACCGCGTAGGTCCGCGTCTCGCGCACGCCCGGCATCGACAGCAGGGTCTCGCCGAGGAAGCGCCGATACGCCGTCATGTCCGCAAGGCGTGCCTTCACAAGATAGTCGAAGCCGCCGGCAACCATGTGACACTCCAGCACTTCAGGCGCGAGTTTCACCGCGCGCGCAAAGCGCTCGAAATTGTCGGGCGTGGTCTTGTCGAGGAGCACCTCGACGAACACCAGAAGCCCGAGGCCAAGCCGATGCGGATTGAGCCGGGCACCGTAGCCTTCGACAAAGCCCTCGCGCTGCAAGCGCTTCAGCCGCTCGCCAATCGACGTCGGCGACAGACCGATGCGTTCGGCGAGCTCGACATTGGCGATTCGCCCATCCTCCTGTAAAATCGAGAGGATTTTGCGGTCGATTCGATCGAGTTCCATATTTTATACGGCTACTGTGGCATCTATCTTAATTTTCTAAGGCAAAGAAGCTAATTTGTCTATCGAACTACGGTAACGCGGCCCTTATCCTGGAATTGAGCCACAGGACACGCCATGCCGAACATTCCGCCTGCCTTCGCCGCCCCCTACGCACCCGATGATGCCGAGATCGCCGCGCGCCTCTTGCCCACGTCGCATCTGGCTCCGCCGCAGGAGGCGCGGATCGACCGGACCGCGACGCGGCTGATCGAGGCGGTCCGCAAGCGCGACGACCGGCTCGGCGGGGTCGAGGACATGCTGCGGGAGTTCGCGCTCTCGACCAAGGAGGGCCTCGCGCTGATGGTGCTGGCCGAGGCGCTGCTGCGCGTGCCTGATGCCCGCACCGCCGACCAGTTCATCGAGGACAAGCTCGGCGAGGGCGACTTCATCCACCACGAGACCAAGTCCACGGCCTTCCTGGTCAACGCCTCGGCCTGGGCGCTCGGCCTGTCGGCCCGGGTGATCCAGCCCGGCGAGACGCCCGACGGCACCATCGGCCGTCTGGTGAAGCGGCTCGGCGCGCCCGCCGTGCGCACCGCCACGCGGCAGGCGATGCGGCTGATGGGCAATCATTTCGTGCTGGGTGAGACCATCGAGCAGGCGCTGGAGCGGGGCAAGCCGCGCTCCGGCCAGAAGACGCGCTACTCCTTCGACATGCTCGGCGAAGGCGCGCGCACGGCGGCGGACGCCAAGCGCTATTTCGACGCCTATGCGAGCGCGATTCTGACGATCGGCAAGGCCGCCGGCAACCATCCCCTGCCCGACCGGCCCGGCATCTCCGTGAAGCTCTCGGCGCTGCATCCGCGTTTCGAGGCGATCAGCCGCGACCGCGTCATGGCCGAGCTGGTGCCGCAGCTGCTCGATCTGGCGCAGCGTGCCCAGGCGCATGATCTCAACTTCACCGTCGATGCCGAGGAGGCCGACCGGCTGGAGCTGTCGCTCGACGTGATCGCCGCGACGCTCTCCCATGTCTCGCTCAAAGGCTGGGACGGTTTTGGGCTCGCCATCCAGGCCTATCAGAAGCGTGCGAGCGCGGTGATCGACTATGTCGACGCGCTGGCGCGCGCGCATGACCGCAAGCTGATGGTGCGGCTGGTCAAGGGCGCCTATTGGGACACCGAGATCAAGCGCGCGCAGGAGCGCGGGCTCGACGGCTACCCCGTGTTCACCCGCAAGGCGATGACGGATCTGAACTACGTCGCCTGCGCCGCGAAGCTGCTGGCCTTGCGGCCGCGCATCTTCCCGCAATTCGCCACCCACAACGCGCTGACGGTCGCGACCGTGCTGGAGATGGCCGGGGACAGCGGCGGCTTCGAATTCCAGCGTCTGCACGGCATGGGCGAAGCGCTCTACGAGCAGCTTGCCAGGGATCACGCCGATATCGCCTACCGCACCTATGCACCGGTCGGCAGCCATCGCGACCTGCTCGCCTATCTGGTGCGGCGTCTGCTGGAGAACGGCGCCAATTCCTCGTTCGTGGCGCAGGCGGCCGACTATCGCGTCCCCGTCCCGGCGCTGTTGCAGCGTCCGGCGGATGCCATCGTCCGGCCGCAAGCGGCGGCCCATCCCAAAATTCCGCTGCCGGCCGATCTGTTCGCGCCGGAGCGGCGCAATTCGCGCGGCGTCGAATTCGGCGCACGCGCCGCGCTCGAGCAGCTGCTGACCGACGTCAAGGCCGCGGCAACCGATCCCAAGCCGATCGCTGATGCAAAGCCGGATCAGGCCAATGCAGCAGTCGCTGCGGCACGCACCGGCTTTGCGGCCTGGAGCCGGACGCCAGCGGGCACACGCGCGGCAGCGCTGGAGCAGGCCGCGCATCTGCTGGAGAACCGCAGCGCTCATTTCATCGCGCTTCTGCAAGCCGAGGGCGGCAAGACGCTCGACGATGCCTTGTCGGAGCTGCGTGAGGCCGCGGACTTCTGCCGCTATTATGCCGCGCAGGGCCGAAAACTGTTCGGCGGCGCGACGGCGATGCCCGGCCCGACCGGCGAGAGCAACGCACTCGCGATGCGCGGCCGCGGCGTCTTCGTGGCGATCTCGCCGTGGAATTTCCCGCTGGCGATCTTCCTCGGCCAGGTCACGGCGGCGCTGATGGCCGGCAACAGCGTGATCGCGAAGCCCGCCGAGCAGACCCCGCGCATCGCGCGCGAGGCCGTCGCCCTGCTGCACGAGGCCGGCATCCCGAAAAGCGCGCTGCATCTCGTCACCGGCGATGGCCGCATCGGCGCCGTGTTGACCGCGCATAACGATATCGCCGGTGTGGTCTTCACCGGCTCGACCGAGGTCGCGCGCAGCATCAACCGCACGCTCGCCGCCAAGGACGGGCCGATCGTGCCGCTGATCGCGGAGACCGGCGGCATCAACGCCATGATTGCGGACGCCACCGCGCTGCCCGAGCAGGTCGCCGACGATGTCGTGACCTCGGCATTCCGTTCCGCCGGCCAGCGCTGCTCGGCACTGCGGCTATTGTTCGTGCAGGAGGACGTTGCCGACCGCATGATCGAGATGATCGCAGGCGCGGCACGGGAATTGAAGATCGGCGACCCCAGCGACGTCGCGACCCATGTCGGTCCGGTGATCGACGCCGAGGCCAAGCAACGTCTCGATGCGCATATCGCACGGATGAAGAGCGAGGCGCGGCTGCACTTTGCCGGCACCGCGCCGGAAGGATGCTTCGTCGCGCCGCACATCTTCGAACTCAAGGAGGCCGGCGAGCTCACCGAGGAGGTGTTCGGCCCGATCCTGCATGTCGTGCGCTACCGGGCCGAGAACCTCGAACGCGTGTTGCAGGCGATCGAGCGCACCGGCTACGGGCTGACGCTCGGCGTCCACTCCCGCATCGACGACAGCATCGAGGCGATCATCGACCGCGTTCAGGTCGGCAACATCTACGTCAACCGCAACATGATCGGCGCCGTGGTCGGCGTGCAGCCGTTCGGCGGCAACGGCCTGTCTGGAACCGGCCCGAAGGCCGGCGGCCCGCATTACCTCGCGCGCTTCGCCACCGAGCAGACCGTGACGATCAACACGGCGGCGGCGGGCGGCAATGCCGCTCTGCTCGCGGGCGAAGAGTGAAGCCGCCCCTGGAGCGGCCTTCACAACACGCACAATATCAGTTCCGTCATCCTGAGGTGCGAGTGGCGCGATGCCAGGCATCGCGCCGGGAGCCTCGAAGGATGAACGGCCCGGATGCAGCCGGGCCGTCGCCCTTCGAGGGCCGCTGAAGAAGCGGCCACCTCAGGGTGACGGGACACGCCGCAGCGATGCCCTGCGCCCGGTGCCGTTGCATCCCGGCAAAACATCGGTCTAATGCTCCCATGATCTGGCCGGCGCCAATTCCAGCGCACGGGAAACAACAAGAGCGAGGGAGCGACGCCGCGATGGACAAGGGCATTTTTGCAGGGCTCAAGGTTCTGGACTGCGCGAGCTTCATCGCAGCGCCGGCGGCCGCGACCGTGCTGTCGGATTTCGGCGCCGACGTCATCAAGATCGAGCCGCCCGGCGCTGGCGATCCCTACCGCAACCTGCCCAATCTGCCGGGCTATCCGACCGGCGAGCACAATTTCGCCTGGCTGCTGGAGGCCCGCAACAAGAAGAGCCTCGCGCTCGACCTCTCAAAGCCGGAGGCGCAGGCGGTGCTCTACAAGCTGGTGGAAGAGGCCGACGTCTTCATCACCAACATGCCGCCGCCGGTGCGCACCAAGCTCGGCATCACCTATGACCACCTCGCCCATCTCAACGACCGGCTGATCTACGCCTCCTTCACCGGCTATGGCGAGAAGGGCGAGGAGGCCAACAAGCCCGGCTTCGACAGCAATGCCTATTGGGCGCGCTCCGGCCTGATGGACCTCGTCCGCGCCGACACCGACACGACGCCGGCGCGTTCGGTCGCCGGCATGGGCGACCATCCCTGTGCCATGGCGTTGTACAGCGCGATCGTCACCGCGCTCTATCAGCGCGAGAAGACCGGCAAGGGCTCGCATGTCGCCTCCAATTTGATGGCGAATGGCGTTTGGGCGGCGAGCGTGCTGGCGCAGGCGAAACTCTGCGGCGCCAAGTTCGGCGAGCGGCGCCCGCGCGAGCGCGCGCTGAACGCGGTGGCCAACCACTATCAATGCAGGGACGGCCGCTGGCTGATCCTGTCGCTACTGAGCGAGGAGAAGCAGTTTCCGACACTGGCCAAGTGCCTGGGACGCGAAGACCTCATCACCGATCCGCGCTTCGCCACCAAGCCCGACCGCCACGCCCGCTCGGTGGAGCTGATCAAGATCTTCGACGAGACCTTCGCCACCAGGGATCTCGCCGAATGGCGCAAGATCCTCGACGGCAATGGACTCGTGTTCGGCATCGTCGGCATTCTCGACGACATCCCGAACGACAAGCAGATGCTGGACAACGAGGTGCTGGTGCCGTTCGAGAACGACACCATGCTCACCATCTCCAGCCCGATCTGGATCGACGGCACCAGGAAGGTGCAGCCGCGCAAGCCGCCCGGCGTCGGCGAGCACAGCGACGAGATCTTGCGCGCGGCGGGATACGACGAGACGGCGATCAAGCAGCTGCGGGGCTCGGGGGCGGTGGGGTAGGACGCGCGCTGGCGCTACACACTCCGCCGTAGAGAAACTACCGCAGCGCCAGCCAGCCGAGCGTGAACAATATCCCGCCGACGATCACGACCATTGCGACCGCCCATGTGCTGACGCGGATGCTGCCGGTGACCTGCTTGGCTTCCTCGTTCTGCGCGATCTCGCGATTGCGCGCCTTGTTGGCGTTGCTCGTGTCCGTCATGGGTCATCCGAACCGGTTTTAACGCGTCTCGATGAAGCACATGCCGATGCGGCGCGAGGCCGCGGCGGCCTGACAGGTCAAGCCTTTAGCACAGCTCCATGACGTAAAACTCCTGTCGCCCGTTCTCGATCCCGCATTTTGCAAAGAACAATGCGCCCCCCAGCCGTCCTGATATTCGGTGCCGGCCAGTTCCGCGCTGCCGCGAGTCTGCGGCCGGCTGGCAAATCCGCGTGAGAAATCAGGCCGCTTGCCTGCGGCGAACGCGGCCAGGATGTCGCGGCGGCGAAGCTGGTCGCCGAGGAAATGCGGCGAGGCCGGCACGATGGTGGAATTCGACGGCTTGTCCGCAAGCCAATCCACGCCCGGAAAATGAAAACCGCCGATGCCGCGGGTCTGGTGGCAGCCGGCGCAGGTGACGTCATTGAGGCGGCGCTGGAAGCCCGCAACCGAGCGGATGTTCTGCATGTCCCCGCGCGCGGCAGCCTGCTTCAGCGCACCGACCACGTCATTGTCCGTGAAGACGGGATCGTCCTTGCCCTCTCCCTGCATCATGCCGAACTCCGGCTGCAGCGCGGAGGCATCGAGGCCGGCAGGCGTCGGCACGACCGCGGCCCTGGCCAGAAACTTCTCGGGGATCAGCACCGTGCCGCGATCGAACGCGCGCAGATTTTCCGGCGCAAGCAGCCACGCCTTGAAATCGCGCCGGAGATCGTTGTCGGCAAGAATCCTGTTACGGTCGATCTGGTTCTCCAGCGTCGATTCCTCGAACCGTTTCGCTGCAGCGTCGTACTTGAACACCTTCAGCAAATAGTCCGAGCGAAAATCATGCAGCGCCGATTTCGGCGCGACGGAGACCTGGATGTTGGTCTCGATGCGGTCGAGCATGGCGTCGTCAGGGGAGAAGCCGCCGCGGATCAATCCCTGCCAGTCGCCATTGTCGAGCCAGCGCCGCGCGACCTCGGCGCAGGTGACCGGCTTGCCGTTCGAACCGGTCTGGCGGGCATCGCGCGCCTTCATCACCAGATTGAACGTCATCGGCAGGCGCATCGCGGTCTTGCTGCCGTCCGGTCCAGCGTCGAAACGGGTGAGCCGATAGATCAAGCGGATCTCGCCGCAGGAGTCCTCCGCCACATAGGCGCGGTCCATGCGGTTGACGATGCCGGCGAGCACGAAACGCGTGTTCGGCGATTTCAGCGTGGCTCGATCGAACAGCTGCACGTCGAAGCCTTCGCCGACGCCGATGGTCTCGCTCGGCCATGCCGCCTTGTGCCCTGCGATGTAGCGATCGAGCTCCGCATCGATTGCCGGCGGAATCGGTGCAAGCTGCGGCATCCAGGAGAACAGCAGATCGTTCGTCAGCGGAAAGTTCGCGTTGCGCTCCGGCCACAGCAGCCGCGAGACCGTGAGCGCATCGTTCTGGTCGAGCTTGCGCAGGACATCGGGATCGGTGATCGCGGTACCGCGCGTGAGCTGCGCGTTCTCCGCGGCCGGTAGCGGCATGGCGCCACCCAAAAGCACGACGACAGCAAGAAGAATTCGCAACACGCGGCTCATGCCTGAGGTAACACCGCGCCGGGACCCCTATTCAAGCAAAAAGGCGCTTCACATGGTGGTGAAGCGCCTCTTCGAAAGTCGAATGCCAGCAGCTCAGCGCGCGACGATCAGGCCTTTGCTGGTGACGACCACCCAGCGGCCGTCCTGACGACGGATCGCATCGACGCGGCCGAGGCCGGGAATGGGATCGCCGGCATAGACCTCGTAAAGGCCGTCGCGGCCCTCGATCAGTGCACCGCCATTGGCGACGTCGCGCAGCCTCCAGCCCTCGACCGTCGGCAGACGGCCGATTTCGGTCTTGGGCGCGGCGGGTGCGGGAGCCGGTGCAGCGGCGGCGGTCGCAACCTGGGTCGGCGCGATCGAGCCGGTGGTCTCCTTCGCTGGCGCTGCCGCGGCCTGCGGGGGAGCGGCCGGCGGCGTGGCGCGGAGCTTGTCCACGGTCTCGGACAGTTTTGCGATCCTGGCGATCGGCTCGGCCTGCGCCTTCTCGAGCTTGTCGAGGCGGTCGTTCGCCCGGTTGAACTGGCTGAGGCCGGTCTTCGAGGAGTGCTCGACATTCGCCTTGAGGGCGACGAGGTCGGCATCGATGCGCGCAACGGAGGCATCCAGCGCACTGGTGTCGGCGACCTGCGCCGGCGCGGGAGCTGCAAAGTGCATCATGCCGGCGGTTGCCAGCGCGCCGCTGATCGCGCCGACGCTGGCGGCAATCGCCACCACCGCGGCCATCGCCGACACACGGCGCTTGCCGCCGGTGTCACGCGGCTCGTCGGCCTTCATATGCGGGGCGAAGTCCTCGCGGTCCCAGGCGCGGTCCGAGGGGGGCATGACGATGAGCTTGCCGGGCTTCGGCTCGGGTTTGCTCTCGGCCTTCGGCTCAACCTTGGCCGCCTCGAACTTCGGCACTTCGATCCGGGGCGGCTCCGCCTTCGGCGCGTCGGGCTTGGGCGGCGCCTCGTGGTCGGGCGCGATCGAGGGGGCGTCGATGCCGGCGGCAGCCTCGACGGCCTGCGGTCCGGTCGCGGCGGCTTCGACGGCGCCAGCCTGTTCACCGGTCGTCTGGGCGGCCTGCTCAACCATTGGTTCGCTCACGGCTCAAATACTCCAGTCTGGATTGACCTTTTGGTAACTTTCATTGCTTGCGAAATCCTTACCTTCGGACCCGCTTACCGAAATTTTAGGAAGTCATCCGGGGCCGAATTGGGCCGGGAAAGTGGAACCGGCGTGGCGGGCATGAAACAATTTGTAACCGGGGGAAGATGAACGGCGGAGCAACGGTCCCGATCTGAACAAGCTGGATGACTAGGGGAGCGCCGGTGCGTTCAGGGCTGGCCGTTGATCATGGCTTGCTCGATCGCGCTGCCGGTCAGATCCCATTTGCGCAGCAGCTCCTGATAGCTGCCGTCGGCCATGAGCCCCGCGAGCGCCTGCTTGAGCCTCTGTCCAAATTGCACATCGTCCTTGGCAAATCCGAGGCCCATGTCCTGGACGAGGAATGGCTTGCCGAGAATGACGTAGCGGTTGCCCTCGATCGAGTTCTGATACGGGATGGTCTCGGCGCCCTGGACCGCCGCATCGGCGCGCCCCTGGTTCAGTTGCAGCCGCGTATCCGGTGACCCGTCCGTGCCCACCACGATCACGGCAGGCTTGCCGGCGGCGGTGCAATGCTCGTCGCTCCATTTCTCGATCGCCGCGGGCCAGATCGTCCGGCGCGCGGTGGCGACCCGTTTGCCGCACAGCGCGTCCAGATCCGGATAGCGTGCGGCGTTGGCCCGCAGTGTGAAGAACACTGTATTGGCGTGCAGGTAATCGAGAAAGCTCACGGTCGCGCGGCGCTCCGGCGTATCGGCCATGCCGGCCACAATGACGTCGGCGCGCCTGGTCTCGACCGAGCTGATCAGCTGGTCGAAGCTCGAATCGATCCAGTTGACCTTGATGCCCATCCTGGCGGCGATCGCATCGACGATGTCGACATCGAATCCGATCAGCTTGCCGGACGCCGGGTCCTTGAATTCGAAAGGAGGATATTTCGGTACCGTCGCCGCGTTGATGACAGTCTTCGTCCCCTGCGCGCAGGCGATGCCGGTGGTTTGGCCGAACGCGACCACGCAAGCGACAGCTGCAAGATAAAGGCGGGATCGTGACAACATTGATACTCCCCTGTGCGCCTCGACGGCGCCGAACGGCTAGCTCAGCACCGCCGAGATGAAATCGCGTGTACGGGCCTGGGTTGGCCTGCCGAGAACCTGTTCGGGCGATCCGGCTTCGACCACCAGCCCCTGGTCCATGAACAGCACCCGTTTCGCAACTTCGCGGGCGAAACCGAGCTCGTGCGTCACGACGATCATGGTCATTCCGCTCCGTGCGAGATCACGCATGACGGAAAGCACTTCGCCGACCAGCTCCGGGTCGAGCGCGGAGGTCGGCTCGTCGAACAACATCAACGCCGGCTTCATCGCGAGCGCGCGCGCGATCGCGACGCGCTGCTGCTGGCCGCCCGACAGCTCGATCGGGTAAGCGCCGCATTTGCTCGCAAGTCCGACGCGTGCGAGCAGCTCGTTGGCCTCCAACTCGGCCTGCCTGCGCTCCGTCTTCAGCACCTGGACCGGCCCTTCCATGACGTTCTCCAGGGCCGTCTTGTGCGGAAACAGGTTGAAGCGCTGAAACACCATGCCGGTCGCGAGCCGCTGCCGCGCGATCTCGCGCTCGGAGAGTTCAAACAGCTTGCGTCCTGTCCGCCGGTAACCGACGAGCTCGCCATTGACCCACAAGGCGCCGCCATCGATGGCTTCGAGCTGGTTGATGCAGCGCAGGAAGGTGCTCTTGCCCGAGCCCGACGGGCCGACAACACACAGCACCTCGCCGCGGTCGATTTCGAGATCGATGCCCTTCAGGGCTTCGAAGCCGCCGAAGGACTTGCGCAGGCCGACGGATTTGACGATGGGAGTCACGTCGATGCCCCAGCTCGTGTCATTGCGCCGGATGCGCCTGCGCCGCGCGCGAAATACCGCTCGATCCGCCCCTGGAGAGCGGAGAGCACCGTGACGACGACCACGTACCAGATGCCCGCGACGATCAGCAGCTCAATGACCCGGTTGTTCGCGTAGTAGATGTTTTCCGCGCTATAGACGATTTCCGGAAACTGGATCACGCTCGCAAGCGAGGTCAGCTTGACCATGCCGATGAGCTCGTTGCCGATCGGCGGAACGATCACGCGCATGGCCTGGGGCAGGATGATCCGGCGCAGCGCTTGCAGGCGGGGCATTCCGATCGCCTTGGCTGCCTCGTATTGCCCCTGGTCGACGGACAACAGGCCGGCGCGCACCACCTCCGACGTATAGGCCCCCTGATTGATGCCGAGCCCGAGCAGCGAAGCGAGGAAAGGCGTCATCACCTCGACGGTCGGCACCTCGACGAGTCCGGGAATGCCGAGATTGGGGAACACCAGGGCCAGGTTGAACCACAGCAAGAGTTGCAGCAGCACGGGCGTGCCGCGGAAGAACCAGACATAGCCGGCCGCCGCCCAGTTGATCACCGGATTGGCCGAGAGCCGCATGATGGCAACGGTCACGCCGATCGAGACACCAAGCAGCATCGCCAAGGCGGTCATCAGCACGGTGTTGCCGAGGCCCACAACGATGCTGCGCACCGCGAAATATTGTCCGACGATGGCCCATTCGATCCGGCCGTGGGCGAACGCCATGACGACCCAGGACACCAGCGCGACGATCAGCGCCGCGCTGACATAGCGGCCGACATGCTTCCGTCGCACATGCTCGAACTCCGAAATGTCCTCGGTGAGGCCACCTCGCCCGCTCATGACGGGATTTTCACTCAATACGCTTGCCATGAAACTGTCTTCGTCGTCCTGCGATGCCCGCTTCCCGCCACCGCGCCGCCGGCTCGTCGCCGCTGGTCTGGGGTCAACCGGCTTGCCTTCGTCTTCTCGGCTTAGTAAATCGTTTTACTAAACTACAAAGACCGGGAAGAATGTCAATGCACCATGTCACGAAAGACGACCTGATCGCCGAGATCGAGCGCGATCGCGCCTCCCACATCGCCTTTCTCCAGGCGTTCATCCGCGAGCCGTCGCCCAATCCGCCGGGCGATACGCGGCGGGCCGCGGCGGTCGTGTCGCGCTATCTCGCGAACCGCGGCATCGAGGCGTCGATCGTGGCGCCGCGCGAGGACCTGCCCAATGTCGTCGCCGAATTCGATGGAGGACGCAGTGGGAGGCGGCTGGTGATGAACGGCCACATCGACGTGTTTCCGGTGGGTGACGGCAGCGGCTGGTCGCGCGATCCCTGGTCGGGCGCGCTGGAAGATGGCTGCGTGCATGGCCGCGGAGCCTGCGACATGAAGGCCGGCACCGCCGCATCGGTGATCGCGTTCAGCTACCTTCACGTCCGCCGGGCCGCGCTGGCGGGCAGCATCGGCCTCACCGCCGTGTCGGACGAGGAGACCGGTGGACGCTGGGGCAGCCGCTGGCTGCTCGAAAACGACACGCGATGGCATGGCGACTGCATGATCAACGCGGAGCCCAGCGGTCTGCAAACCGTCCGGTTCGCCGAGAAAGGCACGTTGCGGCTGACCTTCACGGTACGAACCGCCGGCGCGCACGGCGCATATCTGCACAAATCGGAGAGCGCGACGCGCATCGCCGCGAGCCTGATCAACCGGCTTGGACAGATCGAGGCGATCGTCCCCGACCTCGCGCCGTCGCTACGAGCTTATCTCGCGCGGCCCGAAGTCCGGGCAGCAGCCGACCGCGCGATGGGCGCCGGCGCCGCCGACGTCCTGACCCGCCCCACGCTGAATATCGGCACCGTCCAGGGTGGGCTCAAGGTCAACATGATTCCCGCATCCTGCGTCTTCGAGGCGGACATTCGAATGCCGATCGGCCTGGACGCCGCCCGGGTCATGCAGACAATCCATACGATTCTCGCCGACTATCCGCAGGCGGAGGTCGCCATCCAGGAAGCCGCCAGCAACCCTTCGAATTCATGCGCACACGACCATCCGATGGTCGGAATCCTCGCGCGCAATGCCGAGACCGTCTCGGGTGTGCGCCCGGTCGCGGTTCCCTCGCTCGGCGCCACCGATTGCAAGTTCTGGCGCTATCACAAGGTGCCCGCTTATATATACGGGCCGGCGCCGACGCGTATGGCCGCAGCCGACGAATGCGTGTCGGTGGAGGAGTTCATGACCGTCATCAAGACCCATGCATTGTCGGCGTGGGACTACCTGACCGGCAGCGAATAGCGCGTCCATCCCCAGCCGAGGAAAATTGCGCTGCGCCGGCAGCGGCGCTCCGGTCTTTCCGATGCTATAGGATGCGACGCCGGACCGACGTCGATCGTCCGGCTCGGGATGATCCAGAGGCGAGGCTTGGTGACTGGCAAGAGAGTGACGATAGCCGACGTCGCGAAGGCGACGGGCGTTTCGCCCGGCGCGATATCACGCATCCTGAACAACGACCCGACGCTCAACGTCCGGGACGAGACCAAGGTGACGGTTCGCCGCGCGATTGCGGAACTGGGCTACATCCCCAATCCACAAGCGCGGGGCCTGCGCCTTGCGCGCTCGGGCAGTCTTGCGATGATCGTGCCCGAGATCAACAGCCCGGCCTTCGTCGCCATCATCCAGGGCGCGCAGCGGGCGGCCTACGAGCTCGGATATTCGATGCTAATCGGCGGCATCGGCGAGGAAGGCGAGGATCCGAACCTTGCCGCGCGCATTCTCTCCAGCAACCGGGTCGACGGATTTCTGATCTCCACGGGCAAGCAGGAGGCGCGGCAATTGGCGGCCGTGCAGCAGCTCGGGGCGCCGGCCGTGCTCGTCAATCGCTACCTGAACGAGGAGCTGCCGCATGTGATGCTGAACGACGAAGCGGGCGTGGCGCTCGCCATACGTCATCTGGCCGACCTCGGCCACGAGCGGATCGGATTTCTCGGCAGCACGCGACGCTTCCTCGGCACACGGCGACTTGCGGGATTCAAGCAGGGGCTCGCCGAACGCGGCCTGCGCTTCGACAAGCGGTTCGTGGTCAATTGCGGCTATGACCGTGAGGGCGGCGAAGCGGGTGCGCATGCCGTGCTTGCGCTCGCCGACCGTCCGACCGCGATCTTCGCCACCAACCATCTGGTGGCCGCGGGTGCGTTGCGCGTGGCGCGACAGCTCGGCCTGGACGTTCCCGGTGCGTTGTCCGTCGCAAGCTTCTATGACGGGCCCGTTGCCGATCTGCTGACGCCGGCCGTGACGTCGGTCGCCTACCCGCTCGATCAGCTCGGCTATGAGGCCGTGCGGATGCTGGTTCGCCTGATCACAGGTGAAGCGCCGGGGCCCACCGGCATCACCATTCAGCCGACGGGCCTCGTCGTCAGAGAGTCGACCGGCGCCGTATCAGGATAAACGCAAGACCCGCCCTGATCGGGACGAGGCCGGGCTACATCACCACCGGCGCATCCGGCAGCTCGTTCGCATGCGGGCCTTGCGGCGGGAAATGCTTTGCCAGCTCGCCCGACACGGCCGCAATGCCGCCGATCACGCCGTGCTCGAACCGGCCGGCTCTGAACTCCGCCTCCATGGCGCGGCAGATGGTTTCCCAGCCCGCAGCCCCCACCTTCGCGTCGATGCCGCGGTCGGCGATGATCTCGACGTCGCGATCGGCGAGCAGGAGATAGATCAGGACGCCGTTGTTGTGCGCGGTGTCCCAGATCCGCAGGTGCGAGAACACGTCGAGCGCACGCTCGCGCGCCGGCTGGTTGCGAAACAAAGGGCGGCCGTCGAGCGCGCCCTCGACGACGAAGCGGATTTGGCCGGAATGCGTCGTCTCACCCTGCTCGATCGCCTGCTCGATGCGGGTGAGCACCGCCGGCGGAAAGATCTGCCTTGCCCGCCAATGATGCTGCACCAGATGTCTGGCAATGCGCTTGATGCTCATGACCGCTACCAGCTCCCCGAGGCGCCGCCGCCGCCAAAACTGCCACCGCCGCCGCTGAAGCTGCCGCTATCGCTGGACGACGAGCCGCTGCTCCAGCCACCGGACGAGGACCCGCTCGACCACGAGCCTCGACGCGACCTCCCTGAGCTGGGCGCCATCGCCGAAAACAAATCGGCGATGAACCCGATGACGAAGCCGAGGGCTCCGAGCGCCATGGCAAGTGCGAAAGACCCGAGAATGAGCCAGGTCAGCGCCGCGATGATGCCGCCGGTTGCCAAGGAGCCGAGCAGCCGCCCCAACATGGCCCGGAAGAAGCCACCGACCCCGATCGAGGCGAACAGTGTCACGATGAACAGCGGCGCAATATCGTCCAGATTGCCGAAATTCACGGTCGGTGAAGGCACCGGCAGCGGTTCACCGTCGATCACCCGGATCATGCGATCGACGCCGTCGGAGACGCCGCCACTGAAATCGCCCGTTCTGAATTTCGGTGTGATGATCTCGTCGATGATGCGCCGCGAGGTGACGTCGGTCAGCGCGCCTTCGAGGCCGTAGCCGACCTCGATGCGCAAATGCCGGTCGTTCTTGGCAATGACGAGGATCGCGCCGTCGTCGACCTTCTTGCGCCCGATCTTCCAGGCCTCCGCGACCCGGATCGAGAACTGCTCGATGGTCTCCGGCTGCGTGGTGGGCACGATCAGCACCGCGATCTGGCTGCCCTTGCGCGTCTCGAAGTCGCGCAGTTTTTGCGTCAGCGCGGCGATGTCGCTGCTGGAGAGCATGCCGGTCTGGTCGACGACGCGGCCGGTGAGCTGCGGCACGGCGACGTCGGCGAAGGCTGGGAGAGCGAGGGCGAGGAGGAGTGTGAATACGAGAACGAAGCGCGACGACGCATTCGAACAGGCCCGCCACAACCTCGCTGTCATCGCCCGCGAAGGCGGGCGATCCAGTATTCCAGAGGCAGCAGTTATTGAACCGAGAAGCGCCGGCGTACTGGATTCCCCGCCTTCGCGGGGAATGACAGCGGTGTGCGGGGCGAAACGCATGCGCAAAATCGCGTGCACCTACTTCGACGGCGCTGGCGCCGGATTGAAATCGACCTTCGGTGCGGTCGAGATCGCCTTCTCGTTCTCGACGGTGAAGTTCGGCTTCTCCTTGTAGCCGAACATCATCGCCGTGAGGTTGCTCGGGAACGAGCGGACGGTGACGTTGTACTCCTGCACCGCCTTGATGTAGCGGTTGCGCGCCACCGTGATGCGGTTCTCGGTACCTTCGAGCTGGGACATCAGGTCCTTGAACAGCGCGTCCGATTTGAGCTGCGGATAGTTTTCGGTGACGACCAGCAGCCGCGACAGCGCGCTCGAGAGCTCGCCCTGGGCGGCCTGGAACTTCTGGAAGGCGGCGGGGTCGTTCAGCACCTCCGGCGTCGCCTGGATGCTGCCGACCTTGGCGCGCGCATTGGTCACGCCGAGCAGCACGTCCTTCTCCTGCTGGGCAAAGCCTTTCACCGAGTTGACCAGATTGGGCACGAGATCGGCACGGCGCTGATACTGGTTCACGACTTCGGACCAGTTGGCCTTAATCTGCTCGTCTTCGCTCTGGATCGCGTTGTAGCCGCAATTGGTGAGGCTGAGCGAGGCCAGCGCCGCCAGCACGGTCAGGATCTTGCGCATCAAATTTCTCCCGGTGGAATCGGGTGCAAACTACCAGAATGAACGCGCGCGGTGCCAGAGATCTTGTGCCGGCGGCGCGAAAAGCAGCCGATTGACGCAAGCCCCTTGCCTATCACTGGCCAACATAGTCAACTCAACGAAACAACAAGACCAAACGGAAACGCCAGGGGGAACGCGATGTCCTCGTTCGAGACCATCCTCGTGGAGAGGCCGGAGCCGGCGATTGTCCGGATCGTGATGAACCGGCCCGAGGCGCGCAACGCGCAGAACCTGCAAATGACCTACGATCTCAACGCCGCCTTCGACGAAGCGGTGCAGGACGACGCGGTCAAGGTGATCATCCTCGCCGGCAACGGGCCGCATTTCTCTTCGGGCCATGATCTCCGTCCCGGCGGCAAGAATGTCGCGGGCGTTGATTTCCCGCCAATCGGAAATTGGGGCGGCTTTGCGGAGGCAAACGCGCATGGCCGCTTCGCACGCGAGCAGGAAATATATCTCCAGATCACGCGGCGCTGGCGCAATCTCGCCAAGCCAACCATTGCCGAGGTGCACGGCAGATGTATCGCCGGCGGCCTGATGCTGGCCTGGGCCTGCGACCTCATCGTCGCCAGCGACGACGCGCAATTCTGCGACCCCGTGGTCACCATGGGCGTCTGCGGCGTCGAATGGTTCGTGCATCCCTGGGAGCTTGGGCCGCGCAAGGCCAAGGAGTTTCTGTTCACCGCTGACAGCTGGAGCGCGCAAGAGGCGCATCAGCTCGGTATGGTCAACCGGGTCGTGCCGCGCGCCGAACTCTCGGCGTCCGTGATGGAGCTGGCGCGCCGGATCGCGGCAAAGCCAGCCTTCGCACTGAAGCTGACCAAGGAGGCGGTGAATCGCTCCGTCGACGTGATGGGCCAGCCCGCCGCGATCGACCAGGCTTTTGCGCTGCATCAGCTCTGTCACGCCCATAACCTCCAGGAGTTCGGCATGATCGTCGATCCATCCGGCCTGCATCCCTCGGTGCGCAAGCCGCCGGCGGCTGCGGAGTAACGACATGGACCTCAACCCGAGCGACGAGCAACGGCTGCTGCGCGAGAGCGCGGAACGCTTCGTGGCCGAAAGCTACAATGCCGATCATCGCCGCAAGATGGCGAACGATCCGCTCGGCTTCAGCCCTGCGGTGTGGACGCAGTTTGCCGAGCTCGGCTGGCTGGCGCTGCCGATCCCGGAGGAGTTTGATGGGCTCGGCGGTGGTGCGGTCGAGATCGGCATCCTGATGGAAGCGTTTGGCCGCGGGCTGGTGTCGGAGCCCTATGTCGCGACCATCGTGCTCGGAGCCGCCCTGATCGACAGATGCGGCAGCACCGCGCAGAAGCAGGCGAGCTTGCCAAAGATCGCCGACGGATCGTTGAAGCTGGCGCTTGCGCATTCCGAACGCGCAGCGCGGTTCGATCTCGCACAGGTCGCAACCGCCGCCAACAAGACCGCGCAGGGCTGGCGCCTTGCCGGCAGCAAGATCACCGTGCTCGACGGCCACGCCGCCGACGAGATCATCGTGTCCGCTCATATTCACGATCATCGGGGACCATCGGGGCGAATCGGCCTGTTCCTGGTGCCGGCCACGGCGCCAGGCCTCTCGATCTCCGACTATCCGCGGCTCGGCGGCGGCCGCGCCTGCAATATCGAATTCTGCGACGTGCATCTTCCTGACGACGCCCTGCTCGGCGACGGCCACGACGCGCTCCCGG
Source organism: Bradyrhizobium sp. GW821-FHT12B03 (assembly GCF_058807535.1). NCBI lineage: Bacteria > Pseudomonadati > Pseudomonadota > Alphaproteobacteria > Hyphomicrobiales > Nitrobacteraceae > Bradyrhizobium > Bradyrhizobium sp. GW821-FHT12B03. Next base: position 58,377 of record NZ_JBXAQU010000023.1, read on the forward strand.
CGATCGAATGGGCGATCGATCGCGCCATGGCTGCGCTCGGCGCCGAGGCCGTTGGCATCATGCAGACGCTGCTGGAGACCACGCTCGAATACACCAGGATCCGGAAGCAGTTCGGCCGGCCGTTGTCCGCCAACCAGGTAATCCGCCATCGCCTCGCCGACATGGCGATGCAGGTCGACGAGGCGCGCTCGATCGCGCTGCGCGCCGCGCTCAAAGTCGATGCCGCGCCGGTCGAGCGCGCGCGAGCCGCATCCGGGGCAAAGGCGAAGATCGGCAAATGCGCGCGCTTCGTCGGCGAGCAGTCGATCCAGCTCCATGGCGGCATGGGCGTCACCGAAGAGCTCGAGGTCGGCGCCTATTTCAAGCGGCTCGTCGCCTTCGACACGCTGTTCGGCGGCAGCGCGCACCACTATGCCCGCCACGCCCGGCTTGGCCGCGCCGGCGTGCCGGCCTGAACCGAAGGGAGCGCATCATGGACCTGTCGTTCAATGCCGAGGAGCGCGCCTTCCAGGACGAGGTGCGTGGCTTCATCGCCAAAAACCTCACCGAGGAGATGAAGCGTGCGACCGCGCTGACGCCGTCGGTGTTCTCCGACCCCGATATCGGCATGGCCTGGCAGCGCGCGCTGCACAAGCAGGGCTGGGGCGCGCCGGGCTGGCCGGTCGAATATGGCGGGCCGGACTGGACGCCGGCGCAGCGCTGGATTTTCGAGACCGAGTCTGCTCGGGCCGGGGTGCCGAACGTCAACGTGATGGGCGTGAAGATGGTCGGGCCCGTCATCATCGGCTTTGGCTCGGCGGAGCAGAAGAACTTTTACCTGCCGCAGATTCTCTCCGGCGAGGATTATTGGTGCCAGGGTTACTCCGAGCCGGGCTCGGGCTCCGACCTGTCCTCGCTGAAGACGCGCGCGGTACGCGACGGCGACGACTACATCATCAACGGCACCAAGATCTGGACCACACATGCCCACCACGCCAACCGCATGTTTGCGCTGGTGCGCACCAGCGACGGACCGCGGCAGCAGGACGGCATCAGCTTCATCCTGATCGATATGAAGACGCCGGGCATCACGACGCGGCCCATTCTCACCATCGGCGGCGACCACGAGGTCAACCAGGTGTTCTTCGACGACGTGCGGGTGCCTGTGGCCAATCGCGTCGGCGAGGAGGGCAAGGGCTGGACCTACGGCAAGTACCTGCTCGAATTCGAGCGCGGCTCGGGCATCGCGTCAGCCAAGCTGCGCGAGGGGCTGAAGGCGATCGCGGACCTCGCCGAATCGGACCTGACCGGACGCGCGATCGACAGTCCTGATATCGCCGCGCGCCTCTCGGAGGTCGAAGTCGACATCGACGCGCTGGAGATGACCGAGCTGCGCGTGCTCTCAGCGCTCCAGACCGGGCAGAATCCCGGTGCGGTGTCGTCGATCCTGAAGCTGCGCAACAGCGAGATCCGCCAGGCCGTGACGCGGCTCGGCGCCGACGTGATCGGCCACGACGCCCTCGCCGTCGAGCCGATGCGCCCGCTCTACAAGCTCAACCGCGAGCCGGTAACACCCGAGGAGATGCTGACGGTGGTACCGGAATATCTCAACGGCCGCGCCTACACGATCTTCGGCGGCACCTCCGAGATCCAGCGCGACATCATCGCGAAGATGATGCTGGGGATTTGAGGGCGTGTAGCCCGCAATGGCGCGGCAAATGCCGCTGTCGTCCCGGCGAAGGCCGGGACCCATACTCCGGAGAGGAGCTGTACTGCGAGACTGGTAACTGCCAGCCTTCGCCAAACTGGACTCGGTGGTTATGGGTCCCGGCCTTCGCCGGGACGACAGTTGAGATTGCCGCGACGACGCGGGCCTAACCCACCTTCGCGTCCCTGATCGCCTGCCAGATCTTCTGCGGCGTCAGCGGCGTATTCAGTTGGGTGATGCCGAGCTCGGCGAGCGCGTCCATCACGCCGTTGGTGACGCAGGGCGGGCCGCCGATGGCGCCGGATTCGCCGCAGCCCTTGGCGCCGAGCGGATTGGTGCGGCAGGGCGCGGAATCGTCCAGCGTGACCACGATCGGTGGCACGTCGTCGGCGCGCGGGATGCAGTAATCCTGGTAGCTCGCGGTGAGGAGCTGGCCGTCGGCATCGTAGGAGACGCCCTCATAGAGCGCCTGGCCGATACCCTGCGCGACGCCGCCATGAATCTGCCCCGTCACCAGCATCGGGTTCACGGCAACGCCGACGTCGTCAACCGTGGTGTAGCGCACGACCTTGGACACGCCGGTCTCCGGATCGATCTCGACCTCGCAGATATGCGTGCCGTTCGGCCAGCTCGGACCGTCGACCTCGCCTTCGGAATCGACGCTGAGTTTTGCGCCGCCTTCCTTCTCGGCGAGATCAAACAGGCTGATGCGACGGTCGGTGCCGACCACCGTGAGCATGCCGCCCTGATATTCGATGTCCTCGATCGAGGTCTCCAGCACGTTCGCCGCCTTCTCGCGCGCCTTCTGAATCAAATCGTTGGAGGACACCGCCACCGCCGTGCCGCCGACGAACAGCGAGCGCGAGCCGACGCTGCCAAAACCCATGGCGAGATCGGTGTCGCCCTGGACGACATCGATCTTGTCCATGGCAATGCCGAGCGTGTCGGAGATCATCTGGGTGTAGGTGGTCTGCAGCCCCTGCCCCATCGCCATGGTGCCGGAATGCAGGACGACGCGGCCCTGCGAGGTCGCGTGCAGGCTGACCTTCTCGGTGTGGGCGCGGCCGCCGGTCCATTCGATGTAGGAGGTGAGCCCGCGGCCGTAGAGCAGGCCCTTCTTCTTCGCCGCCTTCTTGCGCGCGGCAAAACCGTCCCAATCGGCGAGCTTCACGGCGCGATCGAGCATGTGCGCGAAGGCGCCGGAATCGTACACCTGACCCGCAGCGTTGGTGTAGGGCAGCTGTGCCGGCTTGATGTAGTTCGCTTTCCGGATCGCACGCGGGTCCATGCCGATTTTTCGCGCAGCAGCGTCGAACAGGCGCTCCACGATGAAGACCGCCTCCGGGCGACCCGCGCCGCGATAGGCACCGACCGGCGCGGTGTGGGTCATCACCGACTTCACCTCGAAATGCACCAGCGGCAGGTCGTAGACGCCGGTCTGCACGAACGGCCCGAGCACCAGCGGAATGATGTTCGCCGCGCCCGAAGAGTAAGCGCCGGTGCAGCCGATCGAGGTGACGCGATAGGCCAGCACCTTGCCTTTCTCATCCAGCGCGAAGGACGCCGTCGAGGTGAGATCGCGGCCGTGGGTGCCGCCGACGAATTCGTCGGTGCGGTCGCCGCGCCAGCGGATCTTCTTGTTCAGCTTGGTCGCGGCATAGGCGACGATGCCGTCTTCCGGGTAGAGGTTGGTCTTCTGGCCAAAGCCGCCGCCGATGTCGCCGACCAGCACGCGCACGCTGTCCTTGGGACGCTTCAGCACGGCTTCGGCCAGCACGTCGCGGGTCGAGGCCGGGGTCTGCGACTGCACATGCAGCAGAAGACGGCCGGTGGCCTTGTCGATCTCGGCAATGGTCGAGCGCGGCTCCATCGCGGAGGGCACCAGGCGCTGGCTGACGATGTCGAGCTCGACCGTGTGCGCGGCCTTTGCAAAAGCCTCGTCCACCTTGGCCGCGTCGCCATAACTCATCGCGCCGACGATATTGTCCGGCGCCTCCGGCCAGACCACGGGCGCGCCGGGCTTCACCGCCTCGACGGGATCGACCACTGCGGGCTGCACGTCGTATTCGACGATGATCGCCTCGGCCGCGCTCTGGGCCTCTGCGCGCGAGGACGCGACCACCGCCGCGACCGCCTCGCCGGTGTAACGCACGATCTCATGGGCGAGCAGCCGGCGCGGCGGCACCGTCATCGGCTTGCCGTCGGGACGCTTGAAGATGCTCAAGGTCGGGATGGTGCCGATGTCGTCCTTGACGAGGTCAGCACCGGTGTAGATCGCGGTGACGCCGGGCATGCCAGCCGCTGCGCTGGTGTCGATCGAGACTATCCTGGCGTGCGCATGCGGCGAGCGCAGCACGTGCAACCACAGCGCGCCGTCCTGCGGCTTGTCGTCGATGAATTGCCCCTTCCCGGTCAGCAGCCGCTGGTCTTCCAAACGCTTGACGGGCTGGCCCGCTCCGAAACGCAAATTGCCGGGAAGAATGTTCATTCCGCTGGGTCCTCAGGGTCTTTTCGAAACTGCGGGCAGCCTTTTAGCGGATCGACCGGAGGCATACCAGCCGCGGTTTTGGGCGGCGATCCCCCCAATTTCGTCATGCCCGGGCTTGACCCGGGCATCCACGTTCTCTTCGTGTGGAGGCGCGTGGATGGCCGGGTCAAGCCCGGCCATGACGACAGAGGGGACAGCTAGGCCAGCTCCCGCAGCGCCGCTTCCACGACCTTGCGGGCCTCGGCGGTCAGCGCCGCCTGCGGCGGGATGGGGTCGCCAACGTCGTAGCCCTGGATCGAAAGGCCGGCCTTGATGCAGACGGCGAGATTGAAGCGGGCGAAGGCCTCGTTGATGCGCCACATCCGGCGCTGGAGCGCCATGGCCTCGTCCCAGCGGCCGGCCTTGCAGAGCTCATAGAGCGCGACACTCTGGCGCGGGATGATGCAGGCCGGCCCCGCCATCCAGCCGAACCCGCCGATCAGCATCACCGCGGCCGGGATATGGGCCGAGGCCGAGAACACCCGCAAGGAATCGCCGCAGCGGTTCATGATCGAGAGCAGCCGGCCGGTGTTGGTCGAGGCATCCTTGATGTAGCCGATGCGCGGATGCTCGGCGAGGCGCGCGATGACGTCGAGGGTGAGGTCGGAGCGCTGGAATTGCGGATTGGTGTAGATGACGACGGGAATGTCCACGGCATCCGCGATGGCGCGGAAATAGGATTCGACCTGAGCATCCGCGAGCGGGAAATAGGCCTCCAGGATCGCCAGAATGCCGTTGGCCCCACACTTCTGATAGGCCTTCGCCTGCGCCACCGCATCCGCGGTGGAGGTGGAGGCCACGCCGGCCACCACGGGCACGCGGCCCTTCGCCGCCTCGATGGTGGTCTGCACGACCGCCATCCGCTGCGCGGCGTTGAGATAGGCGAATTCGCCGGTCGAGCCGAGCGGCGTCAGCCCATGCACGCCGGCGCCGATCAGGTCGTCGCAGAGCTTTGCGAGCACGTTGGTGCGTACCGCACCAGCGGCATCGACGGGCGAGACGAGATAGGGGAAGACGCCGTGGAATTCGGACATGTCGGGGGCTCCGCAAGCTGGCACCCCGGAGGTATTAGCAATGCCCGCCCCGGCGATCAAACCCTGAGCAACCGCACCCGCGTGCCCCAGGGGTCGACCGCCTCCACGCCGTCCGCGAGCGCCGTGACCTGCGTGCCGCCCTTGCGCAGGCGCTCCACCTGGGCGGCGAGAACGTCCGGCTTCGCCATCACCAGCGAGAACCACGCAAGACCCGTGGTCTGATCGTCACGCTGGCCGGCGCCCTGGCTCTGCCAGACATTCATGCCGAGGTGATGGTGATAGCGGCCCGACGACAGGAACGCGGCACCATTGCGCTTGCGGGTCGGGTCGAGGCCGACCGTGCCGTGGTAGAAGCTTTCCGCCTGCGCGAGATCGCCGACGCGCAAATGCATGTGGCCGATGCGCAGTCCGTCCGGCGCCTTGGCATAGTCGGGCACGCGCGTGTTGGTCAGCGACAGCAGGTCGGGGATGTTGAGCTCGTCGGTCGCCATCTTCACGCTGCCCTCGCTCCACTGCCATTGCGAGGGATCGCGGTCGGCATAGACCTCGATGCCGTTGCCTTCGGGATCGTCGAGATAGACGGATTCGCTGACGAGGTGATCGGCAAAGCCCGACAGCTTCACGCGGTGCGAGGCGGCTGCGACCAGCCAGCGCGCGAGGTCTTTTCGCGTCGGCATCAGGAAGGCGGTGTGGTAGAGGCCGGCGGCGTTGCGCGGCTCGATCGCGGCATCGGGGCGCGCCTCGAGCACGAGCAGCGTGATGCCTGATGTGCCGAGCTTCGCAGCGCTGGCGGAGCGCTCCATCACGGTCAGCCCGATCACGTCGCGGTAGTAGTCTGCAACCTTGTCGAGGTTCTTGACCCGGAGCGTCACCATGCCGACCCGCATCGGCGTGCGGCTGGCATAGGTCGGACCGCCACCTTGCGGATTGCCCTCGGCGCGCGCAGCGGCCGCGGCCGCCATCGCGAGCGAGGTGGCACCGGCGAGTTGAAGCAGGGTGCGGCGGGTGAGATCAATGGTCATCGGTCAGGGCTCGCTGGAAACGTTTAAGGCCGTACGGCGCAATTTCGCTGTTGCTACACGTTCCCGTGAGCGGCTCCCAATCACATGTTCGTCGGCTGGCGCCGGCTCTGTCCTGGCCACCCGGCCAGTTTCGCAATCGCCCGCGACATCCCAGATTGGGGACAGCTTACAGGAGACCGCCATGACCGCCCCAACTCCTCTGTCTTCACTGTCGTCCGCGCTTGCGGATGTCGTGGCGCGCGCCGCGCTGTCCGTCGTCTCCGTGCATTCGCATCGCTCTCGCTCAACCGGGTTCGCCTGGAAGCCCGGCCTGATCGTCACCGCCGACGAGGCGCTGGCCGACGAGGGCGAGGTGGAGATCGGCCTTCCCGACGGCAGCCAGGTGGCCGCCACGATCGCCGGTCGCGACCACACCACCGACATCGCGCTGCTGCGTACGGATGCCGCGGTCGCGCCGGTCAAGCTGACCGCTGCGGTCCCTCCCCTCGGCGCGTTGTCGGTGGTGGTCGCCACCAATCGGGAGACGCCGAGCGCGGCGCTCGGGATGGTATCGGCGTCCGGCCAGAGCTGGCGCTCCTTGCGCGGCGGCGACATCGATGCGCGGATCGAGCTCGACGTGCGCCTGCGTCCCAGCCAGGAAGGCGGCCTTGCGCTGGATGCGTCGGGCGAGGCCTTCGGCATGGCGGTGCTCGGACCGCGGCGCGTGCTGGTGATCCCGACGGCGACGATCGAGCGCATCGCGCCGCTGTTAGAGGCGCACGGCCGCATCGCGCGCGGGTATCTCGGGCTCGGGCTCCAGCCGGTGCGGCTCGACGACGGTGTCGGCGCGATGGTGATGAATCTCGACAGGGCCGGGCCTGCGGCGGCGGCCGGGATTCGCCAGGGCGACGTGATCGTCGCGGTCAACGACCAGAAACTCTCCGGCGTGCGCGCGCTGTCGCGAACGTTGGGGCCGGCGAGCGTCGGCGCTGTGGTCGATGTCGCGGCGCGCCGCGGCGGCGAGCCGGTCAGCTTCAAGGTCACGGTCGGCGAGAGGCCGGAGGCGTGAGCGAGGACAAGACGGCCGAGATCGTGCTGTCCCTGGAGATCGACGAACCCGCCCTCGCCGATCGCCTGGCGGCGCTGCTCGGCAATGTCGCCGGGCTGCGCCTTGCCGGACCCGGCGAGCCGGCCGCCGCGACGATCGTCGCTCGCGATCCGCGCAGCATGCCCGACGACATCGCACTGACGCAGCGCGAGCTCGACGTGCTCGCCCTGATGGCCGAGGGCGCCTCGAACAAGATGATCGCGCGCCGGCTCGGCATTTCCGTGCACACGGTGAAATTCCATGTCGGCTCGCTGCTCGACAAGCTCGATGCGACCGGCCGCACCGATGCGGTGGCGCATGCGGCGCGCCGCGGCGTGATCGAGCTCTAGAGCCATTTCCGTTCCGATGAGATCGGAACGGGGCTCTAGATTCTTGTTTTGACGCGTTTTCCTGACGCGAACCGGTGTCCACTTCGCTCGAAAACGCTCGAGACGGCGCGGATCAACTGCCGATTGCGGTCTGCGCCAGCTCGCGCATGCGATCGGTATCGACGACGCGGCCATGGCTGATGACGATCCTCGGCGGAGTGTGAAAGCGCAGGGCTTCGGTGACATCGGCCTGGTCGAGGATGACGAGATTCGCCGCGCAGCCGAGCCCGAGGCCGTAGCGCTCCAGGTTCATCGCCGTAGCTGCGCGCGTGGTGATCATGTCGTAGAGCGTCTCGAACTCGCTTTTCTTCGTCATCCACAGCAGATGCGAGGCGAGGAACGCCACCTCCAGCATGTTGTTGCGGCCGAACGGATAATAGGCGTCGGAAATGTCGTCCTGGCCGAGGCAGACATTGATGCCGGCCGCGAGCAGCTCCTTCACCCGCGCGTGCAGCGGACCGTTGTGCGGATTGCTGACGACGCTGATACGGGCCTTTCCGAGCAGCACCATCAGCTCGCGGAGATAGTTCTCGGGATAGAGCGCCATCGCCCGGCAATGATGGGCGAGCGCCCGGCCCTCGACGCCGCGCGCGATCACCGCGCGCGCCATCATGTCGAGCGTGCGCATGTTGGCGTCGCCGACGTCGTCCAGCAGCATCGAGATTTCGGCGCCGTGCTCGGCCGCGAGGTCGAAGCAGAACGCGACATGGCGGCGCATGTCCTCTTCATCGGCTTCGATCCAGGGAATGCCGCCGACGACGTCGGCCCCGAGCGCCATCGCCTTGCGCATCAGGCCGTCGGCGCCGGGCTCGCGAAACAGGCCGTCCTGCGGGAACGCCACGACCTGGATGTCGACGATGCCGCGAAACTCCTCGCGGATCGCGAGCAGCGCCTTGACACCCTCCAGCCGGGCCTTGGTGTCGACGTCGGCGAAGGCGCGGATGTGGAGATTGCCGTGGAGCGCGGCGAGCGCCACCGCGCGCCGCGCGTTCGGAATGATCCAGGACGCGTCGTAATTGCTCTTCACGGCTGCGGCGAGATCGACCGCCTTGGCCGCCTCGCTCATGCCGCCGCCCTGATAGGCCTCTAGCGCTGCCTCCGACATCATCGGCAGGGTCCAGACCTTGCAGAGATGCAGGTGCGGATTGACAAAGGCCGGCGTCACCAGACCGCCTTCGGCATCGACAAAGGCCTGTGCACCGGGATCGAGCCGGTTGCCGATCGCGGTGATCACGCCATCAGTGATCCCTATGTCGACGATCTCGCGGCTACGCGTGCGTGCGTTGGTGATGACGAGGTCTGGCAGGCGGGACATTGCAGGACTTCCACTCGGTACGCGCAAGATCATGCAATTTGGGTGCCGGGCTGCGCAGGCGGCGGAAACCGGAGCTGGACCGTCAGGCCCGGAACATTGTCATGCAGCGCAATCTCGGCGCCATGAAGGCGCGCGACCGCGGCGACGAGGCTGAGACCGAGACCGTTGCCCGGTGTGTAGCGGCTCTGTTCGAGCCGGTAGAACCGCTTGAAGACGTGATCGCGCGCCTCAGTGGGAATGCCCGGACCATCGTCGGCGATCGCGATCATCGCGCCGCCATCGGCGCTGCGGCAGGTCACCGTCACCTGCCCGCCCTTGCAGCCGTGCTTGATCGCGTTGTCGACGAGATTGGCGACGGCGTCGAACAGCAGGTCGCGGTCGCCCGTGATCGCGACCTCTCGGTCGCCGCCGAGGCTGAGGCGAGTTGAAACCTGCTCGGCGGCGGCGTCGTAGAGCTCGACGACCTCGCCGGCGATCTCGGCGAGGTCGAGTGCGCGGAAGGCGCTCCTGCGGGCGCGGGTCTCGATCTCCGAGATGCGCGTGATGGAGGCGAACATGCCGAGCACGGCGTCGAGATCGGCGATGGTGTCGCCGATCAGCGCCGCATCGGCCTCGCCATTGCGCTCGTGGTGATAGGCTTTCTCCAGCCGGCCGCGCATGCGCGTCAGCGGCGTGCGCAGATCATGGGCGACGTTGTCGCTGACCTGCTTGACCTCGCCCATCAGGGTCTCGATGCGATCGAGCATCTGGTTGAGGTTTTCGGCGACGCGGTCCCACTCGTCGTGGCTGCCGCGCAGGGGAATGCGGCGGTCGAGACCGGACAGCATGATGGCACGGCTGATGGCGTTGATCTCCTCGATGCGTCCCACCGTGCGCCGGGTCACCAGCACGGCAGCGAGTCCGGCGAGCACCAGGAGCAGCACGGCGACCGCGATCATGGCGAGTTCGATCGTGCCGGTGAAGCCGTCGTGATCGCCGGCGGTGCCGAGCCGGCTCTCGACATAGGCGAGCGTGCCGAAATAGACATAGGCCATGATCGCCGCGACGATCAGCCCGAATGCCGCGATCGCGATCAGCGCCAGGCGAAAGGTCGAGGAGCGGAGCGTCTTAACCAGGAGCACGGAGGCAATATCCGATGCCGCGAATGGTGTGGATCAGCGGATAGGCCTGGGCATCGTCGACCTTGCGCCGGACGCGCCCGACATAGACGTCGATGATGTTGGTGGAGGGATCGAAATGCAGGTCCCAGACGTGCTGGAGCAGCATCGCACGTGAGACCACGCGGCCCTCGTTGCGCACGAGATATTCGAGCAGCTGGAACTCGCGCGGCAGCAGCGGAATTTTGCGGCCGCGGCGGCTGGCGTTGCGCGCGATCAGGTCGATCGCGAGATCGCCGACGCGCAGCAGCGTCTCCTTGGCGATGGTCTCGCTGCGGCGGCCGAGCGCCTCGAGCCGCGCAAGCAGTTCGACGAAGGAGAACGGCTTGACGAGATAGTCGTCCCCGCCGGCGCGCAGGCCCCGGACGCGGTCGTCGACCTCGCCGAGCGCCGAGATGATCAGGAAGGGCGCAGCGACGCCGTCGTCGCGCAATTGCCGCATCACGGCGATGCCGTCGATGTCGGGCAGCATGCGGTCGATGGTGATCACGGCATAGTCGCGCGCGGCGCCATGGCTCAGGGCTTCGCGCCCCGTGGCGGCAAGATCGACCTCATAGCCAGAGGTCGTCAACTCTTCGACGAGCTGGCCTGCGGTCTCCGGATCGTCCTCGACGACCAGGATACGGCGGTGACCTCCGGTCATGCAAAACTCCGCGCGACGATCGCCACCAGACTATCCCGTTCCGGGGCTGAGCGGAACCGCCCGGTGGCGATCGCGACAATGGTGCGGTACGGCGATGCGACTACCAATAGTCTCCGCACACATTGACCCATTGCCACCCATAGGGCGTCCAGCTCCTTCGCCAGCAGCCGTCGTTGTAGCCGGCGTAGTAATAGGGCGCGCCGAAGACGGCGAAACGACGGAAATGATGGTGGCGGAAGACGCCGTGGTGGCCGTGCCAGCCGGGGCCGGCGAAGCGCGGCCCGATCGCCGCATGCGCGAATCGTGCGCCGCCGAGGGCCGGCCCGCCGACATGGGCGAAACGCGCGCCGCCCATGCCGCCAGCACGCATGCCGCCGAAGCCACCCGCATGCATGCCGCCGCTGAAATGCCCGCCGCCACCGCCATGGCCGCCGCCGCCACGGGCGAGCACTGGTGAAGCGAACGCCATCGTCGCAGCGAGCGTCGCCGCGGCGAGGCCTTTGAGAAGCCTGCTGTTCATCGAACCATCCTCCTTGCAGTGCGGCGGTCTCCGCGCCGCACGAGGACGATCAGATGAAAGCAAGGGATCGGCCCCTTCAACTTACAAACGCGCCAGATTCTGACGCGGGTGTCAGGGAGGGCACTGCTCTCTCCTCGTCATTGCGAGGAGCCCTTGCGACGAAGCAATCCAGACTGTCTCGGTGGAGGCAGTCTGGATTGCTTCGCTGCGCTCGCAATGACGTGGATGGAGCTCTCCATGCATCAACCAGCGCGATCCGCGGAAGCCCTGCCCCTCACCCGGAATCCGCGCTACGCGCGAATTCCGACCTCTCCCCGCCAAAGAGCGGGGGAGAGGTTAGGAGCGGGGGAGAGGTTTAGAACTCACGCCCGCTTGCCGTTGTTCTTCTCGGCCGCGCGGCGCATGGCTTCTGCGAGAGCGCCGCCACCTGAAGACTCCTGCTTGCGCGGCGCCGACGAGGTCATGCGACTGGCATTGCGCTGGCTGTTGTCGCGCTGCATGCCGGGGGCGTCTTTCTTGGCGCCGACCTCGTCATCGAGGCGCAGCGTCAGCGAGATGCGCTTGCGGGCGACCTCGAAGTCCAGCACCTTCACCTTCACGATGTCGCCGGGCTTCACCACCTCGCGCGGGTCCTTGATGAAGGTCTTCGACATCGCCGAGATGTGCACGAGGCCGTCCTGGTGCACGCCGATGTCCACGAAGGCGCCGAAGGCGGCGACGTTGGTCACGGTCCCCTCGAGGATCATGCCCTTCTTGAGGTCCTTGATCTCCTCGACGCCTTCCTTGAACACCGCGGCCTTGAACGCCGGGCGCGGGTCGCGGCCGGGCTTTTCCAATTCGCGCAGAATGTCGGTGACGGTCGGCAGACCGAAGGTCTCGTCGACGAAGTCCTTCGGCTTCAGCGTGCGCACGATCTCGCTGCTGCCGATCAGCGCCTTGATGTCGCTCTTGGTGGCCTCGAGAATCCGGCGCACCACGGGATAGGCTTCCGGATGCACGCCGGAAGCATCGAGCGGATCTTCGCCGCCGAGGATGCGCAAGAAGCCCGCGCACTGCTCGAACGCCTTCGGCCCAAGCCGCGGCACATCCTTGAGCGCCTTGCGTGACTTGAACGGGCCGTTGGCGTCACGATGCGCCACGATGCTCTGCGCAAGGCCCGAGCCGACGCCCGACACGCGCGCGAGGAGCGGCGCCGAGGCGGTGTTGACGTCCACGCCGACGGCGTTCACGCAGTCTTCGACCACCGCATCGAGCGACTTGGCGAGCTTGGCCTGGCCGAGGTCGTGCTGATATTGGCCGACGCCGATCGCCTTCGGCTCGATCTTGACGAGTTCGGCGAGCGGATCCTGGAGCCGCCGCGCGATCGAGACCGCGCCGCGCAGGGTGACGTCGAGACCGGGCAGCTCCTCCGAGGCAAAGGCCGAGGCCGAATAGACCGACGCGCCGGCTTCCGACACCACGATCTTGTTCATCTTCAGCTCGGCCAGGCCCTTGACGAGATCGCCTGCGAGCTTGTCGGTCTCGCGTGAGGCCGTGCCGTTGCCGATCGCGATCAGCTCGACACGGTGCTTCAGCGCAAGCTTGCCGAGGATCGCCAGCGACTCGTTCCACTGCCGCTGCGGCTCGTGCGGATAGATCACGGCGGTATCGACGACCTTGCCGGTCGCATCGGTGACGGCGACCTTGACGCCGGTGCGGTAGCCGGGATCGAGCCCCATGGTGACACGGGTGCCGGCGGGTGCGGCCAGCAGCAAGTCGCGCAGATTGGAGGCGAACACGCGCACGGCCTCAGTCTCGGCCGCATTCCACAACCGCATGCGCAGATCGATGTTGAGATGCACCTGGATCTTGGTGCGCCAGGCCCAGCGCACCGTGTCGATCAGCCAGCGGTCGCCGGCGCGCTTGAGGTCGGCGATGCCGAACCGCTTCATGATCTTCAGTTCGTAGGCGCTGGGCACGCCCGGCGGCGGTGCTTCGGCTTCTGCCTGAATCTGGAGGTCGAGGATTTCTTCCTTCTCGCCGCGGAACATCGCCAAGATTCTATGCGACGGCAGCCTGGTCAGCGGCTCCGAGAAATCGAAATAGTCGGCGAACTTTTCGCCCTCGGTCTTCTTGCCGTCGCGCACCTTGGAAGCCATGCGCGCATTGGTCCACATCTCCTCGCGCAGCGCGCCGATCAGGTCGGCGTCCTCGTCGAAGCGTTCGACCAGGATGGCGCGGGCGCCGTCGAGCGCGGCGGCGGCATCCGCCACCCCCTTCTCGGCGTTGATGAAGCCTTCCGCCACGACCTTCGGATCGCTGCCGGGTTCTGCCATCAACTGATTGGCGAGCGGCTCGAGGCCGGCTTCCTTGGCGATCTCGGCCTTGGTGCGGCGCTTCGGCTTGAACGGCAGATAGATGTCTTCCAGGCGCGCCTTGCTGTCGGCAGCCATGATCGTGGCTTCCAGTGCGGCGTCGAGCTTGCCCTGCTCGCGGACCGATTCGAGGATGGCCTTGCGGCGGTCTTCGAGCTCGCGCAGATAGCCCAGGCGCTCCTCCAGGGTGCGCAATTGCGCGTCGTCGAGCGCACCGGTCGCTTCCTTGCGGTAGCGGGCGATGAAGGGAACCGTGGCACCGCCGTCGAGCAGCGCCACCGTGGCCTCGACTTGCTCGGCCCGAACCCCAAGCTCCTGCGCAATTTTCTGGTTGATATTTGCCACGCGAGAATCCCTCTATCCAAGCACGCGACGCGGCGGCGAACCACCGGTAGCGGGACGCCGCTTATGGACCAACCGAGGTTGATTCATCAAGGTGCGGCGCGCAACCGTCGACAGAGGATTTTTTTGGCGAACCGATGCGTTCTCGCCACAATCGTGGGGATGAAGACGATCTCTTGCCCCAACCGGGATACTGACCCCGTCATCCTGAGGTGCGAACCATGGGCGCAACGCGCCGCATGGAGAGCCTCGAAGGATGCACGGCCCGGATACAGCCGGGCCGTCGCCCTTCGAGGCTTGCGCTGTGGCGCCGTCGCGCCGCGGCGCGCGCACCTCAGGGTGACGGTCAGAGGTGAGAATTCGCTGCTTCAACACCATCATTGCGAGCGCAGCGAAGCAATCCGGCCCCCCTGCGCGGAAAGACTCGGGATTTGCGTCGCTACGCTCGCGTTGACGGAGCAAGGAGCGAGCCCCCTCCATGCAGTCCACATTTCCCGCGATCCCTCAAGCCGCGGCGCGCTTTGCGCTCATCAGCGTTCGGATCAGCTCGTGGGCGGCTTCGTCGAGCTCGAACCGCACCAGCGTGCCGCGGCCGTTCTTGCGGACCACGACTCCCTTCAGCCGCGCGGAAAGGCCCTCGATGGCGACGACGACGTTCTGATGCAGGTCGATGCCGGCGATGTCCTCGACGAGAATGGCGCCGTTCTCGGAGAGATCGCGGACATGGATCCGGTGCACATGCCCGCCCGCTTCGACGGTGCCGCTGCGGTCAATGGGCGCACGCGCGGCAATTCTGCGGTTGACCTCGGACGTCGAGGTCCGGACGACGCGCACCAGCGTTTCCCGCAGATCATTCACCTTGCTGGCGATGTCGTGCGATCCCTGCGAAATCTCCGCCGCCCTGCGCCCCGTTTCCACCGCCTCGCTGGAGACGCCCACGATCTGCGAGGCCACTTCACGCGCGGCCTCCGAGGACTCCGCCACGGTGCGCGAGATCTCTGCGGTCATCTGGCTCTGCTTGTCCATGGACAGCGATATCTCGGCGGAAACGGCATCGACGCCCCGGATCACCTCGCCGATTGCGGCGATGGAGTCGGCGGAATCGCGCGTCACGTTCTGGATCTCGCTGATCTGCTGCGCGATCTCGCTGGTCGCCTTGGTGGTCTGCTCGGCGAGCGACTTCACCTCCGAGGCGACGACGGCAAAGCCTCGGCCGGCCTCCCCGGCCCGCGCCGCCTCGATCGTGGCATTGAGCGCGAGCAGATTGGTCTGCTCCGCGATTTCGCTGATCAGGCTGGTGACGGACCCGACCCGGTTGGCGGCATCCGACAGCGCTCCGACCAGCGTCTGGGCCTTCGCCGAGCTCTCGACCGCGTCCGTCGTCAGCTTGCGGGACGAACTGATCTGCTTGGCGATCTCGGCGATCGAGCCGTTCAACTGCGAGGCAGCGTGGCTCAATGTCTGCGCATTGGCGAGCGACTGCTCGGCCGCCGCGGCGACGTTGCTGCTGTTGGACCCGACCGTGTTCGCGCTTTCGTTCATGAGCGCGGCGTTTTCGGACATTTTCTCCATCTGGCTCGACACCGCGTCGACGGCCACCAGCGTCTCGCGCTCCACCGTATTGGCCATGTCGTTGAGGGCGGCGAACTTCTCCTGGTCGGCGAGCCTCGCCCGGTCGATCCGCTCCACGAGCTCGAAGCCGAGCTTGGCCTGCATCGCCTGGACGTTGCGCAGCGCGGCGCCGAGCTCGTCGTCGCTCTCGATCTCGATACGATTGAGGAACTTGCCCTGCGCGATGCCGTCCATGGTCGCGTTGAGCTGCTTCAGCGGCACGGTAATCGCCCGCATCGCGCGCAGGCCGACCCAGGCGCAGACGACCAGCGCCAGCACGACGAGACCGAGCGCCACCCCGAGCATCAGGTGATAGCCGCGTTCGGCGGCCTCATACTCGGACTTCGCCACGTCGATCTGAATCGCGACCAGCTTGTCCAGCTCGACCTTGGCGCGCGCGAACAGCTCGCTGGTCTTTCCGGCCTGGAGGGTCGCCAACTCGTCGAACTTTCCGGCTGCGAGCAACGGCAAGCCGGCATCGATGCCGGCGTCACGATAATCCTTGCGCCTTTCGGTGAAGGCCTGTGCGGCGCGCTGCTCCTCCGGCGTCAGGTAGGTCGCCATGTAGTCGGCCCATACCTTGTTGATCGCATCGGAATTCTTGCGGATTCTGCTCTCGACCTCGCCCACCGGCCTGCCCGCGCGGCCGTCGACGGCGGCCTGATACAGCATGATGGACGCTTCCTTCATGCGGTCGTTGATCTCGAACAGCTGGGCGAGCGGCACGGCCCGATCCTCGTAAATGGTCGTCAGCCGCTTGTTGCTGTCATAGGCCGTCATCAGGCCGACCAGGCCCATGACGACCAGGAAGACCGATTGCAGGGCGACGAGGCTCGCGAGGCGTGCCTTCAGCGTGCCGCTGAAGACCTTGAAGACGTCGAACACCGAGCGACGCCGGGCAACGCCGGCTTGAAGACGATAGCCCTGCGCCTTGCCCGCCCGGTACAGGGCATAGATCTGCTCGGCCGCCCGGCGCTGCTCGACCGGAAGCCTGGAGCGGATCGACATGTAGCCGTTGATCTTGCCGTCTTCCCAGATCGGCGTCGCACTCGCCATGACCCAGTAATAGTCGCCGTTCTTGCGGCGGTTCTTCACCGCGCCGGCCCACGGCTTTCCCTCCTTGATGGTGCTCCAGAGATCCTCGAAGGCCTCGGGCGGCATGTCGGGATGGCGCACGATATTGTGCGGCTGCATCCTCAGCTCGTCCTCGGTGAAGCCGGAGGCGGCTACGAATTCATCATTGAAATAGGTCAGTCGTCCCTTGACGTCGGTCTTCGAGACGATGAAGACGTTATCGTCGATCTCGTATTCCTTGTCGGTGACGGGAAGATTCTTCCGCATATGGATGCCCTTGAAATCGCGCTGCGCCTGCGCGCCGGACTATCCCTTGTGCTGGCTTAACCCGCCTTGAACATTGGAACCCGGACGAGTACGGTCGGTGTAATTGATCCAGATCAATGCGTTGCCGAATACCGTGCGCGGACGCGGCGAATCTCCGCACTTTCCCGGATCGGACGATGATGAGCCTGGATCGTCACGGACGGCTTGAGCGCGCGGAGACAAGCGGGGATTGAAATGCGTACCTCATCGGTCGGAGTCGTCAGGATCGCCACCAAGGGCCCCGGCGACGTCTCCGGCCTCATGGCCATGATCGGCTCGGGCGCGGTCGATCCGAAGCAGATCCTGGCGATCCTCGGCAAGACCGAGGGCAATGGCGGCGTCAACGACTTCACCCGGGAATATGCCGTCGCCGCGTTGTGCATGGCGCTGGCGCCAAAGCTCGGGCTGTCGCCGGAGCAGGTCGAACAGCGCATCGCCTTCGTGATGTCCGGCGGCACCGAAGGCGTGCTCAGCCCGCACATCACCGTGTTCACGCGGCGCGAGGTCGAGCGGCAGCCAGCGGGCCTGGCGGGCAAGCGCCTGAGCATCGGCATGACGCACACGCGGGACTTCCTGCCCGAGGAGCTCGGGCGCGTCGCGCAGATCACGGAGACGGCCGCGGCCGTGAAGGCCGCGATGGCGGATGCCGGCATCACCGACCCCGCCGACGTCCATTTCGTGCAGATCAAGTGCCCGCTGCTCACCAGCGATCGCGTCGAGGCGGCAAGCGCACGGGGCAACAAGACGGCGACGACAAGCTCGTACAGCTCGATGGCCTATTCGCGCGGCGCCTCCGCACTCGGCGTTGCAGTCGCGCTCGGCGAGATCGGCTCCGACATCGACGACGAGGACGTGCTGCGCCGCTACGATCTGTTCTCGAAAGTGGCATCCACCTCGGCCGGAATCGAGCTGATGCACAACGTCGTCATCGTGCTCGGCAATTCGGCATCGTCGGCCAGCGAGTTCGAGATCGGCCACGCCGTGATGAACGATGCCATCGACGCCACCGCCGTGACGTCGGCGCTGCAGAGTGTCGGGCTTGGCGTCGCACCGCAGGCAACCAAGGGCCGCGCGCTCGTCAACATCTTCGCCAAGGCGGAGGCCTCGCCTGACGGCAGCGTGCGCGGCTTTCGTCACACCATGCTCGAAGATACCGACATCAGCGCCACCCGGCACGCCCGCGCCGCGGTCGGCGGCCTGATCGCGGGCCTTGCCGGCACCGGCGCGGTCTACGTCTCCGGCGGCGCCGAGCATCAGGGCCCGGCCGGCGGCGGACCGGTTGCGGTGATCGCGCGACTGTCGGATTGATAAGGCCGGCATCCCAGGTCTTGCGACCTCTCCGCCCGGCGCAACCCTGCCCCTCGCGCCGGCTCAGTTGATTCACGCGCGCCCTTGCGAAAAAGGTGACGCCGCTACCCAAGGGGATTTTGACTTCATGACTTTGCCGATGAGCTGGAACGAATGGGCGCAGCACGATGGCGTGGGCCTCGCGGCGCGCGTCCGCAAGGGTGAGCTGACGCCCAAGGAATTGGCTCGCCAGGCCGCTGCTGCCGTCGCCAAGGTCAATCCGGCGCTGTCGGGTGTGGTCGAGCTGTTCGAGGACGTGATCGCCGATCCGGCCAAGGACGGCGCCAACCTCGCAGGTCCCTTCGCCGGCCTGCCGTTCCTGATGAAAGACCTGGGACCGACCATGAAGGGCCGGCTCCAGGAGATGGGCTCGCTGCTGATGCGCGGCAATCGCGCTGCCGCCGACACGTTCCTGACCGGTAAATTCCGCCAGGCGGGGCTCAACCTGATCGGGCGCACCACGACGCCGGAGTTCGGCGTGTGCAGCTCGGCCGACAATCCCGCCGTCTATGTCACCCGCAATCCGTGGAACACCGATTACACCACCTGCGGCTCGTCGGCAGGCAGCGCCGCGATGGTCGCCGCCGGCGTGGTGCCGATCGCGCATGCGACCGACGGCGGCGGCTCGATCCGCATTCCCGCAGGCGTCAACGGCAATATCGGGCTGAAGGTCTCGCGTGGCGTGTTCTCGCTGGCCCCGCACATGTCCGACCTCACCGGGCTCGTGTCGATCCAGGGCTGCCAGTCGCGCTCGGTGCGCGATACCGCCGCCTTCGTCGACCACGCCCGCGGGCCTGCGCCCGGCGAGTTCATGCCGTTCTGGACCACGGCGCAGCCGTATTCGGAGATGATCAAGCGCGATCCGGGCAAGCTTCGCATCGCGCTGTCGCACACATGGGGCGATTACACCGCGACGCCCGAGATCGCCGCCGAGCTGGCGAAGACCGGCCGTTTCCTCGAAGGGCTCGGTCACCACGTCGACTATGCGCTGCCCGAGCTCGACTTCCGTGCGGCGTTCGCGGCGCAGACCACCTGCTACATCAGCAATTTTGCCGTGGTGATCTCGAACATGCTCGCCGCGCGCGGACTGGAAAAGCCGCCGGAAGATCTCATCGAGCCCATGAACATCAGGATCTGGGAAGCCGGCCGGCACACGACTTTTGCCGAGCGTGCGAAGATGCAAGGCGTGTTCAACACGACGTCACGCGGCTTCGGCGCGTTCTTCGAGCAGTGGGACGTGATCCTGACGCCGATCACCGCGCTGCCGACCCCCAAGGTCGGCACGAAGGAATATCTCACCATCTCCGACAACCCTGATGTGCTCGACTGGTTCGGCAATCTCTGGCGCTTCTTCGCCTTCACGCCGCTCGCCAATCTCTGCGGCATGCCGGCGATCTCGATGCCGATGGCAGCGCAGGATCACGGCCTGCCGCTCGGCATCCAGGCGATCGCCAAGCAGGCCAATGACGGCCTGCTGCTGCAACTCGCCGCCCAGATCGAGCGCGCGCTCGATGGCAAGTGGAACGGCGGGAAGACCGCGAAGGTGCATGTCGCGAAGGCGTAAGCTGTCGCCAGGGATTGCTTAGCCCGTCTCCCTGCCAACACCTCGCGCGATCGCCTTGTCGACACGCCCGCGCGAGACACCGTGCTCTGCAAGCAGGCGCGCGGCGGGACTTCGCGTTTCCGGAAACAGGGCAATTAGGGCGTTGGCGCCGGTCACGGCAGCGTAACCCATCTCCTGGGCGTGGAGTGCGGCGCGCTGATCGACGCGATTGAATGCCGCCGTGGGCTCGGCGCTCCCGACCTCTGTCACGATATGTTTGAGATCGTCGTCGAGATATTGCACGAGTCCCTGCCTCAGGCCGGCGAGATCGGCGTCGCAGGCCCGCATCACGGCGGATGCTTCTGCATCATCGATCAGCGCGAGTAGCAAATGCTCAAGCGTCGCGTATTGATGGTGACGGCGGTCGGCGTGATTGAGCGCCTTCCGTCGCGTGGCCGCGTAATGTGCTGAAACCGGGCGCTGCGGCAGGTCAAGCAGTGCCTCGATGCGCTCGAGCCGCTTCACGGGATCGAGTGTTGCCAACAGCTCGTACTTGTCCTTGATCGGCAACCTCATCCGCGTCGCGACGGTATCGGCGATCTGCCCGGGATCACGGGTTTGATCGAAGAACAGCCAGATATCGGGCACTATAATTCCGTGAACCGCCGTGTAATCCTGGAAGCGCTGATAGATCCTTCGGATGAGATCCCTTGCATTGCGGGCAACTCCCTCGCTGACGTCGACCGCCTCAGCCCAATAGGCGGCCGATTCGGTAGCGAAGCTGTGTAGCTCGACACGCCGTAGTCCTCGCGTCAGCACCCTGAACGTGCCATCGGCGAGCGGTTCGAGTTCGAGCAGCTGGGCCACGATGCCGATTTCGTAGACATCGGCAAATCGGGGATCATCGACGCCCGCCTCCCGCTGGACCGCCAGCACGACCTGGCGTGCGCCCTCAAATGCCTGGTTCAAGGCCTGGAAGGAACTCTCCCGGCCCACAAACATCGGGTATATCGCATTTGGAAACGGAACGAGATCGCGGAGCGGAACGGCGGGATAAAGCGCTGTTGTCGTCTTGAGCTTCGCAATCGGCGCGGCCGTGTCACGCCGCTCGGCGTGAAGCATCGCCGACAACGTGTTCCAGTCGGCAACGCCGAGCATCCTCGACACCAGTTCGAGGCTCTCGCTGTGACTGATGGTGACATCCTTGGTGGTCAGAGTTTGGCGCAGCGTCTGCGCCATAGCCTTGGCATCGCGAAAATCGCGCATCGGTTCGTCCTCTGCATGAGCGATCCAGGTGTGTCAGTTGGTTGCGTTGCTGACCCGGTCGCTCGGGCAAAGGGGGCCGATCAAGGGCTCGATACGTTCACCATTCCACGGAGGGGGCAACCGGCAGGTCGTATCAACCTGCGCAAAAATTGGCGCAAAGACGGTTGGCTGTCAATTGCGATCTCAATTCTTCACCGTCGGGATCACCTCCACGGGCTGCTGCTGCCCCTGCTGGTACATCGCCAGCGCCTTGTCGAGCGCTTCGCGCAAGGCCAGTGCCGCGGCCACGCTGCAACGCAAGTGCGCGGTCTGGACCACGTCGACCCTGACGGCGGCGCCGACCGGCATCAGGAGGTTCGCCGCGAGCTCGATCTGGATCGCGCCGTTGTGGTGGCCGAAGCAGGATGCGCCGTCGAAATAGATGATCGGCGCCCGCTCGGAGCTGGAGCTCGAAATGGTGACGGGCCCCTGATTGGTGCCGGGCGTTTCGGGGTCGGCCATGAGCGCTCCTTGCGGCTAGTCGAACGAACGAACGAAGCGCCCACCATCGGCGCTTCGGCCCGCCCTGTCGAGGCCCAACCGCCGTGCGACGCGTATTCGGGTTTTGCGCGGCGCCCGGCACTGGTCTAGAACATCGTCATGTCCAGCTCATCGACGTCCAGCCTTCCTGCCACGCTCCCGTTCGAGGAACTCGCCGAGGCCATCAAGGGCCGCCGTTCCGACTACGGCCATATCAGCGGGCTCCAGCTCGACCGCTTCGCACCCGCCGAGGCCTGGTCCAGCCTGCCCTACCGTCCCGTCTTCGTCGGCGACACCGAGACCGGGGTGCTGCATGGCGGCGTCGTCACCGCGATGCTGGACGAAAGCTGCGGCATGGCGGTGCAACTCGCGCTCGACGGCACGCGCGCGATCGCGACCCTCGACCTGCGGATCGACTATCAGAAGCCGGCGACGCCGGGCCTCGACATCAAGGCGCATTCGGTCTGCTATCGCACCACGCGCTCGATCGCCTTCGTGCGCTCCACCGCCTATCAGGAGTCCGAGGACGATCCGGTCGCAACCGCGACCGCCTGTTTCATGATCGGCGCCAACCGCACCAACATGCTCGCCGACCGCAGGATGGATTCGCGCAGCATCCCGACCCTGGAAGCGCCGGAGGATCCGGATGGCCCGTTCGCGAACAGCCCGTTCGCGCGCGCGCTCGGCATCCGCGTCAATGACGACGGCACGCTGACGATGCCGTTCTCGCCGAAGATCGTCGGCAATCCGATCCTGCCCGCGATCCATGGCGGCATGACCGGCGCGTTCCTCGAGACCACGGCGATCATCGGGGTGGCGCGCGAGCTCGGCGCCGCCGCGCCGCCGAAACCGATCGGACTCACTGTCAACTACCTACGCTCCGGACGCGCGCTCGATACCTTTGCCAACGTCTCGATCGTGAAGCAGGGCCGCCGCATCGTTGCCTTCGAGGCGCGGGCCTGGCAGGACGATGCGGACAAGCCGATCGCCACCGCCTTCGGCCATTTCATGCTGCGGCCGACGCCCGGAAACGACGAGGAATAGGCCGATTTGACTTGACGGCCGGGGGGCGGGTCACAACGATAGCGCGTTCTCCGCGAGAGGTATTGGGTTGCGGCATCCGATCGACATCGTCGCCATGTTCGCCGCCATCTGGCTGTTGGCGGCAATGGTGCTCGATGCGGTGACGCCCAAGGAGCTGACGGCGGTGATGATCGGCATTGCGATCGGGCCTGCCATCATCATCACCGCGATCTTCTATTACCTGCGCTGCCCACGCACCGATTTCGCGGTGATGTTTGCCGCCCTCTGGCTGATCTCCGACATCGCCATCGCCTTCATCTCGCCGAAGCAGCTGCCGCACTGGCTGATCGCGCTCGGCTTCCTGCCCGCCCTGCTGATCGGCGTCGTGCTGCACTGGCAGCGCTTCCAGCGCCGCCACGAGCGGCTGCCGGTGCCATCGGCGAAGCGCGGCTAAGGCGGACGGTGCCCACCTCTCCCCAACGGGGAGAGGTGGGATTGCAAAGCAATCCGGGTGAGGGGCCGCTGCATACGGTGAGAATGTAACCCCTCACCCGGATCGCATTTTCAATGCGATCCGACCTCTCCCTTCGGGAGAGGTGAAGCGAACCGTCGGCGAAGTCAGCGCGGCAGCAGGTTCGTCTTCGCGAGATCGAGCACCTCGTCGCCGCGGCCATTCATCACCGCGCGCAAGACCCAGAGACTGAAACCCTTGACCTGCTCGGTCGTGATGGTCGGCGGCATCGACAGCTCCTGCTTGGCGGTGACGACGTCGAGCAGCGCGGGGCCGTTATGGACCAGCATCTCCTTCACCGCGCCGGGAAGCTCGCCGGGGTCCTCGACGCGCTTCGCAAAGATCCCCATCGCGCGCGCCATCGCGGCGAAATCGGGGTTTTGCAGGTCGACATTGGTGTCGACGAAACCGGCCGCCTTCATCTCCAGCGCGACGAAGCCGAGCACGCCATTGTTGAAGACGATGACCTTCACCGGCAGCTTCATCTGCGTCAGCGTGATCAGATCGCCCATCAGCATGGTGAAGCCGCCGTCGCCCGACAGCGAGATGATCTGGCGGCCGGGCTGGGCGGCCTGCGCGCCGATCGCCTGCGGCATGGCGTTGGCCATCGAGCCGTGCACGAAGGAGCCGATCAGCCGGCGGCGGCCGTTCATCTGGAGATAGCGCGCGGCCCACACCGTCGGCGTGCCTACATCGGCGGTGAACACGGCGTCGTCGGAGGCGTGGTCGCTGATGACCTTTGCCAGATATTGCGGATGGATCGGTCTGCTGCCGGGGGTGCCCCTGGCCAGCGAATCCAGTCCCTCGCGCGCCTTCTTGTAATGCGCCATCGCCTCGTCGAGATGCTTGCGCTGCGTCTTCGTCTTGAGCAGCGGCAGAAGCGCCTCGATGGTCAGCTTGACGTCGCCGACGAGGCCGAGATCGATCCTGCAGCGCCGTCCCAGATTTTCCGGACGGATGTCGATCTGCGCGACCTGGCAGTCGGTCGGGAAGAACTGCTTGTAGGGAAAGTCGGTCCCCAGCATCACCAGCGCGTCGCAGGCATGCATGGCGGCATAGCCCGAGGAGAAGCCGATAAAGCCGGTCATGCCGACGTCGTAGGGATTGTCGTATTCGACATGCTCCTTGCCGCCGAGCGCGTGCACGATCGGGCTCTTCAAGGCCTCGGCAAGCTGCATCAGCGGCGCATGCGCGCCGGCGCAGCCACGGCCGCAGAACAGGGTGATACGCTCGGCCCCGTTGAGGAGGTCCGCCAGCGCCTTCAGCTCATCGGCTTGCGGCACAACCTTCGGCGCCGACAGCGCGAGCCCGCGCACCGTCGACAGCGCGCGCTTCGGCGGGCTGCGGAAGGCGACGTCGCCGGGCATCGCGACGACGGCAACACCGCGCAGGCCCACGGCCGCGCGGATCGCGTTCTCGATCACGAAAGGAAGCTGGCTCGCATCCGAGACCAGCTCGCAATAATGGCTACATTCCCGGAACAGGTTTTGCGGATGGGTTTCCTGAAAATAGCCGCCGCCGATTTCGGCCGAGGGGATCTGCGCCGCGATCGCAAGCACCGGAACCCGGCTGCGGTGCGCGTCGAACAGGCCGTTGATCAGATGCAGATTGCCCGGCCCGCAGGAACCCGCGCAGACCGCAAGGCTGCCGGTCATCTCGGCTTCGCCGGCGGCCGCGAACGCCGCAACCTCCTCATGCCGGACATGAATCCATTCGATGGTGCCGCGGCGGCGCAGCGCCTCCGTAAAAGCGTTCAGGCTGTCGCCGACGATGCCGTAGATCCGCTTGACGCCGGCCTGTTCGAGCGTTGCCACGAACAAATCGGCCACGTTGTTGATCGCCATGTCGGTCTCCTGATCTCGCTTGTGCAGAAAGATAGGATAACGCACGGCCGTGACGTGATCACGGCTTGTTTATTGCCGCGTCAGTCTTTCGCAATCGCCCGATCGTAGGCCGCGATCGTCACCTTTGCGCGAGCTGCGACATCCGCCGCATTCATGCCGGGCTTGTAAAGGCTGGAGCCGAGCCCGAACGCGGTCACGCCGCCCTTGATATACTCCGCGAAATTCTGGTCGGAGACGCCGCCGACGGCCGCAATCATCACGCCGGCCGGCAGCACCGCGCGAATCGCGGCGATGCCGGATGCACCGAGCACGCTCGCCGGAAAGAATTTCAGGCTCGATGCGCCGGAGCGCGCCGCAAGCAGCGCCTCGGTCGGCGAGAACACGCCGGGCATCGTCACCATGGCATACTGATGCGCACGCGCGAGCACCTGCGTGTCGACATTCGGCGAGACCATCAGCTTGCCGCCGACGTCATTGAGACGATCGACATCCGCGGCGGTCAGCACCGTGCCGGCACCGATCAGCACGCCGGCCGGCGCAAGCTTCGCGGCGGTGGCGATCGAGCGAAACGGGTCGGGCGAGTTCAAGGGGATCTCGATCGCGGTCATGCCGGCTTCGATCAGCACGCCGACGACGGCCTCGGCCTCCTCAGGCTTTACGCCACGGAGGATCGCGACCAACGGCCGCTGCATCGGCGGAAAGGGAACGCTCATCTCAAAAATCCTTCTCAACTCGTCCAGATGGCCGCGGCCGCCATCGACAGGCCACGGCGGACGGCTTCATCCGCATCGATCGGCTTCACGGTCACCGACAGCGCGTCGAAGGCGAGCCTGTACAGCATCGCGAGCCGCCCCGAGGCAATCAGCGTGATGCCGGCTTTCGGCACCGCGCCGGAGAGACCAGCCGCCAGCTCGACACCGATCAAGGTGCCCGACAGCGTCTCGCGCGCCGCAGCCGGCGTACCGCCGAACAGCAATTGCCGCGATCGCGCACCGAACAGGAGATTGGCTGCAAAAGCCGGCGCCTCGAACGCGGCCTTCACCGCCGTCTTGAAGCTCGCGACATCCTCGGCGTCATCGGCGCCGGCGACCGCGAGCGACAGGATCGTCTCGCGCGACACGACGCTGAAAAGCTCGCCGGTCATGAAGGTGGAGAAATGCGCGACCGTGCCGTCTTTCACCCGCACCCATTTCGAATGCGTGCCGGGCATGCAGACCAGCGCCTCGCCGGCGGCCTCGAGGCCGAGCGCACCGAGCAATTGCGTCTCCTCGCCGCGCATCACGTCCGGCGCGCCCGCGTCGCGTTGCGCAATACCGGGCAGGATGCGGATGTCGCGCGCCTCGCCCGGCACGCGCACGGCCTGCTGCAGAATGGCGGCGAGCGGCGCCGGCGTGTCGACATAGCCGGCCTCGACCCAGCCGGTTTTGGCGCCGGCCATGCCGCAGATCAGGACTGGCAAAGCGTGGTCGGCGCCGACAGCGTCCAGATGCGATTGCAAAACTGGCGCAAAGCCGGTCTTCGCCGCGACCGTCATGCCCTCGCCGCTGCGGCGTTCGCCGACCACGCGACCGGCGCGATCAACGAGCCAGAGCCGAAAGCTGCTGGTGCCCCAATCCACGGCCACATAGGCGGCCTCACCCGTATCCATCGATGTTCCCGAACTTCGCTTGCGATCGCCTGCTCATTAGCACGTCGATCGGCGACGGGACCACCCTTTGGGACGGGCGCGGGCTCCGCAAATCAGGCGTCGTGATCGCGGATCAAGAGGATGGCCCCGGTGTCCCGGTTACTCGAACTCGGAAAATCGGGCACGGTCTTGGAAATGTTGTCGATCAGCGCGATCACCCGCCGCCGGCTCTCGGCGTAGTTGATATTGTCCTGCGCGTTGCTCAGCGGCGCGGTCAGGTTGAGGCAACCGATACTCCACAGATATCCCTGGGCCGGATGAATCAGAACGCCTTCCCGGATACCCGTGTCGGCGACGCGCAAGCACGGCCGCGCGGTAGCACCGGGAACGGTCGAGCTGGTGTAGTGGTGCGTGCTGTATTTTCCGCTTGCACCGGCATGCGTGAACAGCCGGTAGGTGCCCGCCTTGAGGCGCTGATGCTGGGTCTGGCCGACCGTCGTATTGTCGCCCGGCCCCTGGCGCTCGCAGACCATGCCTGAGATTTCCGGAATCTTCTTGCCCTGGAAATAAGCCTGATAAAAGCCGACGGTCCTGGCATAACCCATCCCTGTCCTCTTCTCGGTCCGGATCCGGTCGATGCAGAGCACGTAGTTCTTGGTGTCGGTCGGATCGGCGAACGCAACGGGAGGAAGATCGGCCTGCTGCGCCGGCGGCGCGGCCGGCGTGGTCAGGTCCTTGGGGAAGCGGACCAGGACGCTGAAAAAGCCGTCGGGCGTCTGGAGCTTTTGTGCCTCGGCGCCGGCGTCGCGGAAGTACGCGACCTCCTCGTCGGCGGCGTCACTCAACAAGCCGGTGATCTGGAAGTTGTCCGGATCGTTGTCATTGACGACGTTCTGCGGGTCGGACCTCGCGACCTGCGGATCGAGCAGGCCGCCGGCGCGCAGCTTGTTCAGCAGGAAGCAAGCATCCCCGAACCACTCCGCAGACCGATTGAGGTGGTCGCCGAAGGTGAAGAGCCTCCACGGATTCGCGTCGGTCGGGCGAAGACTTCCGGCATTGTAGCAGGCAGCGACCTTGATCGGGTCGAAGCCGGTGCTGTGGCGCTTGTTGTTGAGCTTGATCTCGCCGGTGCCGATGTCGATGTTGATCGCGCCATCATACAGTTTGAGATCGTCGGGCGTCGGAACCGGCTTGGTCGCGAAGGCCGGCGCAACTTCGTTCTTGTTGTAGTTGAGCTGCAGCAGCGTGATGACCTCTTGCGCCGTCGTCGCAAGAGTCTGCATCGGTCCGGCGCTATAAGTCGTGTGCGCCGATTCCCAGCGAAAGGTCCGAGCTCCCGTGAACTTCGCCTTGCGATCGGCCCCGCTTTCGGTCGCGATCGTCATCACGATCAGCTCCGGCGGGATGCCGTGCTTCATCGAGGCATCGAAAATCTGCTGTTCGTAGATGTCCAGAATGGCCGCGCAGGTCGTCGGCTCGCCGCCCGATCGGCGCGGCTTGTCCGGATTGTCCTCGAGATAGACGCCGTTGCCATCGTACTTCCAGCTCTGGCCGCCCTGGAAGTTGTGAAAACCGGAAGAGCCGAGCTGCGGCGTCTTGCTCCAGTCGAGCTGGCCCACCACCGGCTCGTCGAACTGGACGAACTCGGCCTGGAGCCAGCCGACGCGGGTCTCGGTGTCGAACTTGGCCGCGACCAGCCACCAGCGCACATTGCTGACCCGCGCGTCGACGATGGCGTCGAATACCGCACCCTTTTGCAGGATGCCCATCGCTATCCCGCCCGGATCGGGTGTCTTTCGAAGCGTGAGGTTGCCGGTCGTCACGATGCCGGTTGTCATGTCGCGTCGTCCATGCCTGATCGAGGTAACCGAGGGTGTCTTTCCTTGATCTATCCTTTGGCCGAGCCCTGCAGGATCGCGTCCCGAGCGGCGATGAAAGCGGCCAGGCTCTGCTCGAACTTCCGGCTGGCCTCGCTGACTCCGGTACGCAGGGCAACCAGCTGATCCCGGGTCTGCATGAGATCAGCACTCAGGGAATCCGCCTTCACCGTCGCGGCCACCTCCTTGGCGCGATCGGCCTTGGCGATGAGATCGGCTTGAGCCGCTTTCAGACTGTCGAAGTTCTGCTGCGCGTCGACGAGCGGTCTTGCCATGCTGGTCTGGACATCGGGGCTCGCAGCCTTCACTGCCGCCGCGAGCTGTCCCATAGGATCGGAACCGAGCCCCGTCATCTTCTTTCCGACGTCGGTGGAAGTCCCGGCAATCTCACGCGCGATGCCGAGGACCGCCTCGGGTGTCGCCGGACCCGCTCCGCCCTGGAACCCGGCCAATGCGGATTTCAGGGCTTCCGACGAAGAGTTGCTGCCGAAGTAGAAGCCGACCACGGTGACCAGCACCGTCGCCGAAATGGTCAGGATCTGCTTTGCCATATCGAGGAGGCCGGGATCCTGTATTCCCTTCTTCAAATAGACCTTCACGATCACATCGGAAGACCCGGCCGGGGCGCCCGGAACGGTGGTCTCGCCTACGATGTAGTCCTTGTCGGGGTAATTCTTGCGGTAGGTGTCGACATCGGTCTTGGAGACCTGGACCTCCGTGATGACGCGGCCCATGGGATCGAACAATCCACCGAGCACCCAGGACGCCACCGAGACGAACACGATCGCAAGTCCGAGCGCCAGCAAGGCCCGGATTGATCCTGGAGGCAATCCGAGCGCGGCCGCGGGAGCGACAATGCCGACGGCGCGCGAGAGCACGATGAGCGCGACGAGCCCGATCGCCAGGATCGCCGTGCCGGCAAGCGCCGCCGAGCCGAGCGAGGACGACGATGTATTCGCGTTGACGAAAGCAAAACAGGCGAGGGCGAGGACGATCAGCCCCGCACTGAACCAGCCGGCGGCAAGCGGGGTGATGGCGCTGAACGGGCTGTCCGTTCGAGCCACAACGGCCGTGTCTTCTTCCTGGGGTGGGCTCGCGGAATTCTGTACATCGCTCACTGTGCTTCTCCCCAACTGATCGTCAAAGGCGCGTGTTGAGCCAAAAATTCAAAACAACAGTTCAAGGCAAATATTCAGAGCTACGGCTTCTTCGCCGCATCGTACTTGTCCTTCGCGGCCTTGGACTCGGCCTTTGCGTTGTCGCTCAACATCTTCAAAGTCGCGAGCTGGGCCCTGAGACCTTCTATCTTCTGGACCTTCTCCGGCGCCGGGTTTGGCTCCTTGGCCTTGTCAAATTCGTCAACTTCGCTCTGAACTTTCAGACGATTTTTCTCAGCCTTGACGGCCTCTGCCAGCTTGTCTTGCCAATCCTTCTTCGCCTCGGCGATCGCAGTTGCCTTTGCCGGATCGACCTTGACATCTCCAGTGCTCTCCCCGCCGGTCTTCCTGCCCGATGAGCTTCGAGCCCCCCCGCTCGACGACGGCACGATAACCGGCCCATTGTCGGCCAATTGGGCCGCAGTGACACCCGGATTGACGATACACTTGCTCCGGAACGTCTCGTCCGTCGTGATCTGGTTGCACGCGTAGGACAAGAGCTGGAACAGCCGCGCCAGATAGCGGCGGTTCGGCGTCGGCTCCAATCCCCTGGCGAGCAGCGCCTCGATCTGGGCCTTCCATGCCGGGATATTATCTCGCCCCGTCGCATAGATCGCCGCCAGCTCCGCGACGTCCTGCGGGCCCACCATGCTGCCGGGCTCGTTGGGCGAATTGATCCAGACCTGCACTTCGAGCTCGAGGGAGTCGCGATACAATGCCGCCGTGACGGTACCATAGCGCACCGCGTCGGCGCCGAGCTGGATCAGCGCATGAAGAATATCGACGGCGCCGGCCGTGCCCACGATGCCGCCGGTGATGTTGCTGATGAGCTTCTGCGCATCCTCAAGCGGCAACGCGGCAACGGCAGCCGTATAGAGCGCGTTGACGTAGTCGACCATGATGCTGTCGAAGTAGAAACACGGCTCGCCCGGGCTATCATAGGCGCACTTGACGAGCTGCTGCGCGTAGGCGCCCGCGATTCCGACCTGATATGCAAGCTGGTTTCGCTCGACTGCACCCTTCGGGCTGATCATCGCGATGCGCGCGATCGCCGCGTGCAACGCGTAAGCGCGCAGCGCGCGCATCTTCTTGGAGTCGGCCTTCCACCAATATTTATCCGCCAGATAATCGACGTATCCGCCGCGATTATCCAACTCCTGACGCACAATGCTACAACCGCCCACCCACAAGGCGAGCACGAGAACCAATAATCTAAACATAAGCCGCCCCCCAAAGGCAGCGTCAAACCGAGCGGTAGCAGATCAGACGATTGCTACTTTGGCAAGACGCGCTCTGTGCGCGTATTGCCGAATGGCGCAACCCGGGTCGACAGTGTTGCTTCAAAGGCTCATTCCGTTCCGCGCGATGGCGGGAACAGCAACCGCCGTGACATCCCGCGCTGCAATGGGTGCAACCATCACGCGAGCACGCAAGCGACGATGCGCATCCGGGCAAAGTCCGTGTTTCAGCAACGAGACCGTGTCTTGCGACAGTGAGACGCCGTTCCGGCCGAAGTTCCCCGATTTCGGCGAAATTCGCGCGCCAGAACGTCTCAATTCCCCAGGATACGGCCGAGAGGCGCTGGCACATCGCTTGCTCATGTGTCCGCACTCACATCCGTGAACCGCGCAACAAGACGCGTCAATTGTGGAGAGGACACCCATGGAAATCGGCTATTTCACGATGCCTTCGCACCCGCCGGAGTGCGGCCTGAAGGAAGGACACGACTGGGACCTGCAAGTCATGCGCTGGCTCGACGAGCTCGGCTATCAGGAGGCCTGGGTCGGCGAGCACCACACCGCGCCGTGGGAACCCAATCCCACGCCGGACCTTCTGATCGCGCAAGCCTTGATGCAGACCAAGCGGTTGCGGATCGGACCCGGCGGATTCCTGCTGCCCTATCACCATCCGGCCGAACTCGCCAACCGCGTCGCCATGCTCGACCATCTGTCCGAGGGTCGGCTCAATTTCGGCGTCGCGGCGAGCGGCCTGCCGAGCGACTGGGCGATGTTCAACGTCGACGGCATGAGCGGACAGAACCGCGACATGACCCGCGAGGCGCTGGAGATCATCCTGAAGATGTGGACCGATCCCGCGCCCTGGACCTACAAGGGCAAGTTCTGGACGGTGACCAAGCCAGACACGATGTTCGACTTCCTCAAGCCGCACATCAAGCCGTTGCAGGCGCCGCATCCGCCGATCGGCGTCGCGGGGCTGTCGAAGAACTCCGACACGCTCAAGCTTGCCGGCGAGCGCGGCTTCATCCCGATGAGCCTCAATCTCAATCCGGCCTATGTCGGCAGCCATTGGGATTCGGTCGAGATCGGTGCCGCCAAGACCGGCCGCAAACCGAACCGCCAGGACTGGCGGCTGGTGCGCGAGGTGTTCGTCGCCGACACCGACGCGGAGGCCTGGAAGCTCTCGACCGGCGACATGATGGGCCGGATGATGAGCGAGTACTTCCTGCCCCTGCTCGGCCATTTCGGCTTCAAGGACTATCTGAAGCACGCACCCGACGTACCCGACAGCGACGTCACCGTCGAATATTGCGCCAAGCGGAACTGGATCGTCGGCTCGCCCGCGACCGTCGCCGAGAAGATCGAGAAGATCTACGACGAGGTCGGCGGCTTCGGCGTGCTTTTGGTGTTCGGCTTCGACTACAAGCACAAGGCCGAGGCCTGGCACCACTCGCTCTCGCTGCTCAGCAACGAGGTGATGCCGCGCCTGAAGCATCTCGGCTCCGCGAAGAAGGCAGCTTGACCCGACGCGGATGCGGCGCAAACGTGCCGCATCCGCACCTGTTTCGGAGATTTCCGCGTGAGCGTGGACGCCAATCCTTTCGACGCCAGCAATTTCAAGCAGGCGATGCGCCAATGCGCCGGCGCCGTCGCGCTGGTGACGGTCGGCGCCGAGCACGGCAAGCGCACGGGGCTCACGGTGACCTCGGCCTGCTCATTGTCGGACAATCCACCGTCGCTGATCGTCTGCGTCAACCGCAACGCCAGTGCCCATGCGCGCATCCGCGAGGAAGGCGCGTTTGCGATCAACTTTTTGCACGAGGATCACGCGGCGCTGGCGCTGACCTTCAGCGGTCAGAAGGGCGTCAATGGCGACGACCGTTTTGCCTTCGGGCAATGGACGCGCGGCGCAACCGGCGCACCGGTGCTGACCGATGCGGTCGCCGCGTTCGACTGCGAACTGGCGCAGGAGTTCGAAACGAAGACGCATTCGATCTTCATCGGCGAGGTGCGTGGCGTGTCGCATTCCGACGGAGCCGCGCCGCTGGTGTATCTGCGCAGCAGCTTCCACGTTCCTCGCGAAATCCGCGGCACCGTGACAGTCGGCGACCTCGATTCGCGGCATCTGAGCTGGAGCGATTTTTCCTGACGAGACTGCCCTTACGCCGGACTGCGGCCATCTAGAACAGCTCATAGCCTGGAGTGAGAAGGTTGCCGGGGTCATGCAATCCCCTGGCTTCGCGCAGCAGCGGCCATCGCGCGCCGAAATGATCCGCCCAATCTCCGGGCGACATCGGAAACGCGCTCACCGGATACAAGACACCGCCTGCGCCGCGAATGCGCTCGTAAAGCTCGCGGTTTCGCGCAACCAGTCTTTCCGCGTTTGTCTTGTCGGACGATACCGGGATCCGGATGAGATTGAACGGAAACACGATCTTTTCATCAGGCAATCGGACCAGGGGCGTGCGGCATGCATCCGAGACCATGGGATAGTAGGTCATGCGTCCGAATGGGCCGATATCTTCACTGCTCATCCCGGCTACGATCTCACTCACGACCTCCATCGCGTTGCTGCCGCGCAGAAAGGTGAGAAGCCAGGGATGCGGATTGAACCATTGGCCGTTCGACCTCAGAACCGTCTCGAGCTTTGCAAACGCATTGGCGTCGTCGCGAAAGGTCAGGTCGGTGACGACGGCGCTCTCGCGGTGATCCAACAGGCCTGGCAGAAGCGCCCTGTCGTCGGGGAGAGAATCGCCGTCGTAGAACACTCCTCCTTCCAACAGGTATCGCCAGCCGCCGGCGCCGGGCACGATGGCCCCCTGCAACTGATCGAAGCGTTCCGCAGCCAGCAGACGCAATTGGTCAGCCGTCAACGAAGGCAAATCCGGATAGAAGAGTTGATAGCGGCGAACCCGTTCGGGAGCACGCATCAGGCGAAGCGTCGTTCTCGTGATGAGGGCACATTGGGCAAGCCCCGCCCGGACAGCATCGAACAGATCCGGGTTGGTTGTTGGCGAACACGTCACCAGTCGCCCCCCGCCGGTAACGACATCGAGTTCCAGGACGTGGTCCGTCTGCATTCCGTGACGCGACGATGATCCGCCGATCCCCCCGACGGCGAGGGTGCCGCCGACAGACAATCCGAGATAGTTGGTGAGCACCGGCGGAACGAGTCCTTCGGTCAAGGCCGCTTCCAGAACCGTCTGCCAGGTCGCGCCGGCATCGACCACAATACGGTCCGGCTCGATCCGATGAACAGCAGCCATCGCCGTCAGATCGATCACGATGCCGTCCTCGGCCATGGCACGGCCGAAGGTTGCATGCCCCTGCCCGCGCGCTGCGACCGGCAGTCCTTGCTGCCTCGCCCATTGCAACAGGTCCGCGATCTCTGCACGCGTTGTCGGCTTGAACACGGCTCGCGGCCTGCGGCAAATGATATGGCCGAAATCCTTCGCAGCGGCTGCGCGGCTGCCCGCATCACAGGTTGACACGGCACCGGCCGGCGATCCCTCGCACAGGCCTGACGACTGTCCGGCAAAGCCCGCAGACGCCAGACCTGCCGAGAAACGAATGCCCGCATGCAATAAAGTCCGTCGATTGGGAGTCATGGTACAATCCTTCGCGCCGAAGCGGGCCAAGTGCCCGTGCTCCCAAGCTGCCGCCGAGCGCGCTCGCAGACAACCGGCGCGCCCCGAGATAGACATTCCCGCAAACCGGAAGAGTCGTGAGGAGGTGTCTGCCGGAACCACGCGAAGCGCGCGCCTCACAGACGCTCGCGCTTCAACCTCTTTGCGAGCAGATCCACGAAGAGGCGCGTCTTGGCCGGCGGTATCGCGCTCGGTGGAAATACGGCCTGCACCGGCATGCGCGGCGCCTCGAAATTCTTCAGCACGATCTCCAGTGCACCGTGGTCGACAAGATCGCGGATCTGCCAGAAAGGGCCATATCCGACACCGATGCCATCGCAGGCGGCTCGATGCAGGGCCGTCGTGTGGTCCGTTCGAAAGCGGCCGCTGACTTGCACCATCTTGATGTCGCCGCCGATCCGGAACCGCCATGTGTCGGTCTCGCCGTGATCGGACTTGCGAATGATGCATTGGTGGCCGGCCAGATCGTTGGGATGACGCGGACGACCGTGACGAACGAAATAGGCGGGCGCCCCGTAAACGACGGTGCGCAATTCGCCGAGCCGCCGGACCTTCAGCGACGAGTCCGGCAACTCCCTTATCCGCACGGCAAGGTCGAACCCGTCTCCGATGACGTCGATGGGTCGATCGGAGGCATGCAGATCAGCCTCGATCTGCGGATAGCGCGCCATGAAATCGGCGATGGTTGGCACAACATAGGTCGATCCGAAAAGGACGGGCGCGGCTATCCTCAACAGACCCGACGGCTCGACCCGTCGATTTGCGGCTTCGAGCCGCGCCTCGCTGATCTCCGTATAGGCTGGCTTGACACGACGATAGAACGCCAGCCCCGCTTCGGTCGCCAGCGACTGCCGGGTGGTTCGTCGCACCAGCTCAATACCGACACTGCGTTCCAGCGTGGAAAGGAGCCGATTGACAGACTGCAGCGATCGTCCCAACCGTCGCGCGGCTGCGGTCTGACTGCCGGTTTCGATGACAGCCAGAAGGACTTCGATCTCCTCCATCGAATCCTCTCCTTTGCTCGCTATTGGGAAATCGGATGTTGCGCATCGCGCCCGAAGATGCGGCCTGCGCGCAGAATACCAGCTTGTTTCAGCAGGAGGATACCCGGGCCCGCGTCTAGGACAATCCCGTCTCGATCTTCAGCTGCTTGATCTTGCGATACAGCGTTGCACGGCTCAGCTTCAACGCACGCGCCGCCTCGGTCACCCGGCCGCCGTGCTTGCGCAGCGCCTCGACGATCGTCGCGCGCTCGGCCGCGGCGAGATCGGGCTCCGCGGCACGTCCACCAAACGGCGGCAGATCGAGATCGGCATCGCTGATCACCCCATCCTCCGCCGTGCAGCCGGCGAGCCGCAGCACGTGGCGGAGCTGGCGCATGTTGCCGGGATACGGATAGGCCGCGAGCAACACCCAGGCCTCATCGGACAGGCGGCAATCCGGCGCCTCCTCGCGCGCGATCTGGCGAATGATGTCGTCGCGGTCGGCGCGTTCACGCAGGGCCGGCAAACGCACCTCCATGCCGCGCAGGCGAAAGTAGAGATCGGCGCGGAAGGCGCCCTCTTCGGCCATGCGGCCGAGATCGCGATGGGTGGCGCTGATCAGGCGGATATCAACCGGCACGGGCTTGAGCGCGCCGAGCGGCCAGACCTCGCGGTTCTCCAGCACGCGCAACAGCCGCGTCTGCAGCGCGATCGGCATGTCGCCGATCTCGTCTAGGAACAGCGTGCCGCCGTCGGCCTGCACGATCAGACCCTTCGAGCCGTCGCGCCGCGCGCCGGTGAAGGCACCGGCCTCGTAGCCGAACAGCTCGGCATCGATCAGGCTCTCCGGCATCGCCGCGCAGTTCAGCGCGACGTAGCTGTTGCGCGCACGGTTGCTCGCGGCGTGAATGGCGCGGGCGAACACGTCCTTGCCGACGCCGGTCTCGCCGTGCAGCAACACCGGCAGATTGTGATCGCCGATGCTTCTCAAACGCTTCACGCTTTTGATCAGGCCGGGATCGCGGCCGGCGAGCCGATGCAGGGCATCGAAACGGTCAACAGGGACGTCACGACGCTGCGTGGACGGCCTTGTCCGCAGCGGCGGCGCAACATGCCCCTGGCCGAGCGGACTGCCATCGGCGCGGCGCAACTCGACGACATCGTCAGCACCGCGCGCGGCGCGATGATCGAACTTGACGTAGCGCGACAGATCGATGCCGGATGCGATCATGCCGTCGGTGAGGCCGAGCAGCGCACGCGCGGAACGGCAGGCGCCGACGATGCGGCGGTCGTCGTCATAGGCGAGCAGGCCGCTGCCGCCGTCACCCGGCACCGTGGCGATCCAGGCGTTGTGGAAATGGCCGCGGAAGATCGCCCCCTCCATCCGCCGCGTCGCCTCCATCGTCACCGAAAGTGCAAGCTGATGCGCGGCGCGCTCGAGATCCTCCCGGCAGGAGGTGATGTTGACGGCGCCGGCGAGCCGGCCGGCCTGATCGAACAGCGGCGCCACGGCGCAGGAGAACATGTGCCATTGCGCACGAAAATGCTCGTCGCGATGCACCAGGATCGGCTTCTGCTCGGCGAGCGCGGTGCCGAGCCCGTTGGTGCCCTCGAACGTCTCGGCGAAGTTCGAGCCGGTGTAGATCTTCCAGTCCAGGAACATCCTTGCATCGGCTTCGCCCGGCAGCCGGCTGAACAGCATGGTCGCGTTGGCGTCAGCGAGATTGACGCAATAGCCGGCATCGCGCAGCACGCGGGCGAGATCGTCGAGTTCGGGCGTTGCGAGCCGGATCGTCTCCTCCATCGGCTCGGCGACATGCCGGATCTCGGCCTCGGTGAGCGTCTGCGGCGGGCCCTGGCGGGCGGGGTCGAGCTTGTGGCTGATCAGGCAGCGCCGCCAGGAGTTGGCAATCCGCGAAGAGGCATCGACGTCGGCCACATGATTGGCGACGGACAAGACACGGGCGACATGGTTCGAGGCCGAAAGGCTGGCCATCGCGGACGTCTCCACCCTGTATTATTGTGCAAAGTCTGGCACCACAGGCGGGGATGTCAATCGGGAACCGGGAACAGACGCCCGGCACGCTGCTTCCGCGTCGTCATGGCCGGGCTTGTCCCGGCCATCCACGTGTTACCGCGAACGCGAAAAGAACGTGGATGCCCGGGACAGGCCCGGGCATGACGGTGTGGACGCGGATTGCCTCAAGCGACTCTGGTTTTGCTGCACCGCCCTCACCACGTATCGATACACGGCCGCTTCTTCCCCGTCCTCGGCGCCGGCTTCGGCACCGAACGCAGGCCCGCCATGATCCAGCGCCGCGTCTCCGCGGGGTCGATGACGTTGTCGATCTCGAACACCGAGGCGATCGAGACCGCCTTGCCGTTGGCGTAGAGCTCGGCGACCTTGTTGCGATAATAGGTCTCGCGCTCTTCGGGGTCGGCGATCGCCTCCATCTCCTTGCGGAAGCCGAGGCGGACATAACCTTCCAGGCCCATGCCGCCGAACTCGCCGGTCGGCCAGGCCGCGGTGAAGAACGAGGCGTGGAAGCCGCCGCCGATCATCGACTGCGCGCCCAGCCCATAACCCTTGCGCAGCACAATGCCGAACAGCGGCACGGTGAGGCTCGCGCCGGTCACGAACATGCGTGAGACGTGGCGCACGATCGCGGTCTTCTCGGCCTCGGGACCGACCATGAAGCCGGGCGTGTCGCAGAGCGAGACGATCGGCAGGTCGAAGGCGTCGCAGAGCTGGAGGAAGCGCGCGGCCTTGTCGCCGGCATCGGCATCGATCGCGCCGCCAAGATGACGCGGATTGTTGGCGATCAGGCCGAACGGCTTGCCCTCGATGCGGATCAGCGCGGTGATCATGCCGACGCCGTAGTC
Source organism: Bradyrhizobium sp. GW821-FHT12B03 (assembly GCF_058807535.1). Lineage (NCBI taxonomy): Bacteria > Pseudomonadati > Pseudomonadota > Alphaproteobacteria > Hyphomicrobiales > Nitrobacteraceae > Bradyrhizobium > Bradyrhizobium sp. GW821-FHT12B03. The sequence goes on from NZ_JBXAQU010000023.1 coordinate 96,889, forward strand.
GCGGCGCAGCTCCAGCACGCTGTCCTTGTCGGCGACGAGATCGATGACGCTGCGGATGTCGTAGACGCGCAGGCGGTTCTCGGGGATCGCGCGACGAAGCAGGCGCTGGTCGGCGGCCTGCCACTGCGTCACCGCGCCCTGGAAATAGGACAGGTATTTTTGCGCGACGGATGTGGCCTCCTCCTCGTCCTCGACGAGGATGTCGATGACACCGTTCGGCGACTGGAACAAGACAGGGCCGACCTCGGCCGGATGGTAGACGCCGAGCCCGCCGCCCTCGATCATCGCGGGGCCGCCCATCCCGATCGAGGCGTTCTTGGTGGCGATGATGACGTCGCAGCAGCCGAGCATCGCGGCATTGCCGGCGAAGCAATAGCCGGACACGACGCCGATCACGGGCACGAGCCCGGAGAGCCTCGCGAACTGCACGAAGGACGGCCCATCGAGACCGGTCATGCCGAGCCGGTCGGTGTCGCCGGGCCGGCCGCCGCCGCCTTCGCCGTAGAACACCAGCGGCACGCGCCAGTCTTCCGCAAGCGTCAGCATGCGGTCGATCTTCTTGTGGTTCATATGGCCCTGCGTGCCCGCGAGCACGGTGTAGTCATAGGCCACGACGATGCAGCGTGCGTCCTCTCCGCCGAAATGCTCCGCATTGACGGTGGCAACGCCCATCACGAGACCATCGGCCGGCGTATTCTTGATGAGGTCGTCGAGCTTGCGCCGGCGGCGCTGCGCCGCAATCGCGAGGCTGCCATACTCCATGAAGGAGCCGTCATCGACGAGCTGCGCGACGTTCTCGCGCGCCGTGCGCTGATTGGTGTTGCGACGGCGCTCGACCGAGGCCGGGCGGTTCGCATCGAGCGTATCGGCCTGGCGCGCGATCAGCTCGGCAAGATCAGGGCGGATGTGGTCGAGATCGATGTCAGCCTCCGCCGCGGTGCTATCAGCCGCAACATCGAGCGGCTCGATATAAAGAATCGGCTCGCCATGCATCAACGTGACGCCGTCGCCGGCGACGAGCTTCATGACCCGGCCACCCTGCTCGGCCATGACGAGATGCTCCATCTTCATGGACTCGATCACGGCGAGCTGCTGGCCGGGGCGCACGATCTCGCCTTCCCTTACCTGGATGGTGACGATGGTTCCCTGCAAGGGCGCGGCGACCATCACGGCACCTTCGGGCACGACCTGCGCGACTTGCACCTCGATGCCGTGAACGCCGCTTCGCTCGGTCGCCGCAAAATAGAGCGGCTTGGCCGCACCGTCGGCGGCCTCGACCAGCTTGGCTATGTTGCGGTCGATGAAATCGGTCGCGATGCGGTTGGTCCTGAAGTCGGGATGCGCGAGCACCGCTTGAAGGAAGGCGATGTTGGTGACGACACCGTCGATCCGGAATTCGCGCAGGGCGCGCGATGCCTTGGCGACCACGTCGTGCCAGGCCTCGCCCGGCGTATGCACGATGACTTTTGCGAGCAGCGAGTCGAAGGCCGCGCTGGTCTTGTAGCCGGCATAGCCAAAACTATCGACCCGGACGCCGGGCCCCGACGGCGGCTCGAACACGGCAAGAACGCCGCCGGTCGGATGCGTCGCGCCCGTCTCGTCCAGCGTCTCCATGTTGACGCGGAGCTGCATGGCATAGCCGCGCGGCTTCGGGATCGCGCCTTGCGCAAGGCCGAGCGAAGCCAGCGAGCTGCCCGCGGCGACCGCAAGCTGGGCGCGGACGAGGTCGAGGCCGAGCACCTCCTCCGTCACGGTGTGCTCGACCTGGAGCCGTGGATTGGCCTCGATGAACGCGAAAGTGTCATCGGCGCTGCCATCGACGAGGAATTCGAACGTGCCGAGATTGTCGTAAGCCGCGGCCGCCGCAAGCTGCCTCGCCGCCTCGATGATGCGACCACGCAAGGGCTCGCTCAGCGACGGGCTCGGCGCCACCTCGACCAGCTTCTGATGCCGGCGCTGGATGGTGCATTCACGTTCCCAGAGATGGGAGATCGCGCCATGGCGGTCGCCGATGATCTGCACCTCGATATGGCGCGCCTGCCGGATCAGCCGCTCGGCATAGACGCCGTCGAAGCCGAATGCCGCCTTGGCCTCGGACTGGCAGCGCGCATAGGCTTCCGCCAGATCGGCCGCATGCTCGACCACGCGCATGCCGCGGCCGCCGCCGCCGGCCATCGCCTTGATCACGATCGCCGCACTGCTGCCGAGCGACGTGAAGAACGCCGTGATCTCCTCAAGGCTCGACGGCCCGCTGGTGCCGGCGATGATCGGCACGCCGCAGCGTTTTGCCAGTTGCCGTGCCGCAACCTTGTCGCCGAACAGCTCGAGCGCCGTCACCTTCGGCCCGACGAATGTGATGCCTGCATCGGCGCAGGCTTTCGCGAACGCCGCGTTCTCGCTCAGAAAGCCGTAGCCGGGATGCACGGCATCGCAGGAGGCCGTCTTCGCCGCCTTGACCACGGCCTCGATGTCGAGATAGGCCCGCGCGCCGCGGCCGGGAATTTCGACCGCCTCATCGGCAACGCGCACATGCAGCGACAGCGCATCGTCCGCGGGATGGATCGCGACCGTCGCAATGCCGGCGTCGGCTGCCGCGCGTGCGATACGGATGGCGATCTCGCCGCGATTGGCGATCAGGAGCTTTTTGAACGACATGATGGCTCTCACTCAGACTGCGGCGGGCAGGTTTGGATCGAGGTCCTGCTTCTTCACCTTGCCCGTCGCCGTGAGGGGCAGGGCTTCGATGATGCGGATCTCCGGAACCTTATAGACGGCCATGCGCTCGGCGCACCAGGCGCGCAGGCTCTCGGCCGAGATCGTGCCGATCGCCTCCGGCTTGAGCTGGATATAGGCCACCGGCACCTGCCCCTTGTCGGGATCGTCGCGCCCGACCACGCCGGAGCCCAGCACCTTCGGATGCTGCCCGAGCAGCGCCTCGATCTCCGGCGGAAACACGCTCATGCCCTTGACCTTCAGCATCTCCTTGCGGCGACCAAGGAAGTGCAGAAAGCCGTCCTTGTCGATGTTGCCGATATCGCCGGTGCGCAGCCAGCCATCAATAAGAGACTCTGCGGTCGCCTCCGGCTTGTTCCAGTAGCTCTTGAGCAACGACGGCGTGCGTACGCGGATCTCGCCTTCCGCGCCGAGCGGCAGCAACGCGCCGGTCTCGAAATCGGTGATCTTGAACTCGGCGCCGGGGACCGGCAGGCCGACGAAGATCGGCTGGTTGTTGAGATCGAAATCGTCGTCCTGGAAGCCTGATGTGAAGGTGTTGGAAGTGTGGGTCTCCGTCATGCCCCAGGCCGCCTCCATCAGGATCGTGCCGGTGAGATCCTTCCAGCGCCTGCGATAATCGGCGTTGAGCTTCTTGACGAAGGAGACGACGCGCACCTGCTTCAACGACGACAGATCGAACTCGCTCCAGCGCGGATGGTCCATCATCTCGACCGCGCCGTCGACCGGCATCGCCGTGATCGTGACCTTGTACTTGTCGATCGCGGCCATCGCGCCGACCGCATCCCAGCGCGCCAGCAGGACCAGCGTCGCGCCGGAGAACAGCGGGAAGATCAGGCCCAAATTCTCGCCCGCAATCCAAAACTCCGGGAAGAACGACAGGAACACGCTGCTCTCGTCCGACACGACCGAGATGCCATAATTGGCGGCGGCCGTATACACCATGTCGCGATGGGTGTGGACGCAGCCCTTCGGCATGCCCGTGGTGCCGCCTGTGTAGTTGAGCGCGGCGACGTCGTCGAGGCCGGGCGGCGGCAGCGGCGTGGGTGCGGGTAGCGCGGCAAGCGCCGGCAGCAGATCGGTCGCTCCTGCGACCGCGATGCGCGGCGTGCGGATCGAGTCGGGTGCGGGAAATGCGGGCGATGCCGGCACGACATCGGCGAAGCTCGTGACGATGATCTCGCGCAACTGCACCTCGCCCCTCACCTGCTCGACGACGGGGATGAGCTGGTCCAGCGCCACAATCACCTCCGCCTGTGTGTCGTTGAGCTCGTAGGACAGCTCGAACGCACGCGACAGCGGGCTGACGGGGACATGGACCGCGCCGAGCTTCAAGATACCGAAGAACACGATGTGAAATTGCGGACAGTTCGGCAGGAAAACGGCGACGCGATCGCCCTTGCGCACGCCCTTCGCCTGCAACAGCGCCGCGAAACGGTCGCTCTGCTGATCGAGATCGGCGTACGTGGTGACGTGCCCGTAGAAGATCACCGCGGGGCGCTCCGGGCTTCGTTGCGCCCAGGCGCGCAGATATTCCGTCAGGGGAACTTCGCCATGCAGATAGTTCGGCGAGCGCGGCAGGCCGCTCGGCCAAGCCTTGTCCCACAACCCGCGCAGGGTGGCGAGGTAGTCCTTCTCGTTGAGGCCTGCGCTCATGGCGTCGTTCCCGTGCTGCTTTTCTTTTCGTGAGGACACGCGCGCGTGCCCTCACTCGACGTCGTTACACGTCGAGCACGGCAGAGGTCATGTCAAGGAAAACAGTTTTCCATATCACGGCCGATGCCGCGGCGCGGAAAAAACAGGCGTTACGCCGTGACGAGGCGAATGATCCGCCGCACGGCGGACGGGATCGGCGCGATGACGGGGACAGCGAACATCGGCTGAAGCGCGCGCGCGGCCTCGCCCAGCGGCCCGCCGCCGATGATGACAGCTTCCGCCCCGTCCTGCGTGATGCAGGCCTCGACCGCGCCGGCGAGAGCCGCGCGCAGCCGCGCCGGGTCGCGCATCAGCTCGTGCGGGTCGCCCGCGGCAAAGCGCGTGCCGGTGTAGCGCGACCGCAATCCCAACGCGGCCGGCAATGCGTCGATCTTCGCTTCCAATAGCGGCGTCGTGGTTGCCACGCCGAAGCGGCGGCCTCCTTCGGTGGCCTCCAGCATCGACGACTCGCCGATGCCCACCGCAGGCAGCTTCATCGCGGCCCTGATTCCGGCGAGACCGGGATCGCCGAACGCGGAGACGATGATGCCGTCGCAGGAATATTGATGCGCGCGCGCGATCTCCTCGACCTCGGGCGCGGCCGCGTCGAGCGCCTCCGCCGACACGATCATCGACGGCGCGCGCGTCGCCGTGGCGCCGACGATGTCGACAGCGTCAGCGGCGGCCGATGTCGCGATGGCGACCATCATCGCAGTGGTCGCCTCAAGACTGTTCGGATTGATCAGCAGGATGCGGGCGGGCCGATCGGAGTTTTGGTGCATCCTGCCGCTATACTAGGCCGCGCGTACGCCGGCAACGAAGGTGCTGACCTCGTCCTGGAGCGATTGCAGCTTCTGCGTCAGCCGGCCGCTGGATTGCAGCACGAGGCCGGCGGCCTGGCCGGTCTCGGCGGTCGCGTCGGTCACGCCGGAGATGTTCTGCGAGACCTGATCCGTGCCGGACGCCGCCTCCTGCACGCTGTGCGCGATGGCTTGCGTCGCGGCACCCTGTTCCTCGACGGCGGCTGCGATCGACGAGGAGATCTCGTTGACCTCCATGATGGTGGCGCGGATGCTCTCGATGTTGCCGACGACCTGGTTGGTCTCGGCCTGGATCGCATTGATCTGCGCGCCGATCTCGTCGGTCGCCTTTGCGGTCTGGCTCGCGAGCGACTTCACCTCGCTCGCGACCACGGCAAAGCCCTTGCCGGCCTCGCCCGCGCGCGCCGCTTCGATGGTGGCATTGAGCGCGAGCAGGTTGGTCTGCGAGGCGATCTGGTTGATGAGGTCGATGACCTCGCCGATCTTGTGCGCGGCCGCGGCGAGCCCCTGCACGGTGTCGTTGGTGCGCTGGCCGTCGGCGGCGGCCTTGTCGGCGACCGTCGCGGCCTGCGCGACGCGCTGGCTGATCTCGGTGATCGAGGACGACAGCTGACCGGCGGCGGAGGCCACCGTCTGCACGTTGCTGGAGGCCTGCTGACAGGCGGTCGCAACGAAGCTGGCACGATCGGTCGCCTTGTTTGCGGTCTCCGACATGCCCTGGGCGGCCTGCTGCATCGCGCGTGCCTCGTCGAACACGTCGCGGACCACGGCCTGCACACTCGCCTCGAATTTGCCGGCGAGATCGGCCATCGTCTTGCGCTTCTCGCCGTCGGCTCTCTGCTTCGCCTCCTGCTGCTCGGCATGCATCCGGTCCACGGCCGACGCATTGTCCTTGAACACGGCGAGCGCCTTGGCAAGCCCGCCGACCTCGTCGCGCCGATCGGTGTAGGGCACATCGAACGCGCTGTCGCCGGCGGCAAGGCGCTCGGTCAGCGCCGTAATCGTTGCCAGCGGCTTGGTGACGCTGCGGCCGATCACGAAGGAGGCACCGAGCACCAGCACGAGCACGACGAGACACACCAGCGCGAACGTCGTCGCGTTCTGGCGGAACACCGCATCGACGTCATCGAGATAGATGCCGGTGCCGATGATCCAGCCCCAGGGGGCAAAACCCTTCACATAGGAGATTTTCCCGACCGGCTGGTCGAAGCCGGGCTTCGGCCAGAGGTAACTGTAGAAGCCGGCGCCCTGCTTGTTGACGACGTCAACGAAACCCTGGAACAGCGCGTTGCCGGCGGGATCCTTCATTCCGGCGAGATCCTTGCCGTCGAGCTCAGGCTTGATCGGGTGCATGACCATCTTGGGGGTCATGTCGTTGATCCAGAAATACTCGACCTTGTCGTAACGCAGGCTCTTGATTTGCGCTATCGCGGCGGCTTGCGCCTGCTCGCGCGACAATTTTCCTTCGCTCTCGAGCTTCTGATAATGCGCCAGGATGCCGTAGCCGACATCCACCATCTGCTGCGTCTTGGCCTGCCGGTCGGTGACCATCTGCGTGCGCAGGGTCGAAAGCGCGATCGGCGCCAGCGCGACCATACCGAGGAGGCTGATGCCGACAATCAGGACCAGCTTGAAACTGATACGGGAGAAAATCATCGGAGCTCGCAAGAATTGGCGGTACAGATATGCCAATTTATCCCGCATCCCTTAGCAAAGCTTTAAGCATTCGGGTTCTCCAAATCCGCGCAAAATCACGCGGGCCGGCGGCCGGCATGCCGCGTGCGACCAGGCCGGTTTGCGGGGCCGACCGGATCCGAGATCCGAACTCTTCAAATCTAGAAGACCTCGATATCGACCCTCGACGCGTTGACTTGCGAGAGGCTCTGGCGGAACCATCGGTACAGATCGTCAGTATCAGTCGCGGCGTGCGCGCAGCGAAAGGCCAGAGCCTCAATGCATCAATCGACATATGCCAAGCCCCTCGACCTTCCGGCGCTGACTGCGGCGGAGCGGCTCTTCGTCTGGGGTTTTCGGGCAAAGGCACGCAGCGGAGGCGCCGTTCCGACGGCGGCCGACATCCAGCAGGTGTATGACCACTTTCGCGTCGGCGATGCCGTGCCTTCGCTGGAATCGATCATCGAGATCTTTGCCTGCACGGCGCATACGGCCATCGAAGTGCACTGCCCCACCTGTCCGCGCATGTCGGAGAGCGAGCACGGAATTCTGCGGGCGATCGCCGCGGCGCAGAAGGAGCGCGACGACGTCGCGCGCGAGCAGTTCGAGTGCTGGCTGCCGCCGGTCGGCGCGGATTGGGCTCTGGCGCCGGTCCGGGGACTTGCGACGATCTTCCGCATGGCCGGCCTCATCCTGCCTGACCGGCACGTCCAGTCACCCGACCACGATCGGATGATGGCGATGAAGAGCTGGCTGGTGGGAAGTCCCACGTTGCATTGACGAGATCGTTCATGATCCAGGATGTGTGCGGCTCGACCTCGTCCGCGGAGACCGGCCAGTCGCGGCTCTGCCCGCTCCAGGCCGCGCTGGCGATCCGTCCGAGCGTCGAGAGCTACGATGACTTTTCTCGCGTCGCGCTTTCGCTGTTCCGCTTCATCGGAGCTGCCTATGCGACCGGCGCGTCCGATTGCTGGGAGGCGGCCTATCGCTTTGCCGACGAGGCGCCCGGCATCAACGACAGTCCGCTGCTGGTCGCGCGGGCTGCGGCGCTCGTCAGGATCCTGCGCAGCGGCCGGCCATGCGAGCTGTGCTTCATGCCGCCCTCGTGCCGGCGCCTGTCGAAGGACGAGGCGGAATTGATGCGGCTGCTGGCAGCCGCGCGCCGCAGGCAGCCTGGTGAACTCGAGTCGGCCGTCTGCCAGTTCGTCGGCAACGAGAACGAAATTGCGACGACGCGGGCCGTCAACGCGCTTGCCTTCTGCTGATGCTTTGATGGGTTCTACTCGCAACGAGAGCCGTCCTGCGGTATCGACATCGCCATGGAGACGCAGTGCTCGATGCTCTCCATGAAACCTCCAGACGGCCCCGGCGACGTCAACCGCCGGGGTCGTCGTTCTCGCATCCGCGCCTAGCCGCCCTTCCTGCCGAGCACGAGATCGATCGTGTGGGAGGCGATCTTGCGCAGTTGCGCCTCGTCGCCGAAGGCCCGTTCGAGCACGGCGAGGCCGCGCGTCACCGTGATGATGTGCAGCGCTGCGGCCGCCGGATTGCCGTTGAACTCGCCGCGTTCCGCGCCCGCGGACAAATTGTCCTGAACCAGAGCGGTGATGCGCGAGATGAGGTTCGCAAAGGCCTGCCGCGCCTCCTCGTCGAGCCCTTCGCCTTCGGCCGCGCCGAGCTCCATCAGGCCGCGCGTGGTCGGACATCCGCGCGGCGGTGAGCCCGAGCGGAAATTCGTGATGGTCAGGTCGAAGAACGCGGTGAGGCGCTTTCGCAAGCTGCCCGCGCCGAGCGCCTTTTGCAGGCCGAGGAGATAGTCGCCCGCATAGCGCTCATAGGCCTGGAGGAACAACGCCTCCTTGCTGCCGAAGGCATTGTAGAGGCTGCCGCGCTGCACACCGGCGTCGCGCGCGATGTCCGACAGCGAGGCGCCGCGGACGCCCTTGCGCCAGAACTGGTCGAACGCGATGCGCAGGACGTCGTCGTGATCGAACTCGCGCGGTCTCAAATTCTACTCCTCCCGAGATATTTGACACGACGTCAAGAACATGCTTTCTAAACATCGTGTCAAAAACTAATTGGGATTGATAGCCCGTTTCGTCAATGGGTCGAACGACCGGCGCATGAACGCGCCTCGGCCGGTCGCGCCCGCATGCAAAGGGACCAGCTCATGCCGCTCCTCCATGTCTCGATGCGCGCCGGAAAGCCGGACGCCTACCGGCAGGCGATCCTCGACGGCCTCTATCGCGCCATGCGCGAGGCGCTGAACGTGCCCGAGGGCGACGAGTTCATGACCATCACCGAGCATGAACCCGCGAACTTCCGCTGCGGCAACGCCTATGGCGTCAACCGAGGCGAGGACGCCGTGCTGATCCAGATCACCGTGTTCGCGACGCGCACCGCGGAACAGAAGAAGGCGCTGTACCGGCGGATCGCGGAGCTGCTCGGCGACAACCCGGGCATCCGGCCCGAGGATGTGTTCGTGAACGTGCTCGATTCCCCCGCGGCAAACTGGTCCGTCGGGAACGGAATCGCGCAGTTCGCGTGAGCTTGCCGGGCGCCGAGTTGCCGGGGCCCCCTTGAGAATTGCCGGCCGGAAGGGTCTGATAGGGCGCGGAGCAAGCCTCCGCCGAGCCGAACCCGGGACCTGAGCCGCATGACCATGTCGGTCGAGCAATTGTGGAGCCTGCCGGAAACCGCGCTGGTGGGCGCTTACGCAGAGGCGCGGCGTCGCTACGCCGAGAAGAAATTCGAGCGCGACACCCATCGGGCGCGGCTCGAATGGGTGCGCGCAAAGCTGTTCGTCAACACGCAAGGCAACGTCACCGAGCGCAAGACGGCGGTCGACGTCTCCGAGGAACTGGCGCGCAAGGGCCAGGAGGTGCGCGAGATGACGCGCGATCTCGACATGCTGAAGATCGAGGTCGACGTGATCGACACCATGATCCGGCTGCGCGGCGCGCACGGCGCTCCGCCGGTTCACGCCGAGGAGGCGACCGAGAAGCCGGCCGAGCCCGAAGGGGAGTGACATGGCCGCATTCCGGGGAAACTGCCTGTGAGACTCAGCTTCCTGCATGACCACCGTGGTGGCGGTGATACGCGCTTGGCGACGGCCAGCTCCAGCCCTTCAGTGTCGTTCGATCCGGCTCAAAGATTTCGATCTTGAGCGGATGGCAGGCCGCAGCATCGCTGGAATGGGTTGCGCTACAGTCTCCACCGGGACAGGCCGACAACGCGCCGAGCAGATCGATCTCCGCGAAGAGCTCGATGAAGTCGCCGGGACGGACGGGACTTGCCTTCATGAAATACTGGTGCGTGTCCCTGGTGAAGCCGGTGCACATGAAGACATTGAGCACGTCGTGGACGTGATGCTCGACCGCGCGTGGCTCCATCTTCAGCTCAGCGGCAAGCGCGCGCGACAGGTTGGAATGGCAGCAGAAATCGTAAGCCGTGCCGTTCAACAGGAGATTGGTATAGGGATCGCAGCGTGTGCCGATGACATCATGAATGCCGGCGCCGTCCTCGTCGAAGCCGTACCAGCCGAGCGTGTCGTGACTGATGGTCGCCATCGGCCGAAGGTAGGGCATATTGCTCCAGAGCCGGTCGCCGACGCCGACATGCGTGCCATGGAGCGCCCGCGTCTTGCCGCTGAAGAAGCGCTCGGAGAGATCCCCCGCATTCCAGAGATTGAGATCGCCGACCTGAGGACCCTCGATGCTGACGATGCGGACAAACTGGCCGCGCGCCACGCGAAATGTTCTGGCGTCGCGCGGCGGTACGGTGAGCTCGTGCGTCTTGACCATCGTGCGGCGAGCTTGCCCGAGCGCGGCCAGATCGGGCCCGGGCATCGTGCTGGCCGGATAGACGATCGTCGGCTTGGCGGCGCGGCGCGAAGCGGCGTCTGCGGGTGCGATTATGGGCGACATGCCAGGCTGCCCCCTGTGACTGGAATCCATCCTATCGCCTCATCTCACCGACTCGCAACGCACGCCTCCATGATCCCGTCGAGCTCGGCGCGTGAGAGCATGCCGAGCTCGGCGATGAAGACGATCCGCACCCGCGGCACGCCTGGCGTCGACGCTTCGCCCGGCGCCAGCGTGGCGCGGCCGCCGGCGAATTGAAATACCATCTGGCGTCCCGGCTGCTCGACGGTCTCGAACAGGCCCTTGGCGCGCGCGAGCTTTGGCGCCAGCTGGCCGATCGCCTGCTGCAGGCGCGGCAGCGAGATCGGGTGGTCCGAGGTCCAGCTCAGCGTCTCGAAGCGTTCTTCTGCCGGCCGTCGCGGCCCCACCTCGCGCGGCGTGGGCGCGCGATCAATGGTCGCGGGAAACAACAGCGCGGCAGGAATCTCGCCGTGCTGCGCGTCGACCACCACGGCAGGAACGCGCAGCGCGCGGATGGCCTCGCGGATCCGGGAGCCTGCGCCCTCGTCCGCCAGGTCCAGCTTGCTGAGCGCCACGATATCGGCGACGCGCAGCTGCGCGCGCACCAGCGCATCATCGAAGGCGGACGGCGGCGCTCCCGCATCCATCACGCAGAGCACGGTTTCAAGCGGCGCCTCGCGCAGGATCACCGGGTCCATCAGATTGCGCACGATGTCGGAGGGATCGGCGACGCCGCTGGTCTCGATGACGATGGTGTCCGGCTTCGGATCGCGCCGCAGCAGCGTGGAGAGCGTGCGGAGCAGATCGCCTTCGAGCGAGCAGCAGATGCAGCCGTTGGCAAGGCTGACCACGCCGTCGCTGGCGCCCGCGATCAGCTCCGCGTCGATGTTGATCGCACCGAAATCGTTGACCACGGCGGCGATGCGTCGCCCCTCCGCATGCGCCAGCAGATGGTTGACGACCGTGGTCTTGCCCGCCCCCAGAAAGCCCGTGACCAGGAGAACGGGGACCGGCATGGCTCAGCTCTCGACGACGGCGCGGCGCACGGGTTTGCCCGGCCGCGCAGTCACGTCCAGCACGCCGTCGCTGATCAGCGGCTGGCCGCTGACGACCAGATGCCGCACACCTTCCGACGGACGGTTCATCGCCGTGAAGGTCGCGCGGTCGCTGAGCTTCTCATAATCGAACACGACGATGTCGGCATCCGCGTCCTTCGCGAGCCTGCCCTTGGCGCGCATCGCGGGCGTGCTCTGCGACAAAATCTCCGCGGGGATCAGTGCGCATTTGCGTACGCCTTCGAGCAGCGACACCGTCTTGCGCTCGCGCACCCATTCGCGGATGAACTTCGTGAAGCAGCCGGCCGAGCGCGGATGCGAGGTGGCGTCATCGGGCAGCGGCCAGGCGTCGCCGGTGTAGGTCTTGCCGTCCGACGTCGTCCACGGCATCGCGTCGGAGGCGATCGCGCCGCCGGGATACAGCACCGACATGTCGAGCAGATCGCGGTGATGCGCATTGTTCTCGGTGTCGAGGATGTGCCACAGCACCAGCGAGGACGGCTCTTCGGCCTGCGCCTTCAAGAGCTCCTCGCGGTCGTGGAAGCGGTAGCCGTCGGTCACGCGCTGCACCGAGTCGTAGCCGGTGCCGTTGCGCTCGACGAACTCCGGATCGCTGAAGAAGGCGGCGGCCAGCACGGTCGAACCGGTGCCGTACGGGTAGGCCTCGACCGTGATCGGCAGGCCCTGCGCCTGCGCCTTCTCGACCAGCACGCGGCAGCGCTCGATGTCGGTCTTGCTCGACGAGTTGAAATGGCAGATGTGCATGTGCGCGCCGGTGGCGCCGGCATAGCCGATCAGGCGGATATAGGCTTCCGCCGCACTTTCAGGGTCGATGCGCGACATGTAGGCGACGTGGGTGAAGGTCGGCACGTCCTGCTTTGCCGCAAGCTGGCAGACCGCGGTCAGCTCCTGCACGCCGGCACCCGGCGCGTAGGCGTTCAGAATGCCGATGCCGATGCCGCCCTCGTTGAGGCCGCGCGCCAGGCGTTCGAGAACGCCGGCGACCTCCGCATCGCTCGCGACATTGTCCATCCAGCGGCGATCGCGCATGGCGTTGCCGAATGCCTCCAGCGAGCTCTCCGCATTCGAGCCCGTCATGGCGCCGATCCGCGCAAAGGCCCAGTTGGTGGCGGCGCCGTAGTTCAGCACGCGGCCCTTCCTGGCCTGGCGCTCATACCAGGACCCCACCGGAAGCACGCCGGCCTCGAGATCGAGCGTCGTCGTCACCCCGTCGAACGCCTGCATGCGGTCCGCCGGGATCGACTGGCCATGGGCATGCAAATCGATGAAGCCTGGCGCGACCACGAGGCCGGCGGCGTCGATCACCCGCTCGGCGCCGCCGAGCGAGGTACCGACGGCGACGATCTTGCCGTCCACCACCGCCACGTCGCCGATGGCATCCATCCCGCTCGCGGGATCCACCACCCGGCCGCCAGAGATCACCAAACCGCTCATATCGTCACTCCGAAAAGCAAAAGGCCAAAACCTCCGAAGGTCCGACAGCAACTCCGGAGGCGCGGGGCGCATAGTGCAGATTTTGGGAAGAACGGCCACCACCGCGGACGCCGATGCGGCATGCTTGCATGGGAGGCCAGTCAAAGCAGGGGTCGGACCGCAGCACGACACCGCTGCGTCATTTTGCCAGCGCCATCGACATGCGTTCGCGTCCTCGCGGCATGATTGGCCCGAGCTATGCCTCGCTTCACACCCTCTCGAAAGAAAGGGCGCAGGGAAGACCGGGCGCCGGCTGGCACCCATAAGACCCCCGTGCTGAACAGATGCACACGCAATGCACAGGGGAGACACAGGGCAGCCGAGACCAGGCCTTCCCTGCGCGATGGTCTGACGGCCTATGCCGCGCTCTCCCCGGAGACGAGTTCCTTCTTGCCTCCGTCACCCCCGCGAAATGCACGGTACCGCGCCGGTTGACGCGATGACGCCTTCGCAAAGGCTTGACCGTAGCAACGACGGCCAGGACCACACGGTTTCGCCGTACGCAGGCTTTCCTGCGTCACCCCAGGGCTTGTCAGCCCGAGGCTTCGCAAGACATTGGGCGCCGTCCGTCGATCGCGGTTCGCGGCATGCTCACGAGGTTCATCTCGCCCTGCACGCTACAAGCCCGCCTTTAACGCCGCCCACGTCCACCGCAATCCCTGCCCGCGCTCGAAACGACGTACGACCGCCCCTTGGTGGGCTGGGATGGGCGACACATACGACAAATCCGAATTTCGGTAAAGTGGAATATTTTTGCGGAGAGGGGTTGACGGCGGATTGGGCTGTTTTGTCTCGACGGGCTGAAGCCCGCCCCTTGGACTTTCCACGCAAACAGGGGCAGCATAATGGTATCTCGTTGAGATACGAAAATCTTGAAATACGTATCTCGATGAGATACGTATAGCCATGATCAAGAGCTTCAGGGGGAAGTTCACCGAGCCGATCCTTCGTGACCGCACGATCCCGAAGGGTTTTCCGGCGGACCTCGCAAAGGTCGCGCGCCGCAAGCTCATCATGATGGACGCAGCCGACTTCCTCGATGCCCTGAGATCACCACCCGGCAACCGCCTTGAGGCGCTCAAGGGCGGTTTGGCGGGAAGGCACTCGATCCGTATCAACGATCAATGGCGCATCGTGTTCAGGTGGACCGATGGGGGTCCCGAAGACGTCGAAATCGTGGACTGTCACTAATCGGGCCGGCGGCCCGCGGCCCACCGATAGAGGAGTTCGCAGATGGCAAGAAAACTTCCGCCGATTCATCCCGGCGAAATCCTGCGTGAGGAATTTCTCGTTCCGCTCAAGCTGACGCCCTACGCGGTCGCGGCCGCCCTGAACGTGCCGCGCACCCGGATCGAGCGCATTGCGCGGGAAGAAAAGCCCGTGACAGCCGATACCGCGCTGCGGCTCGGCAAGTTCTTCAAGACTGGCGCTGCGTTCTGGATGAACATCCAGACGCGCTTCGACCTCGAAACAGCCGAAGACGTGCTCGCTCCCCAGATCAGGAAGATCGCGTCTTACGAGACGACTTGACGATTTCGTGCTGCCACAGCCCCCGATCGACATCGAATTCGACCCCATGGCCAGCGTCACGGCACGCCGGCGCAGCGGTGACGACGTTCACCAAGATCATGCCGGCGATCGCTGCAAACAGGCCCGCGCTACGTAATTTGACCAGCAGGTGAGATCGAAGGCTGGTGTGAAAACCGTTGAATTCTCGCAGGCGCCCCGGTCCCGGATCGAACCGGGAGCGAAGGTTTGATAGACTGCCTTTTTGATAGACTGCCTTGTAGGGACACGACGAATGACCATCACGACGCGGGCGGGAACATGGCCGGCAACACATCCTTGAAGACCTGATCAAATGGACGGCGCGCGAATACTGGGCCGATTGCTTCGAAGAGGTCCTCGAAGAGCATGTGTTGCCCGCCTGCGACGAAACCGGCCTCGATATCGATGAGATCGTCTCGACCATCGGCGAAGACCTGTTCATGAGCACGGTGTGGACCTGTGCGTTCGAGGACTTCCTGACCCGCGAATTCGACGACGGCGAGAACGCGATCGACGACTATCTGAAACGGCGCGGCTGGAAGGAGACTGCGTCGGTCCGCACCTACATGGCGGCGCTGCGACATTCGACGATTAGCCTCTTCGAGGTGAGCGACGTCGGAGATCGCTGATGGCGGGCAGTTGGCATTCGCTGCTCTTCGGTCATGAGCCTTGCGCCGATTGGCGAGCCCCAAAGTCGAAGCGGCGTTTCGATCATGCGCGAGCTCGCGATTTTATCAGTCGCTCTGCCATAGCCGTTTCGTTCACCGCCTCAGCTTGCCGAGGCCCAGCTCCTCCCACAGCCAAACGAAGCTGTAGCTGGCCATTGCGCTGTTCTGCTCGCCGGCGCCGGCCGTGCTGTTCTCCATCATCTTGAGCCATTCGGCCAATTCCCGTCCTGAGATCCGTTCGGTGGCTCGCCGGCACCGCGTATCGCCAAGTTATCTCATCAAGATACGCAGGCCCTGAACGACGGATCGGTCTCGAGCCCGTGTGGCCGACCGCGCAGCTGCTTCGCCGTCTTCTCGCCCCCATTGTCATTCAGGGAGCTAGACGGGGCGCGTTACGGTGGGCAAAGTTCCCAAAGGTTCCATGTGATTAACCGACGTCCTCTGCAACGCGACTCGCGTCATTCTAATTCGCGCCGCGCCTTCCTTGGCGGACTTGCGTCGGCGGGGAGTGCGCTTGCGCTCGGCGGATGCGCCGGCTTAGGCGCGACCGGCGCGCGCTTCGACGCATCGTCGCTGTCCGCCGATCCTACGTTGCTTGTCGCGACCACGCGCAAGCCTGTGAACGGAGGTCGCACCAAACCCTGGTTCGGGCCGGAGCGGGCGACCATGACGCTCGCACGGGCCAAGCTGGTGGCCCCGGACGAGAGCCGCCTGTCTCTCGCCTCGGTCGGACTTGGCGATTGGCGGCTTGATCGACTCGAACCGGTGTCGGCCAACACCGGCGATCTCGCCGCGCAAGTCGGCGCAGGAGACGTGCTGATCTATGTGCACGGCTTCAAGCAGACATTCGAGACGGCGGTGCTGGATGCCGCCCACCTCTCCGATGCGATCAAGTTCCGCGGCCAGACCATCGCGTTCTCCTGGCCCTCCAAGGCAGGACTGTTCGACTATGCCTATGACCGCGACAGCGCGATGTGGTCCCGCGACGATTTCGAACGCGTGCTTTCTGCACTCGTGTCGTCACCCAGCGCCGGCCGCGTCCACATCGTGGCGCACAGCATGGGAACCATGCTGACGCTCGAAAGCCTGCGCCAGCTCTATGCGCGATATGGCGACACGGTCACGGGCAAGATCGGCGCCGTCGTGTTTGCCGCGCCCGATATCGACATGGACGTGTTCTCTTCGGCGATCCAGCGCATCGGTCCGCTGGCCGGCAAGATCACCGTGATCGCCGCGACGAACGATCGCGCACTCGCGCTATCCGGCCAACTCGCAGGCGGCATGACCAGGGTCGGCGCCGCCGAGAAAGCCGTCATCGCCCGCCTCGGCGTGCGCGTGGTCGATGCGTCAGCGGAAGGCTGGGGCATCATCAACCACGATCTGTTCCTGTCGAATGCGGAGGTGCAGCGGGTGATCCGCCGCTCGATCGACGGCACGACGGCGTAAGACAGCGGCTGTGCGGAGCCATGCGGAAAGCTTGCTCCTGCACACGCTCGTTGCTGCGTTGAGCGAAAGAGCCTTCATTTTGCCTTTCGGTCGGAAGGTTCCTCGCCGTCGCGGCGGCGGGAGGGCGCGCGGGGGCCCAGCGCCTTGAACAGCAGCATGGCCAATGAACAGAGAAATCGAACGACTGGTGGATGCGATCGCAAAAGGGCATGGCTATCCTTCCATTCTCGGACCGCGTTCGACCACCCTGGATGCCGAACGAAAGCGGATATCTCAAGAGCTGCAGAACGAACCAACTGCTCCAAAGACAGCCGCGCTGCATCCGGTTGTCCTGAACCGGGATGAGGAGCAACTCAATCGGCTTGAAGACGCATTGGGGAGAAGTGTCACAGCCGGCGACGCAGAGGCCGAAGAAGCCATCCGAGATCTTGTCGATACGGTTACGGTGTTCCGGGATCCGCCGCCCAGGAAGAGCTCTTCCGGCGAACGATCGGATGCCGCCGGCTGGTCTACAATCTCTGCCTGGAGCAGAAGAACGAGTACCTCCGTCGTCGAAAGGGCCTGTCGAAGTTCGATTAGATCAAGGAACTGACCGCGCTCAAGGAGGCGTTCGACTTCTTGTACGAGGTGCCGCACCACCCGCTGCAGCAAGCCGTCTACGACGTCCACGCCGCTTTCGACAACTACTTCGGGCGTCTAAAGAGACGGCGGGAACTCGCGATGCGCGGCATCAAGGCAGATCCGGAAGACTTCCCGAAGTGGCCGACATTCCACAAGCGCGGCCGCAAGGAGAGCTTCCACTATCCCGCCCCCAAGCAGATCAAGATCGAGCCCGACCGCGAGATGCAATGTATGAGGGCTGGAACCGCTATTCCGACGAAGAACTGCGTTTTCTGCTTCAGTTTAGTAAGCGGACATATGAGGGCCTGCTTCTCGCAACTGAAGAATGCCAAGCACTACTTTCGCACGCGGCGAAAGCTCGCGCATAGCCCCGCCGCAAGCGAGGCATAACAGCACGCCGAATCTAATCTACTTCTGCTTTGATCCTTCGCGAATATCGGTGCTCCTAAAGGACTACCTTCTCCTGCCCAAAACCGACTCGAGCTTACGCAAAAGCAGAGTCGCAATGGCAGGAATCCCTTCTTGAATGGGCACGTAAGCCACGGTACTCGGCAGTCTAGGGATCTTGGTATTATCAATGCGGATCGGTAGGATATATTCACTCCTATCGACGAGCGCCCGCTCCTGAGCCGCTTCTCTTTCGTGTGATGTCCAAACCTTGTTTGCGTACGCTTTCGAAGCAAACATCACGCAGTAACGGGCCTTTCTCTCATATACATCGTGCAGATGGCTGTAGAGATTCTTTCCCCAGAGGTCGGCCTTCTCGAAATCGTCGTAAAATACCCGGACTCCCTCCGATCTGAGAATTTTCGCCAACTGGTCCGCGAGGCCACGATCCTCGCCGGCAAACGAGAGCGCGACGTCGTACTCGAATAGAGATCCTCGAAGGTGACGCTTCGACAACTGCAGTCGGAGCCAGCGCTCACATTGAGCAAGCGTATCTTCCAGCTTTGCAGGAAAATTTTCGGAACTTACGTCATTGTCAAGAACGAAGTAGTGCTGCAATCGCCCCCTGAGCGATCCGAGAACCTTCGGACTCTGAATCAGCGCGAAGACGATATCAGGAGCTTCCTCACGAACCGAAAAAATAGATCGTTCGGTAACGTCGCGTCCGTCTACAGTCGGGTCCACAATGATGGTGTTACATTGGCCCGCGCGAATTTCGTCCCATGCATGATGGAAACTGGAAGCGGCGGATACGTGTCTCACGCGCGGGGACGCGGCTAGATGGTTGTACAGTCCTTCGACGCCATCCATTTTCCGACCTATGATAAGGACATAGAGTGGAATCTCACGGTTCTGAAGATCCAACGCGAAGGTCTCTCCAAAACGGACGCCCTGCTTTTTCAAAGCTACCGCGTCCATCAACGCACCATGGAGCATTGCAGTCTCGATATTTGCTCGTTGCAGGACCACATTCGTGAGGTCGCTGTCTCTCAAATCGGCGTGACTGAAATTGGCGCCGGAGCTTATGGCCGAAGCAAGGGATGCGCCTACGAAATTGACATCTTCCAGTTTGGCGTCGGTTAAGTTGGCATGCTTGAACTCCGCTCCTTCGCAACAGGCCGCGGTTAGGTCGACGGAATTTAGATCGGCGCCGTTAAATTTGGCACTTGTCAGATCCGCCGATCGAAAGCTGCATCCCCGAAGCTGTGTGTTCTCGAGATCGATCCCGGCAAGATCCTGCCTGTCCAGCTTCATATTGCAAAAGTAGCGTTCGCCCACGACATACCGTTGCTCAAGCTCTTCGCGAGTAGTGGGGGCTGAGTAACCGACGACGTCTGCCAATTCGGCGGTCGCGCCTAACAGGCCCACCATTCTAATGTCCTCCACGCGAAACCGAGTCCGCTGAAGATAGGAATCTGCAAAATTGGCTCCGTCCAACTTGGCACCCAATAGGTGAGCTTTTTCAAAATCCGCGGATGCGCAATTCGCTCCGCGAAGATCTGAAGACATCAAACTAGCCTCGGTAAAATCGACACGTGATAAGTTGGCTCCTCGGAGGTCAGCGCCGTCCAACTTGATACGGCGAAGGTCAGCTTGACGCTTGGAAAGCGCGGCCAAATCAGCATTTGGCAAATTTGTTCCCGAGAAGTATCGCTCGCCGCGCGCGTACCTTTCGTTGAGTTCTTCGACGGTGGCCGGCGCAATGTAGCCGATGACTTTCAGGCCTTTGTCGTTCGCGCTGGTTAGATCTGTAAGCATCAGTTCTTCCCACGCGATAGTGGCGCATTGCAAAGTGCTCCCGCTCAGGTCTGCACCGCGCAGCTGCGCTTTTCTTAGATCAACATGATCAAGATTGACGTCCCGCAAATCGCACCCATCGAGGTCGGTATGCGTCAATACGGCGTCGTGGAAGTCTGCTCCGTCCAGGGTGCAATGAGCCAACACGATGCCGCTGAGATCTGCACCAGCCATTCTCAAGTCGGGGAAAAAGCGCTCCCCACGCGCGTAACGTTCAACGAGCTCGGCCACTGACTGAGGAGCGCGGTAGCCGTTGACTTTGAGCGATCTGCTTATCGACCCAAGTAAGCTTTCGCTTCTAATGTCCTCGTGATTTATCAGAGCTTCGGTCAGGTCCGCATCTCGCAGCTTTGCGCCCGTCAGCCGGGCTCCCCTTAGATCAGCTCCCTTCAGATCGGCCTTTCTAAGATCCGCTTGCTCCAGAACGGCATTCCTAAGATTCGCGCCGCTCAAGTTCGCCTGCTGAAGGCTTGCTCGCGCGAGATATGCGTTACTCAGGTCGACCTCTTTGAGCTTAGCAACATAGAAGGAGCAATGTGTAAGGTTCGCTTTCGCTAAATTGGCGCCCTCTAGATCAGCCGCATGGAAGTTGGCATCACGAAGATCAGCTGAGCTGAAGTCGATTTGCGGAAATCGTCGCAAATGGAAGTTTTGTCCAGGGAACGAGGCGTTCTGGAAGTCACGCTCCCCGACGTCGTATCGGCGCTGAAGTTCCCAAGACAGATCCTTGCGCATCGTCTTCCCCCATCACGATAGAACCCAATAAAGAGTGGAAGGTTGTTTGAGACGGCATCCTTCTTGCCGCTATTGAGAGGCTCGACTTGATTGCGCCGATCTTCCGCCAAACTCGTCCAGGACCTATCCGAGGAAGCTGGACGAGCGGACCGCGCCCCAAGGCTTTTGGTGGATCAAATCCGGCAGGCCGGCGAGCTGAGCAATCTTTAGAGCATCGAATAAACGAGGCGCGTCGATCAACTCGATCGGATAACCGCGTGCCGCGCTCTCGTTGGCGGTGCGGGCCGCTCCCTTTTGAAATTCAGAGGTCGTGACGAACATTCCCTTCGTAAGACCTTTGATAACAAGGGCACCGGTTAGCTCTCGAATCTGATGTACCCCGATCTTGTCCTTGTAGCGCTTGACCTGCACGCCGACAGTCGCCGCACCGGACTCGAGTATCACGTCGATTCCGCCATCGCCCGAATAAGACGTTACCAACGGCCGATATCCATGGTCCTTGAAGATCGACCCAACGACATCCTCCAGCAACCGAGGATGCATTTCGAACCTGGCCTCGAACTTCGCCGCGAGAAACGCTCGAACCTCATGCAAAGACGTCCGAATATCCGCAAGATCGAGAGATTTCAGTCTTCCTTGCCTAACGTCGTAGGTTGAGGGAGGGCTACCGCCGATCGAAGTCGCCTGACCGTATTTCCACCAACCGCACACCGGGCAGATCCCGATAACCTGCTCGGACTCGGTGGTGAAGTTGTCGGACATTCCATAATTCAAGAACTCCGAAAAATAGACCGAGTCCTCATCATCTCGATGCCGATGCAGGGGCGTCCGGCAAAACAGGCACATCGTTCCGAAGGCCTGGGCCGGATCCACGTCTTTGCAGATTTCGTAAAGCCAAATGCTCATCTGATCTCGACTGTTGGAGGACAAGGGCGATCGAATGGCTCGGTATCCTCGCTTCGAAGGACGGCGCGAACGACTTTAGGGCAGGCGCCGCCTGCGCCGAACTGACGAGGTTTAGCAGGGCATTTCGCCACCGGCATAGCCGGCCTGACCGGTCACTTTGACCAATGACCCTGACCGTAACCGTCAGGAGCATGCCACGGCTTCATATTCGCAATCGCAAGAACGATAAAAACAGAAACCGTGGAACGATCACTCTTCATCGTCTCCCTATATGGGTCAGCGTCTTGTCTTATTGCGACGCCACCGAGCGGCCGGACGAAGATGCTGAAACTTGGAGGGACTGACGTTCTGTTGCCGAGTACCAAAAAAGATCGAAATGGGCGGTTCTGAACTTCTCCAGCGGCTCGTTGACGGACGACAGCCATACGTCGCGGAGGGCCAAGAGCCGACATACCGCACCGATTCCAGATGGGTATTTTCTGCGAGAATTGCGAGAACCCAAGGATTAGCGCTTGGCTTTTTTCTTCTTCTTCTTCTTCTGCTGCTTTTTCTTCTTCGGACCCTTCAGCACCGAAAGATTGTGATCGACGTCTTTCAGTGTTGCCAGCAGTTTCTTCCTCTCGGCGTCGAGGATTTTTTGCAGCGCCTTTCTATCCTTGTCGCTGAGTAGGGAGCCTTTGGTAAATTTTATGAAACCCATAACATCGCGCCTTTGAAACACAATGTCCTGCCAAGTGTGACGCAGGAACATTGTTGCGCATGGACGCGCAAATAATCAAGATGTAAGTTTATGCGTCGCAGCCGGCGTCCCCTTGATCCAGCTCGCGAAGCAACTTTTCGACCTCTGCACGAGGGGCGTCGATCTTCGTACAAATCGCCAGCGCCTCCTGCAACTGCTTGCGCGCGGCAATGCGGTCACTGTTCAGCAGCTCCAGCCCAAGCATTTGGCGCGTGTCGCCCTCGGCCCGAAGGTTTCCAGTTAGTTGGAAAATTTTCAAAGCGTCCTCATAGTGATTGATCGCCTTTGCGGTCTCGCCGATACCGGCGTAGAGCGCGCCAAGACTGCGAAGATTCCGTGCCTCCGTCCGTCGATCATCGATCGCGCGAGCGAGCGCCAATCCTTCCTCGTGAAGCCGTATCGCCTTACTGGTTTCGCCGAGTCGCGCATACATGTTACCCAGATCGTCGAGATCCATCGACTGTGCTTGCCGGTCGTTCATCTTGCACGAGATCGCCAACGCCTGCTTGTGATATTTGAGGGCCTTGGGGACATCACCGAGGGCAGCGTAGGCCGATCCTAGATTACCCCGTATTCTGCCCTCGCTTCGACGATTGCCGCGCGAGAACGCCAATGCCTCCTCATAGTAATTGATGGCCCGGCGAGGTTCGCCAATATACCCATAAGCGAAACCGAGATTGTTGCACGCGAAGCCCTGCGCTAGATGATCGCCGATCTTGTCGGCGATCAAGCGAGCCTGGTTAAGATAGTCGAATGCATCGCCGGTCCGGCCGAGATTTAAAACAGCAATCCCGAGATTGCCGAGATCCTGAGCTTCGGCCTGAGGATTAGCCATTTCGCGCGAAATCGCTAGTGCCTTCTCGTGACACTTGATCGCCTCATTCGTCTCTCCGAGCTCGGCGTGAGCGAGTCCCAGATTACCGAGGGCGGCGCCTTGCTCGCCGAGGTCCGCAAGCCTGAGCGCGCCCCTGAGGGCCGCTTCGTACCACCTAACCCGCTCGCGCGGGAGAAGCCTGAGACTCAGAACGCTTGCGCCAACACTTCCATAGAAAGTGACTAATTTCTGTGCGGCCTTCGATCGTTGCTGTTCCGACGCCCACCGTTGCCCAGATCGGATATTTGTGGCCTCACGATCGAACAACGCGAGTCCTTCGGTCATGGCTGAGCCACCCTGCTCGTAGAGCTTGCTCGCTCGATTCAGGACGAGGAGAAAGTGGAATGCATGCTGCTGTGCGACCGCTTTCGCTCGCGTCTTTGACCAAGCTCGCTCCGCCACCTCCCGGACAAGGTCATGCAGCCGGTAGCGATCTTTCGGAATGACCTCGACGAGCCCCCGCTCCTCAAGTTGGGAGAGGCGGTCAGATGCTGCGCCCCTGTCTTCGATGGACCATATCGCCGCCGCGGCCTCCGCATCGAACTCGGACGGAAACACCGATAGGTCACGCCAGTCTACGCAAAGTGCCTCGTCTTCCTTCCGCAACTGCTCGACGCTCTGGCCGATGACCGCCAAGACATCGTCATTTGACCGGCGCCCCCGTTTCAACCTGGCACGATCTGGCTCCACGCTTGCGATATAGTCAGATACGCTGTGATCTCTGTGTTTTTTCAAGAACGAGGCTGCAACTCTCAGAGACAGGGGATGACAGAACCAGCGTTCTTGAGCCAGCCGGCGAAGGTCGCCGTCCGACAGCGACCGCGCGCGGTCTAGGAGCTTCGCCATGAGCGCCATTGCGTCAGACAGCAGCAGGTCCTCCAGCGGCACTCCTTTGGCGTCTGATAAGAACAACTGCTCACGCGAAGTCACGATGGCCGCGCTTGGATTGGGAGGAAGCAACGTCTCGACCTGCGACCTGTCGCGAACATTGTCGAAGATGAGAAACACCCTCTTCCGGCGGAGGAGCTCGCGATAGACCTCGAGAAGAGTCTCGTCGTCCGCGGGAACCTGTGTGCCGGAATAGAAGCAGAGAATCACGGTCTCCATCGTCGCCCGCGGCGACGATGGCGCTTCGCTTGTACCGCGCAGATCAAATAGCAATTGTGCATCAGGAAACTGAAGCGTGAGCCGGTGTCCGACCTTGACCGCCAATGCTGTCTTGCCAACGCCGCCCTTCAAGGCCGAGATTGCCACCGAGCGATGCCCCGCCAATACCGAGACAATCTCCTTTTCCTCTCGCTCACGGCCGGTGAATGTCAATTCCACTGGCGGAAGATTATTACGATCCGACGGTAACGACAGACGCAGCGCCCCACTGAGTTTCGTTAGGATCGGCTCGGGAAGCTCGACTTCGGCACCACGCCCGAAGCTTAGGACCGCCATGGCACCCTGAACCGAAGCGGCCACCTCACCTTTCACCAAGGCTTCGACAATCGAGGGGATGTCTGCCTTGAGAAGTTGACCCTGCCTCAGTCTCGAGATGATCTGAGCATACAGGACCACCAGCAACCGGGGATTGGCCAGCGTCGAACTTGCAATGCGCTCAAACCCTTGCTTTTCGAGCCAGTCAGTGAGCCTTTTAGTATCAGTCTCCCAGTCGAGATCGCGCAATGGCAGCGCTTGGATGGTCGCGAGTTTCGCGATATCTGGGAGGTTCGCGATCGCAGCAGCTGAGATCGGTTTGGCATCGTTCACGAGCAGCGGTAAGACTTTTCCGTTCCCGCTCAGCCCGGCCGCGATCTCCTGACGAACCCAATCGTCTGGCAAGTCGATACGTCGTTGCCGGTGCTCATTGTAAACGGCCAGCCAATTGTCCCCAATAAGCACAAGCAGAACCGCGGCAGCCGCCACTTCATTCTGCAGTCGGACGGGCCATTGCTCGCTTGGATCAACGCTTCGGTGGTCCAGAAAGACTGCCTCTTCACCAAACACTCGGCGCAAGTCGTCAGCGAGCCGGCCCGCCGTGGGACGCGTATCAGCAATGCGGTAGCTGATGAAGATCTTACGCGGCAAGACTCTCCTCGCGGGCAGCTCTCAGGCTCCTCCTTGAGAAAACTATACCTCGCACGTCGCGGTAGTAAAACGTTCGAGGCAGGCAATCCAAAAGACGCGCTTACCCGGGGTAGAGGGTCGTTCAGGTCTCGGCGTTGGTATCCCCCCAAATAAGGCAGTGCCCATAGATCCGGCGGCCGCGCCCAACGGCCTCACGCCTCGTGCGAGGTTTCGTCCCGCTCGCGCCAAGTCCGTCGCGTCAGGAACGCGCCCGTCCAGCACCTCGATCGCGTAGCGCTCGGGAGCAGCTTAAGGTCAAGGATTCGGCTAGGCGCGAATAACCCGGCGACCTTCGGCGTTGAGACCGGTTTGTGGTACGAAATGTGGTACAATGAAAACTGTTTGGTACCGCCAACGCAATAAGTCATTGAAATGCTTGGTAGCGGGAGAGGGACTCGAACCCCCGACCCCAGGATTATGATTCCCGTGCTCTAACCAGCTGAGCTACCCCGCCACAGGGTCGCGAACGGCTGAACGGCCGATCTCGCGAACGCGCGGCATATAAGGAAGGGGGCGGCGGGCTGTCAATCCGCCTTCGCTAAAGCTTCCACCACCGCCAAGGCTTCGGCGGGACAAGTGGGCGGGAAATCCGGCCTTTTGGGGCGCCGAATACGCCCGTTTTCGTGCACCAGACTCGCGGAGAGTCCCCCTCACCCGAAATCCGCGCTTTTGCGCGGATTTCGGCCTCTCCCCGGCGGGGAGAGGCGAAGGAAGTCGGCTATTTCGGCCGGACCGTCTGGTCGCCGCCGGGGCTGCCGGGGGGCGGGATGACGGGGGTGTTGCCGCCGGTGTCGGGGGCCGGGGCGTGCATGTCGGGGTCGACGCCCGCGGGCGGGCAGAGCACGCCGTCGGATTTGGCCAGCTTGTCGCCGAGCGGTTCCCGGGACTGGCCGGTGGTGGTGCCATCGGCCTGGCGGTTTGGTCGGTCCTGCGGCGTGCAGTTGGTCGCATGCTGCGCCGATGGCGGCGCAGTCGCTTGCGGCGGCGTCGCCGGGGCGGGCGGGGCCTGCGCGATCGCGGCGCCTGAGGCGGCGATCACAAGGCCCGCAAGGAGGAGTTTTGATGTCGTGCGCATGGGAGGGAAACGTCTCCGCTTGCGCGGTTGTTCCCGGTTTTGGCGATCAATTCGCAGTCCAGACGCAGTCCGAAACGGGTTCGATCAGGACCGGCCACGGGCTCACTTCACCTCTCCCGAAGGGATTGCGCTGGGCGATGCTTCGCATCGCCAGCTGCAATCCGACCTCTCCCCGCTGGGGAGAGCTGGGCATCGGCTGCAGCGTTCGCGCTTACGATTTGACGTAACGGATCAGCGAGAAGTGCCCCATCGGCGGCATGGGGCGGCGCTCGGCCAGCGTGATGCCGCCGTGCTTTGCGGCCCAATTGACGAGGCGGGCCCACGGGAATTCCGGGCGCCAGCCGAGACGGCGGGCGACGGGGGCGAAGGCGAGCTCGAACAATTTGCGCGGGCCGCTCTCGGCGCCGATGTGGTTGACGAGGATCAGCTCGCCGCCCGGCTTCAGGACGCGCACGAACTCGTCGAGCGTGCCTTCGGGATCGGGCACGGCGGTGATGACGTATTGCGCGACCACCGCGTCGAAGAAGTTTTCGGGGAAGGCGAGGTTCTTGGCGTCCATCACCGAGAGCACCTCGACATTGGACAGCCGCATCGCGCGCACGCGCGCCTGCGCCTTGCGCAGCATCGGCTCGGAGATGTCGACGCCGCAGATCTTCGTGGTGCGCGAATAATCGGAGAGCGAGAGGCCGGTGCCGACGCCGACGTCGAGGATGCGCCCGCCGATGCGGTCGGCCTCCGCGATGGTCGACTGCCGTCCGGCGTCGAACACCTTGCCGAACACGAGATCGTAGACCGGCGCCCAGCGGCCATAGGCCTTCTCGACCCCGGCCCGCGAGATGTCTGCTGCCATGCCCCCTGCCCTTACGCGTTTCTAGAGTGTGATGCGTGTTGGTGGATTCAATGCCTGCTCCGCGCGCGGTCCAGCGCCTCTCCCGCTTGCGGGAGAGGTCGGCGCAACGCGCCGGGTGAGGGTTTTTTCCGCTCGCGAAATATCGCGTGTCGAGAGAGCCCTCTCCCCTACCCTCTCCCGCAGGCGGGAGAGGGGGCGCACTGCCGGCGTCGCGAGAGTGCCTTCCGATCTCATGATGTTCAGCCGCGCACGGCTTCCGCGAGCGGGCGCGATGTCGCGGCGCCGACCTTCGCCGCGGCGCTCTGGATGAAACCGCCGCCGAGCACGCGCGCCTGCCCCAAAGGCGCGTCGTAGAACACACAGGCCTGGCCCGGCGAGACGCCCTCTTCGCCGGCGACGAGCTCGACCTCGTAATGGCCGCCTGCGCCGCGCAGCCACGCCGGCTGCGGGCTGCGGGTCGAGCGCACGCGCACGAACATCTCAAGGCCGGCACCGATGGCGCTGTCGATATCGCCGCCGCCGATCCAGTTGACGTCGCGCAAGCTGATGCGGTGCATCTTCAGCGCCTCGCGCGGGCCGACGACGACGCGGCGGTTCGCGGCATCCAGCCGTACCACGAACAGCGGCGCGTGGGCGGCGATGCCGAGGCCGCGGCGCTGGCCGACGGTGAAATTGGCGATGCCGTTGTGCCGGCCAAGCACGCGGCCGTCGAGATCGACGATGTCGCCGGGGTCCATCGCGTTCGGACGCAGGCGGGTGATGATGTCGGTGTAGCGCCCGGTCGGCACGAAGCAGATGTCCTGGCTGTCGTGCTTGTCGGCGACCGCAAGACCGAAGCGGCGCGCGAGCTCGCGCGTCTCGGGCTTGGTCATGTCGCCGAGCGGAAAGCGTAAGTAATCGAGCTGCTCCTGCGTGGTCGCGAACAGGAAATAGCTCTGGTCGCGATCGGCATCTGCCGCGCAGACCAGCGCGCGCGAGCCGTTGTCGAGGCGGCGCGAGGCGACGTAATGGCCGGTGGCGAGCGCCTGGGCGCCGAGCTCGCGCGCGGTCTTCAGCAGATCGCGGAACTTGACCGAGCGGTTGCACTCGATGCACGGCACCGGCGTTTCACCGAGCGCGTAAGAGTCGGCGAAATTGTCGATGACGGACTCGCGGAAGCGGTCCTCGTAGTCCAGCACGTAATGGGGAATGCCGAGCTTGGCCGCGACGTCGCGGGCGTCGTGGATGTCCTGGCCGGCGCAGCAGGCGCCCTTGCGGTGGGTCGCCGCGCCATGGTCGTAGAGCTGGAGCGTGATGCCGACGACGTCGTAGCCTTCCGCCTTGAGCAGCGCAGCCGTCGTCGAGGAATCGACGCCGCCCGACATGGCAACGACGACCCTGGTGTCCTCAGGACGGCCTTCGAGATCCAGACTGTTGAGCATGGCTTTGCGGTTGTGACGGCGGCGTTCGGCGATCCGCGATGTGCCTTTGGCCGGGGCCTCGGCGGTCCCGGGGAACCTGGGTTCCCGCAGGGCGCGACTGCCCGGTCGAAAGCGGCTGAGAGCGATCTCTTTAATATAGGGGGCATTCCGGTGAAGCAATCACGGGGGAGGCCCGCTTAGGGCAATTCTTGCCGGGGCGGCAGAAATGGCGGGGTCGCGGAGGGCCCTGCGGCGGCGAGCCTCACCGATCAAAGTATTGATTTAACTATATAAATTGTAATGCGCGGGGCTGGCCCGCTCCTTGCTACCCCCATGCCGAAGATGTTTTCAAGGGGTCGCCTGTGGTCGGTCGGACGTCAGAAGTAGCTGCCAGCGTTCAGCTTCCGAGCGCGCAGCAGAAGACTGCGCGGTCGCAGGCGTCGAAAGACACCAGCGACTCCTTCGGCTCGCTGGTCGACAGCAACACCCAGGCGATCAGCAACAACGCCTCGTCCGCGTCGCAGGACAGCGCGCCGCGCCGGGCCGATTCGACGTCGTCGTCCTCAGCGTCCGACCGGAGCCCGCGCGACACCTCCTCGACCGACCAATCCTCGCAGAGCAAGGCGAGCGACGACACCGACACGTCCGCGCCCGCCAGCAGCAGCGACGCGACGACCGATCCGGCCAAGGATCAGGTCAAGACCGGCAAGAGCAAGGACAAGTCCGAGGCGTCCGACGCCAAATCGGCCGACAAGTCCGACGCGACCAAGGCCGACAAGACCGACGGCAGCGACGGGCTCGCCGCCGCCGTCGATGCCGCGGCGGCCGCACAAGTGGACCCGACGCTGACCGCACTGCCCGATCCCGGCGTCGTGGTGGCCGCGCCGGTCGTGCCCGTCGTCGATCCGAACGCGGCCGCGAACCAGGCCAGCGATACCGCCTCCTCGCCGCTGACGATCGCCGCCGCCGGCATCGCCGCCAGCGCCTCCACCGCGGCACAGATCGCCGGCAGCAAGACCGATACGGCGACGCCGGGCGACAAGAGCGCCAAGGCCGCCGGCGCCAAGGTCGATGCCGACACCACGGCGACGCTGGCCGATGCCGCGACCGGCGCGACCGACGGCACCGCAACCGATGCCAAGACCAATGGCGGACTGATCGCTGCGGTGGATCAGGGCACGCCAAAGACCTCGTTCAAGGCCGCCGCCACCGCACAGGGCGCCAGCGACGTCTCCAATATCGGTCAGGACACCGGCAAGACCGCCGCCGCCACCACGACGCAGGCGCCGGGAGGCGCGACCGGCGCCGCCGCGCATCCGCAAGCCGCCAAGCCGCAGGACGATGCCGGCGCGACCGACGCGAAGGCCGGTTCCTCCGACCGCGCCGCCGACGCAACGCCGGCCGCACCGGTCACGCACGCCCATGCCAATGCGCAGGCCAACGTGCCCGCGACCGATACCGGCGCGCAGGCCGCCTCCGCCGTGCAGGCGCCGCTGACCAATACGACGTCGGCCGCGACCGCTTCGACCGCGACGCTCACCGCGACCGCCGCCACCTCGACGGCCGTGCCGATCAACGCGGTGCCGATCGAGATCGCCGCCGCCGCGCGCGCCGGCAAGACGCGCTTCGACATCAGCCTCGATCCGATCGATCTCGGCCGCATCGACGTCCGCATCAATGTCGACCGCAACGGCCAGGTCACCTCGCATCTCACCGTCGAGAAGCCGGAGACGCTGCAGATGCTGCGGCAGGACGCGCCGCAATTGCAGCGCGCGCTCGACGATGCCGGCCTCAAGACCGGCAGCAACGGGCTCTCCTTCAGCCTGCGCGACCAGAATTCGTCGGGGCAGAACTCCGGCCAGAACAACGACAATGGCGGCAATGCCCGCCGGCTGATCATCAGCGAGGACGAGACCGTTGCTGCGGCGCCCGTCGGGCGCGGCTACGGCCGCATGCTCGGATCGAGCAGCGGCGTCGACATCAGAGTGTGAGGAGTATTCGATCATGACCACCACGAATGCCGCCACCGCCCCGTCCGTCGTCTCCGGCACGACGCAGACGTCTTCTTCGACGTCGTCCTCGAACTCGCTGGGCTCGTCCACCGGCGCGACGCTCGCCGGCAACTTCCAGACCTTTCTGACGCTGCTGACGACGCAGCTGCAGAACCAGAACCCTCTCGATCCGCTCGACACCAACCAGTTCACCCAGCAGCTGGTGCAGTTCGCCGGCGTCGAGCAGCAGCTCAAGACCAACGACTCGCTGGCCCAGCTCGTCACCCTGCAGCAGACCACGCAGGCGACCCAGGCACTGGGCTTCGTCGGCAAGACCGCGCTGGTCGACGGCACCACCGCGAGCATGACGAACTCGTCGGCCACCTGGCATCTCAACGTGCCCACCGATTCGACCGTGGACATCACCGTCGCCAATGCCAGCGGCCAGACCGTGTTCACCGGCAAATATACCGCCGGCGCCGGCACCGACGTTCCCTTCACCTGGAACGGCATGGGCAATGACGGCACGCAATGGCCCGACGGCAAGTACACGATCTCGGCCACCGGCAAGGATGTCGCCAACAACAATGTCGGCATCGCCGCGCAGGTGCAGGGCGTGGTCTCGTCCGTCGACCTGACCCAGTCGCCGCCGCTGCTCACCATCGACGGCGCCAGCTACACGCTGAGCCAGGTGAAGAGCATCATCGCGACGAGCAGCAATTAAGGCTGGCGCGCGAACCACACATTCGGTGTCGTCCTGGCCTAGTGCGCAATTGCGCACGGGAGCCAGGACCCATAGCCACCGAAAGTCGTATGAGTGCGAGGACGTAACCCCAGGTCTTCGCCAAACTGGTCCTTGGGGTAATGAGTCCTGGCCTTCGCCAGGACGACAGTTGAGGGCCTTTCGGCGCCGCGCGCAGGCCCTCGTTCGTTAGTAAAGTCTTAACGAAGACCCGCTTGGCCAGCCGAGATCATGTCTCCAGCTCGCCAAGCCGGCCGCGTTCCCGCAAGTTTCAACGAGAATTGTATTGAAGCCTTAGGCTTAGCGGATTTTTAAGCCGCCGCGCGTAGGGTTATGGCGTGAGTTCAGTGGTTGAGAGTTTGTGAGTACGCCATGACAGAACCCCATCGCCCGAGGGTAAAATACGTCATCGGGCCGGACGGCAGTCCGCTGACGATCGCAGATCTGCCAGCACCCGGCACCAAACGCTGGGTCATCCGCCGCAAGGCTGAAGTCGTCGCCGCCGTCCGTGGCGGACTTCTCTCCCTCGAGGAGGCCTGCAGCCGTTATACGCTGACGGTCGACGAATTCCTCTCCTGGCAGTTTTCCATCGACCAGCACGGTCTGGCGGGTCTTCGCACCACCCGCATCCAGCAATATCGCCAGTAAGCGATCCGGAAATCTGCGGCTTTTGACGAAAATCGGCCTCGCCCTGCGAGGCCGATTTTTTTCATATTTGTTCTTGGCTTCGTTCCTGGCGCTACTTTTGTCCCAGCTCTTAACCTTCGTTAACCATATCGAAACCATCACCTAGGCAATAATTGCCCAGTCGACCCGCTCTGGAATGCGGGTCGAATTGGTCGGGGCGGTTGCTTGCAAGGTCTTGCGGACTTTTTAAAAGGTATCGGCGCCGCCCGGTTCGGGGCGATGATCGCGGTCACCGCCGCGCTCATCGGCTTTTTCGCGTTCGTCATCATGCGGGTTACCACGCCGCAGATGACGACGCTCTTCACCGATCTCTCGGTCGAAGATTCTTCCAGCATTATCAAGGATCTGGAACGGCAGGGCATCCAGTTCGAGCTGCGCAATGAGGGCACCATCATCATGGTGCCCAAGGACAAGGTGACGCGGCTGCGGATGAAGCTTGCCGAAGGCGGCCTGCCCAAGGGCGGCGGCGTCGGCTACGAGGTGTTCGACAAGTCGGACGCGCTCGGCACCACCTCTTTCGTCCAGAACATCAACCATCTGCGCGCGCTGGAAGGCGAGCTCGCCCGCACCATCCGCGCCATCGACCGCATCCAGGCCGCCCGCGTCCACCTCGTGCTGCCCGAGCGCCCGCTGTTCTCGCGCGAGGCGCCGGAGCCGTCGGCCTCGATCGTGGTGCGGGTCCGCGGCGCGCTGGAAGCGCAGCAGATCAGGGCCATCCGCCACCTCGTCGCCTCCGCCGTCAACGGACTGAAGCCGCAGCGGGTCTCGATCGTCGACGAGGCCGGCCAGCTGCTCGCCGACGGTGCCCAGACTGATCCGGAGCAGGCGCTCGGCGACGAGCGCCGCACCACCTTCGAGAAGCGGATGCGCAAGCAGGTCGAGGACATCGTGTCCTCGGTGGTCGGCTCGGGCCGCGCCCGCGTCCAGCTCTCCGCCGATTTCGACTTCAACAAGATCACCCAGACCTCGGACAAGTTCGACCCCGAGGGCCGCGTGCTGCGCTCGAGCCAGACCCGCGAAGAAAGCAGCATGACCGCCGACAACAACGGCCAGGTCACGGTCAACAACGAGCTGCCGGGCAACCAGCAGAACAGCGGCGTCGCGGCCAAGGACCAGAGCAAGAAGACCGAGGAGACCAACAATTACGAGATCTCCCGGACCACCAAGACCGAGGTGACCGAGGCCGGCCGGGTCAACCGCATCTCGGTCGCGGTGCTGGTCGACGGCATCTATTCCAAGAACGAGAAGGGCGAGCTGGCCTACCAGGACCGCACCAAGGAGCAGCTCGACCGCATCGCCACCCTGGTGCGCTCGGCGATCGGCTTCGACCAGAAGCGCGGCGATCAGGTCGAGGTCGTCAATCTGCGCTTTGCCGACGCCCCCTCCACAGCCCCGATCGGCGAGCCTGGCGGCTTCCTCGGCATGCTCCAGTTCACCAAGGACGACGTCATGTACTTCGTCGAGCTCGGCGTGATGATGCTGCTCGGCCTGGTCGTACTGTTCCTGGTGATCCGCCCGCTGGTCAAGCGCATCCTGGCGTCCGACGAGGTCGCCGCCGCCATCTCCGGCGTGCTCTCAGGCCCGGCCGCCTCGGAAGAGGCCGCGCCGGCCGCCGGCCAGGCGCTGCTGCCCAGCGGCGCCGCCAGCGCGATCGACGTCGCCACCATCCAGGGCCAGGTCCACGCCCAGTCCGTCCATCGCGTCGGCGAGCTCGCCGAGCGCAACCCCAACGAAACCGTCGCCATCATCCGCCAATGGCTGAGCGAACCGGCGAAATGATCCGAGAAGTGAACTGACATGGCCGCAGCCCTGCAAAACGCCAACAGCAACGACATCACCAGCGTGATCTCCACGCTCGGTCAGCGCGCCAACACCCGGGCCAAGGACGGCAAGCCGGCCGAGCAATTGGTCGGACCGAAGCGTGCCGCGATCCTGATGCTGGCGCTGGGCGAGCAATATGGCGGCAAGATCTGGGGCCTGCTCGACGACGACGAGGTGCGCCAGCTCTCGCTGGAAATGTCGACGCTCGGCACCGTCGAGGTCGAGACCGTCGAGGACATGCTGCTCGAATTCGTCTCGCGCATGTCGGCTTCGGGGGCGCTGATGGGCAATTTCGACGCCACCGAACGGCTGCTTCAGCAATACCTGCCGCCGGAGCGCGTCAACGGCATCATGGACGAGATCCGCGGCCCTGCCGGCCGCAACATGTGGGAGAAGCTTTCCAACGTGCAGGAAGAGGTCCTCGCCAACTACCTCAAGAACGAATATCCGCAGACCATCGCGGTGGTGCTGTCGAAGCTGAAGCCGGAGCACGCCGCGCGCGTGCTCGGCATCTTCCCCGAGGACCTCGCGCTCGACGTCGTCAACCGCATGCTGAAGATGGAAGCGGTGCAGAAGGAGGTGATCGAGAGCGTGGAGAAGACGCTGCGCACCGAATTCATGTCCAATTTGTCGCAGACCCGCCGCCGTGACGCCCACGAGGTGATGGCCGAAATCTTCAACAATTTCGACCGCCAGACCGAAACCCGCTTCATCACCTCGCTGGAAGAGGACAACCGCGAATCGGCCGAGCGCATCAAGGCGCTGATGTTCACCTTCGACGACCTGGTGAAGCTGGATTCCGGCTCGGCGCAGACCCTGATGCGCAACGTCGACAAGGACAAGCTCGGCGTCGCGCTCAAGAGCGCCAACGAGGACGTCCGCAACTTCTTCTTCGGCAACATGTCCTCGCGCGCGGCCAAGATGCTCCAGGACGACATGGCGGCGATGGGTCCGGTGCGTCTGCGCGACGTCGACGAGGCGCAGGCGCTGCTGGTCAACCTCGCCAAGGACCTCGCCGCCAAGGGCGAGATCATGCTGACCAAGAACCGCGCTGACGACGAACTGGTGTATTGATGGCCGCTCCGGCAAAATTCCTGTTCGACAACGACTTCGCCGCGCCGGACCGGACGCGCGAGAAGGCCGCGACTGCGGCCGAAATCGCCCAGAAGGTCGCGGAAGCGGAGGCGCGCGCCTATCAGGACGGCTTTGCCGCCGGCCAGCGCGAGGCCAAGGCCGAGAGCGAGCGCCGCGTCGCGCTCGCCATGGAAGAGATCAACATCGCGATCCGGGGCGTCGCCTCGGGCATCGGCAACATCGAGACCAAAATGGAGACCGAGGCGGTCGAGGTCGCGGTCGCCGTGGCGCGCAAGCTGTGCGCCGATCTGGTCGCCGCCGAGCCGCTCGGCGAGATCGTGGCGCTGGTCAAGGACTGCTTCTCGCACCTGGTGGCGACGCCACATCTCGTCGTCCGCATCAACGACGCGCTCTACGACAGCGCCCGCGAGAAGATCGAGCGGCTCGCCAAGCAGAGCGGCTTCGAGGGCCGGCTGGTGATCCTGGCCGAGCCGGAGATTGCGACCGGCGACTGCCGGATCGAATGGGCCGATGGCGGCGTCGTGCTCGAGCGCAGCGCCATCGCGGCCAAGATCGACGAAATGGTCGGACGCTATATCGCGTCCCGGAGGGGGAGCTAAGCCATGAGCGACACCGACGGACAGGTCCCGCTGCCCGATCTCAACGGCCCGTTGCCGCCAACCGGCACCGACGTCGGCTACAACGAGGACGAATATGCGGCGCGCGCTGCCGCCGACCTCGAGGCCGTGTTCGACGTGCCGGTGCAGGTCTCGGCCGTGCTCGGCCGCTCCAAGATGGACGTCGGCGAGCTCCTGAAGCTCGGGCCGGGCACCGTGCTGGAGCTCGACCGGCGCGTCGGCGAGGCCATCGACATCTACGTCAACAACAAGCTGGTCGCCCGCGGCGAGGTCGTCCTGGTCGAGGACAAGCTCGGCGTGACCATGACCGAAATCATCAAGACCGAACGTACCTGATCATTTGCGATTGCAGGGAATGACGCGCGGCAGCGCGACCAGACGGACAGGAGACTGACATGCGGCTTCTCATCGTTGGCACATTGAAGGGC
Source organism: Bradyrhizobium sp. GW821-FHT12B03 (assembly GCF_058807535.1). Classification (NCBI taxonomy): domain Bacteria; kingdom Pseudomonadati; phylum Pseudomonadota; class Alphaproteobacteria; order Hyphomicrobiales; family Nitrobacteraceae; genus Bradyrhizobium; species Bradyrhizobium sp. GW821-FHT12B03. The sequence goes on from NZ_JBXAQU010000023.1 coordinate 132,844, forward strand.
CAGCTCACCACCGCCACCAAGATCGCGATGGAGAACGGCGCCACCGTGACCCATGCCGAGGATCACGAGCAGGCGATGCGCGTGTTGCGCGGTGGCAAGGGCGCCGACCTCTTGCTGGTCGACGTCGCCCTCGATATCCGCGATCTCGTGATGCGGCTGGAGGCCGAGCACATCCACGCCCCGATCGTCGCCTGCGGCATCACCAACGACGCCCGCGCCGCGGTCGCCGCGATCCACGCCGGTGCCAAGGAATACATCCCGCTGCCGCCGGATCCGGAACTGATCGCCGCGGTGCTGGCCGCGGTCGCCAACGATTCCCGCGAACTGATCTATCGCGACGAAGCGATGGCGAAGGTCGTCAAGCTGGCGCAGCAGATCGCAGGCTCCGACGCCTCGGTGATGATCACCGGCGAATCCGGAACGGGCAAGGAAGTACTGGCCCGCTACGTCCACACCCGCTCGGCCCGCGCCAAGCGCCCGTTCATCTCGATCAACTGCGCCGCGATCCCCGAGCATCTGCTCGAATCCGAGCTGTTCGGGCACGAGAAGGGCGCCTTCACCGGCGCGATCGCCCGCCGCATCGGCAAGTTCGAGGAGGCGACCGGCGGCACGCTGCTGCTGGACGAAATCTCGGAGATGGACGTCCGCCTGCAATCGAAGCTGCTGCGCGCCATCCAGGAGCGCGTGATCGACCGCGTCGGCGGCACCAAGCCTGTCCCCGTGGACATCCGCATTATCGCGACCTCGAACCGCAATCTGGCGGACGCCGTGCGCGAAGGCACGTTCCGCGAGGACCTGCTGTTCCGCCTCAACGTCGTGAACCTGAAGATCCCGCCGCTGCGCGAGCGTCCCCTCGACATCCTCGAGCTCGCCCAGCATTTCGTGAAGAAATATGCCGAGGCCAACGGCGTGCCGGTGCGCCCGATCTCTGCGGAAGCGCGCCGCGTGCTCTCCACCAACCGCTGGCAGGGCAACGTCCGCGAGCTCGAAAACACCATGCACCGCGCGGTGCTGATGGCGCAGGGCGACGAGATCGGCCCCGACGCGATCCTCACGCCCGACGGCGACCGCCTCGACCTCGCCAAGACGGTCCCGGCCGTGGCGCATGCGACCATGGCCGCCGAGCAGGTCACGCGCGCCCTGGTCGGCCGCACGGTGGCGGACGTCGAACGCGACCTGATCCTGGAGACGCTGAAGCACTGCCTCGGCAACCGGACCCATGCCGCCAACATCCTGGGCATCTCGATCCGCACGCTGCGCAATAAGCTCAACGAATATGCCGATGGCGGAATTCCGATTACGCCTGCGGGCACGCCGGGTGAGTATCCGCGGATGCCGATGGTGGGGGCGTAGGGCTTCTGCGAGAATTGAGAGGATGCGAATGCCCGGGCTTGGCCCGGGCATTTTTGTTTCAGGGCCAGCCCACTCGCCAAATATACGGTGTCGTCCCGGCGAAGGCCGGGACCCATAACCCCAGGGAGGAGTTTGGCGAAGAGTCGTCGTTCGGTACTCCTACCGACCACAATCGATAGATCACGCGGTATGGGTCCCGGCCTTCGCCGGGACGACGTTGGAGAGGCAGCATGGCCGCACCGCATCCGGCGACTAGGTCGGACGCGCGCGAAGCCCTATAACCCCGCGCTGAGAACCACGCGAGGATAAACATGTCTCAATCTCAAATCACGGACTGGCTGGCGTCGCAGCGGCAGGCGATGATCGATCTGTTGCGCGACGTCGTGAACATCGATTCCGGGTCCTATGACAAGGAAGGCGTCGATGCGGTCGGTGCGCGGTTCGAGCGGCACTTTGCCGAGCACGGCATTCCGTTCCGGCGCGAGGCCAACGCGACCTTCGGCGACGCGATCCATGCCGAGGTGGCAAAGCCGGGCAGCAACGAGAAGCCGGTGCTGCTGATGGGGCATCGCGACACCGTGTTCGGCAAGGGCGAGGCCGGGAAGCGTCCGTTCACGATCCGCGACGGGCGCGCCTATGGCCCCGGCGTCTCCGACATGAAATCCGGCCTCGTCATGAACGTGTTCGTGGCGACCGCCTTCCACAAATTCGGCGGCTCACCGCATCCGATCAAGGTGCTGATCACCTCGGACGAGGAGATCGGCTCGCCCTCCTGCCGCCCGGTGATCGAGCGCGAGGGACGCGCCGCGCGCGCGGTGTTCAATTCCGAGCCGGGCCGCCCGACCGGCAACGTCGTGACGGGGCGCAAGGGCGGCATCTTCATGCATCTGGCCATCACCGGCAAGGCCGCGCATTCCGGCGCCAATTTTGCCGCCGGCATCAGCGCGATCGGCGAGCTCGCGCACAAGATCGTCCAGATCCACGCGTTGACCGATCTCGACAAGGGCATCACGCTCAATGTCGGCCTCGTCTCGGGCGGGCAGTCCGTCAACACGACGGCGCCCTATGCCGAAGGCCAGATCGATCTGCGCTATGTCGATCCGGCGGACCGCGCCACGGTGATGGCCGCGATCGAGGCCATCGTCGCGACCTCCTACGTGCCGGGCACCAGCGCGACGCTGACGATCAAGGGCGAGTTCGTGCCGGTGGTGCAGAGCGAGGCCTCGAAGGCGCTGTTCGAGGGTTATCAAGCGGCCGCAAGACAGGTCGGCCTCACCACGCTCCAGGGCGAGTTTTCCGGCGGCTGCGCCGATTCCGGTTTCACCGCCGCGGTCGGCACGCCGACCGTCTGCGGCCTCGGGCCGGTCGGCGGGCTCGCGCACACGCCGGAGGAATATCTCGAGATCGACAGCATCGTGCCGCGCGCGCAGGCGCTGGCGCTGGCGATTTTGCGGGGGTAGTCGCCACACACTCCGCCGTCATGCCCGGGCTTGTCCCGGGCATCCACGTCCCTACGAAATCGCCGATGCACGTGGATGGCCGGGTCAAGCCCGGCCATGACGCGGAGAGAGTGTCGTCACGAATAACTCGGCGCGTCGGGCTTCCGGAAGATGTGGATGGGGTCGCCCGGCACGATCGGCTGACCGCTGAACATCGCGTAGGCGTAGAGCGCGAGATAGGCGATCGCCAGCGCGCCGACGGCATAAAAGGCCCAGGTCGCGACGCGCTTCATCGATCCGCTCCGTTGCCGTCCCGGCGGGACGGCTCAGGGCGCTTCTAGATCGATGATGGGAAAAAGGCCAGCCTTCCGCGCCGTCTGCCGGCGGCGATCAAACGCCGCGCCGATTGCGCGCGGGAACGCTGACCTCGGCGAGCCTTGCCGCGTCTTCGTCCTGGTCGACCGCCACATACTGGCCATGCCAATAGGCCAGCGCGGCGTTGCGGGTCGAGCTCCTGATGTCCCTGACACGGCCGATGACGATGCCGTGCGAGTGCCGCTCGACGATCTCCTCGACCTCGCAGTCGAAGGCCGACAGCGCGCCGACCAGGAGCGGAACGCCTGAGACCGACGTCACCCACTGGCTGCCTGCAAAGCGTTCGGCGCCCTTCAACCCACCCTTGCCGGCAAAGCGTTCGGCGATGTCGAGCTGGTCGGCGTTGAGGATGTTCACGCCGAAGGCGCCATGGCGCCGGATCAGCGGGAAGGACGAGGCATCGCGGTTGATGCTGACCAGCAGGGTCGGCGGTTCGACCGACAGCGAGGTGACCGAGGTCACCGTCATGCCGGTGATGTCCTTGCCCCGCCCGGCGGTGATGACGCTGACGCCGCCGGTGAGGTGGCGCATGGCGCCACGGAAATCGGCGGGCGAAACGGGGATTTCAGTCATGAGATCGCGGGGCACTACATTCATGGCACGGTCCCCGATGCGGGGTTCCCTTGTATTTAGGTACGATCGTCCGCCGACAAAAGGTGGCTCAGGATCGAGCCTTCGAGGCCCGCAAGCTCGGCCGAGCCGCGCTCCCGCGGCCGGGCTGCGTTAACCACGACGTCATGGGCAATCCGGCCCTCCTCGATCACCAGCACCCGGTCCGCCAGCGCGACCGCCTCGGCAACGTCATGAGTCACCAGGATCGCGGTAAAGCCCTGGTCGCGCCAGACCCGCTCCAGCAGCCGCTGCATCGAAATGCGGGTCAGCGCGTCCAGCGCGCCGAGCGGCTCGTCGAAGGCCAGCACGCGCGGACGCGACACCAGCGCCCGGCCGAGCGCAACGCGCTGCTTCTGGCCGCCCGACAGCACCGAGGGCCACTGGTCGCGCTTGTCGGCAAGGCCAACCTCGGTCAGCGCCTTCTCGGCCCGCGCAGGCGCATCGCTTGATGAACGATCGCGGCCGAGGCCAACCTCGACATTGGCGAGCACCCGGGCCCAGGGCAGCAGCCGCGGCTCCTGGAACATCACGCGGATGTCCTCGGGCTTGACCGCCGCATCACCGAAGCTGACGCTGCCGGCATCGATCTTGTCCAGGCCGGCGATGAGACGCAGCAGCGTGCTCTTGCCACAGCCGCTCTTGCCGACGATGGCCACGAACTGGCCGGCGGGGATGTGCAGGTCGATGCCACGCAGCACCTCGTTGTCGCCGAAGGATTTGCGCAAGCCGCGGATGCTGAGCGGCAGGCCGCTGGTCTGCACTCGGCGTTCTTCTTGCCGCTCCTCGCGCACCACACGGGCGTGAGGCGCGAAATTGGCACGGCTGGCGAGCTCGGTCTCAGGAAGAGACGTACGAAGCGCTGTCTGCATGTGATTCCCAGTATTTCTGCTCAACGTTTCTGGAAGGCGGGGTGCCAGGAGAGTGTCGCCCGCTCCAGCACGCGGGAGGCGCTGTCGGCGAGCTTGCCGAGCAGGGCGTAGATCAGGATCGAGAGCACGACGACGTCGATCAGCATGAACTCGCGCGCCTGCATCGCCATGTAGCCGAGGCCTGAGGAGGCCGCGATGGTCTCCGCGACGATCAGGGTCAGCCACATGATGCCGAGCGCGAAGCGGATGCCGACGAAGATCGAGGGCAGCGCGCCCGGAAAGATCACGCGGCGGAACAATTCGCCGTCGCTCATGCCGTAGATGCGGCCCATCTCGATCAGCTGCGGATCGACGGTGCGGATGCCGTGCAGCGTGTTGAGATAGATCGGGAAGAACACCCCTAACGCCACCAGGAACAGCTTGGCGCTCTCGTCGATGCCGAACCACAGGATGACCAGCGGGATCAGCGCCAGATGCGGCACGTTGCGCACCATCTGCAGCGTGGTGTCGGTGAGCTTTGCCGAAAGCTGCGACAGCCCGTTGGCGAGCCCGAAGGCGAAGCCGATGCTGCCGCCGATCAGGAAGCCGATCAAGGCGCGCCAGAACGAGACCCAGATGTTGCGGACGAGCTCGCCCGACAGCAGCAGCTTCCAGCCAGCGAGCGCGACATCGCTCGGCGCCGGCAACACCCGCGTCGGCACGAAGCCGGTGACGCAGGCGAGCTGCCAGATCGCGATGATGGCGAGCGGCACGATCCACTGGACCAGGCCGTCTGCGCGCGGCAGGCGGATCCTGCGTGGCAGAGAAATACTGTCGATGAGGCTCATGATTGCGATGCCAGTTTATGCGGACGATAGTCGTTGCCGATGGTTTCCCCGAACGGACCGCTGTTGTGATGCAGCCGCGTCACGTTGCTGCCGTGGTCGAGCGAGAGCAGCGGGAACACCAGTTCGGCGAAGCGATAGGCTTCCTCCAGATGCGGGTAGCCCGACATGATGAAGGTATCGATGCCGATGTCCTGATACTCCTTGATGCGCGCCGCGACGGTCTGGGCGTCGCCGACCAGCGCCGTGCCGGCGCCGCCGCGCACGAGGCCGACGCCGGCCCAGAGATTCGGGGCGATCTCGAGCTGGTCGCGCTTGCCGCCGTGCAGCTGCGCCATGCGCTGCTGGCCGACCGAGTCCATGCGGGCGAAGTTCTTCTGCGCGGTCGCGATCGTCTCGTCGCTGACATGCTTGATCAGCTCGCCCGCCGCCTGCCAGGCTGCCTCATTGGTCTCGCGGACAATCACATGAAGCCGGATGCCGAAGGACAGCTTTCGCCCGCGTGCGGCGGCAACCTCCCTCACCTTCGCGATCTTCTCGGCGACCTGCGCCGGCGGCTCGCCCCAGGTGAGGTATTTGTCGACGGTGTCGACGGCGACATCGATGCCGGCGTCCGACGAGCCGCCGAAATAGAGCGGCGGACGCGGCGACTGCACCGGGTGGAACAGCAGCTTGCCATCCTCGATGCGGATGTGCTTGCCCTCGACATTGACGGTCTTGCCGGCGAGCAGGTCGCTATAGACGTTGAGGAACTCGCGCGTGACCTCGTAGCGCTCGTCATGGCCGAGGAAGATGCCGTCGCCCTTGTTCTCGACGGGATCGCCGCCGGTGACGACGTTGATCAGGAGCCGGCCATTGGTGACGCGGTCGAGCGTCGCCGTCATGCGCGCGGCCACGCTCGGCGATTGCAGGCCGGGCCTGACCGCCACGAGATAGCGCAGCCGCTCGGTGAACGGCGCCACGCTGGAAGCGACGATCCAGGAATCCTCGCAGGACCGCCCGGTCGGCAGCAGCACGCCGAAATAGCCGAGTTGGTCGGCCGCCTGCGCGACCTGGCGCAGATAGTTGACGTTGACCTCACGGCCGCCGATGCCGGTGCCGAGATAACGTCCGTCGCCGTGGGTCGGCAGGAACCAGAGAATGTTGCTCTTGCTCATGGATGGGCTCCGATGACTAGCCGTAGGTCGTGCCGACGGCGGCCGCGACGATGCCGACCGACATGACGATGGCCGCGATCACGCGTTGAACGATGCGTCTCATGTTCACACCTCTTGAATCGGGAAGGCTGGTGGGCACGATCAGGCCGTCGGGTTGCGCCAGACGATGTCGCGGATGACGATCGGCTTCGGGATCAGGCCGAGCTTGTGGAAGCGGTCGGCGACGCCCTGCTGGGTCGCGACGATGTCGTCGGTGACGGGGCCGACCACGAAGGACGAGCGGTTGGCCGCGATGGTCTGGATGTCGAGCGGAATGCCTGTCACCGCCGCCAGCGACTTGGCGACCTCGTCGCGATGCTGCTCAGCCCATTTGGCGGTCGCGGTCGTGACGTCGACGATCTGCTGCAGGACGGCGCCGTGATTCCGGGCGAAGTCGCGGTTGGCGATGTAGAAGGAATTGGTCTTGGTGACCTCGCGCGCGTTGATCAGGATGCGGCCGTTCTGCCGGGTCTCTCCGATCGCGAAATACGGATCCCAGATCGCCCAGGCCTCGATGCTGCCGTTGGCGAAGGCCGGGCCGGCATCCGGCGGCGTCAGATAGACCGGGGTGATGTCGGCATAGGTGAGGCCCGCCTTCTCCAGCGTCTGCACCACGATGTTGTGGGCGCTGGAGCCCTTGGTGAAGCCGATGCGCTTGCCTTTCAGCTCGGCGATCGAGCGGATCGGCGAATCCTTCGGCACCAGAATGCCCTGGCCGTTGGTGATCGGCTGGCCGGCGGCATAGACGATCGCGGCGCCCGCGGCCTGGGCGAACACCGGCGGGGAATCGCCGACCGCGCCGTAATCGACGCTGCCGACATTCATCGCCTCCATCATCGGGGGACCCGAGGAGAACTCGACCCATTTCACCTCGATGCCTTGCGGGGCGAAATGTCTTTCCAGGGCGGCCTGCTGGCGCGTGATGACCAGCACGCCGTTCTTCTGGTAGCCGATACGAATTTCCTTCACCGCGCCTTGTGACGCTCCTTGCGCGTCGGCGCGGGAGGCGAACGCAGCCGCGGCTGCCGTTCCAACGGAGAGTCTCAGAAAGTCACGACGCTGCATTCCACACTCCCGGCCGCATGCGGCCGTCATTCATTCGCGCTTCACGAATGATGGTGCGGAGCGGGAAGAGTGTCGAGACGCCAGGGAAAATAGCGATGCGAGCACTGCACGCGTGGCAGTGCGCATGATTAATCTTTCAACCCGCCGAGCGAATGAAGATGGAATTTTTCTGCACGCGGATGTGAAGACCGCGTGCGATCGGCCGCAGGACGCGCGGCCGGAACAAAAAGCGCAAAAACAACCCCATGCACAGTAGCCGGGGCATGCGAAAACAATGACTTACGATTTATCCGAAATTATCTTGACCCGTCGGGCAAAACAGGTGCAGAATGGCATCATCGCGGACTGGGGTTGTCGGCCAAAACTCCTTCCACCCCCCGCTGTCATGCCCCGGCTTGACCAGGGCATCCAGTACGCCGCGGCCTCTCGGTTCAATCACTACTGTCTCTGGAATACTGGGCGGATTCAATCACTCGTCGCAACACCCAGCGAAGGAGGTTGCGATGGAGAACCGTGTGCGGACAGGTCGCCCTC